>CAXSGC010000028.1:0-54506 GCA_964236945.1 uncultured Acidobacteriaceae bacterium | reverse complement strand
GCATGAATCGGACCATCAAGGACGCTACGGTGAAGCGATACTTCTACGACACCCACAACCAACTCCAAGCCCACTTGACCGACTTCCTCATGGCCTACAACTTCGCCCGAAGACTCAAGACCCTCAAAGGCCTTACGCCCTACGAATACCTCTGCAAACTCTGGACGCAAACCCCAGACAGATTTACTCTCAACCCAATCCATCCAATGCCGGGACTGAACACCTAGCGACCCTCTGGATGGAGCCCTGCTCTGTTCCCTCTGATTGAGCCCCGCTCTGTTAAGGGCACGGCTTTAGCCGTGCCGTAAGTGCCTCGAATCGAGGGCGGCTTTAGCCGCTGAGGTACGCTTGGCTAGGTCGCAATCCACTTCTTCAGACAATCCCTAAGCCCGCGCCTGAAATCAGCCCGCCCTCACCGTCTCGGCTTCAAAATCACATCCAGACTCCGCCCCGCCGCCGCCGGCATCATCATCCCCGTCCCACTCACCGCATGCGCCGGCAGATTCGGCGGCCAAAGCGGGTCCGCCGCCGCCACCGTCGCCAGATTCACATCCGCGATCTTCGTCCCGATCCCCGCATTCATCGCGTCGATAAACGCATTCGCCACCACCGCATACCCCGTGTTCGTCGGATGAATTCCGTCGAGCGAAAAGACCCCGCCCAGGAAGCTCCCGGTCCCCGTGAACCCATTGATCGTCACACCGGAGCTCGTCACCCTCGCAAACAGCGCATTGATGTCCACCAGCGTCGCCCCAGCCGCCTGCGCCTGCTGCGCAATCACCTGGTTGTACGCCACCACCCGCGCCTTCACCGTCACCGCCTCCGCCGCCGAAAGCACGCCCGCATCCGAGATCGCCCCCCTCTGCGTCCCATGCAAAATCCCCGGGATCTGCCCCAGTCCCGTCGGATTCACAAAGTCCCCCGCCGAGATCCCCAGCGCCACGCTCAACTGCGCCGCCGGAATCCCCGTTGCAGCCGAGTACTGCGCCAGCACCACCGCCGCCGGCTGCAAGTACGGCACAGCCGTCACATCCGGAATATTCGCAATC
Organism: uncultured Acidobacteriaceae bacterium; assembly: GCA_964236945.1. Taxonomy (GTDB): domain Bacteria; phylum Acidobacteriota; class Terriglobia; order Terriglobales; family Acidobacteriaceae; genus Edaphobacter. Next base: position 53,457 of record CAXSGC010000028.1, on the reverse strand, counting down.
ACCAGGTGCGCGCTCGTCCCCGTCGTCAAGGTCTTGATCAAAGCCGCATACTGCGCCGTAAAATCCGCCACCGACGTCATGCTGCTCGGCATCCCGCTCAAGTCCGCCGCTAGCGCGTCATTGTTCCCCGCCCACAAAAAAATCGTCGTCGGCTGAACCTTCAGCGCAAACCCCGTCTGACTCAGATCCTGCCCCAAACCAAACCCGGGAAACCCAAGCACCAACTCCGTAATCAGCTCCTGACCGGATGTCGGAATCAACGTAGGCTTCGTGTTCGCAATATCGTTCAACTGCGCCCCGGGTACAGCCAGATCCGTCGCCTGCACCGTAGGATTGTCTCGCCCCGTCGTAATCCCGCTCGCCGTCGTAATCACCGGAGGCGGCCCCACGCTCACCAGCTGCAGCACCGCCGGCGCACCCGGTGGCGCAATCAACGGCTGCGAAATCGCAAACCCCGCCTGCGTCGCCACCAGCGGCGCCCAACCATGCACCTGCGCCGTATCCAAGAGCGACCCGCTCTGAAATCCAGCCGTCAGCGAGTCGCCCAGAAATACCGTCGTCGTAAAGTTCCCGGCATTCTTCGACCCCGTCGTCGTTCCGCCGGAATTCGAGTCCGAGCATCCGCCCATCCCCACCAGCAGCGCCGCGGCGAACACAGCGGCAGCAGAACAAACCTTCTCGCGATCCATTGTCACCATCCCAAACTCTCCCGATCCCAGATTGCAGAGGCCCGGTCCAAACACCGTCGTCACCAAAGTAGTGCTTCCAGTCCGCCCCTTGTATCACACTCCCATGTCGTCCTGCACTCTTTCGCTCCTCTCCAGCCCCGCACCCCCGGGCCGATACCATAAGGGAGTGAAGCTCTGGATCGAAATCTCCGAACTCAATCTCCAACAAAACTTCGCCGCCCTCCAGGCCGCCGCCGGTCCCGAAATCACCGTCCTGGCCGTCATCAAGGCCAACGCCTACGGCCACAGCGCCATCCTCTCGGCCCCCATCCTCGCCCGCGCCGGCGCTCGCTGGATCGGCGTCACCGACCCCGCCGAAGGTCTCGCCGTCCGCTCCGCCCTCACCGCCGCCAGGCTCGACCACCAACACCAGCCCCGCATCCTGATTATGTGCGGAACGGTCATGTGCGGAACCCCATCCGACAACCTCGCCAGCATCCTCGATGCGCATCTCACACCCGTCGTCTGGACCACCGACCAGATCCAGTCCCTCCACCAGCTCGCCCACGCCTCCACCAGCCCCCTCCCCGTCCACCTCGAAATCGACACCGGCATGGCGCGCCAGGGCGTCAGCCCCGGACCCAACCTCGACCGCATCCTCACCCAACTCGCCCAATCTCCAAGCCTCCACCTCGAAGGCGTCCTCACCCACTTCGCATCCGCCGAAGTCCGCGGCGCACATCAAACCGCCGACCAGATGCGCCGCTTTGAAATCGCCCTCGACACCATTCTCGCCGCCAGCCATCGCCCCACATGGATCCACGCCGGCAGCTCCTCCACCCTCAACTCGCCAAACCTCCCGATAGATAGCCCACTCCCCTGGCTCCGCAACCTCGCCGCCCGCTCCGGTGCCCACGCCATGGTCCGCTCCGGCCTCGCCCTCTATGGCTACTGCCTGCCTGTCACCGAATCCTTCGACCAACTCGACCAACCCATCGCACCTTCCCGGCCCACCCTCACACACCAACTCGGTCCAGTCCTCACCTGGAAGACCCGCATCCTCTCCCTGCGCGAGATCCCCGCCGGCGCCACCGTGGGCTACGGCGCCACCTTTATCGCGCCGCACCCCATGCGCCTCGCTCTCCTTCCCGTCGGCTATGCGGACGGCCTCCGCCGCGAGCTCTCCAGCACCTCCACTCGCCCCGGCGGCTGGGTCATCGTCCACGGCCAGCCAGCCCCGATCGTCGGCCGCATCTCCATGAACCTCACCGTCGTCGACGTCACATCCATTCCCTCCGCCGTCCCAGACGACGAAGCCATCCTCCTCGGCCCCGGCATCAACGCCGACGTCCACGCCCGTCTGGCAAACACCATCCCCTACGAGATCCTCTGCGGCCTCCGCGCCGAAACCACCATCATCGGCACCGGCCCCGAAGTCGTCCCCTCAGTTGCGCCCGCCAAATCCTCCATCTAACATCGATAGAGCAGAAAGAAGGCCCCAACATGGATTCGTTCCCCACAGCGCGCCGCTCCGAAGACATCGCGCTCGACCTCCTCAAGTTCGTCGCCGCGCACGCCAACATCGCCAGCAAAAGCGCCGGCGCGACCGGCTTCGTCGCTTCCTCCGGCGCCAAGCCCGAAGATCAGATCACCCAGCTCCTCGACCTCTACACACGCTGCCGCGCAGCGGTCGAAACCCCGTCCTCCACGAAGTAGTGGCCACCACCGCTCGCGCTCCCAAAAGCCACCTCAACGTAATCGTCGTCGGTGCCGGAGTCTTCGGCCGCAACCACCTTCGCATCTACCGCGAACTCGAACAGGCCGGCAACCCCGTTCTCCTCACGGCCGTCGTCGACACCGATCCCGCCGCAGCCGACGCTGCCGCGGCCGAAGCCGGCGTCCCCGCCTTCACCACCGTCGAGCAATGCCTGCTCACCGTCGGCGTCCCCGACGCGGCATCCGTCTGCGTCCCCACCCTCCATCACAGCACCGCCAGCGACCCGCTCCTCCGCGCCGGCGTCGACGTCCTCATCGAAAAACCCCTCGCCGCCAGCCTCTCGGACGCCGATCACATCCTCAATCTCAGCCGCTGGAGCGGCGCCCTCGTCCAGCCTGGCCACCTCGAACGCTTCAATCCCGCCGTCGCCGCCGCTCGTCCCTACCTCACCCGCCCCATGTTCTTCGAGGCCCACCGCCTCAGCGTCTTTACCCCCCGCTCCCTCGACATCGACGTCGTCCTCGATCTCATGATCCACGACCTCGACATCGTCCTCAGCTACGTCTCCTCGCCCGTCCGCGAAATCCGCGCCGTCGGCCTCCCCGTCCTCTCCGGCAAGGTGGACATCGCCAACGTTCGCCTCGAATTCCAGAACGGCGCCATCGCCAACTTCACCGCCAGCCGCGTCAGCACCGAACAGGTCCGCAAGCTACGCTTCTTTCAACCCCGCCAGTACCTCTCGCTCGACTTCGCCCGCCAGGATCTCCTCATCATCGATGCCCCGGACGTCCCACCGCTTGCAACCTCGCCAAGCCACCCCTCCGCCGGCCTGTCCCTGCAGCAGATCCCCGTGGAGACAGGCGAGCCGCTCCGCCTCGAGATCCAGTCCTTCCTCAACTCCGTCCGAACCCGCCAAACCCCCGCCGTCTCAGGCGCCGATGGCCGTGCCGCCCTCAAACTCGCCCTCGACATCAACGCCGCCATCCGCGACCACGCCACCCGCGCCGGCCTCTAGCCCTAACACAACTGAAAACTGACCGCTGAAAACTGACCGGAAACCAAGGATGCCCCTACTTCACCACACGTACGGCGACATTCTCCGGAATCGGCAAATCAAACGAATCGTTGTCCAGCTTTTCGTTGAAGGTCAGCTTGGTAATCGTCATGGCCAGCTTGTACTGATCGCGCGGTCGGTCGATTACGATCTTCGACGGAAACCGGATCTCGCCATACGTCTGGTAGTTGCTGTAAAACGCCCGCGTCGCAATGTGTCCCGTGGCGTCATAGATGTCCTGTTGATAGGGCTCCAGAGTCGTTCGACCGATGTGGATCACACGGTACGTCTTCGCCGTGTCACCCTCCGGCTGTCCCAAAATCGCCAACTCGTAATCCGGCTCCTCGATCAGCGCGTTCTTCTTGTTCTCCGGCTCAATCAGCCGAACATCCTGCGTCATCGAAACGATCTGATTCGTCTCCAGTCCGCGCACCAGCAAAGAATCGAAAAATACCGACGGCCGAAGATTTTCAAGCCCGTTCTTCGACGGCTCCGTTACGTCCGATGTCCCCACAATCGCCCGACTTTGCGGCGGAATCAGCAGCTTGAAGCTCTTTCCATCACTCACCATATCCATCGCCCGCGTCCGGATAAACGGCAACAGCAGAACCACCCGCATATCCTCCGGCTTGCGCAAAAACAAATACCCGCTGAAACTCGGATATTGCTTCACTTCCCCCGTGTGCGCCCCACCCATGGTCGCCACAATCTCAATCGTCGCACTGATCGTCTGAATCGCCTCAAACCGCTGGTTGACTTGCGTCAGCAACTGGCCAAGCGACGCGTTCATCACAACATCCGCCGTCTGCGACCTCCGCACGCTATGTGTCCGGATCAGGCAGCCGGTCAGCGTCGGCAGCAAGGCCAGCAATAACGCGGGCACAGCTCGTCTCTTGTTCATCTGCACAATCTCCGAGTATAACTTCCCGCCCTACCTCCACGCAGTCGCCAAACCCATCCACACCAACTTACGGTCGTCGCTCTCTCATCCCCCGGCGGTACGCTTCCACCCGCACCGTATGCTCCGCCAGCGTCGCCGAAAACCGGCTATGCCCCGCTCCATCGCTCACAAAATAAAGAGCATCGGTCTCCGCCGGCTTCATCGCCGCACGCAGGCTCGCCAGCCCCGGATTCGCAATCGGCCCCGGCGGCAGACCTCCATGCCGGTACGTGTTATACGTAGACTCCGACCGAAGGTCCGATGCGTAAATCGTCCTTCGATACCGCCCCTCCAGCATCGCCGCATACATCACGCTCGGATCCGTCTGCAACGGCATCCCGCGCCTCAACCGGTTCCGAAACACCCCGGCCACCATCGGCCGCTCCCCCGCCACACCCACCTCGCGCTCCACCAGCGAGGCCGTCGTCACCACCCTCCACACATCCTCACGCAAACCGATCTGCCCCGCCACCTGCCGAAACCGCCGAACCATCACGGTCAGCATCTGCTCCGGCGTAGACCTCCGCGAAAACCGGTACGTGTCCGGAAACAGAAATCCGTCCACCGAGCCCGGCCGCACCCCAGGCGGCGCCCACGCCCGAACCAGCTCCACATGCGACCTCTCCGCCGCCAGAAACTCCGCCTCCGATCCCAGCCCCGCCAACCCCACCGCCCGCGCTACATCGAAGATGTTGTACCCCTCCGGAATCACCAGCGTCCGCGTAAATACATCCCCACGCAGCATCCGCGCATACACCTCCGTCGCTCGCGCCGGATGATCGAACCTGTACTCCCCAGCCTTCAGCCGACCGCCCTTCCACGCCCGCAACACCTCAAACGCCGCCGCACTCCGGATCACCCCCCTGCTCTGGAGCAACCGAGCCATCCCCTTCGTCGCCGTCCCGCTCGGCACATCGACAAACACCTCTCCGTTCGGCCCAAACGGAACATAAACCGCATACAGCAGCCACCCCAACACCGCCGCCACTAAAACCACTCCAAACCAAAGCGCCTTCACAGCCCCACCCTCCTAAGCCTCGATCCGTACACTCATTCTGTGGACCCCGCCACTTCCCCAAATCAACGCGTCCTCGCCCTCGACGTCGGCGACCGCCGCATCGGCCTCGCCCTCTCCGACCCCCTCGGCATCACCGCCCAACCTCTCTTTACCCTCCATCGCAAAACCCTGCACCTCGACCTGAAGTCTATCGCTCGCGTCGTCCGCAAACACCTCGTCACCGACATCGTCATCGGCCTTCCGCTCCATCTCTCCGGTGATCCCAGCCCGCAAGCCGCCAAGACCGAGGCCTTCGCCTCCCATCTCCGTCAGCAACACCCCGACCTCGGCTTTCACCTCCTCGACGAGCGCCTCACCACCGCCGAGGCCCACACTCTCCTCGACCACAACCGCCGGCGCGGCAACCTCACCGGCCGGCAGAGCAAACTCGACCGCGAGGCCCGCACCGCCATCATCGACCAGGTCGCCGCCGTCCTCCTGCTCGAGTCCTGGCTCAGCCTCCGCTCCCCACGCCTCCTTCCGCCACCGCCCGACCCTTGATCGGCCTTCCATTTCGCTCCGCCGCAACCCCCGCCCCTCGGAACCTGCGCCCAAACCCGTATAATCGCTCTTTCCCCCGACGGTGCGTCAACGCACGGCCGGAGAGCCCTCGACTCAGGATCAATCCCGGTTCAGCCCCACAATCCGTCTCAGTCCAGGGCCATCCAGCATCGATCCTCAGAAAGCCCCCATGCCCGAACACATCAAAAAGAAACTCCTCGAAGAGATCAAACAGCTCGAATACGAGCTCACCAACGAACTCCCCGCAGAAATCAAAAAGGCCGTAGCCCTCGGCGACCTCAGCGAAAACGCCGAATACCACTCCGCCAAACAGCGCCAGGAGTTCGTCAACGCCCGCCTCGGACAACTCAAAAAACGCATGGGCGAGCTCAGCATGGTCAACCTCAGCAACATCCCCCACGACAAAGTCGGCTTCGGCTCCACCATCGTCGTCTTCGACGGAACCAAAAACGAGGAACTCACCTACAAACTCGTCACCAGCGAAGAGTCCGACGTCAGCAAAGGCCTCATCTCCACCACCTCGCCCATCGGCCGCTCGCTCGTCGGCAAGGAACTCGGCGACGTCGCCACCGTAGTCACCCCCAACGGCAAACGCGAACTCGAAATCCTCAAACTCACCACCATCCACGACGAAGCTCCGGCAATCTAACCAGCCAGACCAGACCAGACCAGACTCGTTCCCGTCCCCTGAACCCCCTTCTCCCAACCTCATGACCTGGACAAGCGCATTCGGCAAAGGCAGTGGTTACCTCCTGCAAAAGATCGTCAACGGTCTCGCCCTCTCGCGCATCTCCCCCAACACCCTCACCTTTATCGGCCTGCTCATCAACATCGTCGCCGCCATCTTCTTCGGCTACGCTCGCGGCGATCACGCCGTCCGCTACTTCTTCTACGCCGGCCTCGTCATCATCGGCGCCGGCATCTTCGACATGGTCGACGGCCGCGTCGCCCGCCAGACCAACCAGGTCTCCGTCTTCGGCGCCTTCTTCGACTCCGTCATCGACCGCTACTCCGACGTCGCCCTCTTCTTCGGCCTGCTCGTCTTCTACGCCCGCGGCAACCGCTTCTTCTACGTCGTCCTCGTCGCCTTCGTCATGACCGCCTCCCTCATGGTCTCCTACACCCGCGCCCGCGCCGAAGCCCTCATCGGCTCCTGCAAGGTCGGCTTCATGGAGCGCCCCGAGCGCGTCGTCCTCATCATCCTCGGAGCCCTCTTCAATCGCTGGGGAGTCATGGCCCCCGCCCTCTGGGTCCTCGCCCTCTTCTCCACCCTCACCGTCGTCCACCGCATCCGCTACACCTATCTCGAAACCGCTCGCCGCAAACTCCGCGCGGAGACAAGCGTCACCCAGTAACTTCAGTACCCACCCCTCCCTTTAGAAATCTCTCGCCAAAACTTTCTTTACATAAAATCGCTGAGACGGTGTATACCATCGACCAGCCTGCATCCGTGCCCGTCCACACCGCATCCCGGAAGCGCAGGCAAATCCACAACGCCCTGCAAGCATCTCGCCAAACCCACCTTGACCACCCTAACCGCTCAGACATCCGCCCGCTCATCCGCCTCTCCCTCCGACACCTCCCCCTCCCCGCGCATCCGCGTCGTCCGCGGTCACACCGCCGTTCTCGAACTCCTTCCGCTGCTCGTCGATCTCAGCCACCGCTGCGCGCAACCCGGCACCATGGAGTTCCTCCCATACTTCCTGACCGTCCCCTACTTCGGCAGCAAAATCCCCACCCTCCTGCTCTTCTCCTCCGACGACACCCTCCGCCCCGCCAACATCCAGGCCGCCGTTCTCCTCTTCGAGTACCGCTGCCTCGGTCTCCCTACCCGCGTCTTCGTCAGCGATGACCCCACGGGCGAACGTTCCGTCATCGCTCCTACAGATCTCCGCCCCGCGTTCGCCATTCAGGCCTGCGATCTCCTCATCCGTCGCGGAGCCTCTCTCGTCTTCCTCTCCCTCGCCGACCTCGGCCGCTCAGCCGACCTCGCCTTCCACGCCCCCCGCACCGGCTCTCCGGCCCGCACTCCCACCTCCCTCTGGACCACGGACGAGCGAGTCCTCACCCGCTCCCTCCCCCTCCAGCCCACCTTTGAAGCCACCCTCAGCCAGTTCGGAGCACACACCCGCCGCAACCTCCGCTACTACCGCCGGCGCGCCACATCCGAACTCGGCTCCGTCTTCGTCCCCATCGTCCAGATCAGCGAACCCGACTTCCACGCACTCAACCCCAAATCCGCCTACCCCGTGCCGGAACACGTCGTCCATTGGCGCTTCCGCTCCGTCCACGAAACCCCCGGAGCCCTCTTCGCCGGTGTCCAGGCCGCCGACGGTCGCTGGCTCAGCCTCATCGGCGGCCGCCGCTACGCCCACACCACCGCCATCGACTGGCAGATCAATCAGAAGGGCCTGGAGCCCTTCTCCCTCTCCACCGTCATGCGCTCCTACCTCATCGAGCACGAGATCGCCCAGGGCACCCGCAACCTCGTCTTTGAAGGCGGAACGCCGCACTCCATGCGCCACTCCTTCCACCCGAGCCGCGTCACCGACCTCGTCGTCGCCCGCCAAAGCCGCCCCACCCACCTGCTCCGCCGCCTCGTCCCAGCCCTCCTCCCCGAGAAGAATCCGCTCGCCGCCATGCTCCAGGACAAAGATCATCCAGACCGGCACTGGCACCCCCGCTAAATCTCACACCTGGCGCAACGTAGCAATCGCTGTAGAGGGCCTTTGTTTGGTGTCATTCCCGAAGGGAAATCTGCGGTAGTTCTTGCCCTTGTCCGTTCCCTACACCATCCGCAGATCCGCTCCAACCAAACCTACTCCTCCACCGGCTTGGCCTGCCGCTCATGCATCGCCGCCTTCACCGCATCCGGAACCAGGTTCGCCACGGCACCCTGAAACTTCACGCCCAGGCTCGCCGCATACACGTGCTTCTCGCCCTTCATCAAGGCCTCAAATCCCTGCTTCGCCACCTCATACGGCTCGGAATCCTTCTTTCCCTCCTGCCCCGTCTTGGTGTTATCCATCCCCGCACGATGAAAGAAATCCGTATCCGTCGGCCCAGGCTGCAGCGCCGTCACCGAAACGCCCGTGTCCTCGAGCTCCGCTCGCAGACTCTTCGCAAACGACAGGTCGAACGCCTTCGAAGCCGCATACACCGCCTCCCGCGGAGCCACCATCTCGCTCGCAATCGACGCCACAATCAAGATCCGCCCACTCCCGCGCGGCACCATATGCTGCACCGCCCGCTTCGCCAGATGCACCGTCCCTTCGACGTTCGTCCGCACAAGGTTGATCTCCTTCTCCAGATCCGTCTCCGCAAACAACCCGCCCACGCCCACGCCCGCGTTCAGCGCAATCGCATCCACCGGTCGTCCCACCGCCTCCACCTGCTTCCAAAGCTGCTCCACACCGTCGTACGTCGCCAGATCGGCATCGACCGCCGTCACCTCGACGCCCATCGCTTTGAAGTCCGCCTCCGCCTTGCGCAACCTGTCGCCATGCGACGCAATCACCAGATCAAACCCGTTCTCCGCAAACACCTTCGCCAGGTTGTACCCAATCCCGCTCGAAGCTCCCGTCACCACAGCCAGTTGATTCGCCATCTCAGACCTGCTCCTGAAACTGAATATGCGTTCCACTTACCACTCTTTAAGATGCAGGTCCAACTTGCAAGTCTGAGGTCCTGCACGCACGGGGCCACCCCGCGTCCCCCATCCGTGCCATTCTCCGATCCACTGCGCAGAGATACCGTAAATCCGGTTCTCATCGCGCCTTGAAAAACCGGACTCCAATCACCGCATCCGCTCGGAAACCGGCCCTCCTATGGGCCTTCCTTCTCCTCGCCCTCGCACCGGCGGCTCACGCCCAGCGCACCATCCACGTGCCCGCCGATGCCCCCACCATCCAGCTCGGCATCGACGCCGCATCCCCCGGCGACACCGTCCTCGTCAGCCCCAATACCTACGTCGAAAACATCGACTTCCACGGCAAAGCCATCACCGTCACCAGCTCCGCCGGACCCTCCACCACCATCCTCGACGGCGGTGCCCGCGGCCCGGTTGTCTCCTTCACCTCGGGCGAAACCCGCGCGAGCACCCTCAGCGGCTTTACGGTCCAGAACGGAAGCGGCCCTCCCCAGGCCCTCGGCCACAACCGCTCCCAGGCCACGTCAAGAGGCCTCACCGGAGGTCCGACCCCCGCCGGCGGCGTCTTCGTCTTCAACTCCGCCCCCACCATCCTCAACAACACCATCACCGCCAACCGCTGCAACGGCGTCTACTCCGTCCAAAGCAGCCCGCTCCTCCAGAGCAACCACGTCACCCTCACCACCTGGGCAACCGCCGTCAACGGCCTCACCCCCCAGTGCGGCCCCGACCAGGGCACCGGCATCTCCCTCACCGGCACCTACACCGCAGCTTCCGGCCCCACCCTTACACCCTCCATCCTCGGAAACACCGTCGATAACAACGACCTCGCAGCCGTCGCTACCGGAGGCGGCATCACCCTCACCTCCGCCCCCGGCACCCTCATCCAGAACAACCTCATCCGCGGCAACTCCGGCAGCAACGCCACCGGCGCGCTCAGCGCCACCGGCAGCCCCAACCTCTTCCTCCTCCAAAACATCATCACCGGAAACACCGTCAGCCAGGGCGCGCTCACGATCCAGCTCTCCGGTCGCAACGGTCCTCCCGCCACCTTTATCCTCAACAACACCATCACCGGCAATCTCCCGCTCGACCCCGCCTCTCCCATCGCTGAAATCGTCACCTACGGTGCCGGCTCGGAAACTCTCTTCGCCGACAACATCGTCGCCGCCGCCTCCACCAAAGCCGCCTGGTTCTGCGACCCCGCCTTCGCCTTCTCCGGCCAGGCGCCCATCGTCGCCGATCACAACGACCTCCTGAACACCCTCGGTCCCCGCATAGCCGGAGCCTGCACCGACCCCACCAACACCTCCGGCAACATCTCCGCCAACCCCCGCTTCACCAACGCCCAAACCGGCGACTTCCACCTGCTCCAGGGCTCGCCCGCCATCGACTCCGGCAACAACAGCGCCCTCGCCCTCCTCCCCCCCGCCTTCCCTCTCGCCACCGACTTCAGCACCATCCAGCCCCGCGTCCAGGACGCCACCGCTCTCGGCTATCCGGTCGTCGACATGGGCGCCTACGAAGCCCCCGGCGCCCAAACCTCCAGTTCCACCACCATCACCCTCTCCCCCAACAGCTTCTCCCCCGTCGGCGGCGCCTCCGGGACGCTCACCGCGACCCTCCTCTCCGCCGCCGGCATCCCCACCGGCCCAGTCTCGTTCTCGGAAGACAACACCGCCCTCGGCACCGCCACCCTCAACCCCACCGGCATCGCCACCATCACCACCGCCGCACTCACCCCCGGCCTGCACGCCTTCTCCGCGACCTACCCCGGCCAGTCCCCATTCAGCCCCGCCGTCTCTGTTCCCATCTTTCTTCTCGTCGGCCGCTATCCCGTTACCCTCTCCGGCACCAGCAGCCCCAACCCCGCCATCCTCAACCAGCCAGTCACCTTTACCTTCACCATCCACTCAGCCGACAACACCATTCCGCCCTACATTCAGCTCACCGAGACCGACGGCACCAGCCTCGACACGCTCACCCCGGACAGCACCGGCACCGCCACCTTCACCCAGACCTACACCACCTCCGGCGCCGTCACGATCCTCGCCAACTATCCCGGCGATACCACCCGCGGCCCCGCCGACGCCTCCGTCTCTGCGACCGTAGCCAACCGGAACACTACCGCGACGACGGTCACCTCTTCCGTCAACCCCGCCCTCGCCGGCCAGCCCGTCACCTTCACCGCCACGGTCCTCTCCCAAACCCCTTCCGCCCCCGGAACCCCGGCCGGCTCCGTCGTCTTCTCCGAAAACTCCGTCGTCCTTAGGACCGCTCCGCTCATCGGCGCCTCGGCCACGTACACCACCGGCAGCCTCGCCATCGGCAGCCACAACATCAAAGCCGCCTTCGTCCCGACCAACTCCTTCAGCCGCAGCTTCGGCAGCATCACCCAGCAAATCGTCGGCGAACCTACCGCGACGGCGCTCACCGCCTCCCCGCAGTCCACCCCCTTCGGCCAGACCGTCTCTCTCACCGCCACCGTCACCAACATCACCGGCACGCCCACCGGAAGCGTCACCTTCCTCGACGGCGCCACCCCCCTCTCCACCCAACCTCTCGTCAACGGAATCGCCCGCTACGCCACCTCCACCCTCGCCGTCGGCTCCCACACCCTCGCCGCCAGCTACACTCCCGTAGGCAACTTCGCCCCAAGCTCTGCCACTACCTCCGAAACCATCACACCTCTCCCGCCAACCACCACCCTGCTTACCGCATCCGGGAACCCCGTCGCTCTCGACACCGCCGTCACCTTCACCGCCCACATCACCACAGCCTCAGGCAACCTCATCGGCACCGTTTCCTTCACCGACGGCTCCGAACTCCTCGCCATCGTGCGCGTCGACTCCTCCGGCACCGCCGTCTATCAGGCCGCACCCTTCAGCCTCGCGGTCGGCTCGCACCTCATCACCGCCGCCTACACCCCCATCGGTCCCTTCCTCCCCAGCTCCGCCCACCTCACCGAAACCATCACCGCCACACCGACCATCCTCGCCCTCGCCGGCAACCCCAACCCCGCGCTCGCGACCTCCCCCGTCACCCTCACAGCGACCCTCACCGCCACGGCGATCCCGAACACGCCACTCTCCGGCGCCATCACCTTTCTCGACGGCGCCAACGTACTCGCCACAGCGCCCGTCAGCTCGTCCGGCACAGCCACCTACACCACCTCCAGCCTCACCGTCGGCCAACATACGCTGCAGGCAACCTACTCCGGCGACTCCGTCCACGGCCCCAGCACCTCCGGCACGCTCCCCGAAACCATCCAGCCCCTCCCCACCGCGCTCAGCCTCCACCTCCCCCCAACTCCGGTCACCGCCTTCAGCACCGTTCCCATCACCGCCACCCTCACCGCCGCCGGCGCGACCATCGCCCAGGCCTGCCGTCCCTCCTGCCAGATCCTCTTCAGCGCAAACGGCTCCCTCCTCGGCACCTCAGCCACAGACCCGACCGGCTCCGCCACCCTCATCTCCACGCTCTTTCCCGCGGGCGCCTACACCATTACCGCCTCCCTGGCCCAAAGCGCCAATCTCCTCCCCAGCACTGCCTCCGCCATCCTCACCGTCACCCCCGCTCCAACCGCGATCCATCTCTCCGCCGCGCCTAACCCCGCCATTCAGTTCCAACGGCTCACCATCGCCGCCGCCCTCACCGCCCCCGGCAACTCCACCGCGCCCACCGGACAGATCGCCTTCCAGGACGGCAACACCCCGCTCGCCCTCGTCCCCATCGCCACCATCGGCCGCGCCCAGGCCGCGTCCTTCTCCACCTCCGCCCTCTCCCCCGGCACCCACCTCATCACCGCCACGTATCCCGCAACCCCGAACTTCCTCCCCGCTTCGGCAACCCTCTCCGTCACCGTCCTTCCGCAGGACTTCACCCTCTCAGCCGAACCCGCCATCTCCATCCGCACCGAGCACCACACCCAACTCACCCTCCACCTCACCTCCGTCGGCGCCTTCGCCGACCAGATCGACCTCGCCTGCGGCACCCTTCCCCTCTATGCCAGCTGTGTCGTCAACGGCCCGGTTTCCCTCACCCCCGACGCCAAACTCTCCGTCAGCGTCCACCTCGATACCGACGCCGTCTTCGACTACGCCCGCCTCCATCCCCCACAACGCCCGCAAATCCGGCCCGATCCAGCCCAAACCGGCCTCAAACTCGCAGCCGCGCTTCCCCTCGGCCTCCTCTTCGCCCGTCGCCGTAAGCCCCTTCGCCTCCTGAAATTCACCCTCCTCGCCCTCACCACCCTCGCCGCCCTCAACCTCACCGGCTGCAGCGGCAAATATCCTGGCCACACCGCCCCCGGCACCTATACCTTCCTGGTCATCGCCACAGGTCGCACCTCCGGCATCACCCACGTCACCCCCATCACCCTCACCGTCACTCAGTAGCGCAAATTACCTGTAGGTGTATAGCGAGGCCACAGGTATCGACGCCGTTTTCTCCGGAGGAAAACGGCTCTGCACGAACATTCCCGCTCCACAGGTACAGATAATTTGCTCTAGCTACTACCGTCCACTCCATCGCACCACCGGCAACAGGCTCGAATAGTCATCCGTCCAGACCCTCTCTCCCACCGGCACCCGGTCCGCCACCCCGGCAAACTCCGGAGCCTCAAACCACCCAGGCCGGTCCGTCAGCAACACCCATCGCGCCGTATACTCTCCCCGGTTCGCCATCCCGCCCGTCACCACCAGCCGAGCCTCCATCCCCGCCTCCCGCGCCAGAGCACCCACCACCGGCGCAAGATCCAGATACTGATTCGAAATGTGAACCGCCAACACACCGCCCGGCCGCAGATGCCGCCGATATACCCGCATCGCCTCCGCCGTCAGCAAATGCACCGGAATCGCATCCCCCGAAAACGCATCCACCACCAGCACATCGAAGCCCATCGGCGCCTCGCGCCCCATCGACACCCGCGCGTCCCCCTCCACCACCTCCACCCGCGCCGGAGAATCCCGCAAATACGTAAACAACTCCCGCGCCAACCGCTCCACCAGCGGATTGATCTCATAAAACACAAACTCGTCCCCCGCCCGCCCATACGCCGCCATCGTCCCCGCCCCCAGACCGATCACGCCCACCCGCCGCCGCCCCGCCTCGCCACAGCACATCCGCATCGCCAGCCCCACCCCCGAATCCCCCGCATAGTACGTCCGCGGCACACGCTCCGCCGCCTCCCCGCCGAACCACTCCATCCCATGCTCGATCGCTCCATGCAGCAAAACCCTCTGAATCACCGCTTCCCCCGCACCCGCGCTACCCGCCGCCAGTCCCACCGGCGCAAAGCTCTGCTTCACCCGTAGCGATCCATAAAAATTCCGCAGCTCCACCATCGAGTTCGCCCGATATCCGTTCCACAACAGCCCCACCAGCAGCAACCCCAACCCACTGCTCGTCCCCCACAACATCCGCAGCCCCCATCCGCCCCGCCACGTCACCGCGAGCGCCGCCATCGCCGTCATCGCAAACGCAATCGCCACGTCATAGTTCGCCCGAAACAAAACCGGACACAGCACACTCACAAAAAACGTCCCCGCCGCGCCTCCCCCAGCCACCGCCAGGTAAAACCCCGTCGGCGTCCCCGACCCTACCTCCGGTCGCAACCGGTAAAGCTCCGCATGACAGAACCAGCACGCAACAAACATCTCCACGAGAAAAAATCCCACGCCAAGCGCAATCGGCAGCGTCACATCCGTCTTCGAAAGCAGGTACCCCAGGCTCGCCAGCATCACCACCAGAAGCCGCATCACAACCTCTCGCCGATACAGTCGCGGAGCGTCAAACGCCAGCGCGAAACTCACCAGATACACCAGCAGCGGTCCCACCCATAACAACGGCATCGCCGCCACATTCTCCGTCAAGTGCTCCGTCACCGCGCACATCTGCACCGCCCCCACCGCGCTCAAACCAAACCAGACCCAAACCCGCCCCCTCCCCCAGCTCGCCCCCGAATCCCGCCCCTCCTGCCCTTCCTGCCCTTCCTGCCTCTCCTGTCTCTCCTGTCCTTCCTGCCTCTCCTGCCTCTCCCGCCCAGCCAACCTCCAAACCACCCATCCACACACCCCCGCCCACGCCGCAAACCCCACCGCCCACATCCGCTCCTGCGCACCGAGCGTCAGCCTCGGCTCCAGCACCGCCGGATACAGCACCAACCCCAGCACCGACCCCACATTGCCCAACCCAAACAGGCCATACCGCACCCTCCCCTCCGACCGCGCCAGCAACGCCTGCAGCAAAGGCCCCGTCGCCGCCAACAGCAGGAACGGCAGCCCAATCCGCACCCACAGCCTCCAAAAGACAGTCAGCACCGGCCATCCGCCTCCACCCCCGCTCCACCCACCATCACCCCCACCCGCCACCAGCAGCACCACCCCGAGCAGCAAAAGACCACCATGCACCCCTCCCACCCAGCGCCCACCCCACACCTCCCGTAGCCGAGCCATCCCGTCCGCATACCCATACCCCAGCAGAAGCGCCACCTGAAAGAACAACAAACAAGCCAGCCAAACCGACGAACTCCCACCCATCCCCGGCAAAAGCCGCTTCCCCGCCATCGGCTCCACCGCAAACAGAAGCAAAGCCCCCACAAAGATCGTGATCCGCGCCGGCCAAACCCTCACACCCAATACCTCACGGCCTGCTTCCTTTCACAGCAATACCAGTGAACACTCCATCGACACCATGTCAGCTTATCGCGGGCCCCCAGCTCTAAAGCTGCCGCTCTTCACAAAATAGAATCTCCCCAGGAGAAATACTGTTTTGTGGATATGCCATCTCCAAACGCGCGATTTACCGAATAGATAGGGCGAATATGTTTGGCACCAAAATTGCGTCTACCATCCACATTCGGATCGATACAGTTCCAGAGTTCGCCTGATTCTGGACACCAAATGGTTACCCCGGGAGAAACATCGTACATGCGCTTCAGCAAGCTCCTCGCTGTCCTCATCGCAGTCTTCTTTTGCTTCGGTTCTCTAACACCCGCGCTTGCTCAGACCAGCAAAGGCGTCCTCGCCGGCGTCGCGCATGACGCCACAGGCGCCGTGGTCGCCGGAGCAACCGTCACCGCCGTCAACATGGGCACGCAAGAAACTCGGTCGACGACGACGCAAGGCGACGGTGCATACCGCCTCGACGCCCTGGCTCCAGGGAGATACAGTGTCTCCGCCACGCAGTCCGGCTTCAAAACATCGCAGGTCGACAACCTGGTCGTCAACCCTTCCGTTGTCACTAGTTACGATGTCAACTTCACCGCCGGTGGAACCACGGAAACCGTCTCTGTTGAAGCGGAAAACTCTGGCATCAATACCGAAAACGGCCAGCTCGCCGGAGTCGTGGCCACCCGGCAGCTCCAGGATCTTCCAAACTTCACACTCAATCCCATCGAGCTCGCCCTCACCGTTCCGGGCGTCCAGCCAGTCAGCCAGAGCTCTGACTTCTCGAACGGCTTCAATATAGAAGTGAATGGTGCGCGCTCTCGCGCAAACAACTTCCTCCTCGATGGCCAGGAAATTAACGACGTCGGCATCGGCGGCCAGGCTTTTGTCCCCCAGATCCCAGACATCTTTCAAAGTGAAACTGTCATCACGAACAATGCCTCCGCGGAGTACGGTCGCGCCGGTGGCGCCGTCGTCAATCTCGTCACCAGGGCCGGCACCAATACCATCCATGGTCAGGTCTACGAGCGCTACACCGGCTCCGGTCTCAATGCCATCGATGGCGTCAGCCGTCAATCCCCAGGATTCAACAAAGCCCGCTACGACCAGCACCAGTACGGCTTCACCCTTGGCGGCCCCATCCTCAAGGACAAGCTCTTCGGCTTCGGTGGTCTCTTCATCTCGCGCTATTATGGCAAGGCAACCCCGAACCGCCTCGAGCTCCCCGATCAGGCAGGCTATAACACAATTACCAAAACCATCGGTGGTCCGCAAGCCGCCCTCCTTGCGCAATATCTGAGCAACGGCTCGTACCTGAAGGATTTTGTCTCCTTCCCGGGAAACGGAGTGGTTACCAAAATCAACGTTGGCAACGGAAACATCGTTACGACCGGCTACTTCCAACGGCCGACAGCCGCTCAGAACAACCCGGAAACCCAGTGGATGTACCGCATCGATTTCACCCCACGCACTCAGGACAGCTTCACCGTCCGCTACCTGCACGACCGCAACAATCTAACCCCCGACTTCGGCAACAACGGCAGCGCACTTCCTGGCTTTGACACTCAAGTGGGCGGACCCTCCGAGCTTGGCGCCGGCACCTGGACTCACGTCTTCGGCCCAAGCATCGTCAACGAGCTGCGCGCCTCGGAAACTCGCATCAGCTTCGCGTTCGGGCCGACCGCCCAAAGCCTTGCAAATCCGCTCTATGCACTCTCGACCCTGAACATCGCTGACATCGCGGTGGATAGCGGCGGAGCCTCCTCTCTCGGCCCGAACCAGAACTTCCCCCAAGGCCGCAGCGAGGATCTCTACCAGGTCCAGGACACCGTCTCCATCACGCGCGGTCGCCAGACCCTGCGCGTCGGCTTCGACGTCGGCCGCACCATCGAGAAGGACTTGGTCTCGATCCCCGCCAAAGGTACGCTCACCTTCAATAAGGGAGGCTCGGGCGTCAGTGCCCTTGGCAACTTCCTTTTGAATCAGCTCGGTCCATCGGGCTCCGCCAGCACTACCTTCGGCAACACCCGCATCGATCCGCACGGCTGGCGCAGCAGCGTCTTCGCGCAGGATGACCTCAAGCTCAACCCCGATCTGACCGTCAACCTCGGCGTCCGCTACGACTACCTCACCAACCCGGAAAACTCGCTGCCCTATCCTGCTATCGATCCTAGAAACCCCTTCCAGCCGATCAATACCGTCATCAAGGTCAAAAATGACACCAACAACATCGCTCCTCGCATCGGCTTCGCCTACTCTCCCCATGGTGAAGGCATGTTCGGCGGCGGCAAGACTGTGGTGCGAGGCGGCTTCGGCATCTTCTACGACAGCCCCTTCTCGAATTTCGTCATCAACGCGGCACAAGGCGCTCCCAACGCCGTCGTCGGCCTCCTGACCTCAACGTCCGGCAATGGACTCGCCAACGCGACTTCGCTGATCCAAACACTCACGCCGACCCTCAATCCGCGCTCCGCGGTCACCAGCGTCGTCGATAACGCGGTCAACCCGCTCACCTACCAGTTCAACCTCGGTGTCGAACAGCAGCTCCCGGGCTCCAATCTCGTTTCGGTCCGCTACGTCGGCAGCCTTGGCCGGAAGCTCTATGCCAACAAGCAGTTCAACTACTTCGCCCCGAACGGCACTAACAGTCGCCTGAACACCACTCGCGGCGTCATCAACGCGCGCGGCAACTTCGCCTCTTCCAGCTACAACGCAGCTCAGGTCGAATTCACCCATAACTTCTCGCACGGCCTGCTCATCAGCGCAAACTACGTCTTCAGCAAGAATCTCGATAACGGTTCGGAGATCTTCGCCACCGGCGCCTCACCCACCTCGTATCAGGCCGATCTCGGTCCGAATGGGTTTGCACAGGAGTGGGGACCATCTGCCTACGATCACCGCCACTTCTTTTCCGTTAGCTACGTCTGGCAGCCTGCCGGCTTCCGTAGCGGCAATGGCTTCGGCAATGCAGCGCTCGGTGTGCTCACCCGCCACTGGACCATCTCCGGCGTAGAGCAATTCCAGACTGGCAGCTACAGCACCTTCTCCACAAGGGGCTACGACCAGAACGGAGACGGAAGCGCAACCAACGACCGCGCCGTCCTGAGCAATCGCAGTGCTGCGCTGGATACTGCCGCTGTAGATGGGCACTTCATCAACGGCATTCCTCCCGGCGGAGACCCAAATAAGCCGATCGACGGAACAACCGGTGTCTACTACGATCTTGCGGCAAACAACGCCTCGAACGCGCTGATCCCGATCGATCCCGCCATCGTTCACTGGCTCATCCCCTATCAGCCCTTTAACCAGCTTCTCCATCAGGAGATTGGACGCAATAGCTTCTCCAACCCCGGCTCCACCACGAACAACGTCGCGGTCGAAAAAGGCTTTGGCGCCTCCTACCTGCACCTCGATCGCGGAACCTTCATCCTCCGTGTAGAGGCACAGAACGTCGGCAATCACAATGATGTCGGCATCCTCGATACCAATGTCGCCGATGTCGGCAGTGGCAACTTCTTGAATCGATCGAACGCCCGTAGGTCCGGAGCATCCGGCAATAGCCCTGGAGGTCGTAATCTCGTCCTCTGGGCCAAGTTCAACTTCTAACCCTAAATACTGCATCCATAAAGGGCTGCAGAAATCATCTCGGAAAACCCTGCTTTCACCGCACCCGCTCCACCATCGGAAAACACTCCGAACTCCGCCCGTCGTACCCTGACAAACCGCATCTCCTGCTCAACCAACCCACCCTCTACACTCATCTCTATGCCCGCCCTGTTCGAGGTCGACAACACCGCCTCCGCCGGTGGCCGCAGAGCCCGCCTCCACCTCCCCCACGGCACCGTCGAAACCCCCGTCTTCATGCCCGTCGGCACCTCCGCCACCGTCAAGGCCGTCGAGCAAAGCACCCTCGAATCCCTCGGCCCCACCGGCCTCGGCGCGCAGATAATCCTCGCCAACACCTACCACCTCTACCTCCGCCCCGGCCCCCAACTCATCGCCCGCATGGGCGGCGTCCACAGCTTCATGTCCTGGACCCGCCCCATGCTCACCGACTCCGGCGGCTTCCAGGTCTTCTCCCTCGCCAAACTCCGCAAGGTCACCCCCGACGGCGTAAAATTCCGCTCCCACCTCGACGGCTCCCGCCACTTCTTCTCGCCCGAGCACTCCATCGCCGTCCAGATCGCGCTCGGCGCCGACATCCTCATGGCCTTCGACGAGTGCGTCGAAACCCCCGCCACCTGGGAACGCACCCGCGACTCCATGCACCTCACCCACGCCTGGGCCGCCCGCTCCAAAACCTACTTCGGGGCACACCGGCACGAGGTCCCCTGGAACTCCGCCCTCCACCGGATCCAATCGCTCTTCGGCATCGTCCAGGGCGGCATGTACCCCGATCTCCGCCGCGAAAGCGCCCTCCACCTCGTCGACATGGACCTCCCCGGATACGCCATCGGGGGCCTAGCTGTCGGCGAGCCCCGCGAACTCACCCGCGACATCATCGCCCGCTGCCTCGAACACCTCCCGCCCGATAAGCCGCGCTACGTCATGGGCGTCGGCTACCCCGACGAAATCGCCGAGTACGCTCGCATGGGCGTCGACATGATGGACTGCGTCCTCCCCACACGCGCCGGCCGTCACGGTCTGCTCTTCCGCGCAGCAGACCCCGGCGAGCCCGGCCCCGGCGGCATCGTCCGCATGAACATCAAACGCAAGGAAAATGAGGCCGACCCTCGCCCCATCGACCCCACCTGCCTCTGCCTCACCTGCCGCCGCTACTCCCGCGCCTACCTCCGCCATCTCTTCGTTGCCGGTGAGCCCCTCGGAGCCACCCTCAACTCCATCCACAACCTGCACTTCTACCTGGCAACCATGGAGCGCGTACGAGCCGACCTCGCCTGCCCCACTCCCGCTCCTCAGACTCCCACCGCCTCCATCGCGTCCCTCTCCACGTAGGGCCGAATCGTGAAACGATCCGGATCGTGCCACCACCCCCGCCGAAACAACGCCGGATCCTCCGGAACCCGACCCTGCGCCAACTCCGCCACTACCGCCGCCAGCTCCGTCTTCCGCGGCTGCCCCCCTGCCTTCACCCGCCGGAGATCGAAGACACCCGCCTCATACACGCCCCTGCTCCTCGTCACCAAATCGCACCAGTCATACGATCCCAACAGAGCCCAAACCGTCACCGCGCGGACATCCGCCCCGCACAGACGCGCCTCCTCCGCTCCCCGCCAAACCTCCACCAGCCATCGAATCTGCTCGTCCGCGTCCGATCCAAGGTGAGCCTCCGTAATTGCCAACGGAATCCCGTACCGCTCCCACGCCTCCAGCAAAACCCGGCACGATCCCGCAATCCCACCCGGATGCACACGCACCGCCTCCGTATCCACCAGCGGCTCGTCTCCACTATCGCCCCCCGGCATATACGACGGATACAGATCGAGCCGATGATCCAGAAATCGGTCGCTGGTGACGTAATAATTGAGTCCCAATACATCCGGCGGACACGGCTCCTCGGCAAAGGACAGCACCTCAGCCTCCGTCAGTCCGTTCTCGAGGAGAAACCGGAACATCGGATGTTGCCAGGTCACACGGCCGCAGAGCAGGTCCATCCCCAGCCACCTTCGCTGCTCCCGCTCCACCCGGTACATCTCCATCTGCGGCGTCGCAAACGTCTCGCCCGCATCCTCGGTGTGTACCAGCCGAGCCTCCGGCTGCACGGTCCGAATCGCCGCCATCGACAGCGCAATCCCCTTCATCTGGTGGTACATCGCCCTGACGTAGCTCCGCATACTCCTGTGGTGCGGAAACCAGTGCCCATACAAACACGAGAATCTCCCGGTCGTCTGCGGCTCGTTCACCGGCGTATAGTCCACGATCGATGGGTACCGCTCCGCCACCCGAAGCGCATGGGCCGCCAGCTTCACCGGAAACTCCGGATCGAGCAGACTCGACCATCGCGGCCCGCTCCCATGGTGAACCAGGCCGGCAATCGGCGACATCCCCAGCCGGTCCATCGCGGCCACCGTTCGGTCGAGCGAATCCCAGCCCCCGCCCTCCTCCACATGCTCCCAGTGAAACCCGGTTCGCAGCTTGCGCAGCCCGAGCGTCGCAAAAAGCTCCAGATCCGCTTCCACGCGAGCGCGATGCCCAGACCGTTCCATCTGGTCGAAGTACACCTCGCGCACGCGGTTAATCGTGCATTCCACCCCACCCCACACGTCCATCGGCGACTGCGGCATAAACAAAAGCATCCTCCTCAGACCAACAAATTGCGCTGAGATTCGGGCCGCTCGCGCGGCGGAAGTTCTGGTCCGCAGTGGTTTCCGATGGGAAAACATCGGCCCGGGTTGTCGCCGGAGTGCATTTTTCGCTCTGGTTCGTAACCCTCGCAAGTCATCTAACTCGAAGCCGCCCTACCTCCGCACCTTACGCCCGCGCCCGCATCTACCCCTCGTGCGCCGCGATTTACTCTGAAACAAGTCGTGTCGCAACCGCCCAAATCCCGCGCCGTCGTCATCGGCTCCGGACCGAACGGCCTCAGCGCCGCCATCGTCCTCGCCCGCGCCGGACTCGCCGTCTCCGTCCTCGAAACCTCCTCCACCCCCGGCGGCGGAGCCCGCACCGCCCAGCTCACCCTCCCCGGCTTTCACCACGATCTCGGCTCCAGCGTCTACCCTCTCGGCTCAGCCTCCCCCTTCTTCCGATCCCTTCCCCTCGCCGACTTCGGCCTGCGCTGGGTCCACCCCGCAGCCCCACTCGCCCACCCACTCCGCGACGGCGCCGCCGCCATGCTCCACAACTCCGTCGCCCGAACCGCCGACGGTCTCGGCGCAGACGGCCCCGCCTGGCGCCAACTCTTCGATCCCCTCGTCAGCCGCTGGGAAGATCTCCTCCCCGATCTCCTCGGTCCCGTCCTCCACCTCCCGCACCGCCCCGTCCTCCTCGCCCGCTTCGGCGTCCACGCCGCCCTACCCGCCACCCTGCTCGCCCGCACCCTCTTCACCGCCGAACCCGCCCGCGCCCTCTTCTCGGGCCTCGCCGCCCACTCCGTCCGCCCAATCGACTCCCCGCTCACCGCCGCCTTCGGCCTCCTCCTCGGAGCCGCCGCACAAACCGGCCCCGACCGCGGCGGTTGGCCCGTCGCCCAGGGCGGCGCGCAAAGCATCACCGACGCCCTCAGCCGCTACCTCGAGTCCCTCGGCGGCAACGTCCGCACCGGAGCTCACGTCGCCCGCATCCGCCGCCTCCCCGACAACCAACTCCACATCTCCGGCCCCACCGTCGACGAAACCGCGGACCTCGTCCTCGCCGACCTCTCCCCGCGAGCCCTCGTCCAGATCGCCGGCGCCGACATGCAGGCCGGCAACCGTCGCCTCCTCCAGCGCTTCCACCACGGCCCCGGCTCCTTCAAAGTCGACTGGGCCCTCAGCGCTCCCATCCCCTGGACCGCCCCGGACTGCAAGGAGGCAGCCACCGTCCACGTCGGCGGTACCTCCGCCCAGATCGCCGCCTCCGAACGCGCACCCTGGCACGGGCACGTCAGCCCCCAGCCCTTCGTCCTGCTCACCCAGCCCAGCCTCTCGGACCCCACCCGCGCCCCCGCCGGCCAACACACCGCCTGGGGTTACTGCCACGTCCCCAACGCGTGGCCCGGCAACGCCCTCTCTGCCATCGAAGCCCAGATCGAACGTTTCGCCCCCGGCTTCAAAGAGGTCATCCTCGCCCGCCACTCCTGGACCTGCCAGGACCTCGAGTCGCTCAACCCCAACCTCGTCGGTGGAGACCTCAGCGGAGGAGCGATGACCGCCCTCCAGATGGTCCTGCGCCCCACCCCGCGGCTCTACCAAACCTCCATCCCCGGCCTCTATCTCTGCTCCTCCTCCACCCCGCCCGGCGGTGGCGTCCACGGCATGTGTGGCATGCACGCCGCAAATCAAGCCCTCAGCGATCTCAACCTCTCCTGACCTACAGCAGTCCTCCGCAACCTCGTCCTGAGCCACATCATCGGCAGAACTGCTCTGGGACCCGTTGAAATACCTCCGTTTCGCTTAAGGGCACGGCTTCAGCCGTGCCGTAAAACCCTTGGCTTGCAGTGCGGCTTCAGCCGCTGAGGTACGGTTGTCCTTTCATTCTGTCTCTCTGCGCCTCCTGACACCCCGTCAGCACCTGCCTCTCCCCTCCGACCCGGACCTACAACCTTAGGGCAATAGGGCAATCGCCAACCTTCGCCTACGCTCATCCTGAACGCGCGTCTCGGCAAGGGAGACGCAAAGCACGACCTTCAGCCCGTTCGGGCCCGCGGCACCTCGATCCACCGAGCGCAAAGAAGAGAAAGGAAGGCATGCCCGTACGGGTAAAACTCGTAATCGCGCTCATCCTCGCACTCGGAGTATGGAGCATCCGGCTGGCTGCACACTCGTCCCCCTCACACTCCTGGATACGCTTCTGCGTCTACCTCGCCGCCATCCTCCTAAGCTCCGGCCTCAAAGTCGCCATGCCCCGGGGAGACGGTACCCTCTCCGTAAACTTCCCCTTCATCCTCCTCGGCATCATCCAGCTCTCCCCAGCGGAGGCCCTCGCCCTGGCCGCACTCTCGGTCTTCGCGCAATGCCGCATCCGCGTCCTCAAAGCCTTCACCCTCGTACAAATCAGCTTCAACGTCGCCAACACGGTCGCCGCCACCATGCTCGCCGCGCTCACCTTCGCCAGCCTGGTCCGCCTCCACGTCGAACTCGCGCCCGCGATCTCCATCGCGGCTGTTCTCTACTTCCTCGCCAACAGCGTTCCTGTCGCCTTCGTCATCGGCTGGTCTAAAGGAGAATCTCCCCTCCGCCTCTGGCTGCGTGAGTTCCCCTGGTACCTCCCCTTCTACCTCGTCGGCGGCCTCCTCGCCGTCACCGCCGACTTCATCAGCATCCACTTCGGCTGGACCACCTCGCTCCTCCTCATCCCCCTGGTCTACACCATCTTCCGCGCCTACCGGGGCCAGATGACCATGATCCGCGACCGTCAATTACACCTCGAAGAAACCGAAGCCCTCCACCTCCGCACCATCGAAGGCCTCGCCATGGCCATCGAAGCCAAAGACCAGGGCACCCACGATCACCTCCTCAGGGTCCGCGTCTACGTCTCCGAACTCGGCAAAGCTCTCGGCCTCGATGAACTAGAACTCAAAGCCCTCCACACCGCCTCCTTCCTCCACGACATCGGCAAACTCGCCGTACCCGAGCACATCCTCAACAAGCCCGGCAAACTCACCCCGGAAGAGTTCGACAAGGTCAAGATCCACCCCGTCGTCGGCGCCGACATCCTCGAACGCGTCCACTTCCCCTACCCCGTCGTCCCCATCGTTCGCTCCCACCACGAAGCCTGGGACGGCAGCGGCTACCCCGACGGCCTCAAGGGCGAAGAGATCCCCATCGGCGCCCGCATCCTCACCGCCGTCGACTGCTTCGATGCCCTCGCCTGCGATCGCCCCTACCGCAAAGCCCTCCCGCTCAACAAAGTCATGAGCATGCTCCGCGAGCGATCCGGAACTCAGTTCGACCCCCGCGTCATCGAGATCCTCAGCGAGCGCCACATCCAGCTCGAAGAACAAGCCCGTCTCCAGGGAAAATCCATAGTCCCACTCGTCCCCCTCAAAACGGAGGTCACCGTCTGGCGCGGTGCCGCGCCCGCCGCCGGTTTCCAGCAGGACAACGCTCAGACCCCGGAGCAAACGCAAGACCCAGAGCAAACACAAAACCCAGACACGCCGCAGATCCCCCGCCCCGACACCCACATCCAGTCGCTCCACCTCATCGCCGCCGCCCGGGAAGAAGCTCAGGCCATCTTCGAGATCGGACAGATGCTCGGCAGCTCGCTCTCGCCCAGCGAAACCACCTCCGTCATGTCCGCTCGCCTCCGCCGCCTCATCCCCTTCACCTCGCTCGCCCTCTACCTCAAAGACGGCGACTTCCTCACCTCCCAGTTCCTCGACGGCGAAGCCGCGCGCCACCTCTCCACCTCCCCCATCCCGCTCGGCGAAGGCCTCTCCGGTTGGGTCGGCAAGAGCGGCAACCCCATCCTCAACGGCAACCCAAGGGTCGAGCCGAACTTCCAGACATCCGCCGACACCGCCGCCAGCCCCAACTCCGCCCTCGCGCTCCCGCTCTTCAACCTCAGCGGCGATGTCTTTGGCGTCCTCACTCTCTACTCCAACTCCGCCGACGCCTTCTCTCGCGATCACCTCCGCATCCTCCAGGCCATCGAATCGAAGTTCTCCCTCTCGCTCGCAAACGCACTCCGCTTCAGCCGCGCGGAAAAACAGAACTCGGTCGACAGCACCACCCAACTCCCCAACCCAAGCCAGTTCTTCTTTCACCTCGACGCGGAACTCAATCGCGCCAACCGCTCCGGAGAGACCCTCGGCATCATCGTCTGCGACCTCAACGCCTTCAAAGCCGTCAACGACCAGCTCGGCTACCACACCGGAGATCTCCTCCTACGCTCCATCGCCCAGGGCTTCCGCGACTTCTGCCGCTCCTACGACACCGTCGCCCGCATGGGCGCGGACGAGTTCGTCTTCCTTCTCCCAGGTCTCAGCCCAGATATCCTGCCCGCGCGCCTCGAAGCCATCGAATCCACCGTCAGCCTCGCCTGCCGCGACCTCGACATCCAAGCCTCCGCCATCCACGTCTCCGTCAGCGCCGGCGCAGCCTTCTTTCCCGCCGACGGCACCACCGCCGAGGAACTCCTCGGCACCGCCGACCGCCGCATGCATCTCGCAAAACGCAAACACTACGAAACCCTCGCCGCCGAAGCCTCTACCGAAGCTCCCCCAACCACCCCCAAAAAACTCCCCGCCCGAGAGACCCGCCCCTTCGAGGTCGCCGCCGTCGCATGACCCTCCTCCATACCATCGCGACCCGCGCCGCCCGAACCCTGCTCCTCCTCGCCCTCGTCGCGACAGGAACCGTCCTCCTCATGCGCTTCTCTCCCGGCTACCTCTCCGACGCCCGCGAAATGGACGCAAAATACGCTCAGGCCGCCCAATCCGACCTCGCCTCCGAGCAGGCCCAGCACGGTACCCTCCGCCAGATCGCCTCCACCACCCTCGGCGGCTGGCTCCACGGCAACCTCGGACAGTCCCGCCAGTACGAAATCCCCGTCGCCGACCTCCTTCGTCCCCGCCTCGCCATCACCGCTCTCCTGCTCGCCCGCGCCCTCGGCTGGGGCTGGCTGCTCGCCTTCATCACCGCACTTCCGCTCAGCGCCGCCTCCACCCTGTCCCGGCGCCACCTCCCGCGCCACCTCTCCACCCTCCTGGCGACCCCCTTCACCCTCCTCCTCGCCATCCCCGTCGGAGCCATGGCGACCCTCTGCCTCCTCGGCAATACCGGCGGTCCCGTCCTCGTGCTCGCCCTCATCCTCGCCGCCCGCGACTTCAAATTCCTCCACCGCGCCTTCACCGACGCCTGGCAGGCCCCGCACCTCCTCCACGCCCGCGCCGGCGGCCTCCGCCTTCACCAGCTCACCCGCCGCTACATCCTTCCCAACGTCGCCCCGCAAATCCTCGCGCTCGCCACCCTCTCCCTCGTCACCGCCCTCAGCGCCCTCGTCCCCGTCGAGGTCCTCTTCGACGTCCCCGGCATCGGTCAGCTCGCCTGGACCGCCGCCCTCAATCGCGACCTCCCCGTCCTCATGACCATCACGCTCCTCATGGCCGCCGCCGTCAGCGCCGCCGCCGCTCTGTCCACAGAATCCCAGCCGGCAAAGATCGCCTAGACCCTTATGAAGCGACCTCTCGCCGCCATCCTCCTCGCCATCCTCCTCGCCGCCGCCACCCTCCTCCTCCTGCGCCCAGGATCGAGCTACGCCGCACAGGACCGCGAAGCCACCCTCTCCGCCTCCACCCCCCAGCACCCGGCAGGGACCGACCAGCTCGGTCGCGACCGCTCCACCCGCGTTGCCGCCGCACTCCTCCTCGGCCTCTGCGGCGCCGCCCTCGCCGCCGCCGTCACCACCCTCATCGCCGCCGGCATCGGCACCGCCGCCGCCTTCACCCCGCCACCCATCGCCGCCGGCCTCCTCCTCCTCAGCGACCTCTTCCTCACCCTCCCCTGGCTCTTCCTCCTCATGATGGTCCGCTCCGGCCTCCCGCTCACCACCTCCCCCCTCCACTCCGCCGCCATCACCTTCATCATCCTCGCCGCCCTCGGCTGGCCCGCCTTCGCCCGCGCCGTCCACCGTGGCGCCCTCAACCTCAAAACCTCCGCCTGGATGATCCATGGCCGAGCCACCGGCCTACGCCCCCGCCAGCTCGTCCTCCGCCACCTCCTTCCCCACCTCCGCACCCTTCTCCTCCCGCAATTCCTCGTCTGCGTCCCCGCCTTCATCGTCGCCGAAGCCAACCTCGGCACCCTCGGCCTCGGCATCGCCGAGCCCCTCCCCTCCTGGGGCGCCATGCTCCTCGAACTCGGCAACTCCGCCCTCCTCGCCCGCTCACACTGGGTCTACCTCCCCATCGCCCTCCTCATCACCGTTCTCCTGATCTTCGATCTCCTCGCCGCCGATGCCTAATCCAAACGCCCTCAACCACGGCCCTCGCCGCAAATCCACCTCCGCCACAGCGCTGCTCCTCGCCGCGCTCCTCAGCACGCTCCTCAGCGCCCCTCTCCTCCCCGCCGCCGTCCCCAGAGCTCCCGGCGAACTCGCCTGGTCCATCCGCTACGATCCCAAAACCCTCGACCCCGCAAAGGTCGACGAGCAAGCCTCCGAAATGGTGCGCTTCCTCACCGCCGGCGTCCTCCTCCGCACCAACCGCCAGACGCAGCAGCCCCAACCCGAACTCGCCTCGGCCTACACCGTCTCCCGCGACGGCCTTCTCCTCACCTTCCGCCTCCGCGAAAACCTCCGCTTCTCCGACAACACCCCACTCACCTCCGCCGACGTCGCCTGGTCCCTCCGCCGCGTCCTCGCCTCCTCCACCGCCGCTCCCGTCGCCCAGGAGTTCCTCGCGCCGGAGCAAGTCAAAATCGAAACCCCCGACCCACTCACCGTCCAGATCCACCTCCCCAAACGCATCGTCAACGTCGGCCGGATCTTCGACGAAATCGCCATCGAACCCGCCAACCGCCCCTCCGAGACCCGCGTCACCTCCGGCCCCTTCACCCTCACCGACTACAAACGCGGCCAGTACCTCCGCTTCAGCCGCAACCCCCACTTCTGGAAACACGACGCAGCCGGACACCCCCTCCCCTACAGCCGCGGCATCCGCCTCGACATCCTCAACAATCGCGAACAGGACGTCTCCCTCTTCGTTCGCGGCGAGTACGACCTCATCGACAACCTCTCGCCCGACTACTTCAACGCCCTCGCGCAACGCAAACCCAACTCCGTCCGCGATCTCGGCCCCTCCCTCAACACCGAGCAGCTCTGGTTCAACCAGGCCCCCAATGCCCCCATCCCCGACTTCGAAAAAGCCTGGTACCGCAACCGGAGCTTCCGTGTCGCCATCTCCCAGGCCATCCACCGCGCCGATCTCGCCCGCATCGCCTACATCGGCCGAGCCACCCCCGCCTACACCTTTATCTCCCCCGCCAACACCCTCTGGCGCAATCCCCAACTCCAGTTCCCGCGCGAAGACCCCGCCGCCGCCGCTAAACTCCTCAGCTCCGCCGGCTTCCACAAATCCGGCGCAACCCTCTTCGACAGCACCGGCCACCCCGTCCGCTTCTCCATCATCACCAACGCCGGCAACGGCGCCCGCCAGAAGATGGCAACCCTCATCCAGCAGGATCTCGCCACCCTCGGCATCGAAGTCACCGTCGTCACCCTCGACTTCCCGGCCCTCATCGATCGCCTCATGCACACCGCCAACTACCAGAGCTGCCTGCTCGGTCTGTCCGACGTCGACCCCGATCCCAACACCATGATGAACGTCTGGCTCAGCTCCTCCCCCAACCACCAATGGAATCCCTCGGAGCCATCTCCCGCCACCCCTTGGGAAAAAGAGATTGACGCGGAAATGCGCGCACAAGCCAGCGCCCTCACGCCCGAAGCCCGCAAACGAGCCGTCGATCGCATCGGGGAGATCGTCGCCGACCAGCAACCCTTCATCTACCTCGTCTTCCCCAACACCCTCTACGCCATCTCCCCGGACCTCCTCGGCGTCCAGCCCGCCGTCGTCCAACCCGGCCT
This sequence comes from uncultured Acidobacteriaceae bacterium, assembly GCA_964236945.1. Classification (GTDB taxonomy): domain Bacteria; phylum Acidobacteriota; class Terriglobia; order Terriglobales; family Acidobacteriaceae; genus Edaphobacter. Next base: position 22,995 of record CAXSGC010000028.1, on the reverse strand, counting down.
CGTCTGGAACGTCGCCGACCTCCACCGAAAGGGACAGCAGCCGTGAAACCCCCTCTGCTCCGCGTCCGCATCGATGCCGCCTACGGCAGCCGCAACGTCCTGCGCGACATCAGCTTCGATCTCCACGCCGGAGAAGCCCTCGGCCTCATCGGCACCAGCGGCGCCGGCAAAAGCACCCTCGTCCTCGCCCTCATGGGCCTGCTCCCCTGGCGCGGAGGCAAGGTCACCGGCGAAATCCTCCTCGATGGACAAAACATCCTCACCACCCGCGAGCGCGACCTCCGCAAACTCCGCGGCAATCGCTTCGCCCTCGTCCCCCAAAGCCCACTCAGCGCCCTCAACCCCGCCATCTCCCTCCGAGCCCACTTCGAAGAGGCCTGGAAAGCCCACCAGACCACCGGCCGGAGCGCCCTCAACTGGCGCCTCCAGAGCCTCCTCCCCGAAGTCCAGCTCACCGTCGACCCGGCCTTCCTCTCCCGAAAACCAGGCGAAATCAGCGTCGGTCAGGCCCAGCGAGCCGTCATCGCCCTCAGCATGCTCCATCGCCCCGCACTCCTCATCGCCGACGAACCCACCAGCGCCCTCGATCCCGTCACCCAGACCGAAATCCTCGCTCTTCTCCGGCGACTCAACCGCAGCTCCGGAACCACCCTCCTCTACATCTCCCACGACCTCCTCTCCGTGCTCCAACTCTGCGGCAAAGTGGCCATTCTCGACGCCGGCACCCTCGCCGAACAGCTCCCCACCACCGACCTCGAGCAGCGATCCAGACACCCCGCTACCCTCGCCCTCCTCCGCGCCCTCCCCGTCCCGCCCTCCGTCCTTCTCGGTTGGCGCGAACAGAACCGCACCGCGGTCTAAGAAAGGTCTGATCTAAAGCAAATTACCTGTCGGTGTATAGGAAGCCACAGGGATCAACGCCGTTTTCTCCGGAGGAAAACGGCTCTGCACGAACATTTCCGCTCCATAGCAACAGGTAATTTGCTCTAAGTCACGTTTTGTTAAGGGCACCGGCTTCAGCCGTGCCGTAAGTGCAATCGATGCAACGCGGCTTTAGCCGCTGAGGTACGCTTTCAGCCAATGTGGCCAATCGATCAGAGCAGCCTCAGCATCGCCAAATTTCAAGGGCCGGCGTCTCGCCCTAACCGCTCTCACCCGCGCCTTCCGAAACGTCTCGATCGGTCGGCACTTCTCCAACGCTCCATTACCTAAGTACACAAATCCGTAAACCCGCATTCAAGTTTTTCCCAAACAAGCCGATATCCACATAGAACCCGAACAAGAGGTTCAAGGAGAATCAATGACACGTTTGCCCCGCTACCTGGGATCAGTACTCGGCCTCGCCGCCCTGATGCCCTCCTCCGCCTTCGCCCTTGACCATCAATCACGAAACCATGAACCGAGAAACCCCAAAATCTCGTCCGACGTAATCGTCAGGTCCTTCTCCGACCAAACTGTTCCCGTCATCATCCAGTACAAACAGGACCCCGGACGGGCCGAGCAGGATCTAGTCGGCCGTGTACGCGGACACGTCAAACAATCCCTCCACCTGATCCACGCCATCGCCGCCCAGGTTCCCGCCTCCGCGCTCGACCAACTCGCCAGCGATCCCAACGTCGCCTATATCTCGAAAGATCGCCCCGTCGCCGCACGTCAGGTCTCCATCACCAAAGCCGAATACACCACCGAACCCATCAACGCACCCCAAGTCTGGTCGAAGGGCTTCAACGGCACCGGCATCGGTGTCGCCGTCATCGATAGCGGCATCAACTCGGTCGACGACCTCTCCGCCCTCGTCACCGTCGGCAAAGGCAAAAGCGCCACCCTCGTCCCTCTCGGCAGTCGAGTCGTCTACAGCCAGAGCTTCCTCCCCAACCCATACGACGCGACCGACCAGTTCGGACACGGAACCCACGTCGCCGGCCTCATCGCCGGAAACGGAACCGACTCCACCGGCGCAGCCTTCTACCGCACCTTCTACGGCAGCGCTCCCAACGCCAACCTCATCAACCTGCGCGTCCTCGACGAAAACGGCAACGGCACCGATTCCGCCGTCATCGCCGCCATCCAGACCGCCATCTCCCTCCAGTCCACCTACAACATCCGCGTCATCAACCTCTCTCTCGGCCGTCCCATCTGGGAAAGCTACGCAAAGGACCCGCTCTGCCAGGCCGTGGAACAGGCATGGAAAGCCGGTATCGTCGTCGTCGTCGCCGCCGGAAACGACGGTCGTGACCTCGCCTTCAACTCCGAAGGCTACGGCACCATCGAAGCCCCGGGAAACGACCCGTACGTCCTCACCGTCGGTGCCATGCGCTCCATGGGAACCCCAGGCGCCGGCGATGATCTCATCGCCAGCTACAGCTCCAAAGGCCCCTCCTTCATCGATCACATCAGCAAGCCCGACATCGTCGCCCCCGGCAACCTCGTCAGCAGCCTGAAATTCCCCTACGACAACCTCGCCGTCAACAACCCCTCCTTTGTCACCCTCAACTCCTTCTACATCACCAAGGGTGATTCCCAGCCCTCGCAAACCTACTTCCCCCTCAGCGGCACCAGCATGGCAACCGGTGTCGCCAGCGGCGCCGTCGCCGACCTCCTCCAGGCCCAACCCAGCCTGACTCCGGATCAGGTCAAGGCCATCCTGATGTACACCGCCAACAAAAACACCTTCCCCGCCACCAGCAGCGTCACCGATCCGGCCACCGGAACGGTGTACAAAGCCAACTACGACGTCTTCACCATCGGCGCCGGTTACCTCGACATCGGAAACGCCCTCAAAGTCGCCACCGCGAAAGGCTTCAAAGTTCCCGCGGGAACCGCAATGTCCCCCGTAGCGACCTACAACCCCACCACCGGAGCCACCACACTCGTCACCGACCAGACCGTCCTCTGGGGAGCAACCATCCTCTGGGGCGCCTCCAACGTCTACGGCGCCAACGCCTTCACCCCCGAGGTCGGCAGCTCCACCATCCTCTGGGGTGCCACAGCCCTCGCGGGTGCTAACGATCCCGCAGGCTTCACCCAACTCTGGGGATCCACCATCCTCTGGGGAGCCTCAACCCCCGAAGCCGCAACCATCCTCTGGGGTGCCAACAACCCCAGCAGCTCCACCATCCTCTGGGGTGCCTCCGGCCCCAGCAGCTCAACCATTCTCTGGGGCGCAACCGCACCCTTCGAGTTCTAACCCCAGACACATCCACCCCAGACACGTCAACCCAGGCGCGCACCCGCGGACCATCGCAGGTGCGCACCCCTGCTTAACCTCCCAACCAAACGAACGATCCCCGTACCCTCCCTCGCGACGACGACATTCCTGCCCGCAATCCCATATCCTTCGCTCACCAACGTCCTACCCCGACCCGCACGCAGAAAAAGGAGCCCTATGCCCCACATCAGCCTCCCCGCCGAGATCCCCGGCATCGGCGCAAACTTCGCCTTCCGGCCCGAAACTGCCGGCCCCATGCGCGAACTCGCCCATATCCTCCTCTTCCAACCCGGCCCGGACGGCAGCCTCACCTCGCGCGACCGCGAACTCATCGCCACCTTCGTCTCTTCGCGCAACAACTGCTACTTCTGCGCCACCAGCCACGGTGCCGCTGCCGCCAGCCACCCCGGTGGCAGTCCCCAACTCGTCACCGCCGTCTGGAACGATCCCGAAACCGCCGAAGTCTCGCCCAAACTCAAAGCCCTCCTCGCCATCGCCGGCAAAGTTCAACAGGACGGCAAGCTCGTCACCGAAACCGACGTCAGCCGTGCCCGCGAACTCGGCGCCACCGACCTCGAAATCCACGACACCGTCCTCATCGCCGCCGCCTTCTCCATGTACAACCGCTACGTCGACGGCCTTGCCACATGGCAGCCCCGCAACGAGGAAATGTACCGAGAAATGGGCAAACACCTCGCGGAAAAAGGCTACAAACAGCCCAGCACCCGCGGCAAATCGGATAACTCCTAACCGCCGCTCAAAATTCCATCCGCGCCGCCCGCTGCTGAAACGCCTCCAGACGCATGTTTCGAAAACTGACAACCGACGACTGAAAACTCATCCAGAACCGGGAAATTGAAATCTGCCTAAATCCACACCGGGCAAACCACCTACTCCACTCCCCGTGTCAACACCGCCAGCCCAGCCCGCGCCGCGCTCACATCATCCTCGCTCTTCCCGCCGCTGAATGCCGCGATGTACCACCCCGTCCCCGCCCGCGCAATTACCCCGCCATTCCACCCAAACTCCCCCGTCATCGGCACCCGCCCCGCCGTCCCGCTGTCCTTCAGCGTATCCGCCATCTCCGCCGCCTTCGCATACACAATCGCCAGCAGATTATTGCCCTTTTTCTCCCCCGTCGGCTCATCCTTCATCTTTCCCACCACCGCCATCTTCGAGCTCCACGCCTCAACCCCACCCTCGCCCTCAAAGTAGGCCACCACCGCCACACCGCCCATCTTCAGCTCATCCGCCCTCCGCCGAATCGCCATCAGCGCCGCATCCGCCGTCTCATCGAACCCCTTCGCCGCCCCCACGCGCAGCCGTGCAAGCGCCACCTCCGTCGAACCCGCATCCCCGCTCAAACCCATCCCACTCCCTCCCGCCGGCGCATCGTTCAGATACGTCCGCAACCACCCAATCCATCGTCGAGAAACATCCATCTGCCGCACCGGATCCCCAGGCGAGTGCCCCGAGACCGGCCACGCAAAAAACCGCGTCTCCACCCCATTCTCCTTCAACGTCCGGTACAGCCGGTAACTCTGCGTAATCGGCACCCGCGCGTCCCCCGTGTCCGACAAAATCAGCGTCGGCGCCCGGATCTTCGCCGCATACGTCATCGGCGACTGAGCCGCATACGCCCGCACCCGCTCCGGCGTCGTCGGCGGCCCGCCAAAGTTGTCCCCAACCGTCGTCACCCCGTCCGACAAATCGTACATATCCATCCAGTCCGTCACCGCCGCCCCCGCCACTCCCGCTCGCCAACCGCCATAGTTCCCCAGCAGCCACGTCGTCATATACCCGCCATAACTCCACCCCGAAACCGCCACCTTCCCTTCATCGACGATCCCGCGCGCCTTCAGCATCGCCACCCCCGCCATCACATCCCGCCCCGGCCCCGCTCCCGCATCGTTGTAGATCGCCGATTGATACCGATTCCCCAAATTGTCCGACCCGCGATAGTTCGGCTCAAACACCAGCCATCCCTCCGCCGCAAACATCTGCGACCGCACCGAAAACGCCGCCAGCGACGCCGACGTCGGCCCCCCATGCACATACAACAGCAGCGGATACCGCTTTCCCGCCACATAATCCGGCGGATACGTCAGGATCCCATCCGCCTCCATCCCGTCCGGCTTGCCCGTCGCACCCACCGTCCGCCACCGCACCGTCTCCACCCGCCCCAGTTGCAACTCATCGGCCGCCGCATTGAAGTCCGTCAACCGCACCGGCGCCGCATCCACACTCGCCTTCCAGTACAGCTCCCGCGGATGCGTCCCCGTCGACCCCGTAAACGCAATCTCCCCCTTCGCTCCCACCGCCGCATCCACCCAAAACGCCGACGCCGGTGTAACCCCGCCCAGATCCACCTTGCGCGCCGCCCCCGCCAGCGGCTGCACCCACATCGAAACCGTGTCGCCATCGTTCGCCCCCACCAGCACCGACTGCGCGTCCGGCATCCACATCGTCCGCGCAATGTTCCGGTCGATCCCCGCCGTCAGCACCCGCTCCGCACTCGCCGGCACCGGCGCCGAACCCGCGGCAGCGTCAAAGTCCACGACATTCACCTCGTTCTCATTCCACTGCTTCCCATCCCGCGGATACCACAGCGCCAAATGCCTCCCGTCCGGCGAAATCAGCGGATACCCCTCCAGCGCCGTCCGCGTCGTCACCGCCCGCGACTGCCCCGACGCCACATCCACCACCTGCAAGCTCGTCTTCTCCGCATCCCCCGAAAGCGGCGAAGCCACCCGCACATAAAAGATCTGCCGCCCGTCCGGCGAAAAATTGATCGGCGAAGCCGGCGCCCCGGGCGGAAACGAGATCGGCAGCGACCACATCCCCGAAGTCAACCTCCGCGCCGCACCACCCTTCGCCGGAACGATCCCCTGCGTAGCCACGATCCAAAGATGAGTCGAAGGCGACGCCGAATCCGCCAGATAATCGTTGGCCCCCACCTCGAATGCATCGTCGTTCTTCGCCCGCTTCGGCTTGTCATCCGCCGCCGCAAACGCGATCGCCGCTCCATCCGGCTGCCAACAGAACTGCTGCACCCCACCCTCCGCATGGGTCAGTTGCACCGAGTCCCCACCGCTCATCGGCAATACCCACACCTGCAGGTGCTTCTTCTCATCCGCCGCCAGATACGCCATCCGGTCCCCCATCGGCGACCATCGCGGAAATCCCACCCCCCTCCGATCATGCGTCAGCACCCTCTGAGCCCTGGTCCCCACATCCACCAGCACCAGCTCGGAATCCGTCCGGTCCTCCGCCAGATTCACCCGCGAAACCACCACCGCCACGCTCTTACCGTCCGGCGCAATCGCCGGATCGGCAACCCGCACAATCTTCGCAAACGTCTCCACCGTCACGCGACGCCCCGATCCCGCCGCCTGCCCCGCCGCCCCGCGCATCCCCAAACCACCCGCCACCAGACCCATCGCTACCCATCCAAACACTCTCATCCGAAATCTCACTCTCAAAACCTCTCGCCGCAATATGCAAGAGCAGCATAGCCCATCCCACTCCCACACCCCCCACATCCAGCCTCCTTCAGCAGAACGCCGACATCCTCCCCGCTTTTCCGTCCCACCCAAACCCGCCGCAAACACGTCCGACCAACCCCGCATCCCAAACCGTATGCACTCCTCCGCACATATCTCCGGGCAGATCTCAACCTCCCCATCCCCGGAACCCCCAGCCCCTGAATCACCCCCGGACCCCGTAGCCACCGCCAAAGCCGCCGGCCTCCGCTACATCTCCGACACCCGCCCCGGCATCCACCGCGTCAAAACCCGCACCGGCTTCCGCTACACCGGCCCCGACGGCGCCCCCATCCGCGACAAGGACACCCTCAGCCGCATCAAGTCCCTCGTCATCCCGCCCGCCTGGACCGCCGTCTGGATCGCTCCCATCCCCAACGGCCACCTCCAGGCCACCGGCCGCGACGCCCGCGGTCGCAAGCAAAGCCGCTACCATCCCCGCTGGCGCGAAGCCCGCGACGAAACCAAATACGAGCGCATGACCCACTTCGCCGAGGCCCTCCCCACCCTCCGGCAACGCGTCGAACACCACCTTAGCCTCCCCGGCCTCCCCCGCGAAAAAGTCCTCGCCACCATCGTCCGACTCATGGAAACCACCTTCATCCGCGTCGGCAACCAGGAGTACGCCCGCGAAAACAAGTCCTACGGCCTCACCACCATGCGCAACAAACACGTCGCGGTCCACGGCTCCGACATCACCTTCTCCTTTCAAGGCAAAAGCCGCGTCCACCACACCATCAACCTCCACGACCGCCGCCTCGCCGGCATCATCAAACGCTGCGCCGACCTCCCCGGATACGACCTCTTCCAGTACGTCGACCGCGAAGGCGCCACCCACCACATCGACTCCGCCGACGTCAACGAATACCTCCGCGAAATCACCGGCCAACACTTCACCGCCAAAGACTTCCGCACCTGGGCCGGATCCGTCCTCGCCTGCATGCTCCTCTCCGAAATCGGCCCCCACACCTCCGTCACCGAAGCCAAACGAAACGTCGTCCAGGCCATCAAGCAGGTCGCCGGCCGACTCGGCAACACCCCCTCCGTCTGCCGCAAATGCTACGTCCACCCCGCCGTCCTCGAAACCTACCTCGGCGGCATCAGCATCCAAGCCGCCAAGCAGGAACTCGACGCCGAAATCGCCGAACAAACCCACGCTCTCCGCCACGAAGAACAGGCCCTCCTCAACCTCCTCGACCAACGCCTGGCCCTCGAAAAAGCCATCTAGGCTGAAAATTCACAATCGAAACTCACAACCGAAGCTGACAACTCGCCAGAAACCCCGCCCACTGCTCCAAACCCGCAGCCCACCCCATCCCGCACCGCCGCCACCCTCCCCATCCCCTCATTTACCCTTAATCCCGACCCATGACCGACTCCATGACCGACCCCATCCCCACCCCGCCCCTCACCACCATCGCCGCCATCGGCGACCACCTCGGCCACACCGTCACCCTCCAGGGCTGGCTCTACAACCTCCGGGCTTCAGGCAAGTTGCTGTTCCCGATCTTCCGCGACGGCACCGGCACCATCCAGGGCATCGTTCCCAAAGCCGCCGTCCCCCCCGAAGTCTTCGACACCCTCAAATCCCTCACCCTCGAGTCCTCCCTCTCCGTCACCGGCCACGTCCGCGCCGACCCCCGCGCCCCCTCCGGCTTCGAACTCGACGTTCACGACATCGCCGTCCACCACCGCGTCCCCGACGAAACCCCCTTCCCCATCACCCTCAAAGAGCACGGCGTCGACTTCCTCATGGAGCACCGCCACCTCTGGCTCCGCACCCCCCGCCAGTCCGCCATCCTCCGCGTCCGCGCCACCATCATGCGCGCCGCAGCCGAGTACTTCGACACCCACGGCTTCATCCGCACCGACCCGCCCATCCTCACGCCCAATGCCTGCGAAGGCACCTCCGAACTCTTCGAAATGGACTACTTCGACCAAGACAAGGCCTACCTCACCCAGTCCGGACAGCTCTACATCGAAGCCACCGCCCTCGCCCTCGGCAAGGTCTACTCCTTCGGCCCCACCTTCCGCGCCGAAAAATCCAAAACCCGCCGACACCTCACCGAGTTCTGGATGGTCGAACCCGAAATGGCCTACGCCAACCTCGACGACCTCATGGACCTCGCCGAACTCTACCTCACCCACATCGTCACCCGCGTCCTCGAAACCCACACCGCCGACCTCAAACTCATCGGACGCGACCCCGCCAAACTCCAAGCCATCCTCACCCCCAACCCCGAACCCACCATCCCAGATCCTGTCATCCTGAGCGAAGGCGCAGCCGAAGTCGAAGGACCTGCGGTTGCATCTGCCCCAACCCAGCCCTCAGAGCAGCCGGGTGCCCCATCCTCTCCGGCAGCCTCATCGCCGGAAAGCGGGGTGCAAAGGGTGGCTTCTGAAGCGCCACAAAAATTAACGGAGACCACAAATCCGGGTGCCCCATCCTCTCCGGCAGCCTCATCGCCGGAAAGGGTGGTCCCCGCCAGCCTCGCTGGTGGGGTGCAAAGGGTGGCTTCTGAAGCGCCACAAAAATTAACGGAGACCACAAATCCGGGTGCCCCATCCTCTCCGGCAGCCTCATCGCCGGAAAGGGTGGGTTCTTCTGGTGAATCTTCAGAAAGCCAAGCCGAAGGCCCAAAACCCCCACAAAGCCGCTTCCCCCGCCTAACCTACGACCAGGCCCACACGATGCTCGAAGCCGCCTTCGCCGAAGGCAAAATCGAACACCCTCACACCTACGGCGACGACTTCGGCTCCCCCGACGAAACCTACCTCTCCAACCAATTCACCAAACCCGTCCTCATCCACCGCTACCCCTCCGCCATCAAAGCCTTCTACATGCAGCCCGACCCCGCCGACCCCACCAAAGCCCTCTGCGTCGACGTCCTCGCCCCCGAAGGCTACGGCGAAATCATCGGCGGCTCCCAACGCATCGACAGCTTCGACCTCCTCAAACAACGCATCGAAGACCACCACCTCCCCCTCGCCGCCTTCGAGTGGTACCTCGACCTCCGCCGCTACGGCTCCGTCCCCCACGCCGGCTTCGGCATGGGCATAGAACGAGTAGTAGCCTGGATCTGCGGCCTCGACCACGTCCGAGAAACCATCCCCTTCGCCCGAACCCTAAACCGCATCTACCCCTGACTCTCCAAACCACAGTAGAGCGTTAGTATTGCTGGACAAGAGGCATGTATGGAATGGGCCTTATTGAATTCGTCAGTCGCTTTCTTCATCAGTACCTCGTTGTATGTGTGGCACTTGCAATCATTCCGCTCAAGTTCTTCATGGTCAGACTCTCGAAGGATCGCGAAGGGGAAGCGGACACGCTTCTAGCAATTCCCGAGGACCTCTGTTATGTCACGCTAGGCCTATTGCTCAGCACAATGACCTCGGATGCAGCGCTGCTTCGTAAGTTCTTCTCAAATTCTCCTTATCCGAGAACGAACGGCGCGGTGCTCATCGCAATCAACTTCCTCTTAGCTGGTCTTGTGCACAAAATTGCAAGCAGCTGGGCAAAGCCTCAGTACCAAACATGGAGGGCAGCTCTCGAAATCCGAATCAACCATTCGCATTTGGACGACGACGAAGGTCTCGCCTTAAGACCAGAAGAGGATAATCTTCTTTACATTGTCATTCACCATTTTTCCAAGCTTTTGTTCAGCATACTTCTACAACTTCTGTTCTCTGGATATTGGCTATATTGGATTGGCCGCATTTACGGAACGAGATAACGTTGTTGCGAACGTTGCTGTCATAGTTATAAAGTGCGGTTGAACGACAGCACAGACGGTAGGGCAATATGGCAATCTTCTTATCGATGTATGTGGTATACGCGTTCACGGTCATCTGCTTGATCCAGAGCGGCCAGCGTCGAGAGAAATTTAGCGCAGTAATGATTGCCCTCACCTTCCCATTCATGCTTTTATTTGCGGTCTTCGCAGTCTTTTTCCGTGCCACGTTGGCTATCAAGCCCTGTCCCGAAGGATTGGAAGAGGCAGAAGCCGTTGTGGAACGACAGCGGTTGCTAATGTTTCCTGGAAAGGCTATACAGCCCTCAATTGCGAAGGCATGGCGCCGTCACTATGCGATGAGCGTTGGACTTCAGGCCAGGAAGATGAGGAATCTGTCGCGACAGATTCAGGCTCATCTCGCTGCGGTGTGACCCAAACTCATGCCGTCCTAAGTATTAGGAGTACCTGGGTGCCCCACCCATAGCAGCCCCACCCCGACGAGGTAGGTTCCACTCTGCCGAAGGCGAAGCGAAATCGCCGCCGCACTCCACTCCACCAGCCTTCCTCCGCACCGCCCACCACTCTCGCCGAACATCCCTCTTCCCTCATACACCGAACATGCGACCCTCACACATCAGGAGCCGCACCCCATGCCCACCAAAATCGACATCAACGAAACCCTCCTCCACCAATCCATGCAGACCTCCGGAGCCCCCCACCAAAAAGGCCGTCGTCCACACAGCCCTCCGCCTCCTCGTCCAGATCCTATTCCAAACCTCCATCCACCAAACTCCGCCGCAAGGTCCAGTGGCACGGCGACCTCGACCAGTCCCGCCTCGGGAGCACCCGCAATTAGAACCGGCGCATGGTCGTCATCGACACCACCGTCTGGATCGACTACCTCGAAAAAGCCTCCTTGCAAGGAAGGGCAAGCATTCGCGCGACCACGCAAACCCGCTTTCCCGCACCGAAACTCCTGCAAACAACAATGCCTCTCACCTACAACCTTCGTGCTACAACCCCCTCCTCAACCCCTTCCCCTCCGCTATAACAATCTCAGGCGCCCACACTCACGCGCCCCCGCACAGCCCTCCCCACGCTGCCCCACATCTCTCCAACCCGCAACCTCAAGGACACTCATGGACCCCTTTCTCGGTGAAATCCGCAACGTCGGCTTCAACTTCGCGCCCCAAGGCTGGGCCCTCTGCCAAGGCCAAGACATGCCCATCGCCCAAAACAGCGCGCTCTTCGCCCTCCTCGGCACCACCTTCGGCGGAGACGGCGTCCGCACCTTCAAACTCCCCAACCTGACCCCCTCCATCTCCGCCGATGCCTCCGGAATCCACATCATCGCCGTCAACGGCATCTTTCCCAGCCGCGCCTGACCTCAGCCCCGCACACCGCACCCTCGGCGGCAGATCCACCGTCCCGGACGTTGGCACAATCACTCACAAACCCGCTCGTCCTCATACCCGCAAAATACTCGCAAAACGACGTCCGCCCGAGAAACCCTACCGCCGCCCCCGCAGCAAAAAATAAAGCAACACCAACATCACCACCAACCCCAGCCCACCCGGCCACACAAAGGCCCCGCCCCGGCTCGAATATCCCGCCACCAAACACCCAGAGAGACCTCCCGTAAACACCACGCCAACCATCGCCAGCAATACACTCCGCAACCGACCCATCCGCTCCACTCGCGTCATCTCAGCTCCTCGCTCTGCTCTCTCAAAACCTACACCTAACCTCAACAGCCCCTCTACTTCTCACTGCTCGGCGGCGCCAAACCCTTCAGCCGCAAGTACAGCGCCAGCGTCGCATACTGCTCCTCATCATGCGCCACCGTCCCCCACAACAATCCCACCCGCGACCGCTTCGACCCGAACGCCGAAAACATCTCCCCCAGATTCCCATCCGACGCCGCCCCAAACGCCCGGTCGCACGCCGCAAACGAAGCCTGCAACGCCCCCACAATCGCCGCCTTATCCGCCGTCTCCTCCGGCGCCTTCGTCCCATCCCCGGCCCCGTTCACCGCCCCGCAACTCCGCATCTGCGCCTCCGTCACATGGTTCACCACCCGCGCAAACGTCCGCACATCCGCCGTCGGCTTGTACCCGTACGCGTCCGCCGGCATCTTCTCCGCCGCCTTCAAAAGGTTCCCCTTCACCCCCGCATAACTCCTCTGCACCTCCGCCGCCGGTCCAATCGAGCCGGCCGGACCCGCCTGTGCCCCCGCCCCAACCACCCCCGACATCATCACCGTCCCAGCCACACATAGCACGTTAAATCGCCGCATCGATCGCCTCCGCTAACTCGTCATAAGCCCTCGCGCCCTCGTACAGCGCTCCATTGATGAAAAACGTCGGAGTCCCATGCACGCCGCTGCTCTTGCCGCCCTCCACATCCCGGTCGATCCTCTCCCCATACGCCTGATCCTCCATCGCCACCTCCGCCGCCCGTCCATCCAGCCCCACACCCTCGGCCGTCTTTCCCAGCATCCCTCGGCTCAGGTGCCTCTGCTGCTCAAACAACGCATCATGCATCTCCCAGAACTTCCCCTCGGCCGCCGCATATTCCGCCAGCTCCGCCGCCGGCTCAGCCATCGGGTGGATCCGCTCCAGCGGAAAATGCCGGTACACAAACCGCAGCTTCTCCCCATACCGGTCCCGCAGCTGCTTCACCATCCGGTACGCCGCCCCGGCATCCGGACACTGGAAATCTCCATACTCCACCAGCGTCACCTCCGCCAAAGCCTCCCCCCGCACATGATCCTCCGGCGAAACCGCCACCTTCAAATCCGCCATCCCAACCTCCTCGCCCTGTGCTCTCAAAGATCCCCCATCCTCCCGAGTCCCTCCGGTCAGATGCATCCCCGCTCCTCCACGGCAAAAGAAACTCCTCCCTCGCGCCGCACCCCATCTCGGCAAAGATCTCCGCACAGCTTGGCGTAGTCTCCAGCGCCGATAGCTACAATAGAAATAGTGGACCTTCTGATTGATCTCAGCTGGGTCAAGGGCACAGCTTCCTAAGCTGACCGGCTGTGTTCCGCCGTGTTAAGGGCATGGCTTCAGCCGTGCCGGAAGTGCAACGCATGGAATGCGGCTTTAGCCGCTGAGGTACGCTTTTCGAACAATGCATCCAACAAACCAGGAGCTTTCCTGGCAACCGCAAATGCTCCACGAGCAACCGCAAAAGGCTCCATCAAAAGGCCGCACGTTATCGTCCAAACCGCACCGCCCGACTCAGCCTCGTCCAAATATCGCTGTAAGTTGTTGATTCTGGCTATTTTGGACGCAAACCATTTAGAATCAACGTGTTGGCGGCACCATCTCCTCGCAACCCTATGATTCCATTCGCTTTACGCCAGGGCAACCCCCCCTGGTGGGGGGGTGGGGGGGGTACCCGGCCGCCGTCCCATCGCCAAATAGGAAAATCGAAACAGAATGCCTCTCAACTGCGGAATCGTCGGTCTTCCCAACGTCGGAAAGTCCACCATCTTCAACGCCCTCACCTCCAGCAAAGCCCAGGCCGCCAACTACCCCTTCTGCACCATCGACCCCAACACCGGGGTCGTCACCATGCCCGACCATCGCCTCACAAAAATCGCCGACCTCATCCATCCCAAATCCCTCGTCCCCACCACGATGGAGTTCATCGACATCGCCGGCCTCGTCGAAGGCGCCTCCAAAGGCGAAGGCCTCGGCAACCAGTTCCTCGGCCACATCCGCGCCACCGATGCCATCGTCCAGGTCGTTCGCTGCTTCGACGACCCCGAAGTCGTCCACGTCGCCGGAGCCGTCAACCCCCTCCACGACATCGACATCATCAACACCGAGCTCCTCCTCGCCGATCTCGACACCGTCGAAAAGCGCTCCTTACGTCTCGAAAAGCTCACCAAAAACACCACCGACAGCAAGCTCAAGTCCGAAGCCGCAGGCGTAGCCAAGCTCAAATCCGCCCTCGAAGCCGGCAAACCCGCCCGCACGGTCGACCTCACCGACGACGAGCGCTCCGCCACACGCGACCTCCAGCTCATCACCGCCAAACCCCAGCTCTACGTCGCCAACGTCGACGAAGCCGCCATCGCCTCCGGCAACGCCTACACCGAAGCCGTAGCCAGGCGCGCCTCCGAAGAAGCCTCCGAAGTCGTCCGCATCTCAGGCGCCATGGAGTCCGAGATCGCCCAGCTCGATCCCTCCGAGCGACAGGAGTTCCTCGCCGAAATGGGCCTCAGCGAGCCCGGCCTCAACCGCCTCATCCACTCCGCCTACCGCCTCCTCGACCTCATCACCTACTTCACCGCCGGAGTCCAGGAGGTCCGCGCCTGGACCATCCGCCGAGGCACCAAGGCCCCAGGAGCCGCTGGAGTCATCCACACCGACTTCGAAAAAGGCTTCATCAAAGCCGAGTGCTACAGCTCCGACGACCTCTTCCGCCTCGGCTCCGAACAGGCCGTCAAAGAGGCCGGCCTCCTCCGCCAGGAAGGCAAGGAGTACACCGTCAAGGATGGAGACATCCTCTTCTTCAAATTCAACGTCTAGGAGACCTCTAATCAAGTTCCGTTCCGTTAAGGGCAAGGCTTCAGCCGTGCCGTAACCGCAAGGGATGCACGCGGCTTTAGCCGCTGAGGTACGCTTTCGGCCAGCGCAGCCTCTAGACAGAGCTCTCCTAACTTGGCGGTCAAGCATCACCACGCACAGGAAAAGACAGGAAAATATCGACCATGAACGATAAAAAGCTGCGCGTAGGCATCCTCTTCGGCGGACGCTCAGGCGAGCACGAGATCTCCCTTCGCTCCGCCTCCTCCATCCTGAAGGCGATCGACCGCACCAAATACGACATCGTCCCTCTCGCCATCACACGCACCGGCAAGTGGCTCAGCGGCGCCTCCGCCGAGCAACTCCTCCTCACGGAAGCATCTGTCACCACGTCGCTTTCCTCGGAAACCGCAACACAGAACACCGACCTCGTCCGACAGGGCGAAGCCCTGACCTCCGAACTCGATGTGGTCTTTCCCGTTCTCCACGGAACCTTCGGCGAAGACGGCACAATCCAGGGTCTGCTCGAGCTCCTTGACATCGCCTACGTCGGCTCCGGCGTCCTCGGCTCCGCGGCCGGCATGGACAAGAACGCTATGAAGCGGCTCTTCCAGGCCGCCAATCTGCCGCAGACACCCTACATCGCCCTGCTCCGCTCCGACTGGCGCCTCGACCCCAAGCGCACCGTCAAACGGATCGAGAAGCACCTCATCTACCCGCTCTTCGTCAAACCCGCAAACCTCGGTTCGTCCGTCGGCATATCCAAGGTCCATCACCGCTCCGAACTCGCCGATGCGCTCAACCTCGCCGCAACCTTCGACCGCAAGCTGGTCGTCGAGCAGGGCGTCGGCGGTCCTGGAGTCAAGCCCCGTGAACTCGAGGTCGCCGTCCTCGGCAACGACGCTCCCGAAGCCAGCGTCGTCGGCGAGATCGTCCCCAACCGGGAGTTTTACGACTACGAATCCAAGTACATCGACACCCCCGAAAACCCGTCCGTCCCTCTCATCCCCGCCAAACTCACGCGCTCCGAAGCGAAGTACATCCGCGAACTCGCCATTGAAGCCTTCCGCGCAACCGACTGCTCCGGTCTCGCCCGCGTCGACTTCCTCATGGAACCGGGAAAGCGAGGCAAACACTCCAAAGACCGCATCTTCCTGAACGAGATCAACACGCTTCCAGGCTTTACCTCCATCTCCATGTTCCCCAGGCTCTGGGAAGCAAGCGGCCTCGGCTACACCGACCTGATCGACCGCCTGTTGACCCTCGCCCGCGAACGTCACGCCGAAAAAGCCCAAACCGCCTTCACCCGCTGAGCACCCAGCTTCGCCCAGGCTACAGAATGCGGCTGTGCCTGTATCCCTCGGAAGTCAACGCCTCCACCAGCTCCGCAACCTGCTCTCGTCCGCGCGTCTCCACCGTGATGTCGATCACCGTATCGCCCAGGTTCACGCCGTAATACGCTCGATTGTAGAGCGTGTTCACGATGTTCACTTGGTGGCTCGCAATCAGCTTCGTCAGCTCGGATAACGCGCCTGGCTTGTCCAGCAGATGGATCCTCAGCAGGATCAAACGACCATCCTCGACCAGACCTCGCTCGATAATCCGGCTCAGCAGCGTCACGTCGATGTTCCCTCCACAGACCAGCACAGCCGTCCTCATCCCTGGAGCGAGCACCCGCGATCGGCCCTGCAGCACAGCCGCCAGCGCCGTCGCACCCGCACCTTCAGCAAGCGTCTTCTCCCGCTCCAGCAGCAACAGAATCGCCGATGCGATCTCATCCTCTTCAACCGTCACGATCTCATCGACATACCGCTCCACCAACGGAAACGTAAGGTCCCCCGCGCGTCGAACAGCAATCCCATCCGCAATCGTCGTCGCCCGTTCGATCGTCACCGGACCATGCTGCTCCATCGCCGCCACCATCGAGGGCAGCCGCGCCGTCTGCACCCCAATCACCTTCACCTCAGGTCGCGACTCCTTGATCGCGCATCCAATCCCGCCAATCAGGCCACCGCCGCCGATCGGCACCACCACCGCCTCCAACCCCTCTACCTGCTCCAGGAGTTCCAGCCCAATCGTCCCTTGCCCAGCCATCACCGCAGCATCGTCGAAGGGATGGATAAACGTCATGCCGTCTGCGTGGCAAAGCCGCGTAGCCTCTTCACACGCCTCATCGTAGTTCGCCCCAAACAGGATCACCTCGGCGCCAAACCCCCGAGTCGCCGTCACCTTGACCAACGGTGTAGGCAGCGGCATCACGATCCTGCTTCGGATCCCTCGCCGAGTGGCGTGATAAGCCACACCCTGAGCATGATTGCCCGCGCTCGCCGCTACAACACCTCGATCTGCCTCTTCCGGAGAGAGCATGGCGAGCCGGTTCAGAGCGCCACGCTCCTTGAACGATCCCGTCATCTGCAGGTTCTCGAGCTTTAGATAGACCGCCTGCCCAGTCAGCTTGGACAGCATCTCGGAACGAGCACATGGGCTGTAGTAGACAGCCTCACGCAGCCGCTCCCGCGCTGCCATCACGTCCGCAAGTCCTATCGTGCTCTGCCGTTCCTCGATGGCCGTTCTCCTAACGGTAAGATACCGCTTGCTCTGATGGCCTGAGCGCGTGAGCCAAGCCTGCTCCGCATTTACACCTGATGTCGTCCAAAGCGGTTCGCCCGCTCAAACTCTTCCCGCAGCTGTGGCGTCCGCAGATTCTCCCTCAGGTGTCCGAGCTCCAGCTCCAGCGCAAGCAGCCCACGCGCGATCGGTTCCGTATTCGTCAACGCCACATCCCGCCACATGCTGTACGGACTCGTCCCCAGACGCGTCATCTCCCGCAACGCTCGGCCGCCGATCTCCGCCACCTCCGGAGCATCGCGGAGCTTCTCGTTGAGCATCGCCGCCAAGGCAGTGGAGACGAGTTGCGGCACATGACTGATCCAAGCGCAAAGCTCATCGTGACGCACAGGATCGAGATCGATCGTTCGCGCGCCGAACTCCCGCACCCAACCCTTCCATGCATCGCTCATCGGAGCTGCCTGTCGGTCGGTCTGTGGATCCGGTGTGAACAGCCAGACTGCACCGTCGAAGAGGCTCGCATCTCCCAGAGCCGCACCTCCAAGCTCCTTTCCCGCCATCGGATGACCCGGAAGAAATTCAGCGCTCCGGTGCGGTGCTCCCACTGCCTTCTGCGGGAAGAGCCGTCGCGCCGCATCCGCGATCTGGCGCTTCGTGCTCCCCACATCGGTTACGAGTTGACCGGCTGACATCGCCGGCGCCAGACGTTCCATCCAATGCAGGACCCCCAGCACCGGAGTCGCCAGCACAACCACATCGCTCTCACAAGCCGCGCTGTCCGGGTCGTCCGTTACTGCCGACAGAGCGCCACGCTCGAGGGCAATCCTCGCCTCTTCACCGCGCTTATCCCAACCCGTGATCTGTCCCCGAAATCCAGCACGCCTCAGAGCGAGACCGACCGAAGTCCCGATCAGGCCAGTTCCCAGAATCGTGACACGCTCCATCTTCAAGCCGCGATGCTTCTTCCAACCACCGGTGCGAGCCGTCTGAGCTGCTCCACCAATCGCTGTAACTGATCGGGATACAAGCTCTGCGCGCCGTCGCTCATCGCCTTATCGGGATTCGGGTGCATCTCCATCAACAGGCCGTCAGCGCCCGCTGCGACACTGGCCAGCGCCATCGGCGCCACCAGATCACGGATACCGACACCATGCGAGGGATCCCCGAAGACGGGCAGGTGTGTGAGCTTCTTGAGGACTGGAATCGCTGAGATATCCATCGTGTTTCGTGTGTAGGTCTCAAAGGTACGGACGCCGCGTTCGCACAGTATGAGGTCGTAGTTGCCGCCGCTCAGGATATACTCCGCGCTCAGGAGCACCTCTTCGATCGTGGCTGAAATGCCCCGCTTCATCAGGACAGGTTTGCGGACGTGGCCAAGTTCCCGCAGCAGGTTGAAGTTCTGCATATTGCGCGCACCAACCTGAAAGCAGTCGATGTAGGGCAGCATCAGCTCGATCTGCGAGATCTCCATCACTTCCGTGATGACGAGCAGGCCAGTTTCGTCCGACACCTCGCGCAGCAGTTTGAGGCCCTCTAAGCCCATTCCCTGGAACGAGTATGGAGAAGATCGTGGCTTGAAGGCGCCACCGCGCAGGAACTGTGCTCCCGAGGCGGCGACCTGCTTGGCGCTGGTCAGGATCTGGTCGCGAGACTCGACCGAGCACGGACCGGCCATGAGGATGATCTGCTCGCCGCCGACGACCACACCGTTCGGGAAACGAACCTGCGTGCCTTCGGGGCGGAAGCCGCGGCCTGCCAGCTTGTACGGGGACGAAATGCGATATGCGTCGTGAACACCGGCGAGCACCTTGAACTCGGTCACCTCGAAGTGATCGGGAGTTCCGACTCCGGCAAGGATCGTCTGCGCTTCGCCGGTGGTGCGATGGACGTTGAAGCCAAGCTCGACCATCCGCTCGATTACCTGCTGGATGTGTTCTTCGGTCGCCTTGTCCTGCATTGCTACGATCATCGTTGTTCCCTTTGCCTCTCACCAGTTGCTGCTGTGCTGCGCGGGCTCGCTCGCACTAATTTCGTCGTTGGAGCGTTCGCATCACATCGATGATGCGCTCATAAATGTGCATGATCTCCGCGTCGCCGAGCGGCCCGGAATTTGTCGACCGAACGTGGTCGAAGACGGCCTGTTCCCGCTGCGGTTCGTAGACGGGCAGGGACGCTCTTTGTTTCAGTTCCCCAATAGCCTTTGCTGCCTGTGCGCGCTCGCTGATGAGACGCACAATCTGCTCGTCCAACTCATCGATCCTCTGCCGCCAGTCAGCAATCTCCATGTCTCGTCCTTGGTCTGTGCTCAGCAGGTCCATCATACGTTCGTTTCGGCCTCCTCTGGCTCTGGCATTGCTCCTTGCTCTAGATGGGCGATGAACTGGCCGATGACTCGGGCCGCGTCGCCAGGTGTGCTGCGCTCAACCAGGGCGACGAGCGCGCTGCCTATGACGGCGGCGTCGGCGAACTCACCTACGGCTCGGACGTGCTCGGCGTTGGAGATGCCGAAGCCGACCGCGATCGGGAGGTCGGTGTAGCGGCGCAGGCGAGCGACCAGCGTGGCGGCGTCGGTGGCGAGGGTGTCGCGGGCGCCGGTGATGCCCACGCGTGAGATGGCGTAGACGAAGCCGGTCTTGCCGGTGCTGAGCGAGGCCTCCGCGATGGCCTGGAGGCGGGCGTCGGGGCTGGTCGGAGCGGCCAGGAAGATGGGCGCGAGGGCGTTCCGGGTCATGGCGTCGAGGTACTCTTCGGCTTCCTCGACGATCATGTCGGTGAGCAGGACTCCGTCCGCTCCGGCATCGGCGGCGCGGGCGCAGAAGTCCGGGAAGCCGAGGCGAACGACCGGGTTGAGGTAGGAGAACAGGACCAGACCAGCGTTGGGGCGAGCCGATCGGATCTCGGCGCAGATCTGGAGGACGTCGGCGAGCCGGACGCCGCGGGCAACGGCTCGCTCGCTGGCGCGCTGGATCACGGGGCCGTCCGCGAGGGGGTCCGAGAAGGGCACGCCGAGCTCGATGACCTCTGCGCCGTTGTCGATGGCAGCGAGGGCGATGTCTCGGGTGGTGGCGAGGTCAGGGTCGCCGGCGGTGAGGTAGGCGACGATGCCGGGACGACGTCTGAACCGGAGCGGCATCGATCTCTAAGCTCCCTTGAGGTCGAGCTCGCGGGCGAGGATGCCCATGTCCTTGTCGCCGCGGCCGGAGAGGTTGACCAGAAGGATGTCCGTGGGCGACATGGTGTGGGCGAGGCGGATGGCTTCGGCGATGGCGTGGGCGCTTTCGAGCGCGGGGAGGATGCCTTCGGTGCGGCTGAGAGCGACTGTTGCCTTGAGGGCTTCGGCGTCTGAGCAGGAGGTGTAGGTGGCTCGACCGGAGTCGTGGAGCATGGCGTGCTCGGGGCCGACGGAGGCGTAGTCGAGGCCGGCGGAGACGGAGTGCGTGGTGCTGATCTGTCCGGCGTCGTCCTGGAGGACGTAGGAGTAGGTTCCTTGGAGGACTCCTGGAAGACCTCCGCCTGTGGTCTGGAAGCGGGCGGCGTGCTCGCCGAGACCGGTGCCGCGACCGCCGGCTTCGACGCCGATCAGACGGACGTTCCGGTCAGGGAGGAACTCGTAGAAGGCTCCGATGGCGTTCGATCCGCCGCCGACGCAGGCGACGATGGCGTCAGGGAGACGGCCTTCGGCCGCGAGGATCTGGGCTCGGGCTTCGCGGCCGATGACGCGCTGGAAGTCGCGGACCATCGTCGGGTAAGGGTGCGCTCCGAGGGCGGAGCCGAGGATGTAGTAGGTGGAGCGGACGTTGGTGACCCAGTCGCGCATGGCCTCGTTGATGGCGTCCTTGAGGGTGGCGGAACCGGCTCCGACGCCGCGGACCTCGGCTCCGAGCAGGCGCATGCGGTAGACGTTGAGCTCCTGTCGGCGCATGTCCTCTTCGCCCATGTAGATGACGCACTCGAGGCCGAAGAGGGCGCAGACCGTGGCGGTGGCGACGCCGTGCTGTCCGGCTCCGGTTTCGGCGATGATGCGAGGTTTGCCCATTTTGCGGGCGAGCAGAGCCTGTCCGAGGGCGTTGTTGATCTTGTGCGCTCCGGTGTGGAGGAGGTCTTCGCGTTTGAGGTAGATCTTCGCTCCGCCGGAAGTTTCGGAGAGGCGTTTGGCGAAGTAGAGCGGTGTTGGACGACCGCAGTAGTGGTGGAGGAGGTCGGCGAGTTCGGCGGCGAAGGCGGGGTCGGCTTGTGCGTCGCTGTAGGCGGCTTCGAGCTCCTCGAGCGCGGCCATGAGGGTTTCAGGGACGTAGCGTCCGCCGTAGGCGCCGAAGCGGCCTTTTGCGGTTGGGGTGGACTCTGCGACGGCTGTAGGAGGGATGACGGTTGAGGTGCTCATGGGAGGTTTTCGCTCTGGGCATAGTGTTTCACAGAGCGGTTGCGGGCGGGCTGCCCCCCTACCCCCCACCCCCCCGGGGTAGGGGGGTTGCCTTGGCGTTACCCTTTTAGAATGAATGCCTTACAGGTGGTAGGTGTCTGTAAGTTGTTGTAAACAAATACCTTTGCGTCCAAAATAGCCAGAATCAACAACTTACGGACGATATTGGAGCACGTTGCAACCACTTGCCGCCTTTGCATTGCCAAAAAGCGAGAAAGAAGGCATGCAAATTCAGAGAACAGAAAGAACAAAGAAACATAAAGGGACAAAACAGCACCGACGGCGCGGCTGGATCTTTGGTCTATTTTGCCCCTATTTCCATTCTATGGATTTCTCACAGTAGGTACGCCACATCGCGCAAGATTTTATGGCCAGGGAAGGGCCTCCTTCTTAAGGAGGAGGTTTCGTCGGACGGACTTCCGCGCGGTACTCTCGTAGATGGCTCCGTCTGGCCTGGCTTGGAGAGAGTGTTGCCCTACATCTACATTGACCGTGTGTTGAACGAGTTGCGGGAGGAGTTGCTGTCGGCGATGCATGCGGCGGTGGATCGGGAGCTGCGGTCGGACGGGCGGGTGGATGTGGCGAAGTTATACCGGGCGTTTACGCGGGCGGCTTCGAACCAGGTGGCGAATCCGGTTTTGGTGTCGGATAAGTGCGTGGAGACGGGGCCGGTGAAGACGAAGCGTGGGCGGAGTGTGCGGGGGGAGGATTGAGATTGGGTAAAGTTTCAGCGGTTCAGCGGTAGGTTCAGCGGTATAGGACGGGCTTTCAGCCCTTGTTTTTTGAGATGCCAGGTACCTAGGGCTTCGCCCTAGGCTGGTATGGGACGGGCCGTTGGCCCTGGAGGCGGGGACTGCACCCTTTGCGGCCCACGGGCGGAGTTGGCGGGGCCTCACCCTTTCCGGCCCACCAGCGGGGGGGATTGAGATTGGGTAAAGTTTCAGCGGTTCAGCGGTAGGTTCAGCGGTATAGGACGGGCTTTCAG
>CAXSGC010000027.1:6319-55498 GCA_964236945.1 uncultured Acidobacteriaceae bacterium | reverse complement strand
GGGGGGGGGGGGGGGGGGGGGGGGGGGGGGGGGGGGGGGGTGGGGGGGGGGGGGGTGGGGGGGGGGGGGTGGGGGGGGGGGTTTGGTTTGGGTTGCAGGCTGAGTGGGGGTTGGGTTTGAGGCTGGGGCCGGGGTGGTTTGGGGCTGGGTGGTTTTTGGAGCCGCGACGGGCGGGGGTGCGGGCTGGGCTTTGGGGGCGGGCGGCGGTGTGCGCGGGGTGGAGGGTGCGTCGGGGAGCTGGTCGGTTGAGGTGTGGGGAGCGGGGGTTTGGGCTTGGAGGGAGGCGGAAAGGACAAGGGCGAGGAGGAGGGCGGGTGGGGGGTGCGGCTGGCGGCGAAAAAGGGCGATCACGACTTGATTTTAGCGGAGATGCGGCGGGATTGCGGATATCGCGGGAGGTGCGGGGTTTCTGTTCAGTTGTGAGTTCACGGTTGTGGTGATGTGGGTTTCTGTTCAGTTGTCAGGTTCACGGTTGGTGAGCGAGGTCTTGGAGAAAGGTGGTGAGGTCAGGCGGGAGGGGGGAGGAGAGGTCGAGGAGATGGCCGGTGCGGGGGTGGGTGAGGGAGAGTTGGGCGGCGTGGAGGAAGTTTCTGGGCAGGGTGAGGGTGTGGATCTGGCGGGGGGCGCCGTAGAGGGTGTCGCCGACGACGCGATGGCCGAGGGCTTGGAGGTGGACGCGGATCTGGTGGGTGCGGCCGGTTTCGATGGTGACCTGGACGAGGGTGAAGGGGCCGTGGGGGGTTTGGAGGCGGTCGAGGACGTGGATGTGGGAGCGGGCGGATCGGACGCCGGGACTGCCCGGGGCGCGGCGGGTGGTCATGCGGGTGCGGCGGACGAGGTCGCGGCCGATGGGGAGGTCGACGGTGGTGTCCGTGGGGCGGAGGTTGCCGTGGACGAGGGCGAGGTAGGTTTTGTGCACCTTCCGGGCGGCGAAGAGGTCGGCGAGCCGGCGGTGGGTGAGGTCGTCCTTGGCGACGAGGAGGAGGCCGGAGGTTTGTTTGTCGAGACGGTGGACGATGCCGGGGCGGAGGTTGCCGCCGGTGGTGGAGAGTTGGCCGTGGAAGTGGTGGAGGAGGGCGTTGACGAGGGTTCCGGAGGAGCGGGGGTCGGGTGTTTGGATTCGGGTTTCGGGGTTGGGTTCGGGCGCGGCGGCACCGGCGTGGACCTGCATGCCGGCGGGTTTGTCGATGACGGCGAGGTACTCATCCTCGAAGACGACGGAAAGCGGGATGTCTTCGGCGGTGGCGTTGAGCGGCGGGGGGTGCGGTGCTCCGGAGATGGTGACGGTGTCTCCGGGGGCGAGCTTTTGTTTGGGTTTTGCGGGTGCATCGTTGACCTGGACCTGGCCGTGCTCGATGAGGAGCTGGACGCGGGACCGGGAGATCTCGGGGATGGCCTGGGCGAGGTACTGGTCCAGGCGGAGGCCGGCGGCGGCGGTAGGGACGGGGATGGTGTGGAGGTGGGGGAGGTCGTCCGAGAGATGGAGGTTGAGGGCGGGGATTTCGGGGGCGGAGGTTGGATCGACGCCGCGGGTGGCGACGTAGGCGGGGCGAACGGAGCGGTGGCGATGGCCTTTGGGGAGCATGTTTCGGGAGGGCATCTAGGTCGATTCCATCTGGCGGGTTTTCTGAGAGGGGTGGTGGGCTGGGGAGGTGGTGATCAGGGCGAGGACGCCGGCGAGGAGGAGCATGGCGAGGGCGAGGATCTGGATGGGGTCGAGGGGGAGGCCGGGGAGGTTGGGGTCGTAGGTGTAGGGCTGGCGGAGAAAGCTGAGGAGGAACTGCGCGAGGCCGCTGAGCGCGAGGGCGAGGGCGGCGATGCGGCCGGGGAGGTGCGGGCGGCGGAGTTGGCGGAGGAGAAGGGCGGTGAGCAGGAGGGCGGCGAGGGCGACGAAGAGGGAGACGGGGATCTGGAGGTCGGGGTCGGGTGGGATGCGGACGGCCCAGGCGGCTCGGCTGGGGAGTCCGGGGTCGGAGCCTTCGGCGAGGTGTCCGAGGGCGAGAAAGGCCCAGAGCAGGGTGGCGGGGGCGGCCCAGGCGTCGAGAGTAGGAAGGAGGGGGAGGCGGCTGAGCTTGAGGTAAGCGAGGGTGGCGACGGCGGTGAGGAGGAGGCTGGTGGGGGTGAGCGAAGGTCGGGTGAGGACGAGGACGGGGTAGTGGAGGAAGCTGTGGAGGTTTGCGGCGATGAGGAGCAGTCGGGTGAGGAGAAAGGCGGCGGCGATGAGGAAGAGGGTGGCGTTCCAGAGGGCGTCGGGGGAGAGGCCGGCGAGGGGGGCGGAGCGGAGGGTGAGGGAGAGCGCGAGCATGAGGCCGAGGGCGGCGAAGAGGCCGAAGGTGGGAAGGGTGGTGCGGCCGAGGTGGAGGAGGACGGGGTGCACGCTGGGTTTAGTTTAGCGGGCTGGGGGTACACACTCGACCTTGGAGCTTCGGTTGAGAGGACAGACAGTCGGGGGGAAGCGGTTCGCGCTTGTTGCGCGAATACCCCACCCTTCACGACGGTGAAGCTGTCGCGGAGGATGGGACACCCGGATTTGGGGTGGCGCGATGTTGGCTGATGGGGCGGAGGCTGTCGCGGAGGATAGGGCCCCCCGGTTTGGGGGGCGCGATGAGCGGAACTAGGCGAGGGAGGTTTGGGCGAATTTGCGGACCATGGAGAGGAGGAGGCGGCGGTCGGCTTCGCTGAGGTTGGCGGAGTAGCGCTGGATCTGGGTCAGAAATCGGATCTCGTCCTCGTTGAGGCGGAGGCCGGGGATGTCCTTTCCGGCGGCGCCTTGCGCGAAGAACTCGGAGAGCTGGAGGTTGAGGGCTTTGGCGATCTTCTGGAGGGTCTCGAGGGAGGGGATGGTGTGGCCGTTTTCGACGCGGGAAAGGTAGCAGCGGAGGAGGCCGGTGCGTTTTTCGATGTCACCCTGGGACATCCCCTTTTCGAGACGGTAGCCGCGGATGGTGCTGCCGATGTTCTGGGCGAGCGGCTCTTCGGGTACGGGTGGAGGTGCGTTGAAGGGGAAGGTCTCCATATCAGCCATAGGCCGTACGCTACCGAGCGCGCGGGTGCGGGTCAATCGATATCTTGGGGTGCTGTCGGCAATGTACCCGGCGAGGTTCGGGCAGAGCGAGATAGGCGGGAATTGTTCAAGGAGTGGTTGAAGTGGGGGTTGGGGGTGGGATCAAAAGTGTTGATAACTGCGCAGTTAACAACGGGCGGGAGAGGTCGAGGAATCCATGCCAAAGGGGAAGACGACGGCGGTTTCCTCGGTTCGGTCGAGAGGAGATCGATTTCTTGCCAGTTTTCACTGAGAAAGCGGGATGGAACTCGGGATGGAACTTTAGATGGGCTTTGGGCCTAACCCATGTACATGCCGCCGTTTACGTCCAGAGTGTGGCCCGTGATGTAGCCGGCGCGGGCAGAGGCGAGGAAGACGACGGCGTGGGCGATGTCGAGGTCGGTGCCGGCGCGGGCGAGCGGGACGTGGGCGGTCATGGCGAGCTTCTGGTCGTCGGTGAGGACGGCGGTCATGGCGGTTTCGATGTACCCGGGGCTGACGGCGTTGACGGTGATGCCGCGCGGGGCGAGTTCGCGGGCGAGGGATTTGGTGAGGCCGAGCAGGCCGGCTTTGGAGGCGGCGTAGTTCGTCTGGCCGGCTTGTCCGGTTTGGCCGACGACGGAGCTGATGTTGATGATGCGGCCGGAGCGGGCCTTGAGCATGGCAGGCATGACGGCCTGCGCGAGGAGAAAGCTGCTGGTGAGGTTGGTGCGGAGGACGTCGTCCCAGTCCGCGCGCTTCATGCGCATGGCAAGGCCGTCGCGGGTGATGCCGGCGTTGTTGACGAGGATTTCGATGGGTCCGAGGCGGCCGGCGACGGATTTGACGCAGAGCTTGATGGAGGCTTCGTCAGCGACGTCGAGCGAAAAGATTTCGGCGGTTCCGCCGGCCGAGCGGATTTCGTCGGCGACCTCGGCGAGTTTGTCGAGGTTGCGGGCGGCGAGGGCGACCTGGGCACCGTCACGGGCGAGCTCGAGGGCGCAGGCGCGGCCGATGCCCTGCGATGCTCCGGTGACCAGAGCTACGCGTTTGATCGCTTCCGTCATGGTGCTATGTCCTCCAGTGGGGTGTGACCAGTCTATGATGCGCGGGGGCTGGAGGATGCGAGAGCGGTGGCGGTGGAGGCGCGCTCGGGCGCGAGGGGCCAGAGATGGACGTCGAGGTTGCGCGAGAAGTGCAGGACCGCGGGCCGGCGGGGGAGCTGGAGCCCGATGGCGGACGCGAGACTGTTGGACTCGATCTCGGCCTCGGCGGCGTAGAGGGGCCAGGGTTGGTGGTGGATTTCACCGACGAGCAGCCGGGACGCGGCGCTGGTGGTGGTGAAGAGGCGGTAGCGCTCGGTGAGGAAGTGCTGGAGGGTGCCGGGCTCGGAGGCTGGAAGCGGTTCAAGCGGCTTGTAGTGGGCGCGGAACTCGACTGGATGGCGGCTGAGGCGGCGGCGGCTGCTGTAAGAGACCTCGCCGTTGGGGGAGGTTTGGCGGGACATCGCCGCGAGGAAGTAGGGGAGATGGAAGAGCGTGCGGGCGCCGAGCACGGCGAGGGGGCTGGATGTGTCGAGCGAGAAGAAGAAGACGCCGGTCTGTCCGGTCTGGCGCGACCGGACGTAGGTGCGGAGGTTGAGTTCGGGGAAGGTCTGGATGCTGGGGATGGCGAGCGCGAGCGATCCGACGAGGCGGGTGCGGACGCCGCTCATCCAAAAAGGGACGACGCCGATCCACGCCCAGCCGTCGTGGAGGTCGGGGGCGAGCGCCGCGGGAAGGTGCGCTTCGAGGTGCCGGGCCGGGATCGGCCAGTGGGCGAACAGGAGGTCGTTCCACTGCTGGGCGAGTCGCCAGGGGTGACATGGTTGGGGGCGGCGAGGCCTAGTTGACAAAGCGTCGCATCCGGACGTTCATGACGATGCCGAGGGCGAGAAAGGTGAACAGGACGGAGGATCCGCCGTAGCTCATAAGCGGGAGCGGGATGCCGGTGACGGGCATGAGGCCGATGACCATGCCGACGTTGACGACGATCTGGAAGAGGATGACGGCGACGATGCCCATGATGAGGAAGGCTCCGGGGATGTCGGAGGCGGTCTGGGCGTTTTGGATGAGGCGCATGAGGATGAGGAAGTAAAGGACGAGGACGCCGATGGCGCCGACGAAGCCGTGTTCTTCGCAGAAGGCGGCGAAGATGAAGTCGGTGTAGGGGATGGGGAGGAAGTCGCCCTGGGTCTGGGTGCCGCGGTTGGTGCCCTTGCCCCAGACGCCGCCGGAGCCGACGGCGATGAGGGATTGGCGGATCTGGTATCCGGAGCCTTTGGGGTCGGAGTCGGGGTTCATAAAGGAGGTGAGGCGGGCCTTCTGGTAGGGCTTGAGGAGCTTTCCGGAGGACCAACCGATGCCGAGAAGGAGGGCGAAGCCGAGCAGGAGGATGCCGGCCTGTTTGGGGCGGATGCCACCGAGGAGGAGGCCGCAGACGAGGATGGGGACGTAGGTGAGGGCGGTGCCGAGGTCGGGCTGCTTGAGGACCATGAGCATGGGGACGCAGACCAGGGCGAAGGCTTTGCCGATGTCGGTCCAGGTGAGGTCGCGTCCGCTGAGGTTCCAGAAGAAGCGCGCGACGGCGACGATGAGCACGAGTTTGACCCATTCGGAGGGCTGGAAGTGGATGCCGCCGGGGAGCTTGATCCAGCGGCGGGCACCCATGACTTTGCTGCCGACGGCGAGGACGGCAAGGAGGGCGACGATGGAGACGGCGTAGGCGCTCGCCGCGATGTCGAGGAGGCGGTGGTAGTCGATGAGGGAGGTGATGAACATCAGGACGAGACCGAGGGCGAGAAAGCCGACCTGTTTGGTTTCGAAGCCGTGGAACTTGGTGTGGAGGGTGGCGGAGCTGATTTCGAGCACGCTGATGACGGAGAGGATGAGGACGAAGCCGAGAAGAACCCAGTCGAAGTCGCGGAAGGAGGAGAGGCGGGTCATGCTGCCTTTGAGTTTAGAACGTGGGCTGGGTAAGAGGTGTTGCTGCTGCCTGGTTGGTGCGGCCAGCGTCTAGGCCAGGTAGCGGAGCTGGGCCGAGGTGATGAAGGCGGGCGGGAGGGTTGAGACGTAGCGGATCTCGAGACGAAAGGAGATGGCACGATCCCGCGCGAGGCTCCATTCGGTGTGCCACAGGGACCCGCAGCAGCCGGCGAGCGTGAGGTGGGCCTCGCGGTTGAGTTCGAGGCCGGAGGCGAGAAGGGCGGTGTAGATCTCAAAGACGGAACGGAGCCGGAGGTCGAGGTCGAGTTCCACTGAGGTTGGGGAAGCCGGTCTACGTTCGAGCAGCCAGCCTCCGTTGAGCGCTACGAGCTGGACGAGGTTGGGGAGAATGGCGTCGATGGGCTGACGAGTGAGAGACTTCAGATGGACGGGGCTCATGATCCTGGATTCCTCATAGCTGATATTGGCGGTGCTGCTTTTATTGCTTGATGTCGTTATCGGCGGGAAAGCGGAGTGCATGATGAAGTTTCAGGTACGTCGGTCACGTGACGATTGTTTCCTGGTCAGTGCGGAAATCGGTGCGAAGTGTTCTCGCGAGGTGCAAGATGGTTTTGGGAGTTGGGACGGACCTGATCGAAATTGCGCGGATCCGCGACAGCGTGGAGCGATTTGGCGAGAGGTTTCTCGGGCGTGTGTTTACGCCGGCGGAGATTGAATATTGTTTGAGCAGAAAGAAGGGAGCGGCAGAGAGTTTTGCGGCGCGGTTTGCGGCAAAGGAAGCGGGCGCCAAGGCGCTTGGAACGGGGATCAGCCGAGGTGTGGGATGGCACGACATCGAAGTGAGGAGGGAGGCGGGGGAGCGTCCCAGGCTGATCTGGAGTGGTCGCGCGCGAGATCGGGCGCGGGAGCTAGGGGTAGCGTGTGCCGAGTTGAGCCTGACGCACAGCCGCGATCTGGCGATAGCGTTTGTTGTGGTGGAGGGGGATGGGGTAAACGCCTGAAGCGTAGGGTTTGGCGGCGGCATCTACTAAAGGAATCAGCGGTTTGGCTGAGCCGAAGATCTGGTGAGCTCCAGGGGATAGATGCAACTGCATGGGGTCAACATTTTGGCCTCGTGATGGAACTTCCGGACGAGGTCACGGTACGTGACCGAAATTTTTCGTCCGAATCGCTAATGTATTCTCCGCATACGCCGATAAGTACCGTGTAGCCGGTTTTTTTCAGCGTAAGAGGAGTCAGCAGCGGTCTGAACGCAGAGGCGCAGACGCAGAGGCGCAGACAGAGAACAGACTAGAGGGAAGGAGATCGGATGCCGAGTCAGCAGGAGGTAAGGTGGTCGCAGCTTAAGGTTGGTGTGATTGTGGTCGTTGCGACTGCTGTCCTGGTGACGCTTCTTTTTTTGATGACAAGTTCCACAGGACTGGGCTTTTTTTCGCACAAGCTGACCGTGACGACGTACTTCGAAAACGCTGCCGGCCTGAAGGACGGGGCCGCCGTGAATCTGCAGGGCGTAACGATTGGAACGGTGAAGAGTGTGACCATCGTCAACTCCCCGGACCGGAAGCTCACTCCTGTTCAGGTTGTTATGAAGTTGAATCAGAAGTATGCGTCCGACCTGCACAAGGATTCCAAGGCGGCGTTGTCGACCATCGGCGTGCTCGGAGATACGGTGGTCGACATCAACAGCCAGTACGCTGTCGGACCGCCGCTTGAGGACGGAGATCAGATGAAGACGGTGGAGACACCATCGATTCCGGACGTGGTGAAGGCGAGCCAGGGGACGATCGAAAGCCTGAATGTGATTCTTGCGAAGATGAACACAATTGTCGACAACCTCCAATCCGGCAAGGGATCGATTGGTTTATTGATCAATAACCCGGATTTATATAACAGAGCGAGCGCGACGGTGGATGAGTTGCATACTCTGACGGCGAACCTGAACACGAAGAAGGGTTCGCTCGGCAAGCTGTTGAACGACGACGCCATGTACAACCAGCTGAATAGCACGGTGGGGAAGCTGGATCAGATTGTCTCGGGTCTGCAGAATGGAAGAGGGACGGCCGGCAAGCTGTTGAACGATGACACACTTTATAACAATTTGAACGCTACGCTGGCGCAGACCAACCAACTCTTGACGGATGCGAATCAGGGCAAAGGAGCGATTGGGCTTTTAGCAAAGGATCCGCAGTTCCGGCAGCAGATTCAGGACACGGTAACGCAGGTGAATGGCCTGATACGGGGCATCGATCAGGGCCGCGGGACACTCGGCAAGCTTGCGACCGACGATACGGCTTATACGAATCTGAACCGGTTGCTCACGGAAAGCACATCTCTGGTGACGACCATTCGGCAGGATCCGAAGAAGTACCTTACCATCCATTTGAAGATCTTCTAGAGTGGATCCCTGCCGTTTTCGGGCGCCCCAAGGAGTTTCATGTTTCTGAGATTGTCTGCTTCCGTTCTTCTGCTTTCGGGCACGTATTGTTTTGCCCAGGGTTCCTCCTTGTCGATTGCCGATCCGAATCTGGGCTTTGCGGCGACCCAGATGGCGCCTGGGTCGACCTCGGGCGCCGATTCGGGACCGACTTCGGAACCGAAGAAGCCGGTCAGCATGGATCTGACAGCGGTCGACCGGACTGCCGACCCCTGCACCGATTTTTATCAGTATGCGTGCGGCAATTGGAAGAAGAAC
The DNA here is from genome assembly GCA_964236945.1 of uncultured Acidobacteriaceae bacterium. Classification (GTDB taxonomy): domain Bacteria; phylum Acidobacteriota; class Terriglobia; order Terriglobales; family Acidobacteriaceae; genus Edaphobacter. The sequence continues at coordinate 46,800 of CAXSGC010000027.1, read as the reverse complement.
AATCCGATTCCGCCGGATCAGACGCGATGGGGTCGATTCAACGAGCTTGGTGAGCGCAATTTGTATCTGCTGTATGCGGATATGAAGGCGGCATCCGACCGTCCAAAGACGCCTCTTCAGAGGAAGTATGGCGACTACTTTGCGGCGTGCATGGATGTTGGTCTGGCGAATCGAATGGGCGCAAAACCGCTTCAGCCGGCCCTCGAATCGATCGGCGCGTGGCAGGATCGGAAAGCTCTTGCCGGCGTTCTGAGCACGCTTGAGAACACCTATGGTGTGCCGACATTTTTTGATTTCGGGTCCGAGCAGGACCAGAAGGATTCAACCAAGGTGATCGGAGCTCTGGAGCAGCGGGGGTTGACGCTTCCGGACAGAGATTACTATCTGCAGCAGGATGACCGGATGAAGGCGATCCGGGGGCAGTATGTAGATCACGTTAAGAAGATGTTTGTGCTGCTCGGGGACACGCCGGATCGCGCGTCGGTTGAGGCGAAGAGCGTGATGGCGATCGAGACGGCGCTTGCCCAGGGTTCGATGCCGCGGGTGGATCGCCGGACGCCGGCCAACGTTTACCACATTACAACAGTGGCGCAGCTGGACCAGCTTATGCCTGATTTTCGATGGAACGCATATCTGGCAAGCAAAGGCGAGAGCGGCCTCAGGTCCGTAAACGTCGGCGAGCCGGAGTATTTCCGGGCGATGGACCAGCAGATTGCGACGCGCGAGCCAAAGGCGCTGAAGAGCTACTTGCGATGGCAGGTGCTTCACCGGTATGCGCCTCTGTTGAGTGAGCCGTTTGCGGTGGAGAATTTCAATTTCTTCAACGCGACGCTGGGTGGACAGAAGGAGCAGACACCCCGATGGAAGCGATGCACGGCGAGCACAGATCGTGCGCTGGGCGAGGCGGTTGGACAGGACTGGGTGAAGGAGAATTTCCCGCCGGCGGCTAAGGAGAACATGGAGAAATTAGTTGCCGCCCTGGAGCGAGCGCTGGACGAAGATATCAAGCAACTGGACTGGATGAGTGACGCGACCAAGGTCGAGGCCAAAAAGAAGCTGGATGCGTTTCGCGACAAGGTGGGGTATCCGGAGAAGTGGCGCGACTACTCGAAGCTGCAGGTGAAGCGAGAGGATCCTGTGGGGAATCTCGAGCGGGTGACGGAGTTCAACGATCAACGGGAGCTGAGCAAGATCGGCAAGCCGGTGGACGAGAAGGAGTGGCACATGACTCCGCCGACCGTGAATGCCTATTACAACCCCGCCATGAATGACATTAACTTTCCTGCGGGCATACTTCAGCCGCCGTTTTATGACTTCAACATTGATCCGGCGGTGAATTTTGGTGGGATCGGCGTTGTGATCGGGCATGAGATGACTCATGGTTTTGACGATCAGGGGAGCCAGTACGACCCGCAAGGCAACGTCCGGATGTGGTGGACGGCGGAGGATCGGAAGAAGTTTGACGAGCGAACGGCGTGCGAGGTGAAGGAGTACGGCGGGTTTGAGGTTGCGCCGGGGCAGACGTTGAACGGGAAGCTCACTTTGGGGGAGAACACGGCGGATAATGGCGGTTTGCACATTGCGTATCAGGCGTTGATGGAGACGCTGGCGGCGAGCAAGGATGAGGCGGCGACGCGGAAGATCGACGGGTACACGCCAGCTCAGAGGTTTTTTCTAGGATTTGGGCAGGTGTGGTGCGAGAACCAGACCGAGCAGGTGGCGCGCATGCGTGCAAAAACGGATCCACACTCGAGCGGGGAGTGGCGAACCAACGGAAGCGTGCAGAATTTCGATGCTTTCGGGAAGGCGTTCGGGTGCAAGGCAGGGCAACCGATGATGCCGGTAAAAGCTTGCCGGGTTTGGTAATCGTGGCGGTCCGAGCGGGCCCGATGCCGTAATGGGTCAAGCTGGGAATGTGCGGAGTGGTGGTTGTTAGATGTGCGGAGTGGTTGTTTGATCTGGCGGGTAACGCACGTAAGTCACCGATGATCGCCCGGGGATCTTCCTCTCATCGGTGGCACAAACGCGCGATCACTTCTACAATTGGTAGAAGAATCTAAGATGTTGGAAAGTTTGTAGAACATGCCGCGGTCGACCCTGAGTGATAAGGGTAATGCCGGTGGCGGGAGTGGAAGAGACGCATGAGGTTGAGCAAGATTGGCCGGTTGTCCATGGCCTTGGTAGCTTCCGTCGCGCTTGGACTTGGCATGACGGCGTGTGGCGGCGGAACGATTGGGTATCTTTGGGTTTTGGGCAACCCGGCCACCAGCTCTCAAGCGAGTGCGATCGTTGGATTCAAGATCGACGACTATACAGGCAATTTGACGCAGATTCCGCACTCCCCATTTCCATCGGGCGGAACGAATCCGTTGTCGATCGCGGTGAAGCCTGGCGGACGGTTTGTCTACGTCGTGAACGGTGGATCGGGAGGAACCGCGAATGATGCGAACGTGTCTGAGTTCAGTGTCGGCGGGAACGGCGCACTGACGTTTCTCGCGTTGAAGGTAACGCTGCCCGGGAGTCCGATCTGGGCTACGATCGACAGCACCGGAAACTACTTGTTTGTATTGGACCGGCATGGAGTCAAGGTAACGGCGAGTCCGCAGGATGATTACACGGATGTGGGCATCGTCACGGTCTTCTCGCTTGATCCGAACACGGGACGTCTGACGCTGGTGACCAATCAGCAGATCAAAGATTCAGCCGGAGCGTATCTCAACTTCTTTCCGGTGGGGTCAGCGGGAACGCACGTCACGCCAATTACGATGCGTCTGGCTTCGAACTGCCTCTATATTTTGAATGGGAACCAAACGGTGTTTCCCTTTGCGGTGACGGGTGGCGGGGGCCAGCTGGCGCAGACGCCGAATGGAGCGATCACGCTGAATACGGTAAATGCAAACTCGATCAATGTCAGCAGCGGCGGGGGCTCGGTGTACGTGACGGACTCGGGCAACAACACGATTGTGCCTTTCACGAGTGGCACTGGATGCGCCTTGACGGCGGTGTCTGGAGGCGCGGTGGCGAACCTGGCGAGTACGTCCAATCCGAGCTATGTTCTGGTGGATGCAAAAGGTTCGCATGTGTACGTCTCGAATCAGTCGGGGACGAATTCCAACCTGGGCTTCAGCACCATCTCTGCGTACAATATTCAGGCTGATGGACGGCTGAGCCCGATTGCGGGTGGGAGCACGGATAACCCGTATAGCGTCGGTGCGGGCCCGGTCTGCATGGTGCAGGATCCGACGGGGCAGTATCTGTATACCTCCAACAACGTCGACGGAACCATTACGGGCAAGCGGATTCGCGAACCTACGGGCGAGCTCCAAGATCTGAGACGCGGGTCGACTTTTCCTGCGACGAACAAGCTGACGTGCCTTGCCGTCAGCGGCAACGTGAATTAGAAGAACGAACTATCTGGTCGGACCTACGCGACAGGGTTGGCGGAAGAATGGGTTGGGCGAAGGCCTGACCGGGAGTAAGGGTAGCGGATGACAAGCAATGGGATTGGGCGTGCAGCGACGGCGACAGCGGTCTCCCTGGCGCTGGGACTTGGAGCGACGGCGTGCAGCCGTGACTACACCGTGGCTTACCTGTACGCCACGGCGTCGACGAACGGGACGACGGGAGTGGTGAATGGGTACGCCGTGGACTACCAGTCGGGAGCGCTGTTACAGCTGCCGAATTCGCCGATTGGGTCGGGCGGGAAGAATCCTGTGACGCTGGTCGCCGCGCCGAACGGCAAGTTCCTTTATGTGTTGAATCGCGACGACTCCAATGTGGTTGAGTTTGCGATTGGGAGCGACGGCAAGCTGTATGCGGAACATACGTACAACGTGATCGGCAGCTTTCCGACGGCGGCGGCGATCGATGCTTCGGGCAAGTTCCTGTATGTGACCTCGACGTATCAGCCGGGGTTTACGAACGCTCTTCCGGGCCCCGGGGACGTGACGATTTTTCCAATCAACGCTGACAATACGCTGGGCACGGCGACGTCGGTCAAAGTTGGGCGCAACCCGGTTGGAGTTACGGCTAGCGCCATTTTTTGCCTGGGGGACCAGAGTGGACGGACGTACTCGACGGCGACGTGCACGGCGGTCGGGGGAGCGGCGGGGCACCTGACGAGTCCGTATGTGTACGTGGTTGACCAGGAGGGCGGGGGATCGACCAGCCCTTTTGGCGTTTTGCTTGGTTTCGCCGAGAACGCGAGCACGGGCGCACTTACGCCGATCGCGCCTGCGGGGGCGACGACACAGGCGGGAGGATTTCCGGCGGGCGTTCAGCCGAGCGCCATCGCAGAGGACCCGACGGGGCGTTTTGTGTATGTGACGGATGTGGCTTCCAACCAGCTGATCGGCTACACCGTTCAAGCGGGTGGCATTCCTGTGGCGATGACCAATGGGCCATTCACCACGGGAAATCAGCCGGTGAACCTGACGATCGATCCTCGGGCCAAGTTTCTGTATGTGGCCAACTACGGATCGTCCACAGTTGGGGCCTATGCGATCGACCAGTCGACAGGGACGCCGGCAAACTCGATTGGGACTTCAAGCGCAGTGCCGCGAACCAATCCGCGGTGCGTGACCATCGAACCAGCCCTCGGGATCTACATGTACAGCGTGAACTATAGCGACAGCTCGGTCTCGGGATTTCAGTTGGACTCGCATACCGGCAGTTTGAAGCAGATTCAGGGAGATCCATTTCAAGCGTCCGCCCTGCCGACGTGCGCGGTGGCGGTGGCGAACGGATCGCATGCGACGCAGGTGGTGAGCCCGTAGCTGGATAAGTCTACTTAGGAGTCGAGTTCACAGCGGTGGACGAATGTCGACAGCACGATAGGTCGGTCGGTCTTTTGATCGTTGGTGGATGGGTGTGCTCGTGCGTCGGCTTCGTCTTTCTGGCGTGTTGGTGTGTTGCGTCGGCTCAGGGCCGCTTCAAGAACGCCGAGCGGGCAGACGCGGTGACGTACCGCTTCTCTCCGATTATTGAAGCGAGCGACCTTCAGCTGCATGTCAGATTTGAGTTTCGGATGATGCAAGTGGGCCGAAGCTCTGTTCTTGCGAGTGAGTGGGCTGGGGAGAAGCTGCGCTCCTTGAGCCATTTGCAAGCATTTCCAGAAGGAACCGCCGTAGAGGAAGCAGCAGAGCCAGGAATGGTTCGTTTGCATGGCCCAGCGAATCGTCCGTTGCTGTTGAGTACGATTAACGGAAGGACTGGACATTACCTTTCTCCGACTTCTCAGGCTCTTCTACAGATTGCCGTGAGTCGGCACGGGGATCTCCCAGCACCCGCCGGGCTTCCTGTGTTGGGCAGCTGCGCTCACGGACCGCGGCTACGCGAAGACGATCAGAGCGCAAGGTCTGCGCACGGCAGGGCTGGGCGTGTGGAGCAGAGGAGCCCGAGGACGTATCAGCCAGTGGCGAACAGTACATCGGGCGCATCCGTTCGACAGACGCGGAGACGTTGATTCTTCTGAAGAAAAATGGCGTTTCTACGCAGATGACGCAGCGTTTAGTCGTGGCGTGAAGGGAGCCGGGGCGCGGGCCCACTTGATATAGGACCGAACTTGTCGTACTTTGGATTAGGAATTGGTTGGCAGGACTTTTGAAGTCTGTTGCCCAATATGAGAGGCCCCCCGCAGCTGTCTTTTGGCGAAACGCTACGAGGGGCCGGAGATCGACAACCCAAATAGGCTGACGACTGCACACAGGGTACAGTCATTCGGCCATAAGGTTCAAGAAAGGCTTCTATGACTGGCCATGTTTTCCGGCGTGAGAGCCTTTGTGCGTCGATATTCGGCTGGAGAAGGGCCATCTTGCGACGAGCTTTCTCCGTGCTGCCAATCTTCGGAGTAGCCGCTTTGTTATCGGCCCCTGCCCATGCCGATGAGCCGATCTTCGGCTTCTCGTATACGACAGACCTGCTTCCAAAGGGCAAGTGGGAGCTGGAGCAGTGGTCCACGACCCGTTTCCACAAGTATCCGGGACCTGGCAACAGGTTCTTTTTGCAAGAGAATAAGACTGAAGAAGAGTATGGATTAAGGGACGATCTCCAGGTCGCGCTTTACCAGATCTACGATTCCACGGCGGCGTATCACAACGGTCCATTGGGCCAGACGACGCCCGCGGAACAGTTCTCGTACTACAACCCCGGCCCGAACGATCATTTCAATGGTTCGAAGTTTATCGGTGTAGCTGGGGAGGCAATTTACCGTATATGGAGCCCGTATACCCACAAGATTGGGATTGCCGTCTATGAGGAGCCTGTCTTTGGCGCGGGCTTTATAGAGAATGAAGCCAAGCTGATTTTGCAGAAGAACTTCCGCGACGATCGGCTTGTGCTGGTGGCGAATGGCACCTATGCCCCGGAATGGCGTCGGATGAAGGACCCGGACTCGGGTAAGGTGGGCATCGACGAAGAGACGGATGCAAACATTGACTTAGGCGTGTCTTATCGCTTTATGAGTAAGTGGTCCGCGGCCTTTGAAATTTATAACGAGCGCGAGTTTAATAGCTACAACTTTACGCACGAGTCTAATAGCGGCTACTATCTTGGACCGACGGTTCATTACGCCGGCAGGAATTTATTTGTTACAGCCAATTATGACCAACAGATGCCGTGGGCAAGCCACCATTTGGATACGGTTGCCGGTGGCATCGTGAGTGGAAGAATTGTCGATAATGATTTCGAAAAACATCGTGTAAGGGTCAAAATCGGATGGTACTTCTAAGCGCTTGTTGAAAGACAAGAGCGGAAGGAGAAAGCTATATCTCAGCGGATAAGCCGCATGGCGAGTTATGCGTTTACGGCACGGCTGAAGCTATGGCCTTAGGGAAAACGGAGTATTTCAACAGGCTTCCAAGGATTATTTGGACATTCCTTTTAAGGATAGAAGATGCAATCGAAACTGATGTTTTTACCGTTGGCCGGGATGACGTTGGCGGGTGGTCCGGCCTATGCGACGGTGTATCTCTCTGTAGAACAGGCGCAGGCGGTCCTGTTCCCCGGAGCAACGTTTCAACCGGACCCACGGATACTTACGGAGGAGCAGGTTAAGGTGATTGCCCGGGTATCCGGCGTGGATGTGCGGAGCAAACAAGTGAAAGCGTGGCGTGTTTCTACGGGCGGCTGGTTCATCGTGGACGAGGTGGTTGGGAAGCACGAGTACATTCCTTTCGCGTTGGCGCTCGACGACAAGAGCGCTGTGAAGGGGGTTGAGATTCTGCAATATCGTGAGGCCTACGGCGATCAGATTCGCAATCCGGAATGGCGCAAGCAGTTTATCGGCAAGGCCGCTGGAACGAAGCTGCAACTCGACAGGAACATTCGCAACGTCTCCGGCGCCACCTTGTCGTGCAAGCATGTGACGGACGGGGTGGAGCGTCTTCTGGTTACCTATGATCTCGTGCTTAAACCGTTGCGTTGAGCGGGCGCAGCCCTGGCTTGGAACGCTGGTGAGTCTTAGGGTCCGGGGCTTGGCTGAGCCGGCGGCTCATCGGGCGATCGATGCCGGATTCGAAGAGATCGCGCTGATCCATCGACTGATGAGTTTCCACGATCCCGACAGTGACCTCAGACGGCTCAACCGCGGTGGCGCTGGAGGTCCAATCGAGGTGCATCCCTATACCTATGAGGTCTTACAAGAAGCGATGCGATTTTCTGCATGCTCGGATGGATGCTTCGATGTGACGGTCGGGGCAGAGCTGGTTGGGTGGAAACTTCTACCTCGTTTTGCCGGTGGCATCGATACGGATCGAGGTTCGTGGCGCGATATAGAGCTGTTGCCGGAGAATCGGGTTGTGTTTCGTCGCCCTCTTTGTGTGGATCTTGGTGGTATTGCCAAGGGCTTTGCAGTGGATCGGGCGACAGAGTGCCTGCGCACGCATGGCGCGTTGCAGACCGTCGTCAATGCGGGAGGGGACATCCGGGTGCAAGGCAGAGATGCGGAGGCGATTCATCTAAGTGTGGAATCTTGCGACGATCGGATGCCTGTTCTGGAACTGATGAATGGAAGCGTTGCCTCCAGCAGCGGACACCTCCGGCGACGCTGGCACGGCGGACGCCTGTGTGGCCCACATGTCGATGGTGTGCGTCGCATTCCGGCGCTTACCGACCGCTTTGTCTGTGTGACTGCCGAGCGCTGCACGGTCGCCGATGCGCTGACGAAGATTGTGATGGTACTGGGGGAAAGCAGTGCGTCTCTGCTGCGGCGGTTCGATGCGTCGGCTTACTTCCATGGCCCAGGGCAGGCGTGGCGGCAGATGGAAGTACAGAGAGATACAGCCGGATGACGGCTCGGGTCCGCAAAGCAGGAAGTCTGGGGCGGGGGCGCCGCTGGGCACTCTACATTGTAGGTACGGGTGTCTGGTTGACTGGCGGCGTTTGGCTTTTGTTTCACTATTTTCTGGTCAAACAGGGAGAGTTTGGTCCGACAGCGAATCCGCTCGAACCTTGGTGGCTCAGGTTGCATGGAGCATTTGCCTTTGCCGCGGTGGGGATATTTGGCGCTTTGTGGGAACTCCACATCAGCAAACTATGGCCGCACAAACGCAGAAGATGGTCGGGTGGCGTTCTAACTGGAGTCTTCGCTCTTCTGATACTCAGCGGTTACCTGCTCTATTATGTGGGCGATGACCGGGTCAGGCCGCTGATCTCCGCTGTGCACTGGGTGATCGGGCTGGCCGTTCCATGCTTTTTTGTGTGGCATCGATTAAAGCAGATCCGCTGATAATGTTTTCAGGAGAACTGCTGTAGCTCGCCGGGTTTGACCTACTTTTCCGGCCATGCAGGAGCTGCCTTCTTTGGAGATCCAGAGCTTCGGCGGGCAGTGCTGAAGGCGGCCAGGATGCGTTTGCGCGAGGGGTTTTCGATGTAGCGGTAGGTCATCCAGGCAAGAAAGAGGATGGCGGCGTAGGAGATCCAGGGGTCGAGCGCGGCGAGGTGCAGACGCTCTGGAATGCCGTAGGCGTGGAGCAGGAGAAAGCTGTTGAAGTGGAGCAGGTAGAGGGCGAAGGTGGCTTCGCCGAAGAGGACGAGAGGACGCCAGCCAAAGGCCTTGGCAATGAGGTTGGAGCCGGAGAGGCCAAGGACGAGGAGGCAGAAGACCGGCAAGAGGAGAGCGCCGTGGATGATGATGTACGGCAGGTGGGAGGCTGCGGCGTAGAAGAAGACGAGGAGGATGGCGATGGCTGAGGTGGCAGCCGCGAAGCTTTGACGGGGGCTTAGATGGAGGCGCAGGTGGAGCTTGCCGAGGGTGAGGCCGGCAAGAAAGGTGCAGATGTAGGCGGGCGGGGTGAATTTGAGGACACGTATCCAGAAGAGGCCGGTGTAACGATCGGCGGGGCCGGAGAGGTGGTCGGGGTTGCGGAGGAAATACCACAAATGTGGCATGATGCCGAGGATCCAGAAGCCGATAAGGAGAGTGAGGAGGCGAGGGCGGGTGTTCCAGTGAGGCGCGCGTGTGTTCCAGGTGCGGAGGAGGAAGGGGAAGGCGAGGTAGAGCATGACTTCGGCGGAGAGGGTCCAGGCGACGGTGTTCCAGAAGGTGGCGAGGGTTGGGCTCCAGCCCTGCAGCAGGAGGGGGGTGAGGACAAGGCCGCGCCAGAACTCGGCGTGTGGGCGGGCGTGCCACTCGACGAGCAGAAATGGGAGGGAGAGGACGAGCGCGAAGATGTAGGTTGGGTAGAGGCGAGAGAAGCGGGCGAGCCAGAAGTCGCGTTTGACGAGCGAAAGGGCGCGGTCGTCGTAGTTGTAGGAGAGGACGAAGCCGGAGATGAGGAAGAAGCAGCCGACGAAGACGAAGGAGCCATCGACGATGGGACGGACCGCGTCGATGTGACCTGGCGTGAAGTGAAAGAGGAGGATGAGGACGGCGAGGATGGCGCGGAGGCCAGTGAGCGCCGGGAGGGCGGCTTTGCGTCGGTAGGGGCGGGACGGGAGATCGGATGCGGGGCGTTCTGCCATAGGGGTGTGGCCTGGAGCGGGCGGTCTGACCTCCTTCTGCTGTGATTTGCTCTGATGACAGCCGGGTTTTGGGATCGGGTTCTGGGGTTGGGTTCGGGCGGGTTGGATTGAGGTGCTGACGCGAACCCGTTGCTGGTTAATGTAAATGGGAAGATGGCAAACAGGATGAGGAGGCGGCGTGATGCAGTGCGAGAGGAGGTGTCGTGAGCGGAGAGCATCGGCGGGAGGTGACGGAGAGGTTCGGCGGCATGGCGGACGGCGAGGGCAGGATAATACTGCTGAACGGGACGTCAAGCGCGGGCAAATCCACTCTCGCCAAGGGTCTGAGGCTCAGTCTGGAACCTCAATTTCATTACTATGCTTCTGACCAGCTTGCCGACGGGGGATTTCGGCCGCTCGATGCGGATGTGCGGTGGGGTTGCAGGGAGTTGTTTTTCAGAGGCTTTCATCGATCTATCGCTGCGTTCGCGGCGGCGGGTGTGGATCTGCTGGTGGAACATATTGTGGAAGAGCAGAGCTGGGCCGACGATCTAAAGATGGTGCTGGCCGCTTTCGATGTTTTCTGGGTGGGCGTGCATGCGCCGGTGGCGGAGATTGACCGGAGAGAGCGTTTGCGCGGAGATCGGCAGATTGGCGAAGGTGTCTTTCACCTCAAGACGCATCGTTTCTGTCGCTATGATGTGGAGGTCGACACGATGGAGCCGCTTGCAGGCAACGTGGACAGCATCGTCGCTGCCTGGCGGCGTCGTCTAACTGGACGCAAGCTGATGCGGTGAGGCTGTGGTAGCGTTCGGATTTAGCTGTGTCGCTGGGATCCGAATGCGTCTTCCCATACTGCTCCCCTATGGTGTCGGCCCTGTCTCTGGCTTCACCAAGCGGTGTTGTCAGAGCGGGTCCTTAGGCGCTTAAGGGCGTGTTCTCCTTTTGCCAGGAGCCAATCAAGCTCTGAGAAGTTGTGCTCACACAGCTCTGCCTGCGGGCGCGGGTGCGTAGGCAGATTCCACTGCGATGACGGCGAATTGGATCGTCGAATCTGGGCAAAACGCTTTGCCAGCACCTGAGGAATTGCTGATGGAAGAGCGGCTTGACAAGCGGATGACGGATGACGTAAAAAGATCGCCATCGATTAGATGAAACGTTTCAGCAATTTCTTGGGAGGGACGATGTCGATCCAGTCGCAGAGTTTGGCTTTGAGGTTTTCACCCGATGCATTGCGGCGAGAGAGCTTCGATTTTGCTTTGGATGGTGGTTGTGAGGACGGATTTTCCCGAAGAGATCCGGGCGTGGAGCGATGTGGTCTATTGCGATTGCTCGGGTTGATCCTGATGTTGTGGTGCCTGGGCAGCGATGCGTCGGGCCAGTTTAGCGGAAGCATTCAGGGCACGGTGCTGGACGCGTCGGGAGCGGTGATTCCGTCGGCCAACGTGACGTTGACCAACATCGATCAGAACGTCTCACGATCGGCGACGACGGACAGTTCCGGCATATATCGATTTCCGAGCCTGGCTCCGGGAAACTACCGCGTGACCGCGCAATCGGCGGGCTTCAGCAAGGGCGAAGCCACCATCCTCCTGAGCACAAGCGAAACGCGCGATGTTCCTGTGACGCTTGGGGCGGAGGGCGTGACCCAGGGCGTGACCGTGACGACGGAAGCTCCGCTGCTGAACATCGCCGAAACCCGCAATCAACTTACTCTCGGCGACGAGGCGTTTGACAATCTTCCGCTGCCGGGCCGCAGCTTTCTCGGCCTGGTTGCGCTCGCCCCGGGCGTCACCGGGATTGGCACGTCGGGCAACTACTCCGACAACTTCAACACGGAGACGGGCAACGACGTGAGCGCCAACGGCCGCGGTGCGAATGGCAACCTCTACGTCGTCGATGGTCTGGATATCACATCGAGCGTGCTTCCCGGGGTGACGAATCTCGTTCCCAACCCCGACTCCATTGCTGAAGCTTCGATTCAGACCAATACCTTTAGCGTCGACTACGGCCGCGCCAGTTCCATCCAGACGACGATCACAACGAAGTCCGGGACCGACCAGTTCCACGGTTTTGCGAGCGACTTCTTCACGAACCAGTACGTCTACTCGCGAACCCACTTCCAACCCACGCTGCCGCCGTTTCACAGCAACAATATTTCGGCCGGCATTGGAGGTCCTATCTGGCGGGGCAAAGACGCCTTCTTTTTCTTTTCCATCGAACCCTTGCGTGCGTCCAGCTCTACCGGCGGGCAGAACGTTACGTTCGAAGATCCGGCTTTCATTCAGTTTGCCAAGACCAGGTTCCCCAACACCGTTGGAACCAAGATCATGTCCACTTACGGCGTTGCCAACGTCGGCAGGGTGGCCATCTCGAAGACTGCCCTGGACATCTTCGGTCCAACCAGCGCGACGCCATGCGGCACGGCAGCTTCGAGCTTTCTGCCATGCACGACGCCCGTGATCGACACCGGCAGCTTCAACGCGGTCTCCTTCCGCAACGCCGTTCAGTACAACGTGCGTCTCGATAAATATTTCAAGAACGACCGTCTGTACGGCACGGTGTACCGCCAGCACCTTAACACCGGCGGACCCAACCTCCGACCCGCGTTTACGACGAACAACACATCGCAGAGCCAGGCGTATCAGGTCAACGAGACGCACACCTTCTCCGCCAAGACTCTCAACGAAGCCAGCGCGGCCTATCTCCGTGTTGAAGGGGTCAACAGCAACACGGGTGACTTCACCGTGCCCGTGATCAACGTCTCCGGGGTCGCCGGTTATGGCGTCGGCTTCGCGCAGGGCGATTTCATCCAGACCAACTATCACTGGCGCGATGTCTTCACCCACATCGTCGGAAACCATAGCCTGCGCTTCGGCGTGGATGGCGTCTACTACACGGGCGACGCCTTGTTCGCGACGGTGCACACCCAGCCGAACTTCAACTTCAATAACATTCTGGATCTGGTGCGCGACCAGCCCGTACTCGAGAACAGCCTGTCCTATGATCCCGGCACGGGCAAGCCGCTCCCTGGCAACTACGGCTACGCTTCGCAGGTGAACGGTGTGTTTGCCGAAGACACCTGGAAGATCAACAAACGGGTGACGCTCAACTACGGCTTCCGCGTGGACGACTTCGGCAATTCGCATGGCAAGGACGGCTTGCAGTTCGTCAACTTCTTTCCCGGCTCGGGCGGTACGCCGAACCAGCAGATCGCCAGTGGCATCGCGAAGCCGGTCTCGAACGCCTTTGCCCACCGCATCATGGGATACAGCCCGCGCGCCGGCTTCGCCTATGACGTCTTCGGCACCGGAAAGACGGTTCTGCATGGCGGCTTCGGCGTCTTCCACGACAGTCCCACGCTGCGGGCCACGGGCGATATCTTCAATGGCAATCCGTACATTGGCCCCAACGGCACGTCCAACTACGTCGTTCCCACCTTCTTCAACGACGGTTCCACGGCCCCGCCGATCTTTGCTCTCGGCACCAGCGCTGCTAAGCCGGCAGGCTTCCCGTACCCGGCCTTTGTCGGCAAGCCGCTGAATGCGCAGGGCGGCATCGCGGGGCAGCAGATCGGTCTCGGCGGGATTGACCGGCATCTGAAGACGTCGAACACCTTCAATTATGTCCTGACTGTCGAGCAGCAGATCACACCGCAGGTGGTGGCGTCGGTAGGCTATGTCGGCTCGTTTTCAAACAATCTGTTGACCGGTGGCGGCAACACGGCGAACGTCGGTTACGGTACGGACGTGAACCGCTTCGATGGCGACCTCTTCCAGCAGACCGGCGTGCTGGTTCCGCCGATCGTCGTTACCGATCCACCAAGGTATACGTATCGCACGGCCCCCAAGCGGCTCAACACCAGCTTCGGCGGTATCAATTACATTCAGAGCCTTGCCAACTCCAACTACAGCGCTCTGGTCACTTCGGTTCGTGGCCGGCTGAGCAACCGCGCCTTTCTGACCGCCTCGTACACGTACAGCCGCTCCATGGACGACTGGCAGGTGTACCCGACCAACGACTTCCAGCATTTTTACAGTCGGTCGAACTGGGACGTGCCCAACCGATTTTCGCTGGGCTACAGCTATGAGACGCCGGCGATCGGGAGCTCGCGGCTGCTGCGAAGCGCTACGGGTGGGTTTATCCTTGCCGGCACCACGATCCTGCAGCAGGGCGGCCGCTTCACGGTATTTACGTCCGCCGCTTTCCAGCCCACGTTCAGCCCTAACGGCGTCATCACCGGTCTGCAGCCGTCGAGCGGCGACTTCAACGGCGATGGCTTCAACTACGACTATCCGAACGTTCAAAACGCCAACCAGCATTACAACCGCAAGCAATACCTTTCGGGTGTGTTCCCGACGTGCGGCGGCACGCCCTTCGGCACAGCCGGCGCTCCGTGCGGGCAGTTTTCGCTGCCGGCGCAGGGGGCGGAGGGGAACGAGCTTCCGAACGGCTTCCGTAACCCTGGCTACGCGGACTGGGACATCGATGCAAAGCGATCGATCAAACTGTATGAACGACTCTCGCTGGACCTCCGTTTCGATATTTTCAATGTTTTCAACCGTGTCAACCTGCAGGGTGTGGATGGAAACGCCAATGATGGACAAAACTACGGCAGGTCGAACCAGCAGTATCCTGCCCGCAGTATGGACCTTGGAGCCCGCATCAATTTCTAGCCGTGGTCGCTCGGAGGAGGAGGGGTTGGAGCGTGGGAGTTCGGGCCTCTCTCAAATTTCGCGTGGCAACGATGTTCGTCTCTACCGGCGCTGCCTGTACGCGCAGATCGGGGTGACACTGGCTTGTCTGCTTTTGTTACCCGGCCTGTTCAGTGGGAGATTGCTGGCGGAGCAGCTGAACAATGCGCACGTCACGGCCAGTTTTGGGGCGACGGGCCTGACGGCGATCCGGGGCAGCGGGCCGGGGGAGACGGCGCATGCGTTGCGCGACTCCTGGTCGATGACCATCGACGGCGATCGTCTGGAAAGCCAGGGGAGGGCGCCGACGATGCGCGCGGGCGCCGGCGAGATCACGTATGTGTACCGCATGGAAGGGTACGAGATCGACGTCGTTTACCGGTTGCGGCCGGAGTGGAGCTTTGTCACCAAGGAGCTGATCGTGGCGCGGGCGCCGAAGGCACACTACACGGTGCGCAGCGTCGCTCCTCTGATGCTTGAACTTGAGGACGCGATCGCCGAGACGCGGGTGCCGACCAGCTACACGCCACAGCTTGGGAGGACGATCGCGGAGACGCATCGGGCGCTGCCGGGCCGGGACTTTGGTGTGTTCCTTCGTTTCGGCGGCGAGGGGCACGCGGGACTGATGCTGCTGGCGCAGAACCCCTTTCTTAATGTGGAGCACACGGCTCGATCGGCTGGGGTTCGGTACGCCCCTGAGCTCTCCTGGGATCAGAGCTGGGGTCCGTTCCATAGCGATCGCGCGATTCTGGGGCCTTACCGGCTGACGGGCCGGGAGCTCCCGCGCGAGATGTTGCTGGAATGGAAGCTGCCCGGGACGGAGCGGGCCGAGGTTGGATCGGCCCGACAGGACGGGCTGGATACGGGCGAGATCGACGCCTTCACGAAGTGCGTTCACGCGTTTCTGCTTTCACCGTCGGAGGAGCCCACGCGCGTCGAGGTGGGATGGACGCTGAACGATTACCAGGTGGATGTTGCGACGGGGGCCGGCAAAGAGGAGTATCACCGCATCATCGATGCGACGGAGAGTTTGGGCCTGAAGACGCTGCTGTTTGCGCCGACAAACAGCAGCCTGGCGAAGCGGGACGACGACACGGACTCATGGCATTGGGAGCACACGCTGTGGCTGAACCTTGGCCAGAAGATTCGCAAAGGCGAGTGGGATCCGACATCGAGTTCGATTCCGGAGGATGTATCGGCGATGGTTGACTATGCCAGGTCCAGGCATGTGGGGCTGTTGGCCTACGTGTATCCTTCGGTGCCGTTTGCGCAGGATCCGGGGTGGCTGGTTCACGGCGCCGGCGGTGACAGCGGCCGCCTGTATGCGACGCTGGCTTCGCGAGCGTTTCAGGACCTGCTGCTTCGCGACCTCCTCGCCTTCAAGCGCCGGACCGGGATCGCGGGATATTCGTTCGATTATGCGTTTCTCGATCTTCCGGGCAGCAGCAGCTATGCCCAGTGGTTTGGATGGCGGCGGGTGATGGAGGAGCTGAAGCGCGCCGAACCGGATATCGTGATCGACGGTCGGCAGAGCTATCAGCTTTACGGTCCCTGGATCTGGCTTGCAGGCAACTATCCGCATCCGACCGGGCAGGACGAGCAGCCTGAGAGCTTCGTTCCCTACCCCGACCTGCACTTTGACCGCGTCTCCGCCGACCGCACCCGCTACGTGAATTTCTGGTATCGCAACTATCAGTTTGCGCCGTCGGAGATCGTTCCTGGATACGCCACCCACCAGACGGAGCGCTCGCGCAACCTGCCAACCGATGCGGAGACCGGGGGCCACCCGAAGAGCGCGGAAGAGGTGCATACGGCGTTTCGTCTGCGTGACTGGGATTATCTCGGCTTTCGCTATTCCTTTCTATCTTCGATCGGGACGGGCGGATGGAACAACGTGGTGGATATGATTCCGGCGCGCGACCTTGCGGAGGCCAAGCATTTTTCGGAGCAGGACAAAGTCTGGATTCGGACGTGGCTGGACTGGACGTCGGCGCACAAGGAGATGTTGCGGCACACGCGAACCATTCTCCACCAGCCGTCGATGGGGCGGATCGACGGAACTTCAGCCATCGTCGGCGATCGTGGATTTTTGTTTCTGTTCAACCCGAATTATCGTGCGCTCAAAGATGTGTTGCCGCTCGATCTGAGCATCGGCCTGGAGGCCGGATCGAAGTTTCTGTTGCGCGAGGTTTACCCGCAAGCGGGCCGGCTTTGGGGCAAGCCGGACGCGGGCCTCTGGGCGCTGGGCGATGCGGTTCCGATCGAGCTTGCGGGCACCAGCGCCACCGTGCTTGAGATCGTGCCGGTTGCGGAAGCGCCGGAGAATGCCGTCTTCAACGCGTCGGGGATCGGTCATCAAAAGCCGGCGTTTGCGCTTCAGGGCACGTCGCTGTCGCTCTCCGGAGTGGCCGGAGAGGCGGGGAGGTCCGCGGAGTTGGGGGTTCGCTTCGCCAACGCGCAAGCAGTGCAATCGGTGAGTGTCAACGGGCAGCGGGTCGCGTTCCGGCGGGACGGAAATTACATCTCGATCCCGGTTTCCTTTGCTGGACGGAGCTTCGCTCAGGCACAGCAGGTCGACCTCAAACCGTCTGGGGATGGAAGCCTGAGCGGCACGGTCGTGGTGCCCGGACGTGTCCTGGAGCAGCTTCGCGATCGCGCTCGGGTGTGGCCGATTCCCTGGACGGCCGACGACTATGAGACGACGTGGCTTGTGCCCGAGCGGCTTCTGCTGTTTGTCCAGGCGGCCGAAGCGACGGACAGCATGTCGGCGAAGCTGACGATCGATGGAAAGCCGGTCGAGGTGAGACGTGCGTATACCTCGACACGGGTGCATCCAGGGGCGTTTGTGGGGCTGTATGCCGATCTTTCGCGTATTACGCCGGACGTAACGCACACCGTGAAACTAACTCTTTCGGGGGTGACAGCGGAGCAGTTTCAGGGTCTGTTCTTCGACAATGTCGAGCCGCAGTTCACGACCGAGATCCGGCGGGTTCGTTGAACGCTGGGTCCGTTCCAGGCTCCACGAGTCGAGGCACTGCCGTCGACTCGCGGAGGACCAGAGTTGTGGGAAGGGATTGGAGTTTGCCGGGGTTTTTCCCGAGCAAGGCGGCGACCGTCAGCCGGCTGAGCTCTGACCGGGAAACATCTACGGTGGTGAGTGGGGGATGGAGGAATCGGCTGAAGTAGGTGTTGTCGAAGCCGACGACGGAGACGTCTTCGGGGATGCGGATCTTGCAGGATTGCAAGCCCCGATACACGCCCATGGCGACCATATCGGTGACGGCGATGACGGCGGTAAACGGTATGTTTCCACCCCTTGAAGCGAGGATGGAATGGATCGCGACTTCGCCGGCGTCGGCACCGGGCCCATGCACATCGACGACGGTAGACGTTAGACCGTCGACGTCGCAGAGGCGGATCGCGGCCTTGAATCCCTGGTCGCGCAGCTTGTGCGAGAGCAGGGATTGACCGCTGGATTTTTGGGAGTTGCGAACGAAGAGCAGGTTGCGATGCCCGAGATCGAGAAGGTGTTCGACGGCCGATTTCATGCCGCCGCGCGAGTCCACGCGGATGACGGAAGCGGTTTCCGTCGGCTTGCCCACATCCAGGAATACGGCTGGCAGGCCGTTGGCGAGGATCAGGTTGCGACTTTGATTATCGTGCTCGGAGGTCATGACGGCGAGGCCGGCGAGGCGAGCTCCAAGCAGCTGCGTGACGGCGGCGCGATGCTGCTCCGGAGAGAAGTTGGTGGCCATCAGGGAGATCTGAAATCCGTGGCGCGCGGCCTCATCTTCAATGGCCTGCGCGGTCTCGGCGAAGAAGGGATTCTGGAGGTTGGAGACGACGACCCCGAGTACCTGGGTTTGGCGCCGCGCAAGATTGCTGGCATAGAGATCCGGCCGATATCCGAGGTCTCTGATGGCTTCCTGCACGCGATCGCGCGTCGCCTGGCTGACCCGGCCGTTGCCGTTGAGGACGGCGGAGACGGTGCCGAGTGAGACTCCCACGCGCGAAGCGACGTCCTGGATTTTGGGCCGACCGACGACCGGGCTGAGCGCCAGCCTGGAGTTTCCCGACGGGGCTTTGCTCTCGACCGTTTTTTTAAGTGCGGATTTCACGGGTTAAGACTACCTTGAAGGGGGAAAACAAACTGCTTGACAGGTAGATCGGCAACGCGAGATAGTATGCTGAAACGTTTCATCATACCCAGAGGTCCCCTTAGATGAGCACGCTTCCAGCAGGCCGGATTTCACAGGAGCTCGACGTCCCGTTCGCCGTGACTCAGGAACAGATCGATTTTTATATCGAGAATGGATACGTCAAGCTGAAGCACGTCCTTTCGCCCGATGTGCTCGAGCACTACCGTCGTGTGATTCACGATCGCGTCGCCGATCTTTCGCGCGATGCTCTGCCGATCGATCAACGCGACACGTACGGCAAGGCATTTCTGCAGATTATGAATCTGTGGGCGGAGTCTCCTGAAGTGAAGGAATTCGTCTTTGGCAAGCGCCTGGCGCGCATCGCGGCGGATCTGATGGGGGTCACCGGCGTTCGGATTTATCACGACCAGGCGCTCTATAAGGAGGCGGGCGGCGGAATTACACCGTGGCACGCGGACCAGTACTACTGGCCCGTGGACAGCGACCGCACCGTTACGGCGTGGGTGCCGCTGCAGACGACGCCGCGCGAGATGGGGCCGCTGATCTTCTCCGAGAAGAGTCACCGGTTGCAGCTTGGCCGGGATCTTGAGATCAGCGATGAGAGCGAGATGACGTTGAAGCAGGCGCTCGAAACTTTCAGGCTGGAAAACAGCGACTACGATCTCGGCGATGTCAGTTTTCACGCCGGCTGGACCTTTCACCGCGCGGGCGCCAACACGACCGAGAAGCCGCGCGAGGTGATGACGATGATCTACATGGACGAGAATATCCGGGTGACTCCGCCCAAGAACAAGAATCATATTGCCGACATGGAGCGCTGGATGCCTGGACTTGCACCCGGGGACCCGCTCGACTCGCCGCTCAACCCCGTCCTTTATAGCTCGTCGAATCCGTCGAGCACCATTCCGGCGTGATCGCGCTCGACCTTTTGGCCGCGCGGCTGATCCCGCTCAACTGGCTCGATACCGCGGTCATCGTCGTCTACTTTGCGGCCGTGCTCGGGCTTGGATTTTTGCTGCAAAAGCAGACGCACACGAGTGAAGATTTCTTTCTGGCCGGCCGCGAGATGAGCGCGTGGGTGGCCGGCGTCAGTTTTCTCGCGGCCAACATGGGCGCGCTGGAGCTGATGGGATGGGCGGCCTCGACCTACCAGTATGGTCTGCTGGCGGCGCACTGGTACTGGATCGGTGCTGTCCCGGCGATGCTTTTTCTCGGTCTGGTGATGATGCCGTTCTACTACATTTCGCGGACGCACTCCGTGCCGGGCTATTTGAAGCTGCGGTTCGGCGAGCCCACACGCGCTTTGAGCGCGATTTCGTTTGCCGGCATGACGGTTCTGATGAGCGGCATCAACATGTTTGCCATGGCCAAGGTAATGCAGGTGGTGCTTGGCTGGAACCTCCACTTTTCGATTCTCGTTTCGTCGGTCACGGTGGCGGTGTATGTCACGCTTGGAGGTCTGCGGTCGGCCATTCTGAACGAGGTGCTGCAGTTTTTTCTTATCTGGGCGGGCGCTCTGGTGATCCCGATCCTCGGCTTGATCGAGACTGGCGGATGGGACGGCCTGAAGGCGCGCGTGCTGGCGAACACTGGATCGAGCGGATATCTGCATCTCTGGTCCACGCTTGGCGATCCACGCGCGAACAGCATGGGCGTGCACTGGACGGGCGTGGTGTTCGGCCTTGGTTTTGTCGGGGCTCTCGGATACTGGACGACGGATTTTCTGGTGGTGCAGCGGATTCTTGCGGCGAAGGATCTGCGCAGCTCGCAGATGGCGCCGGTGATTGGCGCATGGTTCAAGATGGCCGTGCCGTTTATTGTCATTCTTCCGGGGCTAATCGGCCTCGCGGTTCTTCCTGGCTCTGGGCTCGCTCTGGTCGGAGAGGGCGCCGCGCGCGCCGGGCAGCACACTTACAACGAAGTTCTTCCGCTCTTGCTGATTCGGTACGCCGGTCCCGGTCTGCTGGGCCTCGGCATCACGGCGCTGATCGCGGGATTTATGTCGGGCATGGCGGGAAACGTCAGCGCGTTTTCCGCGGTGTGGAGCTATGACATCTACCGTCCGTTGCTGCGCCCCAACAGCACCGACGCGCATATGCTCGCGGTGGGCCGATGGAGCACGGTTCTCGGCGTCGTGGCTTCGATCGGGACGGCCTATTTTGCCATGCATTTCTCGTCCATTATGGAGTATGTGCAGGCGCTCTTCTCGTTTTTTGTGACACCGCTTTTCGGCACCGTGATCCTCGGGATGCTGTGGAAGCGGGCCACCGGTGTGGGTGCTTTCTGGGGTCTGCTGGTGGGCACGGGATCGTCGATCGGCATGTGGGCGTGGGTGCAGGCGCAGCCCAGCGCGCTGAAGATTCTGGCGCTATCGCCGTATGCGCAGCCGATGGCGGAGTCGCTGTATCGGATGTTGTGGTCGTGGCTGGCGTGCGTGGTGGTGACGGTGGTCCTCAGCCTCCTGACGACGCCCGCTCCCTACAGCACGCTGAACGGCCTGGTCTACGGATGCACGGCGGTTCCCTCGCAGGCGCGCTATCCTCTGGTGCAGCAGCCGGTCTTCTGGGCGGGAGCCGCGGCGGTCGTCTTTCTCTGGTTGCAGTGGATGTTTCGTTGAGCTTGAGGTGCGTACATGCGACGAACGTTTGAGGTGTGGTTCTACATCGGCGCCTTGCTGGGCTTTTACGGCGTGATGCTTACGCTGGCGGGCATTTACCAGTGGAGCCATCCGCCAGCCACCGTGCTTGCAGGCAAGCACGCCACCTTCTGGGCGGGCGTGATTCTGCTTGCGGTGGGCGGGGGCTACACGGTCGGCTTCTGGCCCAAACCTGGGGCGGGCGACCCTCACGACGGATCGCGGGTTGAGTAGGTGTTGCTTCGCGTGTGGAGGAATCGAGCTATGTTGAGCGTCCTATGTTGAGCGTCCGAGCCGCGATCGGCAACGGTGACGGCACCTTTCAGATGGAGACCATCGGCATCGACGATCCCCAGCCCGGCGAGGTGCTGGTCGCCATCCGCGCCAGTGGCGTGTGCCACACCGACTGGGACTCGCTCCGCTGGCCTCGGCGCATCATTCTCGGACATGAGGGAGCGGGCGACGTGGTCCGTGTGGGCGAGGGCGTCACGCGCTTCAAAGCCGGCGATCGCGTTATGCTCAACTGGGCGATCCCGTGCGGCGTCTGTTTTCAATGCGTGCGCGGCAAGGAAAACATCTGTGAAGACCGCGGGACTGTCCCGGATAGTCGCTTCCATCACAGAGGCGGCGGCAACCTGAATGCGTCGTTTTCGCTTGGAACGATGGCGACCCACGCCGTCGTTCCCGAGGCTGCGGTGCTGGCCCTTCCCGAAGCTGTTCCGTACGAGGTCGCTGCCATTATGGGATGCGCGGTGATGACCGGTTTTGGATCGGCGGTCAACGCGGCGGAGGTCACCGAGGACAGCACGGTGGTTGTGCTCGGCTGCGGCGGAGTCGGCCTTAGCACCATGCTGGGGGCGCTTTACCGCAAGGCCGCGCGGGTGATCGCCGTCGACGTGAACCCCGCGCGTCTCGAACTTGCGCGGAAGTTCGGCGCAACCGAAACTCTGCTGGCGGACCGCAACGACAAGGGTCTGCTGGCCGCCGCGAGAGAGATTCGGGGGCGCACCGGAGGTCGCGGTGCCGACTTTGCTTTTGAGTGCACGGCTGTTCCGGAGCTCGGCTCGGCCCCGCTGGCCATGGTGCGCAGCGCGGGAACCGCCGTCGGTGTCAGCGGCATCGAGCAGGTCGTCCCCGTGGACATGGAGTTGTTCGAGTGGGACAAGATCTACATCAATCCGCTCTACGGCGCATGCCGCCCGCAACGCGATTTCCCTTTGCTGATCGACCTTTACACGCGGGGGCAGCTTCCGCTCCATGCCATGGTGACGCGGCGCTACCCGCTTGAAAACCTCAAGCAGGCCTTTGAGGATATGCACGCCGGCACCAACGCGAAAGGTGTGCTGGTGTTTTGATGGACGACGTGACGTTTCCCACCATCGAGCTTTCGGATTCTCTGTACGAGCACGAGGGGCTTCGTTTTGCGACGGTCAAGAGCCCGGCGCTCGGGCGGCGAGCGGATGTCTCGGTTTGGGTGCCACCGGCGGAGAGCGTAGGGACGCTGCTGATCCTGCTCCACGGGGTTTACGGCAGCCATTGGGTGTGGTCGCACAAAGCCGGTGTGCATCGCGCGGCGCAACGGCTGTTGACGGCCGGCGACATCGCGCCGATGGTGATCGCGATGCCGAGCGACGGTCTCGGACGGGACGGATCGGGCTATCTTACCTGGCCTCCTACCTCGCCGGGGGCGGAAGACGTCGAACGCTGGATCGTGGACGAGGTTCCGGCGATCGCTCGGCTGGCCGCACCGGGCCTCGTGCCGGACGCGAAGATCGCCATCGCGGGACTGTCGATGGGCGGCTATGCCGCTCTGCGTCTCGGCGCCAAGTACGCACCTCGCTTCAGCGCTATCTGTGCCCACTCGAGCATCACGGACATCCGGGAGATGGAGAAGTTCGCCGAGGAGCCGCTTGCCGAGTACCTCGCCTGCGCCCCCGCTCTGGAACTCTCGCCGATGTTCTGGCTGCAAAGGAATCGGGGAATACTTCCTCCAATCCGCTTTGATTGCGGAGTGGAAGACGACCTCCTTGGCGGCAATCGTCATCTTCACCGGGCGCTGGAGGAGCAGAAGATCGCACACGAGTACGCGGAGTTTTCCGGTGCTCACGAGTGGACTTACTGGCAGCGGCACATCCCCAAGACGCTTCGTTTCGTGAGCCGAATCTGCGCTCGGTCGACGTGATAGAGGAACCTGGGATCGCGGGTACGGAGCCTGAATGCTAGGCTTAACGGATATGGGTCGAGAGCTTGCCAAAGCGTATGAACCCGCTGCGATCGAGGAGCGGTGGGCGGAGTATTGGGTGCGCGAGCGCCTGTTTGAGGTAGGGCAGGGAAGCGCCGGAACGACCGTGTTTGCAGGCGCACGGGAGACTGACAAAGTAGGCGCGGCCACACAGAATAACGACCGCTTCGTGATGCTGTTGCCGCCGCCGAATGTGACCGGGCGCCTGCATATGGGGCACATGCTGAACCAGACCGAGATGGATATTCTGACGCGCTGGCACAGGATGCGGGGCGAGACGGTGGTGTGGGTGCCGGGCACCGATCACGCGGGCATTGCCACGCAGATGATGGTGGAACGGCAGATGGCGGCCGAGGGCGTGGGTCGGCTGGAGCTTGGCCGCGAGGCGTTTACGGAGCGGGTGTGGAGATGGAAGCGGCAGTATGGAAGCGCGATCACCGACCAGATGAAGCGGCTGGGCGCGAGTGTCGACTGGAGCCGCGAGTACTTCACGATGGACGAAGGGCTGTCGGCGGCGGTGAAGGAGGCGTTTGTTCGTTTGTATGAGCAGGGTCTGATCTATCGCGGGGCGTACATCGTCAACTGGGATCCGGAGATCCGGACGGCGGTGTCAGATCTCGAGGTGGTGCATGAGGATCGGGCCGGCAAGCTGTACTACGTGCGCTACCCGACCACCGATGGCTCCGGCGAGATTGTGATTGCGACGACGCGGCCGGAGACCATGCTGGGCGACGTGGCCGTGGCGGTGAATCCGACGGACGAACGCTATCGCGCGATGATCGGGCGCACGTTGCGGCTGCCGTTGAGCGGCACGGATGGAGAGCCGGAGCGGGAGATCCCCGTGGTCGCGGACGACTGGGCGAATCCGGAGTTTGGTACGGGCGCGGTGAAGGTGACGCCGGCGCACGATGCGAACGATTTTGCGGTGGGCGAGCGTCACGGGTTGCCCAAGCTGTCGATCCTCGATGAAGCGGCGCGGGTTGTGCTGCCCAGGTCGCCTTACGACGGGATGGACCGGTATGCGGCGCGCGAGCGGATGGTCGCGGATCTCGAAGCGCGGGGCCTGCTGGTCGAGGTCAAGGATCACCCGATGAGTGTGGGGGTCAGCCAGCGATCCGGTGCGGTGATCGAGCCGCGGCTCTCCGCGCAATGGTTCTTGCGGATTGCGCCCTTGGCCGAGAAGGCGATCGCCGCGGTGCGCGAGGGCCACATCCGATTTACGCCGGAGATGTATGAGAAGACTTACTTCGAGTGGATGGAAAATATCCACGACTGGTGTCTTTCGCGGCAGCTGTGGTGGGGGCACCGGATTCCGGCGTGGGAGTGCGCCCTGTGTGAACGGACAGTCGTGTCGCGGGAGGCGTTGACGGCGTGCCCCGATTGCGGTGCGAGCGGCGAGAGATTTGTGCAGGAGACGGACGTTCTGGATACGTGGTTTTCGTCGGGTTTGCTGCCGTTTACGGTCTTTGGCTGGCCCGATCGGACGCCGGATCTCGACCGGTTTTATCCAACGGATCTCCTGGTGACGGGGTTCGACATCCTGTTTTTCTGGGTGGCACGCATGATTATGCTGGGAACGCACTTCACGCTGGATGTGCCGATGGCGGATGGGAGCGAGCGTACGCTGGCCGACGCGGTTCCCTTCCGTGAGGTGTACATCCATGCGTTGGTGCGCGACGCGGAGCGGCAGAAGATGTCGAAGACCAAGGGCAATGTGATCGATCCGATCGACACCATTGGGCGCTTTGGGACCGATGCCGTGCGGTTTACGCTGGCGACGATGGCGAGCCCGGGGACCGATATTGCGTTTTCCGAGGCGCGGACGGAGGGCAACCGGGCGTTTGCCAACAAGATCTGGAACGCGGCGCGATTTGTTTTTTTGCAGCTCGATCGAGCGAAGGAGGCCGGCTATAAGATTCGCGTGGGCGCGGCGGCCGAAAGTGCAGGCGCGCTTCCAGGGACGACGCCGGTCGAGAGCCGGTGGATCCTCTCGCGGCTGGGCGCGGTTGCCGCGGAGGTGGACCGAGCGCTCACGGCATATCGCTTCGACGAGGCGGCCAATGCGGTGTATCAGTTTTTCTGGGGCGAGTTTTGCGACTGGTACCTGGAGCTGGTGAAGCTTCGGCTGGAGTTTGGCGAGGGCGTCGCACGGAATGAGGTGACGGCCATTTCGCTGGGGGCTCTGGCGAGCGTGTTTGAAGCGGCGCTGCGTCTGTTGAGTCCGTTTATGCCGTTTCTGACGGAGGAGATCTGGCATGCGCTGTATGAGGGCGACGCGCCGGCGAAGTCGATTGCGCTGACGCGTTTTCCGCAGACGGGGGACTTTGTGGCCGACGATCGCGCCGAGGCGGCGATGCGGACGCTTCAGGAACTGATCGTGGCGGTCCGCGGGCTGCGCAAAGAGATGGGCGTGCCGGAGAAGGAGAGTGCGCCGATTCTGGTGTATGGGGACAATCGCGTCGTGGCGTTGATCGACGCGCACCGGGATGCTCTGGGCCGCATGGCACGGGTTTCGGCTGTGGAGTTTGCGGGGGCGCCGCTGACGGGTGCCGGGGCACGTTCGGCTGCTGACTTCGACCTCCGCGTGGTGTATGAGCGGGTGGTCGATGTCGCGGCCGAACGCGAGCGTCTGCTGAAAGAGATTGCGCGGCTGGAGAAGGGCGCGGCCGCGGCGGAGCGCCAGCTGGGCAATGCGGGGTTTGTTGCCAAGGCCCCGGCTCACATTGTCGATGGTTTGAAGAAGCAGGCGGGGGAGACGGGGGCGCTGCTGGAGAGGGCGCGTGCGGCTCTGTCGGAACTTGGCGCGATCTAGTCAGGTGCGCGTGTGAGGCCAACTGCAGAGCGGCGGGAAAGCGTCTCACGGGGGAGAGGAACGAACATGGCCATCTCGACGACACCGCACACCGAACGCGAAAAGAACACCGACCCGGCTCAGGACGACGTTGACCCGAACCAGCACAACACAGACGGCAGCCAGGGCACGGATGCTGCGATGTACACCGATCTCGAAGGGGCGCAGACGGCCGGCAGCCGGAACGAGCGTGTGACCGGCTACGCCGGCGTGAAGCGCAATTCGGAAGAGACGACCGAGGCGGAATACGCAGCTGGAAGGCCGGCAACGGGAACTCGGCCGGATGCGATCGGGGTGACGAACCACACTGTGGCCGAAGAAAGCGCATCGGGACAGAAGAAGGTGATGTCGGAGCGGGCGAGTACGTCGATCGAGACCGGTTTTGATGGCAATGTGATTCCGCCAAGTTCCGATCCGGCGATCACGGGCGATCAACCGACGCGGCGTGCGGACAAGGCGGAGACGGTTGAGGTGACGACAGGAAAACCGAGCCGCCCGGGGGAGCCGAAACACTGACGTCTCGCTGCTTTTAGCGAAAGCGAAAGCGAAAGCGAGGTGAGGTCTGGGCGGAGACGGAGCGCTCAGACCTCGCGTTGTGTCTACAATCTCTACCTATTGGCGGCTGGATCGGTCTATTTGCGTGACCGCCTTGGGTGGCTGACCAAATTCCGCGTCGATGTCACCCAAGCCGAGCTTCCGATCGGCAGAAAGGCCGCCATCGACTCCAGAGTATCGCCATCAACATGCCTCAAGAAAGCCGTAAGTTGTTGAATCTGGCTATTTTGGACGAAAAGGTATTATTTTTCAATAAGTTACAGACACCTACATGCTGTAAGAGCTAGGAAACAAAAGGCTTTATGCCAAGGCAACCCCCCTATAGAGGGGGTGGGGGGTACCCCACTCGGGCACCCAAAACAGCCAAACAGAAACGCTCCCCGGGAAGAAGGTATGGTCAGTAACTTTGACCTCCTTCACCTTTTATTTTGCCCTTTGCTCTTCTCTGCCTTCTCTGTCCTTCTCTGTCCTTCTCTGTCCTTCTCTGTCCTTCTCTGCTCTTCTCTGTCCTTCTCTGTCCTTCTCTGCCTTCTCTGCCCTCCTCTGTCCTTCTCTGCCTTCTTTGCCTTCTCTGTTCTTCTCTGCCTTCTCTGTCCTTCTCTGTTCTCCTTTGTCCTTCTTCCACCGAACCTCAGATCTCCGCGAGCATCGCCGACACCAGAGCCGAAAACTGCGCGACCGATCGCCGCCCAATCTCCATCACCTCGTTGTGATCGATCGGTTCGGCCGCCATCCCAGCCGCGGGATTCGTCACCAGCGAGATGCCCAGCACCTCAAGGCCCATATGCCGCGCGACGATCACCTCGTGCACCGTCGACATCCCAACCAGATCCGCTCCCAGCGTGCGAAACGCCCGGATCTCCGCGGGCGTCTCAAACGACGGTCCCAGCACCGCCAGATACACCCCTTCCGGCAGATGGAGTCCCTGCCGCGCAGCCGCGTCCCGCACGATCGCCCGCAGCCGAGGCGAGTAGGCCGAACTCATATCGAAGAAGCGCTCGCCCGCACCGGCCCGCGTTCCGAAGCGCGGCTCATTCGGTCCGGCAGCAGCGTTCACGCCCGTGAAGTTGATGTGGTCCGAGATCAGCACCAGCTGACCCGTTCGATACGCCGGCGAGATTCCGCCCGCCGCATTGGTCACAAGGAGCGTTCTGCATCCCAGCATCCCGAGAACGCGCGTCGGAAACACCACGTCCGAGACCGCATAGCCCTCATACGCATGCACCCGCCCCTCCATCACCGCGACCGGCCTCCCCGCAATCCGCCCCAACACGAGCCTTCCCGCGTGACCGACAACCGTGGACCGCGGAAAGTGCGGTATCTCCTGATAAGGAACCGCCACCGGAGTCTCCACCCGCTCGGCAAACTCCCCAAAGCCCGAGCCCAGAATGATGCCGACCTCCGGCCGCAGAGAGGTGACCGAGCGGATGTGCTCGACCGCAGCCTGCGCGCGGCTGTACAGGTCAGGCGACCCAAAGTCGGAGTTTTCGTTCATCGCTCCTGCCATCCTACGGCAAGCGTGTGCGGGCAACGCTCCGCTAAGATGATCTCTCCAGCCATGGCCAAGCTCCCGGCACAACCGAGCTCTGCACACCGGAAACTCCGGACCGCAACTCCGTCCCCAGGACGCCGGAGACCGGGAGCCGCTCTGCTTCCGATCCTCGGCGTGCTTGCGGCCGCCATCGTCGCCGGAGCACTCTCAGGTTGCGGCACGGTCGTCGTTCCGATCGAGACATCTCCGCCCTCGCCGCCGCCGGGCAGCTTCGCCGGTCCAGCCTTCTCGGGCCTCGTGATGGCCGGCTCTCAACCCGTAGCGGGAGCATCGATCCAGATCTTCGCCGCCGGAACCACCGGCAACGGATCCGCCCCCACCCGCCTTCTGGCCAGCCGCGTCACCTCCAACGCGTCCGGCAACTTCGCCGTCCCCTCCGGATATCTCTGCCCATCGCAGGGATCCCAGCTCTACGTGGTCGCCCGAGGCGGATCCGTCGGCACAGGCGCCGAGAACCCCGCGATCGCTCTGGCAACAGCGGTGGGAACCTGCAGCGCCATCGGTCCAGCCGCAACGTATCGCGTGAACGAGGCCACAACCGTGGCACTCAGCTGGGCGCTGGCACAGTTCCTGTCCTCAGAGGGCGACCTCGGCGCGACCGCAGCCAACATCGTCGGGATCGCCAACGCCGCTCTGGCCGCCCAAAACCTGGTCAGCAGCCAATCCGGCAGCGTTCTGCTCCCGGTCACGCCCCCCAACTCCGCCCTCCCGGCGCAGAAGCTGAACAGCCTGGCCAGTCTCCTGAACACCTGCACGGCATCCGGACCAGCCTCGGACGGTTGCACCGGCCTCTTTGCCCTCACGACAACGCCCGGCCAATCCGCTCCCGCAGACACCCTCGCCGCATCGATCCGCATCGTCCACAATCCAGGCCAGAACGTCGCCGCGCTGTTCACCCGCTCGGGAGCCTCCTCCCGGTTTGCTCCGACGCTCCCGAGCGCCCCCGCAGACTGGACCTTCTCCCTCGCCTTCACCGGCGGAGGTCTCCAGTCGCCGACGGGCGTCGCGATCGACGGGAGCGGAAGCGTTTGGGTCGCCAGCTACTTCGGTGTCCTGTCCAGGTTCTCGCCGTTGGGCTCGCCGGTGTTCCCATCCGGCATCGCGGGTGCGGGTCTGGACGAGTCGTACGGTCTGGCGATCGATGCCAACGGCAACGTCTGGGTCCCCAACCAGGCGAGTTCAGCCTCAATCAACGGCGGCCGCGGCAGCGTCTCGGTCCTCAACGCACAAGGGCAAAGCATCGCCGGCCCGACTGGCTTCAGCGCCGGTGGCCTGAACTACCCAACAGCTGTCGCCATCGACACCGACGGCAGCGCGTGGCTGGCCGACTACGGCAACTCACGGCTCACCCATCTCTCCGCGACCGGCGCATCTCTCTCCGGAGCCGCGGGCTACGCTTCGCCGAGCCTCGTCTTTCCGGTTGCCGTTGCCATCGACGCGGAGCACAACGTCTGGGTGGCGAACCAGAGCGGCAACACCATCGCCCGGAGTTCGCCCGATGGCGCGCAGATCACCTCCATCGCGTGCTGTGACGGAGCGTCCGGTCTGACCATCGACCGACAAGGCAACGTCTGGGTCGCCAACTTCTACGGCGACAGCATCAGCGAGGTGGCGCACGACGGTACCGTCCTTCTGAACGGCAGCGTTCGCGGTGGCGGCATCGATCACCCGCAGGGAATCGCCGTCGATGGCGCCGGAGACGTCTGGGTAGCCAACTACCTGGGCAGCACGCTAACTGAGATCGCCGGCGCCAACTCGGCGCGCCCCGGAACCATCCTTTCGCCTCCGTCTGGATGGACTCCCGAGCTCCCTCTGCATGCGGCGTTTGCCCTCGCCATCGACGCGAGCGGCAACGTTTGGGTGACGAACTTCGGCAACGACAGCCTGACGGAGTTCGTCGGTCTAGCCGCGCCGGTGAAGACTCCGCAGATCGGTCCCGCTGCCGCGCCGTAAACGGCCTCTGGAGCGAAGCCAAGATCCATACGCACAGAATCAGGGTCGGACTGGGAGCATCGCTACCCCATGGCTAGGCACCTCTGCCGAGTAGCCTCCTTCTGCTCGCCCACATCCTGCTTCGCCCGAAGATCGCGGAGTTTGTGGAGCGCGCGCAACGGACCGACACCGAGGCCGAAGCAGGCCATCAGCAGAGCTCCGACCGGATACCATCGCACGCGCAGACTCGAACTCATACTCTTCCTTACCCCTGTTATCGGCAGATCCCTGGCGCCGCATCAGTTGTGTCTCAAAACGCCACACACCCGACCGCGCCTCCGCCGCCCAATCCAACCCTTACATGATCCGAAACCGCTCGCGCATGAGACGTTGAAAGCGCGGTCGCCAGATCAGGTCGTACGCGAGCTCCTTTCCGGGAAACATCGCGAGCGCCGCCCGGCGGCTGTCCGCAACCATCTGCGAGGCTTCATCCACCGTGAGCGAGCCGTCCTGCGCGATCGTCTGCATCACCATGTTCATCATCATCTGCAGTCGCCGGAGCAGACGCTGCTCCTGCGCCAGTTCTGCTGCTCGCTCGTTCTGTTCTTCCCCGGTAATTGCGGGCGTCCCTGTCTCCCCTGTGCGTTCTTGCATGCGAGTGGCTCCTCTGAGGTGCAACTTCAGCATAAAACCAGATGGCCCACGGGTCAGTGCTCGATGTCCCCGCCAACCACTTCGCGCACCTCGCCGTCACGACTCAGCAGAAACGTCGTCAGGCCAAACTCGTCGGTGCGGTAGAGGCGCGTTCGTGCCTCGGCAAAGCGGCTGATGACCTCCGCGCGTGGGTGGCCGAAGCGGTTGCTCTTGCCGACCGAGACTACGGCGAAGCGTGGGGCCAGCGCCGCAAAGAACTCAGGCGTGGTGGACGTGCGGCTGCCATGGTGTCCCACCTTGAGCAGCGTCACCGGAGCCACGCGACCCGATTCAAGCATCCGGCGTTCGCTGGGAGCTTCGGCATCGCCCTCAAGCAGAACAGAGCTCGCCCCAAACTGAACCCGCAGGACGAGAGAATCGTCGTTTTTGGGCGCGCCGCCGTTGACATACCCGGCTTCCGGCGCAAGCACGCGCACCTCCGTCCCTCCCCAGGGGAAATCTTCGCCGGCATGGAGATGCCGGACCTCGATCCCGAGCTCCCGGGCTTCGGCGAGCAGCGCTTGAAACGACTCGGCATGCGCGTCCACACCGACCCAAAGCTCCCGCGGCCGAAGATCACGCAACACCGCCGCCATGCCGCCCATATGGTCGCTATGGGCGTGAGTGAGCACGACGATGTCGAGGCGTCGCAAATGGCGCGACCACAGATACGGCGCGACGACCTCCTCGCCAACATCGAAGCGGTTGGTGGCCTCGGCCGCCTCCTTGACGCCGCCCGTCGGTCCGCCCGCGTCGACCAGCATCGTTCGCCCCTCCGGGCTGACGACAAAGACCGAGTCGCCCTGGCCGACATCGATCGCAGTCACCTCCATCGCCCCCTTTGTGAGGCGAGGCTCCCCGGGCGAGACAAGCACCAGCGCCGCCGCCGCCGGCAGCACCACCGCCGCCACGGTCGCCCATCGCCCGCTCCGTCGCACCGCCCAGCAGCAGAACGCCCACGAGAGCACGGCCAAGACCACCACCCACCAGGCCGGACCCGGCATGCGCAGGTCGGCCGATCGGAGATGGCTGACCGCACCGATGATCGCCGTGATCGCATGCAGCAGAAGCGCGGTCGCGGCTCCAGGGACCAGTGCCATCCACGGACTGAGCAGCGTTCCGGCAAACGTCGCCACCGCCATCGGCACCAGCATCGCCACCACCGGGACGCTGACCATGTTGGCCGGCAGAGCGAACATGGTCGCGCGATGAAAGTAAACCGCCATGGGCAGCACCATCACCATCTCCGCGACCGCTCCGATCAGCGCCAGTTCGAGCGCTCCGAAGACACACCGGACGAACAGGGCGGGGACCCGGTATGCCCATTGCCCCAGAAGCGCGGCAAAGGCCTCGCCCCACGTCCGCAACATGACGCGCTGCTGCGCCAGCTTCGGCGGAAGCGACGTGTCCATCCAGATGTCATCGAGGTCACGGGCGGCACGCGCGCGCGGCACAAAGCTCCATTCGCCCAGCGGAACCGCAATTCCCCCGATCGCCACAATGGCGAGAAACGTCATCTGAAAGCTTGCCTCAAACAGCGCCGCCGGCGACCACACCAGAACACCCAGCGCGGCCGCACCGAGAGCGTTCAGAACGCTGCGCTGGCGCGACAGCAGACGCGCCAGCAAAAAGACGGTCGTCATCCAGAGCGCGCGTTGCACGGGCGCCCCAAATCCGGTAAGAAGCGCGTAGCCAAAAGTGAAGGAAAGCGTCAGCGGGGTCGCCGAGCTCTCCCGCAAACGCAGCCGGCGCGCAATCCAGAAGATCCCGCCGGCCACCAGAGCGACGTGCATGCCGGAAACCACAAAAAGATGAAACGATCCCGTGCGCTCGAAGCCGAGGCGCAGGCCATGATTGAGCCCGGCCCGGTCCCCAAACAGCATCGCGTTCAGCATGCCGGCGTCGTCCGCGCTCAGGCGCAGGAGCCTTGGCAGACGCCGATTAGTGCCGGACCCGACGTACGCCGACATCCGGCCAGCCGCCCAGCTCTGTGCCGCGTACAGACGACACTGGACGTTAGCCCGCGCCTTGCCCACGGGTTCGAGCTTCTCGGCGGAGACGCTGCCCTGCGCGCCCACACCTTGCTCCAGGAGGTACTCCGCATACTGCCATGCGCCGGGGTCGCGGTAGCGCTCTGGAACTCTGAGGCGCATCGGAGCTTCGACCAGGTCGCCGCAACGGAGCACAGGCACCGGCGCAGCATCGTCCTTCTCCGGAGAGACGGTGATCCGAACACCACCCTGAACAGGCGTCATCCAGGCGCGGTCCGGCGTCACCTCTTCTATATCCTCGACCGCAAGATCGAGCAGAAGCGCCCCTGCCGCCGGAGCCTGCTCTTCGCGCTCGTTCCACGGCACGGCCTCCGCATCCTCGGCCCCGGACGTGACGGGCGGAGGAAGTGTGCGCACGCGAATCACTCGACCCCGTACCATCCGGCTGAGGCCGTCGGCGTACCGCAGCAGATCGGTCTGATTCGAAGGAACCGACCGCGCCTCCATGCTCCAAAGGCCCGCGACAATCCAGAGCCCGGCAATCGGGAAGAGGCCCGTTCGCACGCCGCGCCTGAAAGCTACAGCCGTCAACGCAAGGAGCGCGGCCACGGCCAGGAGGAGGACGACCGTCGGCTGCCAGGTAAAGCGAGCGAGACCCTCGCCAAACGCAAACCACAACGCCGCAGCCAGCAGAGGCGCGCGACGAAACCGCAGCGGCTCGAGTTGGGCGCGGCTCTTCGGCCAGAGGTCTGGATTGGGCTTAGGGTTGGGCTTAGGGTTCGGCTTCGAGTGCGGTCCAGGGTGCGGTTTAGGGTGCGGCAGAACCTTGACCTGAGGTCGGGATTCCCCGGCCCCCGCCTGCCCCAGTCCCAACCTCTGTGCCCAACCGTGCATAGGCCGTCCCGTCCCAAACGCGCCTAGAACCGCCGCAACACAGCCACTGTCTCCATGTGAAACGTCTGCGGGAACAGATCAACCAGATGCAACTCAGCGAGGTTGTAGCCGGAGTCTACCATCTCGCGAAGATCGCGCCCGAGGCTCGTCGGATCGCAGGAGACGTACACGATCTCCGGCGCTCCGATGCGGCCCAGCAACGCGCAAACCTCCGATCCGAGCCCGGCGCGTGGCGGATCGACGACCACCAGGTCCGGTCGCGGACGATCGAGCACGGCGCGGCGCAGAAACTCGGCCGTCGT
The DNA here is from genome assembly GCA_964236945.1 of uncultured Acidobacteriaceae bacterium. Classification (GTDB taxonomy): domain Bacteria; phylum Acidobacteriota; class Terriglobia; order Terriglobales; family Acidobacteriaceae; genus Edaphobacter. Next base: position 12,360 of record CAXSGC010000027.1, on the reverse strand, counting down.
CGCCCGCACCGCCCCGACCTTCGCCGACTTCGCCGTACGCAACAGATCCCCCGCCGCCACTTCGCCCGCTTCCACGGCAACCACCTCCGCGAAGGTCTCCCGCAGACGCCGCGAAAACAGACCCACGCCGGCGTAGAGATCCCAGGCCAGCGCCCCCTCCCGCCCCTCCGCCACCAACCGCACAAGTTCGCCGAGCAGAAACCGATTGACCTGAAAGAAGCCGCCCCGGCTCACCCAGTACGAGCGATCTCCCACAGGGTACAGCAGACCGTCCCGCCCCCAGGCAGCCACTGCCCTCGGCTGTCCGGAGCCGCCCCGGTTGCCGGGCAGACGCACCGCCTCGTACGCGCCCGCGCCCACAAGCTCCGGCACTCGCGCCTGCAATCGCTCACACATCCGGGCAAATCCGTCGGACCTCACGTCCCGCAGACCCTTGCGCACAAACAAACTGATCTGGAGCCGCTGCTCCTCCGGCCCCAAGACCTCCGGATCCAAGACCTCCGGCCCCGAAATCCGCGGCGCCGCAAACAGCTCAATCTCCGTCGTTTCCCGCATCCAACGCTCCGCCTCCGCGCTCTCTCCGGCAACCTCCAGCAGCGCCTCCGCTGCCCGAAGCAGCAACGGCGCCGCGATCGGGCACTCCACAACCGGCAGAAACAAGATCGACTCGCGTCCGTAGTACCCAAGCCGCAGCTTGCCCTCCACCTCCCGCATCTGCAGCCGAATTCGGTTCCGGTAGCCCCACGCTTCCGCCGCATGCACCGTGATCAGAGGCACTGGGCCGACCCCCGCGCGCTCCAGCGTCTCCGCCAGAATCGCTCGCTTCATCGCAAGCTGGCCGCCGTAGCTTGCATGCTGATACTGGCATCCGCCGCAAACGCCGAAGTGGACGCAGCGCGGCGACACGCGGTGAGGAGAGGGTTCGAGGATGTGTACGTCCGACATCAGGCGCGCCGGCGCTTGCGTGATCCGGACCAGCTCCCCGGCGAGCGTGAACGGAACCAGGACGGCGCGGCCGCTCCCATCGCGGGCCAGGCCGCTTCCACCATAGACGGACTTTTCGATCCGCAGCGGTGCTTCCCGCTCCAACTCTCCTTCACTTACCGGGAGCTCACTCATTCGTGGCTCATATAAAACAGGCTCAGCCGAGGAAGCGCCCGCGCCTCCAACAGCCGCTTCTGCAGAAACTGCGCCTGCACCTGCTTGATCTGCACGGCGCCCATCTTGCCACGATACGGCGACAGCTCCCGCGTCGCGGCCTCGCGCAGAGCCACCAACTCCGCCTCCCCGGTAGACGTAAGAACCGCGGCAAAGAGACGCTCCTCGAGCGCCGACAGCGTCCGATCGAGATCCTCAAGCGATCGCGCCGGCTCAGACCGGACCTCCCCTGCGAGCACCCGGAGCCGCCCGGCAATCTCCGCTGCGACCGCGTCCGCCGGAGGCAACAGCTGAGCCGCGCCCACATGCGCCGCATTCCCTTCCAGGTACGCGGCAACGCGCTCCGCCTCAAATCCGCTCTCCTGACTTTCACGCGGCTCGGCCCCTCCCGCAGCCGCTCCGACCATCGCCTCGCTCCTCTGTTCGGCTGCCCGCATCACGCTCTGCGCACACCACGCCAGACCATTCACCCGCCGCGTTCGCCCCTTTCCGGAGCGCTCCTTCGCATCGTGCTTGTCGAACGCGTCGTCGATGCCGCGCAGCACAACTTCGAGCGGGACGCCGCCATCGCGCCACGTCTCGATCAACGCCCAGTCCAGCGTCGATAGCATCAGAAGCGTTCCCCGCCGTTGCTGAAACCGCTGCTCGATCTCCGTAAAGTAGTTGAAGTAGTTCTGCATTCCGTGGCGCCGATGTCGCCTTCTAAGCCCGCCGCCGCCCCCGCTCCGCATTTCGCTCGTACACAATGCGCAGGCCAGTGAGCGTCAGCATCTCGTCCACCTCGCCGATATAGCGAGACCCGCCCGCGATCAGACGGGCAAGGCCCCCGGTCGCAACCGTCCTGGTCTGCGGTCCAAGTTCGGCAATCATCCTTTCCAGGATGCCATCGACGAGGCCGATATACCCGTAATACAGCCCGATCTGGAGGTTGTCGACTGTTCCCGTGCCGATCACTTTGGCCGGCTTCCGGATCTCGATGCGCGGCAGACGGGCCGCCCGCGAAAACAAAGCCTCCGCCGAAATCCCCAGCCCAGGCGCAATCGCACCGCCCAGAAACTCGCCCTTCGCGGAGACGACATCGAATGTGGTCGCGGTGCCCATATCGACGACGATGGCCGGTCCATGAAAACGCTCAAACGCCGCCACCGCATTCACGATGCGGTCGGCGCCAACCTCCGACGGATTGTCGGTCAGGATCGGCAGACCGGTGCGAACGCCGGGCTCCACAAACACCGGCTTCACGCCGAACGTCAGCTCACACACGTGCCGCAGCATACTGTCGAGCGGAGGGACGACCGACGAGATCGCCACCCCCTCCACAGCGTGGACGTCCACCGCCCGAAGCGCAAACAGATTGCGCAGGAGCACGCCAAACTCATCCGCCGTCGCCGTCGCCGGCGTCGCGATGCGCCAGTTGGCCGCCATCTCGTTCTCCGGTCCAGGACCGTACAGCCCAAGCACGATATTGGTGTTTCCTACGTCGAGTGCCAGTAGCATCTTCGCTCTCCCGCCTCGTCCATCATGCAACTAGTTCGGTTACAATCTCGGCGTCTTGATCGACTCGCGCACGCCGCCCGAAAGCACGGTGTGCCGCACGCCGTCGTCGCCGTCGACCAGGAGAAATCCGTCCGGATCGAGCCCCGCGGTCACGCCAGTATAGCCGTCTCCCTCACCCACCCGTACCCGCTTGCCCCGCACCCAGGTAGACGCAGAACCGAACCGCTCCAGTACCCCAGGTCCACCCCGAACGTCATCGTCCTGCGGAACTCGATCGTCCCGGATCAACATGCGGATCTCATCGTCCAACGACCGTAAAAGCGCCGCCAGCAGAGGCTCTCTCCGCACCGCACCTCCAACCTCCATCCGCAACGACGTGGCGATCCCGCGCAACTCCGCGGAAAACTCCGTATGGTTCAGATTCAGCCCGACGCCGATCACCGCATACCGAAGCATCGGGGGTCCCGAACTCCCCGCCGGCGCGGCTGCTACAGCCGTCTCGACCAGAATCCCGCCGCACTTCCGCCCGCCCAGCAGAAGGTCGTTCGGCCAGCGCAGATCGGCGATCAGGCCTGTGGTCTCCCGGATCGCAGATCGCGCTGCCAGGCCGGTGCTCAGCGAAAGCTTCAGCGCGGTCCCGATCCCCAGCGATGGCGCGACCAGAGCGCTCACATACAGCCCCTCCCCCGCCTCCGAGTGCCACCGGTGACCACCTCGCCCGCGCCCCGCCGTCTGCTCGTCGGCCAACCACACGCCACCACGAGCTCCACGCTGCGCCGCCTCCATCGCCAGGGCGTTGGTCGAACCCACGGACGGGAAGTGCATCAACCGACCGGCAAACTCCGTCCCAGCGATCCCCGCCTCCACCGCCCCAAGATCGAAGCCCTCAGGCTCGTCTGAGTTCAAGCCCGAACTCACGAGACGTCCGGAGCAATCCGCATGCTCAGATCGGCCGCCATCGCCGAATGCGTCAGCGCCCCGACCGAAACATAATCCACCCCGGCGAGAGCATACTTCTGCACCTCGTCGAGCGCCATCTTGCCCGACGCCTCGATCGCCACCCCCGGCCTCTCGCCCCGAATCTGCTTTACCGCGGCCTTCACCATCTCCGGCGTCATACCATCCAGCAAAATAGAGTCCGCCTCGCCCGCGATCGCCTCGTCCAACTCGGCCATGGTCCGGACCTCCACCTCAACCTTCTGCCCGGCTTTGCGGCCGGCGATCGCCCGCCGGAGAGCAACGCCCAGACCGCCCGCCAGAACAATGTGATTGTGCTTGATCAGGATGCCGTCGCGCAGATCCTGACGGTGATTCATCCCGCCGCCGCAGCACACAGCATACTTGTCCATGGGCCGCAGGCCGGGAATCGTCTTGCGCGTGTCCAGGATCTTCGTCGGTGTCCCGTCGACCGCGCGCACATAGGCGTTGGTCAAGGTAGCAATCCCACTCATCCGCTGCAGGAGGTTCAGGATCACCCGCTCGGTCGAAAGGATCGCCGCCGCGTTGTGGCGGATCACCGCGATTGTCTGCCCCTTGCGCACGCGAACACTGTCAAAGATCTCGTTATGGCTGATCACCTCGAAACGTCCCGCGCCGACGTGCGATCGTCCGAACATCTCGCCAAAGAGATCCAGAAACACGGAGATCGACCCCAGACCGCTGAGAACACAAGGCTGCCGCGCAACAATGGTGCCCGTGGCCCGCATCGCCGGATCGACCGTCAGGGCAGTCGTCACGTCGTCCGCCGCCCGGTCTTCGGTCAGCGCCGTCTCGAGCACCGCTCTGACCCTTTTGCTCTTCCAATCCATACCTGCTTCCTCTTCCCCTCACCAGCATCCTAAACTCAGCCCGTTCCCCGGTGCCTGCCGGTCGCGCCGTCCGCAGCCACCGGGGTGTAGCCTACCGTATGCTCATGACACTCTCGCGGCAGTTTGCGTACCTCGTGCTCCTGGCCTTGCCGGTCGCCTGCGCCAGCTGGACCGTCACCCATGAAGAAGTCTTTCGCGAGCCGCGCGAGTTCTGCAAATCCCAAAGCCAGAACTGCAAGCCGATCGTTGCCCGCAAGTTCTTCTACCTCTTCACGTGCGAGTACTGCTTCAGCCACTACGTGTCCGCGTTTTTCCTGCTTGTAACGCACTTTCAAATGCTCTACGAGGGCTGGCGAGGGTACCTGATCGCCTGGTTTGCTCTCGTCTGGATGGCAAACATCTACATGAGCTTCTTCAATCGCCTCCGCCTCGACATCAAGCACGAAAACGTCTCCATCGCGGTCGAGCAGACCGTCCTGGGCGAGAAGTCGCCGACGACCGTGGCGCCGTCCGCTCAAAGCTAACCCCGTCGCTTGCCCTGACATCACACCCGCTAGAGCAAATTGCCCGTCGGTGAATACGCAGCCGGCAACAGAAAAGAGCGCACCATGTCCAAAGAAAAACAGCACCCCTTAGGCAAAGACAGTGAACGGGCCATGCACGAGGCCGACGCTCACGCGCTGAAGTCGAACTCCCACGATGCCGTTCCCGGAGACGATCTGGCGCACGCGCACTCCGAAGCGGCACATACCCACATCAAGTCAGACATGCACGAGCCGCCCCAAGGCAATCTACTGCAGGGTCCGGTCCCGGGGCGCGAGCGCTTAGTTCCAGTTTAGAGGTTTGGGAGAGTTTGTGCGTCAGGAAGAAGCCTTGTGTTTTGTGCGATTTGGAGGATTTCGGGGTTGACATACGGAGGTGGCGCGGAGCGATTTTGGGTTTGGGTTGGGGTGAGCGTCAAGACGGCCTTCGGTAGAGCGGAAGGCGCTTGCGCGCCGCTGATCCTCGGCACGGCTGAAGCCGTGCCCTTAAGCGAGACGGGCTAGCGCGGAGCGATCTGGGCGAGACGAGCTTGGCGCGGAATGATCTGGACGAGACTGGCTTGGCGCGGAATGATCTGGGCGAGACTGGCTTGGCGCGGAATGATCTGGACGCGACGGGTTTGGCTGGAGCGATTTTGGTTTGGGGTGAGGTGAGCGTTCGAGGCGGCCTTCGGCAGAGCGGAAGGCGCTTGTGCGCGACTGATCATCGGCACGGCTGAAGCCATGCCCTTAACAAAACGTGACTTGACGTGCCCTTAAGCAAGACGTGACTTAACGTGCCCTTAACAAAACTTTACGTGCCCTTAACAAGACGTGACTTAATCAGACCTTCCCTAGCGGAAGGCGGGTGTGGCGGGGTCGGGCGTTGCGGCTTGGGGTGAGATGGAATCCGGTGCGGCGGGGGCGTTGCGGGCGGTGCTGGGCGGGGCGGTGCTTTGGAGCGTGAGGGGGAGCGTGGTGGACTGCATGGTGGGTTGGGCTAGCGTGGTGGACTGCATGGTGGGTTGGGCTAGCGTGGTGGACTGCATGGTGGGTT
>CAXSGC010000027.1:0-6219 GCA_964236945.1 uncultured Acidobacteriaceae bacterium | reverse complement strand
GGGCTAGCGTGGTGGGTTGGGCGAGCGTGGTGGGCTGGGGGAGCGTGGTGGACTGCAAGGTGGGCTGGGCGAGCGTGGTGGGTTGGGGGCGGTTGGTGGGTTGGGGGAGGGTGCCGGTGAGGTTTCTGAAGGCGGCTACGCGGCGGTCGAGGACCTTGCCGGTCGCGATGTTTTGGGGGGTGGCGGATTCTCGGTTGTGGAGGGCGGCGGGGATGCGATTCCAGGCGTAGCAGGCGCCGAAGCCGAGGTAGATTTCGGGCTGAAAGAGGACGAGGGGGACGGCGTATTTGGGGTCGAGGGTGGCGGATTCGCAGAGGTTGCGTGGGGGCTGGCGCCAGCTTTGGAGGACGGAGTTGGGGAACTGGACGGTGCGGAAGTGGCTTGAGGGGTCGTGGCGGAGGGTGCGGCGGAGGGCGCGTTCGACGGCGCGGGGGGTGGTGAGGCCGAAGTCGAGGAAGTGCCGGACTTCTAGATCGTCCCCGAAGTAGAGTTTGAGGACGTATTCGCTGTAGACGGCGCAGTTGCGACGGAGGTAGTTGTAGTGGAAGTCGGGTCGATCGGCCTGGATCCGGGCGATGACCTCGCGGTCCTGTCGGGCGGAGGTTTCAAAGGCGACGATGCGGACGGAGCGGCGGTAGGCTCGGCCGAGGTACTTCTGTCCGAGATGCGGGTCGAGCGAGGGGTAGGTGGGGCCGAGGGATTCTTGCCAGGCGGCGACGTTGCGACCGGTGGGGCCGGAGCGGGTGCCGAGGAAGAAGAGCTCGGCGGGGATGGCGGCGGTTCCGGGGTTGGTCCAGTAGGAGGTGCTGGTGAGGACGACGCCGGCGGTGTGCTCGCAGAACTCAATTTCGCCGGTGGAGGTGAGGCAGGCGCGGGAGATCCAGACGGAGGCGTGGCCGGCATCGGTGAAGAAGCCCATGGGGCCGGAGGGGGATTCGAGCACGAGGCCGACGTCGGCGCGGGCGGGGCGGGCGGAGAGGGCGAGGAGGGTGAGGCAGAGGGCGAAGAGTCTTGCCTGGGAAGAGGGGATATCGCGAAGCATGGCGCTCCTGTTGGCCTAAGTTGGTCGATCAGGGGTAGCGTGTCAGGGGCCCTTGTGCCGTTTGTGATGAAGACAGCCTCGCTTGCGATTCTTTGGTGTGCTTCTGGGTAGCAGGCGTCGTGAAAACCCTGATCTAAGCGGCCTGCTGTCACAGTTTAGCGTTCGAGGAGGGGAGATTTCGGGTGGGATTACCATCGATACTTTGAGGTAACGGGCCCGTCTCTGCCGGATGGAAAGCCGGTGAAAGAAGGTTGGCGTGGCTGCAATGGATGGGAGATGGGGGGACTTGGACGGGGGAGGGAGTGCATCGTAGGAGATGTGACGTTTGCGGAAGAGATTGGATCTGGGTTTGTTGCGTGGGTGGACGGCCTGGGGAGGGGTCGGGCGACGCGGGTGCATGTGTTGTGCGACAGCGATGCGGATGGCCTGCCGGCGGGGGCGTTGCTGGTGCGGGCGTTGGGGGCGGCGGGGTTTGGGGAGGTGACGTCGGAGACGCGGCGCAAGGGGGAGTCGGCGTGGAGGGCGGAGGTGTTGGAGCGGGTGCGCGAGTTCGGTCCGGAGGCTTTGATTGTGGCGGATCTGGGGAGCCGGCCGGGGGCGTTGCTGCCGGGGGTGCCGACGTTGCTGCTGGATCATCATGTGCCGACTGGGGTTCCGGAGGGTGCGGTTTTGCTGACGGGGTATGGGCGGGGAGCGGTTGGCGGGGATGGCAAGGATGTGCCGACGACGGGGTTGATGGCGTGGTGGTGTGCGCGGGCGCTGGTGGGCGAGCGGGTGGCGGACCCGTGGCTGTGGCTGGCGGGGATCAGTTTATTGAGCGATCTGGGGGACAAGGCCGCGTTTGGGGAGCTGGCGGAGGCGAAGAGGCGGTTTGGCGGGGGCGCGTTGCGGGAGGCGACTTCGCTGCTGAATGCTCCGCGGCGGTCGGCGACGGGGGATGGGAGCGCGGCGTTGCGGCTGTTGTTGCAGGCGGATGGGCCGAAGGAGGTGTTGAGCGGCGCGATCGGGGAGACGGCGGAGTTGTTGCGGGCCAAGGAGGAGGTGGGGGCGGCGTTGCGGGCGGCGCGGAAGCTGCCTCCGCGATTTAGCCGCAAGGCGCGGGAGGAGCTGGGGGCGGACCTGGTGGCGGTGCGGATGGAGACGCCGTGCCAGGTGCATCCTCTGGTGGCGATGCAGTGGAGGTCGCGGTTTCCGAAGAGCGTGGTGTTTGGGGTGAATACGGGGTACAGGGAGGGTTGGGTGCACTTCAGTGGGCGGGCGCCGGCGGGGGTGAATCTGATTGCGTGGCTCGGGGCGCACCGTCCGGCGGAGGCGGATGATCGGTACGGGAATGGGCACGACCAGGCGGCGGGCGGGGCTTTGCCGGTGGAGGTTTGGAACCGGTGGGCGGAGGAGGTGGGGTTTGGGCCGGAGATGCAGGTGGAGGTTTGTGAGGGAGCGGGGCGGGTGTGAGGTGTGGGCGCTTGTAGGTTTGGCGGCGCTTGTTTTTGGTCAGTTTTCAGTTTTCAGTTTTCAGTGGTCAGTTTTCGGTGGTCGGTTTTCAGGGTTGGGATAGGGGGCTGCGGGACGATGGCTGAGGCGAAGAAGACAGGCAAGCGGAAGAAGAAGCCGGCGCCGACGAAGAAGGAGCTTGCCGAGCTGGAGCTCGATCGGATGCGGACGCGGCCGATGTCGCAGTGTGCGGAGCTGGAGGGTTTGGAGCCGGTTGGGTTTCAGACCGGGGCGATGCGGCTGGGGTTTGCGGTGAAGGTGATGGGCGAGCCGGGGTTGAAGTCGAACGACACGCGGCGGTGGCAGCAGGGGCCTCATCTGCGGGTTTCGCTGGGGCACTTGTGCGAGATCTTCGGGTATTTGCGGAAGCACGCGATCCATATGTACCGGATGTCGAGCGACCTGGCGCCGTATCACACGCATCCGGAGATGCCGCAGTTTCATGGGATGGTGAAGGAGAGTGCGGCGGACCTCCTGCATGTGGGAAAGCTGGCGCGGGCGCAGGATTTGCGGCTGAGCTTTCATCCGTCGCAGTTCATTGTGTTGAACAGCGGAAACGAGGTGCTGACGCGGAGGAGCATGGCGGATCTGGAGAGTCAGGCCGAGATGCTGGATCTGATGGAGTGCGGTCCGGAGGCTGTGCTGGTGTTGCATGTGGGTGGGGCGTACGGGGATCGGGAGAGCGGATGGAGGCGATGGGTGGAGACGTGGCCGCGGCTGGGGGAGCCGGTGCGGCGGCGGCTGGTGCTGGAGAACGATGACGTTCGCTACTCGGCCGCGGATGTGCTGAAGGTGCATGAAGCGACGGGGGTGAAGTGTGTGTGGGACTACCAGCATCACTGGTGCTTCAACCCGGAGGGTCTGCCGATGGGGGCGACGTTGCGGCGATTTTTGCGCACGTGGCCCGAGGGTGTGCGGCCGAAGTTGCACTGGAGCTGCGCGCGGACGGAGATGCGGGAGTTGAAGCGGAAGAATCGCAAGTCGGGGAAGACGGAGGTGGTGTTGCAGCCGCCGGTGTGGACGGGGCACGCGGACTACAACAATCCGTTTGAGACGATTCAGTTTTTGCGGTCGATTGCGGATGTGGAGGTGGACGTGATGCTGGAGTCGAAGGCCAAGGATTTGAGCCTGATCCGGTTACGGAATGACCTTGCGCGGTATGCTCCGGAGCTGGCAGGGAGGTACGGGATCGATGTCCGGGGGCCGGTGGAGGATGTGGGCGAGGTGGTGGAGGAGGAGGCGGCGGCGGCGATTGCGGAGTGAGATGTTGCATGTTTCCGAAGATGGGCAGAAATGGAGCGTGGGGAAGCCGCGGAGATACCGCAAAGGTTGTAGGCGGGCATGGTTTCGCTCGCGATCCCGGTAGCATCTGACCTAGGATAAGTGCTGGGTTTGACTCTGCCTGCCGCCAGGGGGGAAGGGATGAGTATGTCGGAGTCTGTTTCGCTGATGCCGCACGCTGTATGCTGGGCCGCGGCGCCGCGGCTGGTGTGGACGATGGTGGTGACGAACCTCATCACCTTTCTGAGTTATTCGAGTATCTGTCTGACGCTTTTGTACCTGGTACGCCATACGCGACGGGTGATTGCGCGCGACTGGGCCTATTTTGTGGTGGGGTTTGCGCTGTTTATTGTGGCGTGCGGATCGACCCACCTGATGGAGGTGGTGACGACGTGGATCCCGGTGTTCTGGGTGAATGCGTGGACGAACATCGTGACTGCCGGGCTTTCGGCGTGTGTGGCGGTGATGCTGATCGGTCGAGCTCCGGTGATTGCATTTTCGATCAACGATTATGCGGCTCGGCTGGGGAATGCGGAGGTGGAGAAGCGGCAGATGGAGGAGAGCCTGCTGTCGGCGCAGAAGCTGGAGGAGTGGAGCCGGATGTCGACGGTGGTGTCGCATGAGATCAGCAGTCCGCTGGAGTCGATCCAGAATTTGCTGTACCTGATTCGGAGCACGGAGACATGTTCGCCGGAGGTGGTGGAGATGGCGCGGACGGCCAGCGAGGAGACGGCGCGGGTGGCGGAGATTTCGCGGTCGACGCTGTCGTTTTTCCGGCAGACGGCGGAACCGGAGTCGATCGATTTATCGGCGGCGGTGGCTTCGGTGCGATTTTTGCTGGACCCTCTGATTCGGAGGTCGGGGATTGCGTTTGAGACGGAGACGCGCGGGGATTCTGTGGTGGAGGCGTCCCCGGGGGAGACGCGGCAGGTGCTTTTGAACCTGGTGCGGAACGCGTGTGAAGCGGTGACGCGGCCGGGGGCGCACGTGCGGGTGAGTCTGCGCGGGCAGGCGGCGGGAGTGGAGATCATCGTTGCGGATGAGGGCGGGGGGATCGCCGCAGACGTGTTGCCGACGCTGTTTCAATTCGGCAAGACGACCAAGGGAGAGAAGGGAAACGGCCTGGGGCTGTGGACCGTGAAGCACATTGTGGAGAAGCACGGGGGCACGGTGCGGGTGACGTCGGCGATGGGCGAGGGGAGCCGATTTACGGTGTGGTGGCCGCGGCGGCAGGCACGGGTTGCGGGAGCGGGCCGGCGAGAGGTTTTCGCGGGAGTGACTACCGGAGCTGCCTGAGGGTGCCGGCGAGGCGCTCGAAGGCTTGCTGAAAGGCTAGTTGATCGGCCGGTTTGGCGTCGGGAGCCTGTCCGGAGCGCATGAATCCGTGGCCGGCGCCGGCGTAGATGACGGGACTGAAGGGCTTTCCGGCGGACTTCATGTCGGCGGCAGTTTGGGGGACGGTGGCGGTGATGCGGGCGTCGTTTTCGGCGTAGAAGCCGTAGACGGGGGCGGCGATGGTGCGCATGTCGGCCGCGGGCGGGGGTGGGCCGTATAAGACAAAGGCAGCGGCGAGCGAAGGCCGGTGGGCGGCGAAGCTGAAGGCTTTTCCGCCGCCCCAGCAGAAGCCGACGGCGGCGATCCGGCCGTTGGCGGAGGGGAGGTGCAGGCCGTAGTCGGCGACGGCATCGAGGTCGGCGAGGACCTGCGCGGGTGCGAGGGCGGAGACGGCTTTGGTGATGGCGTCGGTGTTGGGGAAGGAGTCGGTGCCGCCGAGTTCGGCGTCGGTGGCGGGGTTGGCCTGGGTGGCGCCGATTGCGGTTGCGGCGATGTTGGCTGCGCCGGTGTTGGCGCCGGTGAGGAGGTCGGGGGCGAGGACGATGTAGCCCTTGGCGGCGAGTTCGTCGGCCATGAGCTTGGCCCAGTCGGAGAGGCCGAAGATTTCGTGGACGAGGACGACGACGGGGGCTTTGGCGGCGACCTCGGGGTAAACGACAAAGGTGTTGACGACGCGGCCGTTGTGGGTGAGGTTGACGTACTCGCGGTGGCGCGGGCTGTTGCTGAGGGCGGATCGGGCCCAGACCTGGGCGTGGCCGGGGATTGCGGAGAGGGAGAGGAGGAGCGCTCCGAAGAGGAGAAGGCGGACCCGGAAGAGGAGAACGCGGGCGCGGCAGAGGAGAACGCGGGCGCGGCGAGCTGTGGGTGGGGTCATGATGCGGAGTTTACCGGCGGTTTGTAGAGGACGCAAATGATGTATTGGCGTCACGGCGGGAACTAAACACCTGATACAGGTTGGGATACGTCAAGAAGCGGCGTGAAGAGTGGCGTCCTGTTTCTCGATGAAGGCTTTAAGTGTGAGGTTGCTTCAGGTTATTGTCTTATGAAGGAGACTCTGTGATGCGCTCTCA
>CAXSGC010000026.1:0-56734 GCA_964236945.1 uncultured Acidobacteriaceae bacterium | reverse complement strand
GGGGGGGGGGTGTGGGGGGGGGGGGGGGGGGGGGGGGGGGGGGGGGGGGGGGGGGCGCCGTGTTCGTCTAGAACAGGGAGGTGGAGGTGGCAGCGCGAGCACTCGAGGTAGGCGATGCGAGGCATGGGGTTGATGCTACTAAAGTTGCGTGTGCGTGGGAGGAGGGTGGGATGGGACGGAGGGAAGTGGGGGTGAGAGACTGGAGGGGTGGATATTAAGGGTTTAGGTCGGGTGGGGGACGGGCGCGGACGTGGGCCAGGGCGTGGGCCAGGATGTGGGCCAAGGGGCCGCATTCGCATGATCGCGGTCGATATGGACGGGACGTTGCTGGGGGCGGACGGCTGCGTGAGCGAGGGGAATCTGCGGGCGATCCGGCGGGCGGAGGCGGCGGGGGTGGAGGTGGTGGTCGCGACGGGGCGGCGGCATACGTATGCGATGCGGCAGCTGCGGGGGCTCGGGCTGCGGCCGGAGGCGGTGATTGTGAGTTCGAACGGGACGGTGACGCGGACAGTGGGGTCCGGGTTGGTCGGGTCCGGGTTGGTGGGGTCGCGGCTGGTGGACCGGACGGTGATGCCGACCGAGACGGCGAGGTGGCTGTGCGGGGCGATGGGGGAATTTCGCAATGCGTTGGTGATGACGTTCGATCGTGTGGGCGAGGATGGCGAGGACGAGCGTGGGTCGCTGGTGGTGGAGCAGATGGAGGCTCTCCACGCGAGTATTGGGAACTGGATGGCGGCGAATGCGCCGTATCTGGAGCATGTGGCGCCGATCGAGCGGGCGCTTGAGGGTCGGGCGCCGATCCAGATGATGGTGTGCGGGACGGTGGAGCGGATGCGGCGGGCGGAGGCTCGGCTGCTCGGGTATGCGGGGGTTTCGGCCGCGGGGATCGACGGCGATACGGCAGGAGCGGAGGTGGCGTTGAGCCGGACGGAGTATCCGGAGCGGGATTTGAGCATTCTGGACATCCTTCCTGGGGGGTGTTCGAAGGGTGTGGCGCTCCGGCGGTTGGCGGCGCGGCGCGGGTATGGGGTGGGGGAGATGATGGCGATCGGCGACAACTGGAACGATGTTTCGATGCTGGAGATTGCGGGGCGGGCGGTGCTGATGGCGAACGCTCCGGCGGATCTGTTGCCGGTGGCGGAGCGGCGTGGGTGGCATGTGGGTGGGCGGCATGATGAGGATGGTGTGGCGCGGGCGATCGAGGAGGTTTGTCTGGATTGGCGGGAGGATGCGGAGGAGATGGTGGGGGCTCGGCTGGGCGATGCCGGGCAGTGGTAGCCTGAGGCTGATGATTTGTCGCATGCGATTTTCGGTGCCGTTGGTGTTGGCGCTTGGCGTGCTTCCGGGCGCGGCGCGCGGGGCGGAGCGGCTGACGCTGAAGAATGGGTTTGAGGTGGAGTGCGATCGGAGGGAGATGGTGGGGGACCATCTGCGGATTTACCTGCGCGCCAACGCGGGGCCGGGTGCGGCGGGCGGAGGCGGGAGCTTTATGGATGTTGCGGCGGATGCGGTGGTGCGGTCGGAGGCGATGCCGGACGCTGCGGAGTCGACTTTTGCGGCCGTGGGGAGGCCGGGTGCGGATCCGAAGCTGGGCGGAGTTGCGGTGCGGTTTGTCGGTGCGGCGGAGATGCGGGAGTTGGCGGCGGAGGCGGGGAAGCTGCGCAACATCGATCGGGAGCTCCTCTTGAGCGTGATCCATGCGGAGAGTGGAGGTCGGGCGCTGGCGATCTCGCGCACTGGGGCGCGGGGGTTGATGCAGTTGATGCCGGGGACGGCGGCGGCGATGGGTGTGGCGGATGCTTTGCGGCCGCGGGACAATGTGGTGGGCGGGACGGCGTATCTGGACCAGATGCTGCGGCGGTATCACGACAATCTTGCTCTGGCCTTGGCGGCGTATAACGCGGGTCCGGGGGCGGTGGATCGGTGGCACGGGGTTCCGCCGTACCATGAGACGCGGGCGTATGTGGCGCGGGTGATTGGGGAGTTCAATCGGCGCAAGGGGGCCGAGGAGGCGCTTGCGCACGGGCGTTAAGGCAGATCTTCCGATCTTGTGGTGTTGGAGACGGCATCGGAAGCCAGTTTTCTTGAGGAAAACTGGCGCATACGGTGTTGGTTTCGATATACGCCTTCGGGAGAACTGCTATCAGGTGTGGGTGGGACTGAGCGGTTGTGGGTCTGGATCGGGGTTTGAGTATGGGCGCGGCCTCGATGAATTTGTAACCGGACCGGTTGCATGAAGAAGCGCACGTTGGTGGTTTGGGGTGTGGGGCTTGTTGTGCTCCTGTTGGGTGTGTATTTGTTGCGCCGGGTGCGGTTTGACTGGGCGCTGTTTGGGGCCGAGTTGGGTGGCGTGCGGTGGTGGCACGTGGGTGTGGGCGTGTCTCTGATCTATGCGTCGTTTTGGCTGCGGGCGACGCGTTGGGCTTTGTTTTGCCGGTCGGCGAAGCGGGTGCGGGCGGTGACTTTGGTGGGTCCGCAGATTGTTGGGTTTACGGCGGTGTCGATGTTTGGGCGGCTGGCGGATCTGGTGCGGCCGTACTTGCTGGCGCGCCGGTTGGAGCTGACGCTGAGCTCGCAGATTGCGGTGTATACGGTGGAGCGGATGTTCGATCTGGGGGCGGCGGCGGTGGTGTTTTCGAGCGCTCTGGCGTTGACGCCGGCGGGGATGGAGCACAGGGACCGGTTTGTGACGGTGGGTGTCGGGAGTCTTCTGGCGACGCTGGTGCTGGCGGTGTTTGCGGTGCTGGTGCGGATGCATGGAGACCGTGTGGCGGGGTTGGCGCGCGGGGCTTTGGGGCGGGTTTCGCCTCGGTCTGCGGGCGCGATGGCGGAGAAGATTTTGGAGTTTCAGGGTGGTTTGCGGGCGGTTTCGACGGTCGGCGAGTTTGGGCTGGCGGCGTTTTATTCGTTGCTGATGTGGGGCATGATCGGGGCGACGTACTGGCAGGTGGCGCACGCGTTTGCGCGGACGCCGGAGCTGGCGGGGTTGAGCTATTCGCGGACGATGTTGCTGATGGCGGTGAGCCTGGGAGGGTCGTTGGTGCAGCTGCCGGTGGTGGGTTGGTTTACGCAGATTGCGGCGTTGGCGGCGGCGATGCGAGGGTTGTATGGGGCGCCAATCGAGGCGGCGACGGCGTGTGCGGCGCTTCTGGTGGTGGTGACGTCGTTGAGTATTGTGCCGGTGGGATTGATGTTTGCGGGTGTGGAGGGTGTGAGTTTGCGGGGTTTGGCGCGGGAGAGCAAGGCGGCGGAGGTTTGAGGTGTTGGACCGCGTTCCTTAGGTGCGGCGATGGCTTTGGGCTCGCTGGTAGAATGGCGGTATCGCGATGAAATGTCCGTATTGTGGTCATGCTCAGGATCGAGTGGTGGACTCGCGCGAGAGCAAGGAAGCCGATTCGATCCGGCGGCGGCGCGAGTGCGAGGCTTGCAACAAGCGGTTTACGACGTACGAGCGCATCGACGAGATTCCGTACATGGTGGTGAAGAAGGACGGCCGGCGCGAGAAGTTCGACCGGCAGAAGCTCCTGAGCGGTTTGCTGCATGCGTGCGAGAAGCGGCCGGTTTCGGCGCTGCTGTTGCAGCAGATGGTGGATGAGGTGGAGAGCTTTGTGGTGGATTCGCCGGAGCGGGAACGGACGACGAGCGAGGTGGGCGAGATGATTATGGCGCGGCTGAAGGATATCGACACGGTGGCGTATATCCGGTTTGCGAGTGTGTATCGGGATTTCAAGGATGTGCGTGAGTTCAAGGCGGAGCTGGAGGAGTTGAGTGGGGGCGGGGTGCGGGATAAGGACAGGAAAGGCAGATAAGGGCAGGAAAGGCAGGTAAGGGCAGGAAGGGCAGGAGGGTAGAACAGAGAAGAACAGGAAAGGCAGAGAAGAACAGGGAAGGGCAGGGCGGGAAGGGCAGAAGAAGAAGGACAGAAGAGAAGAAGAACAGCAGGAACAGAAACAGAAAGAGTAGTAGGGAGTGAGAGCGGAGCGTATGGCAGAGATGCGGACCCATGTGGTGACGTTGATTCCGGGCGATGGGATTGGTCGGGAGGTGACGTCGGCGGCGGTGGAGGTTGTGGAGGCGGCGGGGAGGCTGACGGGCGCGCGGTTCGATTGGCAGACGCATGCGGCGGGGGCGGACGCGTACAAGGAGACGGGCGAGTACATCCCGAAGGAGCTGTATGCGTCGATCGAGGGGACGCGGGTGGCGTTGAAGGGGCCGGTCGGGACGCCGATCGGGGGTGGGTTTTCGTCGATCAACGTGCAGCTGCGGAGGCACTTTGAGCTGTATGCGAATTTCCGGCCGGTGAAGAGTTTGCCGGGGCTGAAGACGAACTATCCGGGGCTCGACCTGTTGATTGTGCGGGAGAACATGGAGGGTTTGTACGCCGGGTTTGAGCTGGAGATTGTGCCGGGCGTGGTGCAGGCGCTGAAGGTGATAACGGAGAAGGGGTCGACGCGCATAGCGAAGTTTGCGTTTGAGTATGCGCGCAAGCATGGGCGGAAGAAGGTGCATGCGATCCACAAGGCCAACATCATGAAGTTGAGCGATGGGCTGTTTTTGCGGTGCGCGCGCGAGGTGAGCGAGGGCTTTCCGGAGATTGCGTATGGGGAACACATCGTCGACAACACGGCGATGCAGATGGTGCTGAATCCGTACCAGTACGACGTGATTGTGACGGAGAATCTTTACGGGGATATTTTGAGCGACCTGTGCAGTGCGTTGGTGGGCGGCCTGGGGCTGGTGCCGGGGGCGAATCTGGGGGCTGACTGCGCGATCTTTGAGGCAGTGCATGGGTCGGCCCCGGACATTGCGGGTAAGGGTGTGGCGAATCCGACGGCGGTGCTGCAGAGCGCGGTGTTGATGCTCAGGCATCTGGACGAGGCGGCGGCGGCGGACCGGATCCAGGCGGCTCTGGACCGGGTGTATGGGGAAGGGAGGTGCTTGACGCGGGATGTGGGAGGGACGAGTGGGACGGGGGCGTTCAAGGACGCGGTGCTCGGGGCGATGGCGGCTGGGTCGATGGATGTTGAGGCCGGGGCAGCCGAGCAGAGACAGGCGGCGGGCGCGTGAGGCGGGGTGGTGCGGCCTGGATGCTCGCGGTAGTGGTGTTTGCCGGGTGCAAAGGGAAGCCGTCTGGACCGGGGGGTGGAGGGGAGGGGGCGGATGCGGTTTCGGGGACCTCTGCGAGGTCTGGGCTTGCGAGATCTGGGCTTGCGAGATCTGGGCTTGCGAGTTCTGGGGCGCAGAGCATGGCGGCTCCGATGGATCCGCAGACGCTGGGGACGGTTGCGGGGACGGTGCACTTTGCGGGCAAGGCGCCGGAGCGGGTGAGGATCGATATGAGTCAGGATCCGGTGTGTTCGATGGCGCCGGGGGAGAATTTATCCGAGCAGTATGTGGTGCATCACGGCGGTTTGGGGAATGTGTATGTGTATGTGAAGAGCGGGCCGGCGGCGGCGATGTCGGCCGTGGGGCCGGCGGGACCGGCGGCGGTGCTGGACCAGAAGGGCTGCCAGTATGTGCCGCACGTGCTTGCGATCCAGCGGGGAGGGACGGTGGAGTTTCGGAACTCGGACGCGACGATGCACAACATCCACACGATGCCGATGGTGGTGGGGAACGAGACGATCGATGTTTCGCAGGGGCCGAAGGGGGTGCCGGTGGTGCGCAGGTTTCCGGTGGTGGAGACGATGCTGCCGGTGCGGTGCAACAATCATCCGTGGATGAATGCGTTTATCAACGTTTCGGAGACGCCGTTTTTCGCGGTTTCGGATGGGGATGGGCGGTTCCGGATTGCGGGTCTGCCGGCGGGGACGTACACGCTGGCGGCGGTGCACGAGAAGTTGGGCGAGCAGACGGCCACGGTGACGGTGGAGCCGCGGAAGCTGGCGGCGGCGCAGTTTGCGTTTGCGAAGATGTAGGTGTGATGGAGAGAGGAAAGCGCAACGATGACCGCACATGATCTTTTGTCGACCCATGCTTTGCCGCTCTGGTTTCTGGTGTTTTCGTTGTTTCTGCCGAGGGTGGCGTTGGCGATCGCGTGGCTGCAGGGCGTGTTGGCGCCGTTTCATCTCCACACGGTGGTGCCGCTGGTGGTTGGGGTTCTTCTGCCGCGGGTTTTGATCCTGTTTTTGATTTATACGGACCAGGGGCTGAGCTTGTGGTTCGCGATCCATCTGCTGGCGGCGTTGCTGGTGTGGGGTGGGGCGGGAGGGTACCGGGCGCGGCGTGGGCGGCGGTCTCGCTATGACGACTAGAGCGGATCGTGCGTGGAGAGGATGCGGGGCGGGGAGCGGCGGCGTCTGCCACGGACAGGGGATGACGCTCCGGGCACCTCGCGCTATTCTGGAGGAATTATGGAACGACGCAAGGTAGGCATCCTGGGCGCTACCGGGACGGTGGGCCAGAGGTTTGTTCAGATGCTGGCCGGGCACCCGTGGTTTGAGATTGGATGGCTGGCGGCGAGCGACCGGAGCGCTGGGAGGATGTACGGCGAGGCGTGCCGATGGAAGCTGGACACGCCGATGCCAGGTGAGATCGCGGCGATGCGGATGCAGCCGAATGTTCCGGAGCTGACGGTGGGGGAGCTGCCGCCGATTGTTTTCGCGGCTCTGGACGCGGAGATTGCGCGCGAGTTGGAGCCGAAGTTTGCGGCGGCCGGGTGTGCGGTGGTGTCGAATTCGAGCGCGTTTCGGATGACTTCGGACGTTCCTCTGGTGGTTCCGGAGGTGAATGCGGATCATCTGGAGTTGATTGAGCGGCAGAGCTGGAGATTGGGGAACGGCGGCCGCGGGGGGTATGTGGTGACCAATCCGAACTGCTGCGCGATCGGTTTGGTGATGGCGCTGAAGCCGCTCGAGGAGAGGTTCGGGATTGAGAGCTTGTTTGTGTCGACGATGCAGGCGGTGAGTGGAGCGGGGTACCCGGGCGTGCCGTCGCTCGACATTTTGGGCAATGTGGTGCCGTTTATCAAAAACGAAGAGGAGAAGCTCGAGGAGGAGTGCGGCAAGCTCTTGGGGCGGTTGGCGGGGTCGCATGTGGAGCGTCTCGGGGCGAAGGTGAGCGCGCATTGCAACCGGGTGGCGGTGGAGGATGGGCACACGGAGTGTGTGAGTGTAAAGCTCGGTCGGGGAGCGGAGCGCAAGGAGGTGCTGGCGGCGTGGAGGGAGTTTCAGCCGCTTCTTGGGATGCGACTGCCGAGCGCGCCGGAGCAGCCCGTGGAGTTTGAGGAGGGGATCGATCGGCCGCAGCCGCGGCTGGATCGGATGCGTGGGCGGGGGATGGCGGCGACGGTGGGGCGGTTGCGGCCGTGTTCGCTGTTGGACTGGAAGTTTGTGGTGTTGTCGCATAACACGATTCGCGGGGCGGCGGGAGCGGCGGTGCTGAATGCGGAGGTGCTGGCGCGGATGGGCAAGTTCGACAAGCTGCGGGCGGGGAGCGGCGGCGGTGCGGCGCGGCCGCGGCCGGAGGTGGTTGAGGCTTGCTGAGCGCGCGCGAAGACCTGGTGGTGATGAAGTTCGGCGGAACTTCGGTCGAGGACGCGAAGGCGATGGAGAGGACGGCGGCGATCGTCGCGGGCCGACGTGCGCTTGGCTTGCGGGCGGTGGTGGTGGTGTCGGCGATGGCGAAGGTGACGGACCAGTTGCTGGCGGCGTCTTCGGCGGCGGGGCGGGGGGACAAAGGGGGGGCGCTGGCGATCAGCGCGCGGCTCAGGCATCGGCATGTGGATACGGCGGCGGCGCTGCTGGAGGAGGAGCGCTTTCGCGGGATGCTGGAGGCGCTTTCGGCGGAGTTCGATGCGTTGGACGATTTGTTGCGCGGGATTGCGGCGGTGGGCGAGCTGACGCCGCGCTCGGAAGACCGTGTGGTGAGCTTTGGGGAGCGGCTATCGAGCCGGATGGTGGCGGAGGGATTTGCGCAGCGTGGGCTGCACGGGGTTCATGTGGACGCGCGCACCTGCATTATTACCGACGAGCATTTTGGCAAGGCTGCGCCGGACGAGGGGGCGATCGAACGCAAGCTGAACGAGCTTGTGTGGCCGTTGATTGAGGCGGGCGGGACGCCGGTGATGGGAGGATTTATCGGGGCGACCGAAGCTGGGGTGACGACGACCTTGGGGCGGGGTGGGAGCGACTATACGGCGGCTCTGGTGGGCGGTGGTTTGTATGCTGGGGCGATCGAGATCTGGACGGACGTGAATGGGATTATGACGACCGATCCGAGGATCTGCCCGGAGGCGTTGCGGGTGAAGACGATCTCGTTTGAGGAGGCGGCGGAGCTGGCGTACTTCGGAGCGAAGGTGTTGCATCCGGCGACGATTTTGCCGGCGGTGCAGAAGTCGATTCCGGTGTGGGTGCTGAATAGCCGCGACGCGAAGAATGAAGGCACGAAGATTACGGCGGTGGCGCCGCATTGCGAGAGTCCGTTCAAGAGTATAGCGACCAAGAAACGGCTGACGATTATCGATGTGGTGGCGAGCCGGATGCTGATGTCGCACGGGTATCTGAAGGCGGTATTCGATGTGTTCGACAAGTATCGATGTGCGATCGACATGGTTTCGACGAGCGAGGTGAGTATTTCGTTGACGGTGGACTCGAACGAGCGGCTGCCGGAGATCTGCGCGGATTTAGGCAAGATTGCGGACGTGAAGTACGAGGGTCGAAAGGCTCTGGTGTGCCTGGTGGGCGAGGATATTCGCGGGCAGAGGGGGATTGCGGGGCAGGTGTTTTCGGCGGTGAGTCACATCAACCTGCGGATGATTTCGCAGGGCGCAAGCGAGATCAATATGAGTTTTATGATCGATGAGGAGGACGTGGAGGAGGCGGTGCGGAGCCTGCATCGGCACTTTTTTCGCGATCCGGACCGAACCGTGTTTGATGTTCCTGTGGACGTGGAGATAGCGGCGCGGGTGGCTGGCTCGGTTGTTACGACGAAGAAGGAATTGTAGGTGGTTGCCAGTAAGTCGCGGATATTGTCCGTCCATCGAGCGATGGAGTTAGTTCGGGGAAGTAAGTGCAGCTTGGGGAGTTAGCTTAGGAGTTAGCTTAGGGAGTTAGGGCGGAGTTAGCGGGTTAGATGGATTCGAGGAGCAGGGACGATGCGGGTTCTGGTATTGGGGTATGGAAAGACGGGTACGCTGGTGGCGGAGGTAGCGGCGGAGCACGGCCATGGTGTGCATGTGCTGGACGCGAAGGAGAATCGCGAGGCGAGTGCGCTGACGCCGCCGTTTGTGGCCGGGTTTGACGCGGTGATCGACTTTACGACGCCGGAGGCGGTGTTGCAGAACATGCGGGCGTGCTTGGCGACGGGAGCGCGGATGGTGGTGGGGACGACGGGGTGGTACACGAAGCTCGCGGATATGCGGTCGCTGGCCGAGCGCAAGGGAGCGAGCTTGTTGTATGGGACGAATTTTTCGGTGGGCGTGCAGGCGATGCTGCAGCTGGCCGAGCAGATGGGGTCGACGCTGGCGGGTGCGGGGTACAGATTTCGGATTGAGGAGACGCACCATGCGACCAAGCTGGATGCGCCGAGCGGAACGGCGCAGACGCTGGCGCATGTGGTGGAACGCGCGGCGGGGATCGCGCATGTGGAGATCGTGTCGGTGCGCGAGGGCGATGCGGCGGGGCTGCATGTGCTGGAGGCCCGGAGTTCGGGGGAGCGGATTTTATTGACGCACGAGGCGTCTTCGCGGCGGAGCTTTGCGGAGGGCGCGGTGCGGGCAGCAGAGTGGATTACGCGGCAGCCGAGCGGATGTTTCGATTTCAAGGACGTTTATAAGAAGATGTCGGCGTAGGCTGGTGCATTGTTGGAGATGAGGTTTCGCAGCGGGATCGAGATGGATTCTGGCGAGATTCAGGGGAGTTGAGCGATGGGCGGAGCGGTTGTGATGGAGATGGAAGCGTTGAAGAGTTTTGCCGAATTGACGCCGGAGCAGAGGATGGACCGGATGGCGGAGGTGGCGGTGCGGGTCGGCCTGAATCTGCGGCCGGGGCAGGAGTTGCTGATCTCGGCGCCGGTGGAGGCGATGGCTCTGGCGCGGCGGATTACGGAGCAGGCGTACCGTGCGGGCGCGGTGTTGGTGACGACGTTTTACGCGGATGATGCGGCGGTGCTGGCGCGGTTTGCCTATGCTCCGGACGCGAGCTTCGATTATGCGCCGGTGTGGATGCAGGACGCGATTGCGACGGCGTTTCGCAACGGTGCGGCGCGGCTGGCGATTGCGGGGGCGAACCCGGCTCTGCTGGCGGGGCAGGATCCGGCGAAGGTGGCGCGGGCGAATGTGGCGGCTTCCAAGGCGGCGAAGCCGGCGATGGAGCTGATCACGCGACACGAGATCAACTGGTCGATCGTGGCGAGCGCGACGCCGGAGTGGGCGCGTCTGGTGTTTCCGGGCGAGCCGGTGGAGCGGGCGACCGAGCGGTTGTGGGAGGCGATCTATAAGGCTTCGCGGATCGATGGGGACGACCCGGTGGCGCAGTGGGTGGAGCATGGCGCGCGGCTGAAGGAGCGGGTCGACATCCTGAATGGGAAGCGGTATCACGCGTTGCATTTCCGGAGTGAGGATGGAGGAACGGACCTGCGCGTGGGTTTGGCCGATGACCACTTGTGGGCGGGCGGAGGGACGGTTGCGGGGAACGGCGTGTTGTGTCAGCCGAATATTCCGACGGAGGAGTGTTTTACGACGCCGCACAAGGATCGTGTGGATGGGATGGTGCGGGCGTCGAAGCCGCTGTCGCACCAGGGGACGTTGATCGAGAATATCTCGGTGCGGTTCGAGGCAGGACGGATCGTCGAGGCGCACGCGACCGCGGGCGAGGATGTGTTGAACCGGCTGATTTCAACCGACGATGGGGCTCGGCGGCTGGGCGAGGTGGCCTTGGTGCCGCACTCGTCGCCGATTGCGCAGAGCGGGATTTTGTTCTGGAACACGTTGTTTGACGAGAATGCGGCGAGCCATATTGCGCTGGGGCAGGCTTATTCGACGTGCTTGAAGGGCGGCGAGAAGATGTCGGATGAGGAGCTGGCTGGGCTGGGGGCGAACTCGAGTTTGATCCATGTGGACTGGATGATCGGGTCGGCGCGGATGGATGTGGACGGGGTGTTTGCGGATGGGTCGAGGGAGCCGCTGATGCGGGCTGGGGAGTGGGTGTGATCTCTCGCGGCCGCCGCGTTCTGATGTCCGCGGCAGTTTCGCTGGCAATGATCGCGGTGCCATGCGTGGCGATGACGGTGGTTGTTGTACCGGACTGGTCGGAGAAGATTCTGCCTTTCTTCATGCTTGCGCTTGTGCCTGGATTCTTCGTCTCTGTTATGCCTGGCGGAAATGTTCACGACGACTCTCGTGTAGTTGTCTGCCTTAGCTCTTTCCTCTTCTGGTTTGCCGTTGTGTACGGAGTTACTTCACTCATCGGGTCTGTCAACCGGGCGCGGTGGCAGTTCCGAGACCGCGGCGGCGTAGACTGAAAGCATCATGGAATTGAAGGGGTGTGGGACGGCGTTGGTGACTCCGTTCGATCGGACGGGTGCCGTCGATGAGGCTGCGCTGTGCGGTCTTGTGGAGTGGCAGATCGCAAGTGGGATTGAGCTTTTGGTGCCGTGTGGGACGACGGGCGAGGCGTCGACGCTGACGGAGCGGGAGTGGCTTCGAGTGGTGGAGTTGGTGGTTGAGACGGCGGCGGGGCGGGCGCAGGTGTTTGGAGGGTGCACGCACAATTCGACGGCGGAGGCGGTGAGGCGGGCGAAGACGCTGGCCGGGGTGCCGGGGTTGACGGGGATCTTGACGGCGAATCCGTACTACAGCCGGCCGGGGCAGGAGGGGCAGTACCAGCACTTTCGGGCGATCGCGGAGGCGGTCGATCTGCCGGTGTTGTTGTACAACATACCGGGGCGGACGGGGACGAATCTGGAGGCGGCTACGGTGGGGCGGCTGGCGGAGATCCCGAATATTGTGGGGGTGAAGGAGTCGAGTGGAAGCGTGATGCAGATTACGGAGGTGTTGCTGTCGGTGCCGGCGGGGTTCAGCGTTCTGGCGGGGGATGATGCGATGGCGCTGCCGGTGATTGCGCTGGGCGGAGCGGGCCTGGTGTCGGTGGCGTCGAATGCGTTGCCAGCGGAGGTGGGCGGCATGGTGCGGGCGGCGCTCTTCGGAGAATGGGCGGCGGCGCGGGCGGTGAATTTGCGGTTTTTTCGGCTGATGCAGGCGCATTTTGCGGAGACGAGTCCGGCGCCGATCAAGGCGGTGTTGGAGATGCTGGGGCGATGCGAGGAGACGTTGCGGCTGCCGATGGTTCCGGTGAGCGATGGTTTGCGAGGGCGGCTGCGGGGGATGTTGGAGGGGCTGGGGTTGGTGGGGGGGTGAGAGCAGAGGGGCACGGAGGCGAAGCGACTGCGGGTCTTTCCGCTCTGGTCGATGACAGCGCGGGAAGTTTGATTCTGGCCAGTTTTCAGTGCACGGTAGAGAGGGCGGGCGGTTTGGACGAGTTAGAAGAGCGGATTGAGCGTTGGTTTGGGCTTGGGGCGGAGGCCGTTGGGAACGCGGAGGCGATGGCGGCGTTTGCGGAGTTGCGCGATGGGTTGGAGGCGGGTCGTCTGCGGGCGGCGGAGCCGGATGCGGCGAGCGCTGTGGGATGGCGGGTGAATGCGTGGGTGAAGCGGGGAATTTTGCTGGGATTTCGGCTCGGAACGCTGACGGATATGAGTGGGCCGGGGCTCTCTTTTGTGGATAAGGGGACGTATCCGGCGCGGCGGTTTTCGGCCGAGGATGGGGTACGTGTGGTGCCGGGCGGGACGTCGGTGCGGGCTGGTGCGTATCTGGCGCGGGGTGTGGTGGTGATGCCGCCGGCGTATGTGAATGTGGGGGCGTATGTGGACGTGGGGACGATGGTGGATTCGCACGCTTTGGTGGGGAGTTGTGCGCAGATCGGCAGGGGCGTGCATCTGAGTGCGGCGGCGCAGATTGGCGGGGTGCTGGAGCCGGTGAACGCGAGTCCGGTGATTATCGAGGATGGGGTGCTGGTGGGCGGCAATACGGGGGTGTACGAGGGGACGATCGTTCGGCGGCGCGCGGTTCTGGCGGCGGGGACGGTGCTGACGCGGGGAACGCCGGTGTATGACCTGGTGCGGGGCGAGATCTATAGGGCCGCGGGGGACCGGCCGCTGGTGATCCCGGAGGCGGCGGTGGTGGTGCCGGGGTCGCGCGCGATGGCGGCGGGCAAGGGGGCGGAGTGGGGCTTGAGCCTCCTGACGCCGGTGATTGTGAAGTATCGGGATGAGAAGACGGAGCTTTCGCTGGTGCTGGAGGAGATGCTGCGGTGAGCACGGAGCTCGGCTCGGGCCAAGGGGCTCGCCCTGATAGGATAAGAGGTTGATGGCACAGGACAAACTGCAAATAATCCCGCTTGGCGGGCTGGGCGAGTTCGGCATGAACTGCGCTGCGATTCGCTTTGGTGACGAAATTATCGTGATCGACGCGGGGCTGATGTTTCCCGAGGAAGAGCTCCTCGGCGTCGACATTGTGGTTCCGGATATCAGCTACCTGATTGAGAACCGGTCCAAGGTGCGGGGCATTTTTCTGACGCACGGGCATGAGGATCATATCGGCGGCTTGCCGTGGATCTTGTCGGAGCTGAATGTGCCGGTGTACGGCACGGAGTTTACGCTGGCGTATGTGGAGGGCAAGCTCGAGGAGCATCGGCTGCTGGACGATGCCGATCTGATCGAGTTGATTCCGGGCCGTCGGATTACGGTGGGAGCGTTTTCGGTGATGCCGATCCGTGTGACGCACTCTCTGGTGGACTGCGTGGCGCTGGCGATTCACACGCCGGTGGGGGTGATCGTCCACACGGGCGATTTTAAGATCGACCTGTCGTCGCCGGATGGGAAACCGTTCGATCTGCAGGCGTTTGCGGAGTTGGGCAAGCAGGGTGTTCTGGCGCTGATGCAGGACTCGACCAACGTGGATCGGCCGGGGTATACGCCGGGGGAGAAGGCGGTTCGGCCGGCGCTTGACAACATCTTTGCTCGGACGCGGAAGAAGCTGTTTTTCTCGTGTTTTTCGTCGTCGATTCACCGGATCCGGATTGCTTTGGAATTGGCGCAGGCGCATGGGCGAAAGGTGGCGATTATTGGGCGGTCGATGGATAACTCGACCGAGATCGCGCAGGATCTGGGGTATCTCGACATACCGCAGGGGCTGATTATTCATCCGGGGCAGATCCGGGATTTTCCGGCGGAGAAGCTGTGCCTGATGATCAGCGGAACGCAGGGCGAGCCGATGAGCGCGCTGAGCCGGGCGGCGGTGAACAACCACAAGTTCGCGAAGATCGATCCGGGCGATACGGTGGTGCTGAGTTCGCGCGTGATTCCGGGCAATGAGAAGGCGATCTATCGCGTGATCGACCATCTGGAGCGGCGCGACGCGAAGGTGATCTACGACGATGGGGCGTCGGGGCTGATCCATGTGAGCGGTCACGGGTCGCAGGAGGAGCTGCGGCTGATGATTAATCTGGTGCGGCCGAAGTTCTTTATTCCGGTGCACGGCGACTATCGCCACCTAAAGCGGCATGCGGAGCTGGCGCAGGGGCTGGGCGTGGTTGAGAAGACGTTTCTGCTGGAGGACGGCGACATCCTGGAGCTCGACAAGGGGAGTGCTCGGAAGACTGGCAAGGTGACGGTGGGGCGGGTGTGCATCGATTCGGGCGGATCGGCGAGCGATGTGGTGGAAGAGGTGATGATCAAGGATCGCAAGCACCTGAGCGAGGATGGATTTGTGATCCCGATCGTGGCGATCAACCAGCATACGGGCAAGCTGGAGAATGCGCCGGAGATTGTGATGCGGGGATTTGCGGGTGAGGACCACGCGTTGATCGCCGAGGCGAAGCAGGTGGTGCAGCGGCTGATCGATGGTTCGAACCACGAGGAGAAGGCGGATTACGGCGTGATGAAGGAGAAGATCCGCACGGAGTTGAAGCGATATATCCAGAAGGAGACGAGCCGGCGGCCGCTGATTTTGCCGGTGATTCTGGAGATCTGAGGGTGGGGTTGTGAGCGTGCGGTTCTGCGCTGAGGAGAGAGTTCGTGCCGGAGTTCGTCACGCTGGACCAGATTCGGGCGGCGGCGGAGCGCATTGCGGGGGTGGCGGTGCGGACGCCTTTGGTGCGGGCCGATCCGGAGCGGCTGCGTGCTGCGGGGGTTGCGTCGCCGCCGTTTGAACTGTATTTGAAGCTGGAGAGTGAGCAGCCGATTGGGAGTTTCAAGTTGCGCGGGGCGTACAACCGGATTGCGCAGCTCGGCCCTGAGGAGCTCGCGCGCGGGGTGATTACGTATTCGAGCGGCAATCATGCGCAGGGTGTGGCGTATGCGGCGCGGGCGCTTGGGGGCAGGACGGTGATTGTGATGCCGAGCAATGCTCCGGAGGTGAAGCGGTCGGCGACGTCCGCTCTGGGAGCGGAGATTGTAACGGTGGGGGTGGCAAGTTCGGAGCGACGAGAGAAGGCTGAGGAGCTGGCCGAACGCTTCGGGTACACGATCATTCCGCCGTATGACGATCCGGCGATTATTGCGGGGCAGGCGACGTGTGGGATGGAGATCGTGGAGCAGATGCCGGAGGTGGATCTGGTGCTTTCGCCGGTGAGTGGGGGCGGTCTGCTGAGCGGGGTGGCCGCGGCGGTGAAGCTGCTGCGGGATGAGGGTCGGGCGCGGTCTGGGGTCCAGGTTTGGGGGGTGGAGCCGGAGCTGGCCGGGGATGCGGCGGAGAGTTTTCGGACGCGCACGCTGGTGGAGTGGCCAGCGGCGAGGACGTCGCGGACGATGGGGGATGGTCTGCGGACGCAGTCGCTCGGCGTGCTGAATTTCGAGCATGTCTTGCGGTTTGTGGATGGGATTGTGACGGTGACGGAGGAGCAGATTTTGGCGGCGACGCGGCTGATCCTGAGCGCTACCGGCCTGGTGGCCGAGCCGAGCGGCGCTGTGACGACGGCGGCCGCGGTGTTTGGGACGGCGGGGCTGCCGGGAGCGAAGACGGTGGTGGCGGTGGTGAGTGGAGGGAATATCGATCCGTCGCTGCTGCAGGAGATCCGGGCGCAGATTCCCTTCGGAGAATGACAACAAAAGGCAGGAAGGGCGGAACGCGGATTCCCTTCGGGAATGACAACAAGAAAGCAAGGCGCTCGGGGCTGAGCGGTGCGCGTCGTTTCGCGTCTAATGAGTGCTATGTCGCTCTTTCGGTCATCTGAGATCTTTGCGTTTCGACTGCTTCCGGTCCGACTTCTGTGCGTGTCGACGGTTGTGTGCCTGTTTGTCTCATCCGCCGGGGCGCAGGGGCCGCCGGAGAGCCGGGCCGGGTATGACAGGGGGGCGCGGGCGACGGTGATTCATACGGCGAATGTGTATCTGTCTGCGGATGCTGGGTCGCAGAAGGTTTCGCTCGTGACGCCGGGGCACGAGTTGATGGTGGTGGAGCATAGCGGGCCGTGGCTGAAGGTGTTTGCGAACACGGACGTGCAGGAGCGGGGCGGCGCGACGGAGGAGACGGCGGCGTTTGGCGAGGAGGAGCATGTGACGCCGACGTCAGGGTGGATTCGCGACAAGGGCGTGGTGAGCTCGTCGACGCCGGACGGGGATGTGGTGCTGTTTGGGACGGCGGCGAATCTGGAGGATCAGGCGTCGGCTCCGCATGCTCCGGTGGGTGCGGCGGTGGCGGCGCATCTGCTGTATCGGCGGGTGGCGGAATATTTTCCGCAGTCGGGGTTGACGGCGGAGGCGGCGTGGCGGGCGGCGGATGTGCGATGGCAGATGGAGCGCCGGGATGCGAGTTCGCTGCCTTCGGCGAAGGAGCAGGAGGCGTACCTGCGGCCGCAGATCCCGGAGGCGGAGATGCGTCGGATTGTGAAGACGTACGCGGGGACGAAGTATGCGGCGATGGCGGCGTACGACATGCTGGACAACAAGCTGTGCGGCGACTGGCAGGGGTTGCCGAAGTGCCCCGAGATGGAGGCGGGCTTGTATGAGAAGTATGCCAAGCAGTTTCCGGATGGTCCGCGGACGGCGGAGGCCTTGTACAACGCGGCGTATCGGGAGGGCGTGGTGGTGACGATGTATACGGTGGAGGAGAACGCGAAGCGGGCGGAGGGTGCGGCGGCGCGGACGGAGGCGCTGGCGGCGGAGATGCGATCGCGATTTCCGCGGTCGGACTACACGGCTCGGGCGGTGAGCATCGCGTTTCGGGTGCGGCAGGGCATTGCGATCTATGGGACGGATCGGGACTAGCAGATCGGGATTAGGGACGGATCGGATTAATTCGGGACCGGTGCCAAAGTGGGAGAGCGAGGGTGACTCACGTACCGTGACTCGGGTACCGGGCGGAGCTCGGTTGGGGGTATGGCAGGTTGACGGCCGTCGGGTAGGATGACCGTATGCCGATATGGAATGTAATTGTTCTTGCGATTGTGCAAGGGCTGGCCGAACTTCTGCCTGTTTCGAGCTCCGCGCATGTGGTTGTGGCGGAGAAGCTGATGGGCCTCGATCCGACTTCGCCTGCGATGACGCTGTTGCTGGTGATGCTGCACACGGGCACGATGTTTGCGGTGATTGCGTACTTCTGGACGACGTGGAAGCGGACGTACTTTGCGAATGCGGACGCGTTCAAGCGGATCGTGATCCGGATTCTGTGGGCGACGCTGCTGACCGGGGTTTTGGGCGAGATTATCAAGAAGGTAATCGAAAAGACTGCCTTCCACGGCGCTCCCAAGGCGGAGATTGAGGAGCTGTTTGGGCGTCTGGATCTGATGGCGCCGGCGCTGTTGTGCGTGGGGATTCTGATCCTGATTGCCGGGCTGCGCGAGCGGCGGTCGGTGCGGGCGGAGGCGCGGGGGGAGCAGGAGGATTTCCGGACCACCGTGACGATGCGGCAGGCTGGGTGGATCGGGGCGGTGCAGGGGCTGTGCCTGCCGTTTCGGGGATTTTCGCGGTCAGGGGCAACGATCTCGACGGGGATGCTGGCAGGAGCGGCGCGGGAGCGGGCGGAGCGATTTTCGTTTGCGCTGGCGGTTGTGCTCACACCGCCCGTGGTGCTGCGGGAGGCTCTGCGGCTCCTTCATGCATCGCATGAGGCCGCGGCGAATGGGACAGCGCTGGACCTTCACGGCGCGGTGGTTTCGAGTCTGCTGGGGACAGTCTTTTCGTTTCTGGCGGGACTGGTGGCTCTGCGATGGCTGAGCTCGTGGCTGGAGGCGGGGCGGTGGTGGCTGTTCGGGGTGTACTGCCTGCTGGCGTCAGCGGCGGTTGCGTACCTGCACTGGGGTCCCATGCACTTGTGAACGGGTGTAGCGCCAGGCCCACCAGAGGAGCGGCAGTTGCAGGGGCAGTCGCAGCCATGCGGCCCAGAGCGGTACCTGGGGGAAGCGCGCGTGGTCGGTGACCATGGTGAGGTTGGCGGGGAAGACGGCGATGAGCAGGAGGACGAGACCCCAGGCGGCGGGGCGGCGGGTCGCGGGAACGAGGACGCCCAGACCGCCGAGCATCTCGGCGGCGCCGCTGACGAGAACGAGCTCGCGGTGGGCGGGGAGGTAGGCGGGCATGATGCGCGTATAGGTGGGGGTGGCGAGGAAGTGCAGGAGGCCCGCGGCGAGGTAGAGGATGCCCATGAGGGTGGGCCCGGGCTGAATGGACGTTGGTCCGAAGCGGGATGAGGACGGCGGGAGGGGACCGGCCGTGCTCATGACGTCCTCATGATTTGTGGCAGGGGTTGATTGCGGACTCCGATTCGAGCTACTTTTTGCGCTCGTCGCGGGCGCGCTTGACGTAGTCGTGGGAGATGTTGACGTGGGCTTGCTGGGCGGTCAGCATCTCGCGGACGGGTTGGGGAAGGTCGGCCTGATTGAGGGCCTCCCGGTAGGTCTTTTTGGCTTCATCTTCGCCTTGTTCGGAGGTTTCGAGGAGGGTGAGATCGCCGCCGCCGAGCTTTGCCTTGAGGTCGCCCCAGATGCGGTGCGCCACGGCGATCGCGCTACCGGACTCGTGGACGTCGGCGAGGCCCTGGCGGTGCAACTCATTCTCCAACTCGGCGCGGAAGGTGGCGCGCTTGAGCGACTCGGCGAGGAAGAAGCGCTTCAGGGTGTCGTCCTGGAGGTGCTCGCCGATGTCGCCGAAGCCTTTCTGGCTGTCCTGGAGGGTCTTGATGACGGACAGGAGGGTGTTTTCCACTTCCTTATGCTTGACGGAGCCGGTCGGCTTGGTTTCGGTTGCCATTGTGCGTGTGTTCCTCTGAGCTTTCGGACTTGCGGAGATGTTGCGGAGATGTTGCCGGATGTTGATTTTGAGTGCGGCGTGAGGGCGGTTGGTGCAGGGTCCGCCGGCTGACAGCGATTCTCCTTCGCCAGCGGCAAGCAGGAGAAATCGCAAAACCCCACGCCCCTGCCAACCATTTAACAATTTAAGGTCCGCCGGTTTGGCCCACCGGCGGCAAGTTGTAACTCAATAGATGCATGGCTGGGCGGTGGGTTTGCATCCTGATTCCGGAGGTTGGGAAATGCGTCCGGACGGCGCTGCTGTCTGAAATAATCAGGCTGCTCGGGGGTCCTGTTTGAAGTTCGGGAGCTCGATGAGCACGATCATAAAACTATGAAGAGCTTTCGGCCTCATCTCGCCCCTACGCAGAGCCGACGTTTGAACGAGTTGCTCGGCCTGTTTCTTCTGGGGGCTGCTGTGCTGTCGCTTTTGGCGATGCTCAGCTATGCGCCGACGGACCCATCGCTGGACACGGCCGGGGGCGAGGCGGTGGGCCGAGCGGCGCATAACTGGGCGGGAGTGTTTGGAGCGTATGCCGCGGACGCGGTGCTGCAGGGGATCGGCATCTCTGCTTTCCTCTTGCCGCTGCTTCTGGTGCGTGTGGGGATCTCGTGGATGTGGTCGAAGGCGGCTGGATCGCCGATCGCGAAGCTGCTTGGGCTCTTGCTTTGGGTGGTGTTTGCGCCGGCCGCTGTGAGCCTGGTCTTGCACGGGTTTTTCTGGCGGGGGCTTCCCCTGGGCGGAGCGACGGGCAGCATTCTGGCGGATCAACTCGTCCTCCTGCTGAATCTTCCGGGCGCCGCCCTGGTGGTGGGATTGCTGGCGGCCGTGTCGCTGTATCTGCTGACGACGTTCAGTTTTGGGACGGCGAACGTCTGGTTCGGGGCGCGGTTTGGGTTTGTGCAGAGGCTGCAGGCGCGGTGGTCGCGGTGGCGGAATCGTCGGCGGCAGACGGCTGAGCTCGCCGAGACGGATGGATTTGCGAGCAAGCGCGAACGGGCTGCGCGGCGGAGGGGTGCGGAGCCGGCGGCCTCGAACGCCGCCGTGGCGAGTTCGTCCGCGCCGAGTACGACGCTGTTGTCGGGTCTGTTTGGATGGCTGAGCCGGCGCCGCGGGACGCAGCCTGCCGTGGCGCCGGCGTCTGAGCCTGCTGCTGCTGCACCGGAGCCGGTGTCGATGTGGGAGGCGATGCCGCGCACCTTGGTGGATGCACCGGAGCCGACCGCGCTTGGGACGGCGACGGCCGCTGCTCTGCCGTTTGCGGAGGAGTTGGCGCGCCGGGCGACGCCGAAACGCGCGATCGAGGACGTGTCGAACTTCGGGGCGGCGGCGGCGGCGTCGGAGGAGATTTCAGAATTTCTCGATGTGCAGGTGAAGAAGGTCCCGACGAGCACGAAGGGAGAACAGGAGGCCGCGGAGTTCTTGTCGGCTCGGATGGAGTCTCTGGCGGCGAGCAAGCTGGGGAGGAGGACGGCCATGACCGCCACGGCTGCTGCTGCCGACACTGCTCCTTCTGTTCCTTCTCTTCCTGTTTCTGCTCCCCTTTCTGCTCCTGTTTCTGCTCCCCTTTCTGCTCCTGTTTCTGTTCCTCCTTCTGCTCCTGTTTCTGCTTCCCTGGCGGTTTCGGAGCCGGTTTCGGCGGCGGCTGAGCCGAAGGCGATCTCGTTTGGCAAGCGTGCCGACTCGGACCAGGTCGCGGTGGCGATCGTTCCGAAGAGCGTTCGCGGTTACAAATTGCCGCCGTCGTCGCTTTTGTTTCACAGCGAGGAGCACGCGTCGGTGCGTGAGGATGCGCTGCGCGAAGAGGCGCGGATCCTGGTGGAGAAGTGCGGCGAGTTCGACGTGGACGGGCAGGTGACGCAGATCAATCCAGGGCCGGTGGTGACGACGTTTGAGTTCAAGCCGGATGCGGGTGTGAAGTATTCGCGGGTGACGGGGCTGGCCGATGACTTGTGCCTGGCGATGGCGGCGGAGTCGATTCTGATCGAGCGCATGCCGGGCAAATCGACGGTCGGCATTCAGGTTCCGAACGCGGAGCGAGAGACGATCTGGCTGCGCGACGTGGTGGAGTGCGAGAGTTTTGCGCAGTCGAAGAGCCGGTTGGCGATCGCTTTGGGGAAGGACATCAACGGACGGATTGTGACGGCTGATCTGGCGTCGATGCCGCACGTTTTGATCGCCGGATCGACGGGATCGGGCAAGTCGGTGGCGATCAACGCGATGATTATGAGCGTTCTGTTCAAGTCGACGCCGGAGCAGGTGCGCATGATTTTGGTGGACCCGAAGCGCGTCGAGTTGGGGATGTACGAGGGCATACCGCACCTGTTTACGCCGATTATTACGGAGGCGAAGCTGGCCGCGAATGCGCTTCGCAACGCGGTGCGCGAGATGGAGCGGCGGCTGAAGCTGCTGGCGCGGCACCATGTTCGGAATATCGATCAGTACAACAAGATGACGGAGAACGCGACGGCGGATATGTTCGAGGATCCGGCCGAGCAGGAGCCTTTGCCGTACATCATGATCATCATCGATGAGTTGGCGGACCTGATGATGCTGGACCGATCGAATGTGGAAGAGTCGATTACGCGGCTGGCGCAGATGGCGCGCGCGGTCGGCATTCACCTGGTGCTGGCGACGCAGCGGCCGAGCGTGGACGTGATTACCGGGTTGATCAAGGCGAATGTGCCGACGCGGATGAGCTTCCGTCTGGCGACCAAGGTGGATTCGCGGACCATTATCGACAGCAATGGCGCTGAGAGTCTGTTGGGAAGGGGAGATATGTTGTACCTGCCGCCGGGGACGAGCCGGGTGCAGCGGGTTCATGCGCCCTTTGTAACCGAGAAGGAGATCAATGCGGTGACCGAGTTCTGGAAGGCGCAGGGCGAGGCCGAGTATGTGCAGGGCTTCCTGGAAGGGCCGAAGGAGGAGGCTGCCGAGGGGGAAGCGGGTGCGACGGAGGGCGATGCGAACGATCCGATGTTTGACGACGCGGTGCGCCTGGTGTTTGAGTTTGGCAAGGCGAGCACGAGTTTGTTACAGCGTCGGTTACGAATTGGGTATGGCCGGGCGGCGCACCTGATCGATCTGATGTATCGCGACGGTTTGGTGGGGCCGGCGGACGGGTCGAAGCCGCGCGAGTTGCTGAAGCCGGCAACGTGGTTGAAGGAGATGGACGAGGTTACTCGCTAGAGCAAATTACCTGTTGCTATGGAGCGGGAATCCCTGTGCAGAGCCGTTTTCCTTGGGAGAAAACGGCATTGGAACCCGGTGGCTCCCTATACACCGACAGGTCATTTGCGCTAGAGGGTCTTTGGCGACCGGAGCGCCACAACGCCGAGCAGGCCGACTACTAGGAGGAGAGCGATCCAGAGGAGGCCGGGGTGGCGTTCC
Organism: uncultured Acidobacteriaceae bacterium; assembly: GCA_964236945.1. Lineage (GTDB taxonomy): Bacteria > Acidobacteriota > Terriglobia > Terriglobales > Acidobacteriaceae > Edaphobacter. Next base: position 34,063 of record CAXSGC010000026.1, on the reverse strand, counting down.
GTGATGGAGCGGGTGTCGGGACGGGCGTGGAAGTTGGGGTTGGGAACTTCGGGGCCGAGGGTGGCGGCGACTGGATGGGCGGTGGGCGAGAAGATCCGGGCGAAGTCGTACTGGGGCGCGGCGAGTGCGGGGTCGCCGTAGAAGAGCTCGGCCGCGATGGGGGCGGTGGTGGCGTCGAAGCAGAGTTTGCGCTCTCGGGTTTCGAGTTCGACCCTGTCGATGGGGAGCGGAGGGTCGTTGCCGTTCGTGACGGAGACGTCGACGTCGGCGGGGCTTTCGAGGTTGGCGCCGAGGGTGGCGGGGAGGCTTAGATGTTCGGTGCGGAGGTCGTGTCCGGTGGCGGTGAGGTTCACGCGCTCGATGGCGCCGAGCGTGGTCTCGTCGGTGGCGGCGGATTCGGATGGGCCTCCGATCGGCTTGGCGGAGACACGGACGTCGCGGCTGAAGTTGCCCTGGAAGCCGGGTTTGAGCACAAATTGGACGCGCTCGATGGGCAGGCGTGTCGGCAGACGGAAGTGGGCGACGCTTTGGTTGCCGCGCTGCTGTATGTCGGAGGTGGTGAGAGCGACGGTGAAGACGGTCTGGCCTTCGCGGCTGGGCGGAACGGCGGCGCCGAGGACCATGGCCGGGCTGGCGACGAACGGTTCGGGAGCGCCGGGGAGTGGGGAGACGGCGAGCCGGATATGGAGGAAAGGAAAGCTGGTCTCGCCGAGGTGCAGGGTGGTGCTGCGCGCGAGGTGCTGGGCGGTGAGATCGAAGAGGGTGAAGTCGCCGAGATGGGTTCTGCCGGTGGCGGGGGCCGTGTCTGAGCCGGAGACGCTATTTGGGCCGGAGACGCTGTCTGGGCCGGAGACGCTATTTGGGCCGGTGACGCTATTTGGGCCGGAGACGGTATTTGAGCCGGTGACGCTGGCGGTGGCGAGGAAGTTCTGGCCTTTTAGGTCGAGGACGACGTCGGTGTAGGGGCGGGGCGGCATCTGGAGATCGAAGGTGATGACGCCGCTGTTTGAAGCGGAGGCGAAACCGAGATTGAGCAGACGGGCGGTCGCGCTTTCGGGCTGTTCGGGTTCGCTGAGGGTGAGGGCGTAGGGCAGATCGCGTGCGGCGGCTCCGGCGTTTGCGGGGTAGAGGCGCAGGTCGCGGAGGCCGCGGGCGGCGTGGGTGTAGATGGCGGGGTCGAGGACGGCGCAGGCGGTTCCGGTGTTTGCTTTGACGGTGACGGTGCGGTGGTAACGTGCGAACTCGGGACTGGACTCGGGACTGGACTCGGCTGTGGGCGTCCCGGCCGTAGTTGTGGGGATTTGGGCAGCGGCAGGGAGGTTGGCCAGGAGGACAAAGGCCAGGGCGAACACCAGCCGCGGTGGAGACGCGAGGTGACTCACGCGGGCCCCCGGCGGGGATCATCGGGCTGGGGTGCGGCGAAGGTGCTCTCGGGTGGGGCGAGCGGGGGTGAGGGGTCGGGGGCGCCGGGAAGGGGTTCGCGGAGGTCGAGCCAGTCCTTCTGGTAGGCGAAGCTGACGGCCATCAGGAGGGCGCCGAGGCCGAGAAAGCTCATGACGCGGTAGCCCGCGCTGAGGTCGCGGACGTCGTAGAGAAAGGTTTTGGCGATGCTGATGGCGAGGAGGACAAGGCCCTGCCAGCGGAGGAACGCGCTCTTCCGCCAGAAGCCGACGGCAAGCAGGCCGGCGCCGTAGAGCATAAGGAAGGCGGAGATGGCGAGCGCCTGTTGGAGGCCTGATTCGCTCCCGTTGGTGAAGAGCCCACGGTTGGCGCTCCAGAGCAGGGGTATCTCGCGGATGCCGGCGAAGATGGCGAGGAGGTTGAGGGCGATGACGCTCGCGGCGGCGATGTGGAGGAGGCCGGGGTCGGATGTGTGGGAGGCGACGGACTTGTGTGAGGCTTGGGATGCGAGCGAGGCGGTGAGAGCGAAGGCGAGGATGCCGAGAAGGGCGGTGCCGAAGCGGGCGTTGAGGAAGGCGGGGTCGAGACGGTGGGCGTCTTGCGAGAGTTGCCAGACGACGCCGCAGAAGCCGAGGGCGAGGGAGGCGAGGGCGAGGGAGCGGAGGAGGCGGCTTTCGAGGGGGGGACCGGAGGGAACGGTGGGAGCGGTGTGGGCTGGATCGGCGGGAGTTCCGATCCGGAGCGCGGCCCAGAACAGGGCGGCGCCTTCGACGATCCAGCCGACGGTGATCCAGTGGCCGGTGGCTTTGAGGGGAATGGCGATGGTGAGGAAGACCACGGCGAGCGAGAGGTGGACGGCGCGGGTGGCGGGGGCGCTCGGCAGGCGCAGGAGACCGAGGTAGAGCGCGGCGAAGAGGACCATCAGCCAGGGCAGGAGGTCGCGATGTTGAATGTCGGTCAGAAGGGAGTACATCGCGAGCGCGGCGAAGGCGGCGTTGGCGAACGGAAGCAGGATTTCGGGGATGGTGCTCCAGTTCGGGCCTGTTCGGGGGCTGTGTGCGAGAGGTGCGCTTTCGTCTTCGGAGGGTCGATGTTTGGCTGGTGTGAGGGAGGGGACGAGGAAGGCGGCGAAGATGGCGGCGACGAAGAAGACGGTGGTCCCGAGCTCGGAAGCATTGAAGAAGGAGAGGTACCAGGCGACGAAGTAGCCGACGGTGGCGGGAAAGGCGCCCAGAAGAAGTCGCGGCCAGTTTCGCAGGCGCGCGAGAAAGACGGCGGCGAGATCGGCGGCGAGCAGGTAGGTGAAGAGGAAGATCTCGTGATTTCCCCCGGTGGAGAGCAGAGCCGGTGTGGCAAAGGCGCCGGCGAGGGCGTAGACGGCGAGGAGTTCGGCGTTCTGGGTCCAGGCCATGAACGCGATCCAGGCTGTAACCAGGAGCATGGCGGCGAGCGCGGCGGGAGCTGGCAGCAGGTGGTAGAGCTGGAACGAAGCCCAGATCGAGAGGTAGAGGACGCCTGTGCCGATGGCTTTGAGGGAGTAGGAGAAAGCTGAGAAGCCGGAGCGGCGGAAGCGTTCCGACCACAGGATGACGCCGGCACCGGCGAGGAGACCGATCAGAACGCGGCCGACGGGGCCGATCCACTGGTTGTCGATTGCGAGCTTCAGGAACCAGGTGACGCCGATGAGCAGGGCCAGGACGCCGATGCGGTTGAAGATCTGCGAGCCGAGGCGATTTTCGAGCGAGGGCCGAGGGAGCGGCGGCGGGGTTGCGGGTTGGGGCGGAGTGGCGGAGGGTGTGAGGGTCGGAGCGGGGAACATCGGTGGTGGTGGCGGGGCGGCCGCGGTCTGAGCGAACGTTGTCGGAAGCTGTGGGGCGGTGCTGGGCGAGTTGTGGAGCGTGGCGAGGTCGCGCTCGAGCGCGGCTACTCTGGCGGAGAGGGCTGCGATCTGGGCTGCGACAGCTTCAGGCACACCGGTGTTTCCGCCGCTCCTGTCGGTCTCCGTGTGCTCGTGCATATTCAGACACTGTATCGCGCGCCGGGGCCTCTGAGAGCCTTGCCCCGGGGAGGGTTTCGCCCTTTGGTACTCTGCGAGCATGGGCGCTACGGGAAGAGGAGAGACGCTTATGCTGGTGGATGACGACGCGCTGAGCCGCGATGTGCTGGCGGCGGTTCTGGCGGGGGAGGGCTATGAAGTTGTCGCGGTCTCGACCGGGGACGAGGCCGTGCGGAGGTTGGCGGGGAGGGCTGGGGCCGGGGCTGGGGCCGGGGCTGAGATCACGGCGGTGCTTACGGATCTGCAGATGCCGGGGCTGGCGGGGATCGATCTGGCCCGTGCCTTGCGGTCGGTGGGTCGGCCGCGGGTTCCTCTGCTGCTGATGAGCGCGAGCCGGCCGCTCCCTGAAGTTCTGGGGGCGTTTGATGGGTTTCTGGGGAAGCCGTTTCGCGTGGAGCAGATTGCGGAGGAGTTGAGGAGGGTGCGAACGGAGCTTTCCGCGGTTCGGACGGAGGCTTCGGGCGGAGTCGGTGAAGAGATTCCGGGGGTGCCGGTTCTGGACGTAGCGACGTTTGCCCAGGTGGCGGCGGCGATGCCTCCCGAGCGGCTGACGGAGCTGTTTCGGATGTGCTTTAGAGAGGCGGACCGGCAGATGCGGGAGATGGAGATTTCTGCGGCGGCGGGGGATGGAGGGAGCTTCCGTCGGAGGGCGCACACGCTGAAAGGGAGCTTTGGGATGGTGGGCGCTCGCGAACTGGCCGATCTGGCGGCGGCGATGGAGGTGGATGGCTTTGACGGCAGAGGGGGGGAGCGGGCCGGAGGGGATGCCGCCGGGTTGGATGTTGCGCATTCTACAACTAAAGTCGCATGTCTTGCGAATTTTAGCGTAGCACTTGACCGCCTTCGGGGTATGCTGAGGTCGCGCGGAGTGGATGTGTGAGCTCGCGCTTTCCGGCAGAAGAGAGGTGCGCCATGCTGCAGACCCAGACGAGGGAGTTGGTAAGAAGAGCAGGGGGAGGTGGGCCGCCGCTGGGCCTCATCCGCATTGTGGTGGCGGACGACCATCCGGTGGTTCGATTCGGCGTCAAGAACATGCTGATGAACGAGCCCGGATTTGAGGTTGTGGGCGAGGCGGACGACGGCGACGATGCGATTACGCAGGTGCTTGAGCTGGAGCCGGACGTGCTTCTGCTGGATCTGCAGATGCCGCGGCTGCCGGGTCTCGAGGCGATGCGGGCGATTATGAGCAAGAGTCCGCGGGTCAAGATTATTCTCTTGACGGGGACGATCTCGACGCAGCAGGTGATCGAGGCGCTGCAGATCGGCGCGCGCGGCATCGTCGTCAAGGATTCGGTCGCGGGCGATCTGTCGAAGTCGCTGCGGGCAGTGCTTTCGGGCGACTACTGGATTGGCGGCGAACGGGTTGTCAATCTCTTGCAGAAGCTGCGGGAGCTGATGCAGCAGGCGGCCGCGGTGCCCGAGCGCAAGACGTATGGGCTGACGCCGCGCGAGCTGGAGGTTGTGAACTCGATCGTGGAAGGCTGCAGCAACAAGGACATTGCGAAGGAGTTTGTGATCAGCGAGGAGACGGTGAAGCGGCACTTGTCGAATATTTTCGATAAGACGGGCGTTTCAACGCGGCTGGAGCTGGCGTTGTTTGCGATTGCGCACAAGCTGGTGGTGCTGGAAGCCTGAGGTTTGGGCTGTGGGAGGTTTGAGGGAGGCTGGGGGAGGTCCAGGCTCGGCTTTGGCGCCGAGTGAAGCCTGCCACGGCGGTTTGGCATCCAAAGCGGTGTGATGATCGATGGTCTGGATGGTGTGGGGCCTCAGGTGGGGGAGGGTTCCGAGCCGCGGTTCGATCTCCTGGTGATCGGCGCCGGGCCGACTGGTCTCGCGTGCGCGATCGAGGCTCAGAGGGTGGGGTTTCGAGCGGTGCTGATCGACAAGGGCTGCCTGTGCAACTCGATCTTTCATTATCCGGCGCACATGACGTTTTTTACGACGCCGGAGCTCCTGGAGATCGGGGACATGCCGTTTTCGAGCCCCAACCAGAAGCCGACGCGGATCGAGGCGCTCGAATATTATCGCAAGGTTGCCGAGCATTATGCTCTGGACGTCCGGCAGTATGAGACGGTGGAGGCGGTGTCTGGCGTGGATGGGGACTTTACCGTTCGGACGGCTGACCGGTTTGGCCGGCTTCGCGAGCACCGGGCGCGCAAGCTGGCGGTGGCGACGGGGTACTACGATCTGCCGAATCGGCTGGGGCTGCCGGGGGAGGAGTTGCCCAAGGTCGCGCACTATTATGACGAGCCGCATCCCTACTCGGGGCTAGACGTGTTGGTGATCGGGGGCAAGAACTCGGCGGCGATTGCTGCGCTGGAGCTTTGGCGGCACGGAGCGCACGTGACGCTGGTGCATCGCGGTCCGGAGATGCATCGGCACGTGAAGTACTGGATTTTGCCGGACATCAACAATCGGATCAAGAACGGCGAGATCGCGGCGTACTTCAACTCGACGGTGGAGCAGATTGGGCTGGACGCTGTGGTTCTGAACACGCCTGAGGGCGAACAGACGATCCCGAACGACTTTGTGTTTGCGCTGACCGGATATCACCCAGACTTCAGTTTTCTGGAGCGTCTGGGCATCCACCTGAACCCGGAGAACGATCGTTGCCCGGCCTGCGATCCGGAGACGCTCGAGAGCAATGTTCCGGGGATTTATCTGGCGGGGGTGATTGTTGCCGGCGAACGGACCAATGAGATTTTTATTGAGAACGGAAGGTTTCACGGGCGCCTGATTGCCGAGCATCTTAGGGGCGCTGGAGGGTCGGGAGAGACGCGCGATCTGGTGGCGGCGTCGCAGTCGGCTCCGCGCAATGTGGAATAAGGTTGGCTAGAGCAAATTACCTGTTGCTATGGAGCCGGAATACCTGTGCAGAGCCGTTTTCCTTGTGAGAAAACGGCGTTGGGACCCTGTGGCTCCCTATACACCGACAGGTAATTTGCGCTAGCCGATGACGCGGCGAAGAAAGCCGCGGACGCCGAGCCACGTCAAAAGGACGAGAAACAGGCTCAGCATCAGCAAAACGACGGATTCCGGCATGTGGCCGAGGGTGGGTGTGAGCGCGGCGCGCAGGCCTTCGCTCATGTAGACGATGGGGTTGACGAGGACGGCGACCTGGAGCCAGCGGATGTGGTTGAGCGCGGCCCAGGGATAGTAGACGCAGCCGAGGAACGTGATCGGCATGACGACTACGCCGAAGATGAGGCCGATCTGCTGGGGCTTGACGCTGGTGCCGATGGTGAGGCCGAGGGCGCCGGCGGTGAGGCTGGCGAGCACAAGGATCAGGAGCAGAAAGGGCCAGGAGGTGACGTGCGCGACGACCGGCGTCGATGGAACGAAGTAGGCGAGCGGGAAGACGATGGCGGCGGCGATCATGCTTTGGACGGCGGAGAAGCAGATTTTTTCGATGGCGACGGCGACGACGGGTAGAGGACACATGACGCGGTCGTCGATCTCACGGGTGACGCCGAACTCCTGCGCGAGCGGAAGCGCGACGGCGGCGATGCCGGAGAACATGATGGCGACGGCCATCAAGCCGGGGAGGAGGACGGTGGAGAAATTGGCGCCCATGGCGGAGGTTGGATTCATGGCCGCGCCGCCGCTGATGTGCGGCATGATGAAGGTGAAGACAAAGAGGAAGAGCAGTGGATTCATGCAGATGCGGATGAGGAACGGAAGCAGCTCACGGCGGAGGACGAAGAGGTCGCGGAGGAAGAGACCGGCAAAGGCGCGCCACGGGCGCATCGAGAGGGGACAAGCGGGAAGGGTGGTTGCCGAGGGGAGGGAGGTGTCGACGGTTACGAGTTGGGACATGGGGAGGTATGCCTTGGTTGCGCGCCATGTGCCTGCTCTGATAGCGCCGTTGTCGTCTGGTTGCGCGATCGGGTTCTAATCGCGGAGTTCCCGTCCGGTGAGTCGGATGAAGACGGTTTCGAGGCTGGTTTCGGCGACGGTGAGATCGCGGAGACCGTAGGGGTCTGACCGTTTGACGATCTCGGGCAGGAGACCGTCGGCGACATGGGCCAGGACGCGGATGCCTTCCGGCGTGGTCTCGACGCTGGCGACGCCGGGGAGATCGCGGATTTCGTCCGAGAGCGCGGCCGAGCTTGCCGGGGATCCGAGATCGAGTTCATAGACTTTTTGGGCGCCGACGGATCCTTTGAGGTTGGAGGGCGTGTCCTCGACGAGGATGCGGCCGTGGTCGATGATGGCGACGCGATCGCAGAGTTCGTCGGCTTCTTCCATGTAGTGGGTGGTGAGAACGACGGTGATGCCTTCTTCACGGAGATGCCGCACGGCGTCCCACATGGCGATGCGGCTTTGGGGATCGAGGCCGGCCGAAGGCTCGTCGAGAAAGAGAACCTTGGGACGGTGGGCGATGGCGCGCGCGATCTGCACGCGCTGGGCGAGGCCACCGGAGAGCTGGGAGGGGTAGGCTCCGGCGCGCTCGGAGAGGTGAAATTGGGTGAGGAGATTGGCGGTTCGGGCGCGCGCCTCGGCGCGGGAGAAGCCGAAGTAGAGGCAGTGGAAGTTGATGTTTTCGGCGATGGTGCACGCCCGGTCCAAGGTGTTGTATTGCGGCACAACGCCGATGTGGCGGCGGGCCAGGGCAGGCGCGGCGACGACGTCCACGCCGGCGATGCGGACGGTGCCGGCGGTCGGCAGGGCGCGTGTGGTACAGATGCTGATCGTGGTCGTCTTTCCGGCGCCGTTGGGACCGAGCAGGCCGAAGAGCTCGCCTTCACGCACGTCCAGGTCGATGCCGTCGACGGCGAGCACCGTTCCCTTGCCCGTGTATACCTTGCGTAGCCCCTGAACCTCAACGATCACAGACCCATCCTAAACGCGCGCGGCGGCCCGACCAATTGATTATAGTTTGGGGCCCAGGCAACGCGCGGGGTAGAATGGGCGTATGTCGCGTGGGTGGGAGAGCAAATCTGTGGAGTCGCAGCAGGCGGAGCAGACGCTGCGTGCTGAAGGCGTTCAGGAGCGGTCGGTCGCGGCTGGATCGAGAGCTTTGGCGGCGGATGAGAAGCGGCGGCTGCAGGCGCTTGAGATGCAGAGGGAACGCATCTTGTCGGAGCGCACGTCGAGCCCGCATCGGCGATCGGCGCTCGAACTGGCGCTTGCGGATGTGGAAGAGAAGCTGGCTGAGCTGGGCTGGTCGATCCACCTGTAAAGGCTGTGGATGTCGGTGGGCCTTGGCTGGATTTAGAGCAAATTCCCTGTTGCTATGGAGCGGGAATGTTCGTGCCGGAGAAAACGGCGTTGATCCCTGTGGCTCCCTGTACACCTACAGGTAATGCTCTAGCTGCGCCGGGCCGGATTTTTAGCTGCGCCGGGTAAAGGTGTTTGAGTTTGCCTGATCGATGGTGGTCAGCAGGATTTCGTGCACGTTGACGTGCGGGGGACGGGTGGCTGCCCACAGGATTGCGTCGGCGACGTCCTCGGGCTTGAGCGGCGTGATGTTGCGGTAGACCTCGGCAGCACGTTGCGCATCGCCGCGAAAGCGCACCTCGCTGAATTCTGTTTCGACCATGCCGGGGTCGACGGTGGTGACGCGCACGGGCGTTCCCATGAGGTCGAGTTTGAGGCCCTCGCTGAGAACGCGTTCGGCGGCTTTGGTGGCACAGTAGACGGCGCCGTTGGCGTAGGTCTGGTGTCCGGCGCTGGATCCGAGATTGATGACGTGACCGCGACCGCGATCGACCATGCCGGGAACGACGGCGCGCGTGACGTAGAGGAGGCCCTTGATGTTGGTGTCGATCATTTCGTGCCAGTTCTCGGGTTCGTCGGCGTAGAGCTTGGCGAGGCCGCGGCTGAGGCCGGCGTTGTTGACGAGAACGTCGATGGCGGCCGACTGCGGAGAGAGTCCACGGATGGCGCTATCGACGGCTGCCCGGTCTTGCACATCGAGCGCAAAGGTTTCGACCGCCTCGGCGCCGGCGATCTCCAGGTCGGAGGCGAGATCTGTAAGGCGATCGAGACGCCGGGCGCAGACGAGCAGACGAGCTCCGGAGGCCGCAAAGGCGAGGGCCGTCGCCCGGCCGATGCCCGAGCTCGCGCCTGTTACGAGAACCGTCTTGCCGCGCATGGAAAGCATGGATTGCGTTCGACCCTTTGGACCGACTCTTGAAGCTGTTTTTGCCGGTTCTGAAGATGGATGCAAAGAGAGAGGCTGCCAGCGTATGGCAGCCTCTCTCTTTGTGTATTGCGGTTTCTACTGCGGATTGCTGCCGCCGGGTCCGCTTTGGGTGACGCCGATCGCAGCCCCGGAGACGATGAGATCGACGCGCCGGTTTTGCGCTCGTCCCGCCGCCGTGCTGTTGTCGGCGACGGGGTTCGACTTGCCGTAGCCGGCAGCGGAGATGCTGGAAGGATCGGTGCCCTGCGAGATCAGGAAGTCCTTGACGGCATTGGCGCGATTTTCGGACAGCTTCTGGTTGAGTTCGTCGCTGCCGACCGAATCCGTGTATCCCTCGACCTGCAGCTTGAGGCTGGGGTAGGCCTGCAGGATCACGGCCACCTTTGCGAGCGAGAGCTTGGTGTCCGGCTTGAGGGTGTACTGTCCGGTGTCGAAGAGCACGTCCGAGAGGTTGACGATGAGGCCACGGGCGGTTTCGGTCGTCTGCAGGACTTTGTTCAGCTGTTCGCGCAGACGCTCGCGGGTGGCGGTCACTTCGGCGGCGGATTGGGCTGCCTGGTTGCGGGCCGAGTTGGCTTCGCTCTGAGCGCGAAGGCGGTCTGCTTCGGCGCGGGCGGTTTGGGCCGAGGCAAGCTCTGCCGCGGCCTGAGCCTGCGCGGCCTGAAGCTGCGACTGCTGCGCCTGAATCTGGGACTGCTCGGCCTGCATCTGGGCGTTTTGACGAGCCTGGTCAGAGGCTACCTGACGCTCGACCCCCTGCTTGCGCAGGGAGACGAGGCGAGCATCCTCAAACCTCTGCACGGCTTGGCGGGCATAGGTGATTTCGAGCTTGCGATCGCCTTTTTTGTTGCTGTCGAGATCGGCCGCGTTGCGCAGATCCTGCTTGGCCTGGGTCATGATGTCGGGAGCATACCGGTCCGCTCCGGACAGCGTTGCAATGCGAAAGGCGTTGTAGGCCTCGAACAGCTCCAGGGGCGATTTCTCGTTGCGTGTGATCGGGTCGGCAACTGTCTTTGAGCCGTCGGTCGCGGCGTAGAGGCCGCGCGGAAGGAGGGAATAATGGGCATTCACCTTTTCGAGCACGCCCTGCGTCTTGTCTTCGAGGATGACGTTTTGCAGAACGACGACATCGCTTGGCTGGGTGACCGAGAAGTAGGGCTCGGCGGTGACGATCATGCCGAAGCTTTGGAGGGATGTGGTGACGTTGATATTGTTTTTGGTTCCGGAGGGGAGGATTTCGCCGAGGTTGGAGGGTCGGCCGTCGGGCGAGATGGCCCAAAGGACGTAGGTGAGGTACTCCGGACCGAAGCCGTTGGCCGGGGTGAGACCCTGAAACTTTGCGTCGATCGAGATCTGTCCGCGCTCGCTGGTGACCTTGGCCTCGCCCGAAGCGCCGGGCAGAAGCGTTGTGCCCTTGAAGCCGATGCGCGTCGATCCGGAGCGGTGGAAGTAGTTGACGGCGTCCAGATCGCGCTGGACGACCTTGACGCGGAACAAGTAGATGCCGTCCTGCTGCTGGGAGATCTGGCCGGCGGCCTGACCTGGTGTGATCCCGGAGGTCGGGTTGGGTTCCTGGGCCACGCCGGCCACGCTCCATACGGGGAGACTGGCTGCAAATACGAGAGCAGTAAAAGCTCCCAAACAGGTTCTGCTAACGTTCATCGAAAACTCTCTCCTGATGCGTCTCTGCGCATACGGCGGGCGGTAGATCCGGTCTGCACCTGCTTGCTCGACCGAGGAGGAAACCCCGGGAAAACGGGCACAGACCCAGAACCGCCCACACTTGTATGCGATGCGCGCAGAAAGGCGCGGGTCGCAAAGACCGGAGAGGAACTGCGGCAGAAGGGATGACTTTAGTGCCAAAAGGGCACTGCGGGGTGCACGATCGACCGTCGCACCCGGCAGGATGGGGAGAAGCAGGGGTTTTGGAGAGTTAGGCCGAGTGCTGGTGTTGCGGCGCCGACCTCTGGACAAAGTGGTATGGCGGCCACGGTCCGGAGAGCTGCATGTGGCACTCCTTCATCTGCAGGGTGGCCGAGCTGTACTTGTTCTGGTAGCGCTCCACGGTGCGGTTGTCGATGAGGTGCGCGATGTCGAGCAGCATTTTGCCCGATTCCATGCGTTTACAGGTGATCTCTTCGGCGATGGGGAGAAACATCCGGTGTACCTGGACGGAGAGGGCGCGTGCCCGGGACTGCCGTTCGCGCTGCCGGCTGGCGCTCTCGCGGAGGCTCGTCAGATATCCCTGACCGACGGTCATGTCGCGACAGGAGTTTCCTGGGCAGGTGTCGTCGACCAGAACTTTGAGGTGCATTTCGGCTTTGCCGCGCAGGCGTTCGACGTTGGCCTGGAAGTGCCGTTGGTTGGACCGGACGGAGCGCCGGAGAGCGTCGTCGTCCTGAAACGTCGTTCCAAACCGGAAGGGAAGCACGGTGGAGTGGGCAAAGCACTCGGCGATGACGCGGGCGTGGTCCTTTGCCGCCTGCTGATCCAACCGTTTCGTGTCTTCAAGATCGTGTTCGGAGACGATGACGGCGAGATCGCTTGCGGGAAACAGGAAAGCCTGGTTTCCAAAGAGGCCGGAGACCCCGGCCAGCGGTGTAGGGCGGCGGTGCCGGCACAGCTCGGGAAACGCCTGCCGTTCGGCGATGCAGTACGCATACCATGACATAGTTCTTCCTTGACCTCTCAAAACGTTCTCCGTCGCCAAAACTGCACGACGGTAACTGGCAAACGTGAACCGTGGGGAGCTCGTCAATGTTTCTGGGGCGCTCTGGCGTGTACCGAAACGGGACTCTACCGAACGCGAAACGGATAGTATGCCCTCCGCGAGACGATTGGCAAGAGACGTTTTTCAGATCGTTCGGAAGCTTCCGATTTGCCCGCAAGTGTTGCCCTTGCAAGGCAAAGGGAGCGAACCGAAAGCAGGTGTGGGAGAGCGCGGGGTCTGAAATGGAGAGCACCGCGGGTGGGGCATAGGGGCGCGTTCGCCGTGGCATTCTGTGAGCCATGCCGGGCCGCAGCTGCCGTCGCTCCCTGGTAACCTTGCCGACCTGCGCCTGGGTTCTTCGAGACAGGCTCTTAGCGTGCGGGCGTACCGGTGGACGAACCAGATCGAGAGGTGGACAAATCCGATCGAGAGGTGGACGAGTCCGATCGAGAGGTGGACGTGTCCGATCGAGATGTGGATGAATCCAGGATGCGCCGGACCGGATCGGGCAGGCCGTCAGGATCGCCTGCATGCTCGATAAGGAGGGTGACCTGCCAGATCTCGGTCCCCGAGAGCTTTTGGCGGAACGCGTGTCCGGGCGTTGGGCTTTGGGCGATGCTGTTGTAGATCTGCGCGACGGGTTGGCCGGTGACACCGATGCGTCTGTCGTGAGCTGTGTGTGGGTGCCAGAGATCGAGTGCGCCCGCTCCCGCGCCGGTTGGAGATGCGGCACGGGCTTGGACTCGGGGTGTGCCGTGGCAACGAGCGCACTGCCTCCGATAGACCTCTGCGCCAGCCTCGAAGACGTCTTCGCTCGACCCGAAGGGAGCCACTTCGGGCGGCTTCACAGGAGAGGCTCCGGCGGCGGGCACGGCCGGATGCCGCACCGTGGCTCCCGGTTCCGGCTTGGCGCGGGTGGCACCCGGCCGTGTCGGCGGCTCTCCGCGGTGGGTAGCCGGGCTCGGTTTCGTCTCGCCGTGCAACGTCCTCGTCCACGCTGCCCGGTGGAGATACGCGTATCCGGCGAGGAGGACCAAGGCCGCTCCGACGAGAAGGCCGAGCAGCCAACGTCCGTTCCTGCCGCCGCCGCGGGCGCTGCGTCGTGCTTTCGCTCCGGCCGGCGCCTGTGCGCCTGTTCGCGTTCCGGATCGCCTCTTTGCCATAAGACCTTGGATCTCCTCCTCTGCGCCGCTTTGGCCGGGCGCCGATGTTCCGGTGCGGATGTTCTAATAAGGAGTCCCCGCACCCCTGCCCAGGGCGACAGAGGCCTGGGCGAAGTTTCACCATAACAAAGTGCCTGAACGCAGGTGCCGGGACAGCATGGAGGAGCAAGGCTTTGATGGTTGGTCAGAAATCGCAGTGGGTCCGTTTGCCGTGGGTCCAGACTTTGTTTTCCGTCTTTCTTTTGGCTGCTCTCAGCCTGCCGTCGGGAGCGCAGGTGGTTGCGCGGCGGGCCCGTCGCGAGTCGAACGCGAACCGCAAGGCCCGCATTGCGCGTGCGATCCAGGAGACGTACAGCAAGCGAAACGAGGCGGCCGGCGGTGGCGGATACCTCAGATTCCGCTCGGGGGAGCACCTCCAGAAGAACAATGAGGTGACGTTTTTCCTGAGCGAAACCTACTTCCTGAACCCGAAGCTGGGCATCACGGGCGATGTTCACGGAGCGTACGGCAAGGCCAAGGTTGGGAACACGATCTACAACATCCCGAACCCGCAGATCTCCGAGTACTTCTTTACCGCGGGACCGACGTACCGCTTTTACAGCAAACAGAAAGAAGCCATCAGCGGCTTTGTGACGGGCGGCGTTGCATACGGCAAGTTCAGCGACGGTACCAAGGGATATCCGTCCATCGACGTGGGCATCTGGAAGGACGCCTGGCGGCCGGCGTTTACTGCCGGCGTCAATCTGGACTACAACTTCTTCCCGAACCTGGCGTTTCGGGTGACCCCGACTTACATGGGTACGACCTTTACGAGCCCGGAGGGGGGATCGGTGCAGAACAACCTCGGTGTGAACGTGGGTGTGGTGTATCGGTTTGGCAAGCAGTAGGATCTCGCCTGACTGCCTGCGTGCCTGTCTCAACTGAGGAGCGACGATTCGCGACTCAGCCTGAGATCGCGGACGACATTGCGGGGCTGCGATCGGGGTCGGAGTCGGTGGCGGGCGCCGGTCGGAGCTCGACGATGAACCGGGCCCCGGCGGGAAGGTTTTTTTCGGCGCGAATGGTGCCGCCGTGCTCCCCGATGATTTTGGCGGCGATGGACAGACCGAGTCCCGTGCCGCGCTCCTTGGTGGAGAAGTAGGGCAAGAAGAGGCGCTCGCGCATATCGTCGGTCAGGCCGGTGCCGGAGTCTGCGACCACGAGTTCGACCAGGCCGCTCCGGAGCAGGGAGGTGGAGATTTGCAGGTCGCGGAGCAGACTTGTGCTCATGGCTTCGGCGGCGTTGTCGATGAGGTTGCCGAGCGCGCGTTTGAGGGCTTCGGGGTCGGCGAGCACGAGCGGAAGGTGCGGGTCCATGTCGCGGCGCACGCGGATGTCGGCCATGCGTCCGGCGAACAGGGCAAGGGCGTTTTCGACGATGGTGTTCAGGTCTGCCGGGCGCGGCTTGGCGGTTGGAAACTCGGCCAGGGACGAGAACTGATCGACCAGGGATCGCATGCTCTCGACCGACGAGGAGATGACCTCGGAGCAGCGGCGGATGACGCCGACGGATGGCGACTCGATGCCGTGGGTGTCGAGATTGGCGGAGAGACGGTCGATGTGGCGGCGGATCTGCTCGGCGGAAAGCGCGATGGGGGTCAGAGGGTTTTTGATCTCGTGGGCGACGCGGCGCGCGACCTCCTTCCACGCGGACTGCCTTTGCGCGCGGAGGAGTTCGGTCGCGTTTTCAAGCACAAGGACGTAGCCGGCATGCTCGCGCTCGGCGCGGTCGGAGATGGGTGCGGAGGTCCGGACGGGGGTTTCGAGGAGAGCGACGGTTGCGAGCAGATGGAGCGTCTCGCCGGCAAGATGGCCGTTGCCGGGCCGGTTGATTTCGATCTCGCTGGAGGCCGAGCCCATGCGGTGCGATCGCCGGATAAGGCGTTTCAGGACATCGACGACCTCCGCCGGAAAGACCTCCGCGATGGTCTGGCCGAGGAACGGCTTTTGTCCGCCGGGATCCATCATCTCCGACAAGGCGCGGTTGGAGAGCACGATGGAACAGAGGGGCGAGAGCGTGGCCACACCGTTGGGGATGGTTTCGAGCATGGTTTCGAGTTCGCGGCGGCGGGCTTCAAGGGTCGCGTTGGCGGCGGAGAGCTCGGTCGCGGACTGAAGCACGGCGTGCCGGGATCCCTCGAGATCGGTGGCCATGCGGTTGAAGGAGCGGACGAGTTCGCCGAGTTCATCGGTTGCGCTGGCCTCGACGCGATGGGCGTAGTCGCCCGCCGCGACCGCCTCCATGGCGTCGGCGATATCCTCGACGGGCCGGGTGACCTGTTTTGAAAGATGAAGCGCCAGCCACGAGGAGGCGAAGAGCGCCAGGCTGGTCATGAGGAGAAGCAGCAGCGTGTAGAGCCAGCGCACCTGGCGGCGGCTGCTGTAGAGCACACGGTAGGTATCGGCGGCCGAGCGCAGCCGAGCCATGTTGGCCGCGATGCCTGTGGGCAGGGGCAGACCGACGACGACCGTTCCGCCGGTAGGCAGGGCCGCGGTTCCGAGGGCGTAGTCGACGCCGCCGAGCGAAAAGATTGGCTGGTCGCTTCGGTCCGCGGCGGAGAGGATGGAAGCCGGCACGGAGTTCCGGGCCCCCGGCGGCAGCCCGGCTGCTCCGGACGCAGAGGCGCGGTCTGGGGCGGGGGCGGAGGGACCGGCGTCGTCTTCTACTTCGGCCCCGGCGCCTGTTTCGGCCCCGGCGCCTGTTTCGGCCGCGGCGCTGGGCAGCCAGAGCTTTAGACGGACGGTGTTCGCCCCGCCGGTGGGGAGATGAAAGGCGGCGATGGACCGGCCTTCGCGAAAGGCGACGGCGAAGCCGTTCTGCAGGGTGATCTCGTGCTCGCGAAAGACACGCTGGATCGTTTCACGGGCGGGGGGCGCGGGACGGAGAAGGTCGGTGCTCGGACGGGCGGTGGACCGGGGTGACGTGGAACCGGTTGGATGGCCGTGCGAGGTCTGGCGTGTGCGGCTTTTGGTGGCGGATGGGTGGTGACCGGGCCGATCGCGGGGGATGTCGGAGGGAGCGATGGTCGGGGTTGAGGGCGGCGGCGGAAGGAGCAGATTTGCGGCGATCGCTTCGGCCTCGACGCGCGCGTTCGCGATGGAGTATTGCTCCAGGTCGAGCGTCATCCGGTTGGAGCTGTCGCGCACCTCGTTGGCGGGCTCGGAGAACCAGCGATCGACGGCGCGGTTCATCAGGCCGTAGGAGAAGGCGAACATGGAGCCGATGGGAACGAGCGAGACGAGGACGGCGCCTGCCAGCATGCGGGTGCGGAGGCGCGATCCCAGGACGCGCGAGCGCTCGTCGGCGTAGAGCTTGAGGACGTTGCGGACGAGGAGAAGCAGGACCGCGACGAAGAGGAGAAAGGCGATGACGGAGAGGCCGGTGAAGACGAGGATGCGGCCGGTGGTCGACGGATTCAGCACACGGAGGTTGAAGGCGTTGAGGCCGGCGAGAAGGAGAAACAGCAAGAGGCCGCCGACGCCGAGCAGGATGCTGACGAGCTTGCGGCGACGGGCAGCGATGGGGCTCTCGGTCACCGGCGTGCTCTCCTCCTGGCCTATGTGGTGCGCTGATTATATGGCGAGGCGCGAGCGGCGAGGCGGGTGTCTCTGTGGGTGGGACCTCGGGCGAGACCTTTGCGATAGTATCGGCGGTGATGGATTCAGACCTGAGACTGGATGACCTCCGGCGGGAATTTCGCGCCACAAGCACGAAGTCGATGCCGATCGCCGGCATGATCTTCTGGGCGATCGTCGCGGTGGCGGCGCTGTATGTGCGACCCATTCAGCTTGGCTATCTGGTGGGGTTCGGCAGCGGGACGATCTTTCCGCTGGCGATCCTGATCGATCGCGTCTCCGGCCGGAAGGTGAAGCTCGGGGGTACGGACAATCCTGTGACGCAGATGTTTGTGCAGTCGCTCGGGCTGGTGGCGCTGATGTGGCCGATGGTCATTATCGGTGCGCCGCTGGCCCACGATCCCATTCTGATCGTGCTGGGCGGAGCGATCCTGATGGGCATTATCTGGATCCCGTATGGCTGGGCCGCGGACGATCCTGTGGGCATGCAGCACGCGATCGGACGATGCGTCCTGGTGTATGCGGCTTTTCTGTTTGCGCCTGCGCACTACAAGGCGACGGCCATCAGTGTGGCGGTGCTGCTTTCATATGCGTATACGCTCCTCCGGATGCGGAGGGGGTAGGCCCGGTTTTCGAACGGTTGCGAACGCCTTCAGAGCAGATCGGCCACCGGCTTCCAATCGCGTTCCTGCGCCTGGGCTACGGCGGCGTAGGTGAGTGTGCCGTTGTAGGTGTTGACGCCTTCGGCGATGCCTTTGTCCTCGCGAATGGTGGCTTCGGCGCCGGAGTCGGCCAGCTTCAGGACGTAGGGGAAGGTGGCGTTGGTGAGGGCGAGCGTGGAGGTGTTGGGCACGGCGGCCGGCATGTTGGTGACGCAGTAGTGGACCACGCCCGAGACCTCGTACGAGGGGTCGGAGTGCGTCGTGGGTCGCGCGGTTTCGATGCAGCCGCCCTGGTCGATGGCGACGTCGACGACCACGGCTCCCTTTTTCATCTTTGCAACCATGGTGCGCGTGACGATCTTCGGAGCGGCGGCACCGGGGATGAGGACGCCGCCGATGACGAGGTCGGCCTCGGCGGTCGCGCGCTCCACGTTGTAGGAGTTGGATGCGACGGTGTAGACGCGGCCGGAGAAGATGTCGTCGAGCTCGCGCAGACGGTTCAGGTTGAGGTCGAGCAGGGTCACCTTGGCGCCCATGCCGAGCGCGATTTTGGCGGCGTTCGTGCCGACGATGCCGCCGCCGAGGATGCATACGTTCGCGGGCGCGACGCCGGGGACGCCGCCCAGCAGAACGCCGCGGCCGCCGTGCGCCTTGGTGAGATACTCGGCGCCGATCTGGACCGAGAGCCGGCCCGCCACCTCGCTCATGGGGGTCAGCAGCGGCAGATGTCCGGCGCGGTCGCGCACCGTCTCGTAGGCGACGCCGGTCACCTTTTTATCGAGCAGAGCGTCGGTTAGAGCGTTCAACGGAGCGAGATGCAGGTAGGTAAACAGGAGCAGGCCGGGGCGGAAGTAGACGTACTCCTTTTCGGTGGGCTCCTTGACTTTGACGACCATGTCGGCGAGGCGCCAGAGGTCATAGGCCGAGCCGACGATCTCCGCGCCGGCGTTCTGAAAGTCGTCGTCCGGCATGGCCGAAAGCGCTCCGGCGTCGTGCTCGACGAGAACGGTGTGGCCGTGATCGACCAGTGCCTTGACGCCGGCGGGCGTGACGCCGACGCGCGTCTCGTGATCCTTCACTTCCCTGGGCACACCGATGATCATCTCTGCTCCGGTTCCGGTCTTGCTTCTTATTCTATCGGTACGGTTATGAGCGCAGCCGCGTGCGGTAACCTGACGTTGCCGGGCCTTCCGTCGCCGTCAGATTTCCGCACGGACGGGCGGACCCGCGGAGATTTCCCAGCTTGGCTCCTGCCCACCGACGGTTTGGCCCGATCGACTTCAAGACCCGCTTTCCGGCGCTCGACGGGATTCGCGCCTTTGCGGTCTTGCTGATTTTTTTTCATCATTTCGGGGGCGGGGCGCATGGCGGCCGCGTCCTGAATCTGCTGAATGAGGTTCGTCTGCGCGGGTGGGTCGGCGTCGACCTGTTTTTTGCGCTCTCCGGATTTCTGATTACCGGAATTTTGTTTGACACGCGCGCGGACTCGCACTATTTTGTGCGGTTTTATGTGCGCCGCAGCCTGCGCATCTTCCCGGTCTTCTATCTCACGCTGCTGATTCTGCTCCTGCTGACACCGGTGTTCCGCTATCACTGGCGCTGGGCGCACCTCAGCTTTCCGCTGTATCTCGGCAACTTCTGGGGCAATGCCGACCTTTCGCTCTACGACATCGCGAGCCCGAACCATCCTTCCGCAAAGCTGTTTCTGGGGCACTTCTGGTCGCTGTTTGTGGAGGAGCAGTTTTATCTGCTGTGGCCGCTTGTGGTGTGGTTTGTGCGCGACCGCGTGCGTCTGCTGTGGACCGCGGCCGGCTTGTCGATGCTGGCGCTCCTTCTGCGGTCGATCGAGGTGGCGATGTTTCCTTTGTCGGTGGCGGAGACCTGGGTGTTTCGGACGCTGCCGTTTCGGATGGATGCGCTCCTGATCGGCGCCATGCTGGCCCTGCTCTTGCGCGGACCGGAGGCCGACCGTTGGCAGAGGCGATCGTTGCCCGTCGCGTTGGGGGCGAGCGCTCTGGTGCTGCTGATCTTCCTCCTGTCGCCCGGCTACGATTCGCCGTGGCTGCTGACGCTTGGCCTGAGCCTGACGCCCGTGGCGAGCGCTGGGCTGATCGGCATGACGCTGCGGGCCGGAGAGGCGGTGGAGCGTTTCTTTCACCTGCGGCCGATGCGGACGCTTGGCCGTTACAGCTATGGTTTTTACCTCTTTCATACCATCTACGGATGGGCCTGGATTCAGCTGCTGGTTCTGCTCAACCACCGCCTCCATTCGATCGCGCTTGCCGGTGTCGTTGCGTTGTTCGCCAACTTTGTCGTGACTTTTCTTGTGTCGAAGCTGAGTTACGACCTGTTTGAGCGGCGATTTCTGGTGCTGAAGCGCGGCTTCGAGTACGATTCCGAAATCACGGAACACAAGCATGCGTTTTCGACCGCTCGCTAGCATGCGCGATACGATTTCGACGGAACCGACCGGGCGGCGGCCATATCTTGTGCTGATCGTCCTTCTGCTCGTTCCGGTCCTCGTGTCTGTGTCCGCGGCGGTGCTGTTTGGGCGGTACGCCGGCATGGCTGGCGGATCGATCTTCGATCTTGCGAACCTGGTCGGACCTACGACGCAGAGCCTGCTCGCCGGCCGGGGGTTGACCGCGTGCACGGAAGCGATGGGCACGGTCGGCAACCCGATCTGCTTTCATGCGGCGCGCATGCCGGTCGCGTCGGCGGTGGTTGCGCTCGGCGTGCGGATCTTTGGCGATCGCTATTTGCCGGTCGATGTGTTCAAGACGCTGCTGTTTTTGGTTCCGGTGGAAGCGGCCATTGTGCTTGCGGTCCTGGCTGCCGGACGTGGGCGGGTCCTTAGAGCGAGGCGGCAGATCTTTCTCTACGTTCTCTTGCTTCTGCCGTTCGGGATGACGGCGTTTCTTGCCGACGTGGTCAACCTGCAGGTGGAGGAGGGCTATACCTACAGCGTGCTCGCGCTTCTGTTCGCGATGCTGCTCTTCGCCCGTGTGCGGGAGCAGCGGGGGTTCGGGCAGCCTGTGCTGTTTGCCCTGCTTGCCGACGCGCTTTACCTGTCGAAGAGCGCCATGCTGCCGGCGGCGGCGGTCCTGGCTGTGGCGTACCTGTGGCGTCTGCGCTCGGCTGGAGCCCGCTACGTTGCGCTCTCGCTGATGCTGCTGGCTCCGCTGGGATGGGCGGTGTGGCAGCACCACGCCAGCGGCCGATACACGCTGGGCACAAGCCTGGACGGCATCAACTTTCACAAGGGCAACAATCCGGAGTTTCTCGGGCGCTATCCTCCGCGCGCCGGCGAGTCGCTCGACCGGTACGATGCCGGCCTGAACCGCGGGCACAGCTTCCCTGACGAGTGGAGCTTCAACGATTTTCACCAGAAGGCGGCGGTTGGATTTCTCCTGGCTCACCCCGATCGGACGGCGGGCGCCGAGCTCCGCAAGGTGGAGGTGATCTTTTTTTCGCTCCACAAGCTGGGATCGAACGAGAGCGGGGGCGGCATGCAGGCGATCGAGACCGTCGGCATCGTGCTCTTCCGTCTCTTGCTCTTTGGAGCGCTTCTCTTGTCTGGATATGTTCTCGTCAGTGGGAGGCGGCGGGTGCAGACGGCTGCGCTTGCGGCCCAAGCGGGGGCGCGGAGACGGGATCGCGAGTTTGCCGCGTGGACCTTTCTGGCGCTTGTCGCGGCGTGCGTTCTGCCGTATGTCGCCGGCTTCGCTTATACGCGCCACATCAGCATCCTGATCTATCCTTCGGCGCTGTTATGTGCGCGGATGTTGCTTGAATGGCCCGGAGATGTGGTCGCAGATCTGGCCGGTGGCAGCGACGTCGCTGAAGGCGCTGGTCGTTACCCATCCGGTTCGGTTTGCACTTGGTGTGCTTCCGGTTTGCTCCTGGGGTTCGTGGACTTGCGCGGCGAGCCCGTAAGTGCCCCATACGTGGTGCAACCTCCGTGGCCCGAGGCGTTACACTCACCCTAGCCTCCTTCACCCAGGACGATCCGAAAACCCTCATGTCCAGCAATTCGTTTCAGACGCGTTACTCCCGCATGCACAACATGCGGTCGCTGTTCAGCCTGTTTTCCTCGGATCTGGCCATCGATCTCGGCACGGCCAACACCCTTGTGTTCGCGCACAACAAGGGCATTATCGTCAACGAGCCTTCGATCATCGCGGTGAACAAGATCACCAACGAGGTCGAGGCGGTCGGCAAGGAAGCGAAAGAGATGCTGGGCCGCACGCCTGGCAATATCGTGGCCATCAAGCCCATGAAGGACGGTGTGATTGCGGACTTCCGGCACACCGAGAAGATGCTCAACTACTTCATTCACAAGGCGCACAACCGCAAGATGATGGTGCACCCGCGCATTGTCATCGGCGTGCCGAGTGAGATTACGCAGGTGGAAAAGCGCGCCGTGATGGACTCGGCGTATCGCGCCAAGGCCTCTGAAGTTCACCTGGTGGAGCAGGCCATGGTGGCGGCGATCGGCGCCGGTCTCCCGATCACCGAACCTGGCGGCAACATGGTGGTCGACATTGGGGGCGGGACGACGGATATTGCGGTGATCTCGCTCGCCGGCATCGTGTATTCGCGCTCGGTGCGCATGGCCGGCAACCAGATGGACGAGGCGGTATCGACGTATCTGAAGCGCAAGTACAACCTCCTGATCGGTGAGCGCACGGCCGAGCAGATCAAGATCGAGCTCGGCTCGGCCTACCCGCTCGACAAGCAGCTCACCATGGAGGTCAAGGGGCGCAACCTCATCGAGGGCGTGCCCAAGACCATCACGATCGAGGACTCCGAGATCCGCGAGGCGCTTGGCGAGTCGATCTCGACCATCATCAACGCGATCCGCGTCGCGCTCGAGCGGACGCCGCCCGAGCTTTCGGCCGATATCTCCGACCGCGGGATCGTGCTTACCGGCGGCGGTGCGTTGATTAAAAATCTCGACAAGCGCATTCGCGAAGAGACGGGGCTGCCGGTATCGATCGCGGACGATCCGCTGGCCAGCGTGGTGCTGGGAACCGGAAAGATGCTGTCGGATTTCAAGTTGCTGCGGAAGATCTCGATCGATTGAAGCGAAAGCAAATTACTGTCGGTGTATAGGGAGCCACAGGTATCGACGCCGTTTTCTCCGGAGGAAAACGGCTCTGCACAGATATTCCCGCTCCATAGCAACAGGTAATTTGCTCCAAAGCCGCCTCAGTGTCCGAGGTCCCCTCCAGAGCGGTCGGAAGAACGCGTCTGGGAATGCCCTTACGACGGAAGGCGGCCCGGACCTCTCCCCGGGCGGCTACTTCTGTGTAACGCTTCAGGCGTCTGATGCACTACTTTCCCGACGGCGCGATGAGATCTACCCGCGCAAGCTGTCCGGGCGGTTCCTTCCGGAGCAGCCTGGAACATACGACCTGATTCCATGCGACGCCGTTTCCTGTGAGTCCCGGTGCTGATCGACCGATTGCACCTCGACGCGCGGCATATCCCGAACACCTGTTTCCTTGAACACCGCGCCGTTTCTCTCCGACGCTTGGGCCTGAAGCATACCCCATCCTGGGCGAAGTGCGTCCCCGCGGCGGCTAGACAAACCCGCGCCCTTCGCTCGTTCCCCTTCAAGCTGGCGACCGTGCCCCCTCGGCACAAGGAGTATTCCGATGAAGTCGAATCAGAGCGGCAAACAGAAAGACCCCACGGAGCAGTTTCAGTCACCCAGCGAGAGTTTCGCGAAGCCGTCGCAGGAGCAAGAGAGCGCGGAAGACGTCCGTGTGGACGAGTTCGAGTCTCCCTCGGCCAACTCTGCCGGAGCGGAAGAAGCGGCCTACAACGAGGCCCAGACCTTTGCCCAAGGGCCGTCCAACGATCTGCTCGAGGCCAAGACGAAGATCCAGGAAATTCTGCGAAACGGCGCCGTCAACGGAGCCCAAGCGGCGGAGGCTTATGAAGACAACAGCAATATCGTTGGGGTCGGCATCGGCATAGGTCATGCCGGCGGATCGGGTGCAGCTCGTTCGTTGAGCGTCGGCATTTCACCCGGGGACCAGGCGCTCACGATCTTCGTCAAGCAGCTCACCTCGGTGGATTCGATCAAGGCGGCGGTTGCGGAGGCGGTGGGAACCTCGGCCTTCAGCGAAGACTCCTTTCCTCTGGAGATCGTCGAGACGGGCGTGATCGAAGCGCGGGCAAATACGGCGCGGGTACGGCCCGCACCGTGTGGATTTTCCGTTGGCCACGTGAAGGTCACCGCCGGGACGATGGGTTGTCTGGCTACCGGCAACAGTGCGCCGCGCAATGCGCGCGTACTGGCGCTGAGCAACAACCACGTGCTCGCCAATGTCAATGCTGGGGTGTATGGCGATTGCATCGTGCAGCCGGGGACGTATGACGGCGGCAAGTGCCCGGCCGACCAGATCGCGATCCTGGAGCGATTCGTGCCGATCAACTTCGCGGCGGGCGCTTCGAACACGGTGGATTGCGCGACGGCATGGACCTGGCACGATCGTGTCCGTCGCGAACAGGCCTACCAGAACGGAGCGTCGATCAACTACTTCTCGATCAACGCGTCGCCGGTGGCTCCAGTGCTTGGGATGCTGGTCGGCAAGACGGGTCGCACCACGGGTCTGACCACCGGGCGTATCACCGCGGTCGGCGTGGCGGTCAATGTCAACTATGGAGCCGGCCGTGTCGGCCACTTTGTCGACCAGGTCTCCATCCAGGGCGTCAGCGCCGCTCCGTTCAGCGCTGGAGGCGACTCCGGCTCCTGCATTTGGACATGGACCGCGACGCGCAATCCGGTCGCGCTTCTCTTCGCCGGCGGTGGCGCCGTAACGTTCGGCAACAGGATAACCAGCGTTCTTGCCGCGCTCGATATCCATTTGCTGACGTAACTCTGCTGCTGACGTAACTCTGCTGCTGACGTAGGCTCTGCCATGGAAGGGAGTGCAGCCCGCTCCCTTTCATGTCTTCTCCATACGGCGTATGCTTGACGGGCAAGGATCGGAGCCATCGCTATGCCTGCATATCAAAGTCCCGACCATCGTCCGCCGGCCGAACAAGCGTCGATGCCCATGTCCGCCGATGCTTCGGCAACCTCGGTTCCGGCGGTTGCCAAGGCGATGCAGATCGCGGGCGTGGAAGGAGCCGGCCTCGGGCACGACACGGATGGCAACGACGTTCTGATCGTCTATCTTCGCGACGCGGCGGCAAAAAGCCGAATGCCATCGCAGATCGACGGTCTTCGCGTCGAAGCTGAGATTACGGGACCCATTACGGCCCGCTGAGCCGGAGTTGCTCTCTCCATCAGGGCTCGGAGCGGGGGGGCGCGGGTGTTGAAGGCAGGTTGAGGCTTACGCGCAGACGGTCTACACGCCGGTCGGTCGAAGCCAGAACTTCCATGCGAAGGTCCTCTTCCTCGACCACCTCGCCGGGCAGGGGGATGTGACCGGCGATCTCGGACACGAGGCCGCCCACCGTGGTCGCTTCGTACATGTGGTGAGCGGGAATCGTGGGTTCCTCGCGGTCGCTGGGAAGCTCGTATTCGGCATTCTCTGCCGGAGCGCCGGCGACCTCAATCGGAAGCAGGTTGACATCGACAATCTCTCCCGGAAGATCGCGCAGGGCGTCACGGCGGGCGGCTCGGCTCCTGGCCTGCACCTCGCCCTGCGGATCTTCGGTGCCGCGGTTCGGAGCGATCTTCTCGACAGCCGTGCCGGTCCCATCTCGGCCGCCGGCCACGGACAGATCGCGGAAGAGATCGCGCAGACGCGAGATCTCAAACGTTCCCGGAACGATATACGATCCGTCCGCTTCGGCGACCGGAGCGACCTCGTCCTCGGGCGTGTCGTGCTCGTCCACGATCTCGCCGACGATCGCTTCCAGCAGATCTTCGATGGTGACCAGGCCGGCCACCGACCCGTACTCATCGATCACCAGGCGCATGTGCTGCTTTTCGCGCTGCATCTCGCGCAAGAGTTCGGCGACGTTTTTGGTCTCCGGCACAAAGGCGGCGGGGCGCTCTATCTGGGAGACGGTGCGTGAGGGAGCCTCGGTGTCGGCTACCTGCAGGAGGTCGTGCGCGAACGCGATTCCGGTGATCTCGTCGAGTATGGCTGAGTAGACCGGTACCCGCGAAAAGGCGTGCTCTGCAATCGCCGCCGTAAATTGATCGAGCGTCAGAGTGCCGGGGACGGCGAAGATGTCGGGTCGCGGGGTCATAACCTCACGGACGACCTTGTCGCCGAACTCGACGACGGATCGGACCAGATCGCGGTCGGACTCTTCGAGAATGCCCTCTTCCTCGCCCGCTTCGAGCAGAGCATCCATGGCCTCGGCCGCGTCTTCAGGGCGGGCTTCTGCCTCTTCGGGCTCTGCCAGAGCGGCGATCGAGAGGAGGAGCCCGAGCAGAAGCGTGATGGGCAGGATGAGGTAGAAGAGCGCCTGGAGGAGGTACCGGATGCGCCGGACCCAAACACCGCGGGTGCGGGCGAACAACACCTGTGGAACGAGGCGGTCGAAGATCAGGATCAGGAGGATCAGCTCAAAGGCGGTTCGGAGGATGGCCGCGGCTGTAGGCGCTACGGGCACGGCCGTCCCACCGGCGTGGCCGTACAGGTGCAGACCGAACAGGAGAGCGATCGCCGCCAGGGAGAGCTGCCGAAGCACGGAGGCGGAGAGCGCGATGGACTCTCGGCCGAGCCCAAGCCTTGGCTCGACCAGCTCCTCCCAGGAGTCGATGTTGTCCTGATACTCGCCCGCGAGGAACTTGCCACTCTCGGAGTAGACCCGGTCGACGTAAGCGGCGATCGCGAGGATGCCCAGGAGCAGGATGAGCGAGACGAAATAGATGAGGCTCATCGGGCATACCGCCGGTGGGACGACGGCTCGGCCGCGGAGGTCCGCGCGATCAGCGTGCTGGGCAGACGAAACCGTCCGCGCAGCGCCGTCTCGCGAGCGGCCATTTCGCCGGTGTCGGTTTCGTGGTCGAGCCCATGGAGGTGCAGGAGGCCGTGCAGAAGAAGGATTCGCAGCTCGGTCGAGAGAGAGTGCCCATGCTCCCGGGCCTGCCGTGCCGCCGTCTCGAGCGACACGGCGAGGTCGCCCCCGCGCTGATGCTCCGCTGGCAGACCGGGGATCGGCTCGGACGGAAAGCTGAGAACGTCCGTGGCTTTGTCTTTTCCGCGAAAGCTCCGGTTCAGACGGCGCAGCTCCGCGTCCGTGCTGAGGAGCACATCGACACTTCCCTTCATCCCTGAGGCGGCCTGTGCGCGACTGAGAAACCGCGTCAGGGCTCGGATGAGCGCAGAGGGGTCGGACAGAGCTGGGACCTCGCGGAGAGCGTGCCCGGGGGGTAGATCTCTAAGTCCGATCGTGATCATCCTTGCTTTGATTCGGCTGGCCCGACGGACGACTTGGATTCTGCCGGTGTACTGCGCGGTGCAGCCGGGGCGCTCGTTGCCGTTGGCCCGGGGCGGTTGACGAGTGTAGACCCGAACGCAGCCGATCATCATCTGCTGCGGGCTCAGGTCGATGGAATCCAGTCTACTGTGGCTTGGCTGCCGGTTTGGCGGAGGCCTCGGGTGCGAGCGGACCAGCGGAGAGGCCCGGATCGCCGATCGCGAGCGGCATCTGCTGCTGCGTTCGACCGTAGGTATCGTAGGCCCGCACGATTCGTTGGACCAGCTGGTGGCGCACCACGTCGACGTCGTCGAAGTGGCAGAAGCGGATGCCGTCTACACCGTTGAGGACATGCAGAGCTTCGAGCAGACCCGACTTCTTCGGGTTGGGCAGGTCGATCTGCGTCAGGTCGCCCGTGATTACGGCCTTGGAGTTGTTGCCCAGCCGCGTCACAAACATCTTCATCTGCTCGTTGGTGGTGTTTTGCGCCTCATCCATGATGATGAATGCGTCCGACAGCGTCCGTCCGCGCATAAACGCGAGCGGGGCGACTTCGATCACGTTGCGTTCGAGCAGCTTGTCGACCTTGTCCTGATCGAGTAGATCGTACAGGGCATCGTAGAGCGGACGGAGGTACGGATCGACTTTTTCCTGCAGCGAGCCGGGGAGGAAGCCGAGGCGCTCGCCGGCCTCGACCGCGGGCCGCACGAGGATGATGCGGGAGACCTTTTTCGACATCAGCGCCGAAACGGCCATCGCGACGGCGAGGTAGGTCTTACCCGTGCCGGCTGGACCGAGGCCGAACGTCATGTCGGAGGACTCGATCGCTTCGACATACTTGCGCTGGTTCGGGCTGCGCGGCTGCACGGTGCGTTTGACCCCCGCCGAGCGCTGCCGGCCGGAGTCGACCAGCGACCGGAGGGTCGAGATCTCGTCGGCGACCAAGAGCTTCAACAGACCGTGGAGCTCGCCGTTGTGGAGCGCGTGGCCCGCCTTCCGGAGGGCGTCGAAGTCTGAAAAGATGCCTTGCACACGGGAGACAACCGCCGGCTCACCCGATACCTGGATGCCGTCCGATCGAAGATCGATCGTGACGCCGAGACCGCCTTCCAGGAGCCGAAGATTCTCGTCGCGGGTGCCGTACAAGGGTTCGATGCCGTGCGTGATAGCGATCGTTCGGGTCGTCTTAGTTGTCAATTCGGGGTCTGACCTCCGTCAGGCGTAGCGAGTGATGCCGGCGTCCCTTTTGGGATAAGGGAAGCGCAGCTTGGACACGGGATACAACGTTTGGGGCAAGCAGGGGGAGGGACGTACGGCAGCGGCAAGAGCTGGCTGCGAGGAGCGGATCGGGATGGCGATGGATGCCAACGATGGGTGAAGGGTAAAACGGCGGAGGGCCGGAGTCAAGGGCGTTCTGATGAATCTTTGCACGTTGGGGTTTTCGAGGCACGTCCGGGCGAACGAGCGACTGTCTTGACCGGAGCTCCGAAGTTCCGTAATCTTGAAAGGTATGCGTCCGGAAGGTTGCGTCGAGCGCGGCAGCAGACGAGCCCGGCACATCTGCCGGCGCCTCCAGGCGGGATCGAGACAGGCACTTTGCTGCTGTCCGGATTTTGCTGCGACGACCTTTCCACACTTTGCATCGCGATACCACAAAGTTTAGACAGAAATTAGACAGAAAAGAGTTTAGAGCTATGGCAAATCATGTTTCGTCCCTGAAGCGCGCCCGTCAGACCGAGGTAAAAACGGCAGTCAACCGGTCGAACCGTAGCAAACTGCGAGGAACCCTCCGATCGCTGCGCGAAGCCATCCTTAAAGGCGACACGGCAGCCGTCACCGAGCAGTTCCGCGCCACGGTGTCGGTTCTGGATAAGAGCGTGCAAAAGGGCGTCATTCACAAGAACACCGCCAGCCGCTACAAGAGCCGCCTGAACGCACGTGTAAAAGCGCTCGTCGTCAAAGCGGCGTAGGCTTAGCGGCTGCTTCGGTTTCGGCTTTACTTCGGCCGAGTGTCCTCTGTTTTCCCGGCTTCTTTCCCTGTTCCTGCTCCTGTTCCTTCAGCGCCGGATCCAGGTCCAGATCCATTTCCATCTCCATAGAGCGTAGGCTTCGAGCGATGCGTCTCCGGTGGCGCATCTCCTGCCGGACCTGGGGCCGGAGCCGCTGCTTCCGGAGCTTTCGCGCCGGCGCCCGCTCCGCCCTGTGCTTCTGCCGTGGGAGGGGCAGCCGCTGCTGGTCCTGTTTGTCCGGCCGGATTTGTTCTTCCGCGTGCTACGTTGCCCGCAGCCGTCCCCGCGTCTGCGTCCGGAGCGTTTTCTTCTCTGGCCTCTTGCTCGCTTTCCTGCTTCTCGTCCGCCGTCTCCGCCAGTTCTTTTCGGCCCTTTCCGCCGGCCGAGGTTCTCTTCAGCCGCACAGGTCCTTCCGCGATCGCCGGCGCCAGGGCGGCTGCCTTCCGCAAAGCCGCCTGTTCCGCACCCGAGATCGCCGGCAGCTTGTAGATCTCGACCGCTTCGTTGTGGATCACCGCCAGCTGCAAGCCGTCGGGCGAAAGGTCGAAGTTCTGCCCTGACCTCTGCACCGGTCCACACTCCGCGTGCAGAAGCTGC
Source organism: uncultured Acidobacteriaceae bacterium (assembly GCA_964236945.1). GTDB lineage: Bacteria > Acidobacteriota > Terriglobia > Terriglobales > Acidobacteriaceae > Edaphobacter. Next base: position 4,306 of record CAXSGC010000026.1, on the reverse strand, counting down.
CGACCGCTGTCGTTGCTGTACACCGTAACTGTCTGACCTGTAAGCAGATCCGGCGAGAAGCTGCTCATTTCAAGGAGCGCAGAGCTGACCAGGACTCGCCCCAGAGCGAACCGTCCAGCCGCCGGAGCCAGGCTGAACGCCGGTGCAATGTAGCTTTCGGGGAACACCTGCTCCCACATTTCTTCGCCGCGCAGATTGAACCCGCCCATCACCTGCCGCTGGTTCTCCCGTCGGCAGCCGATGGCGACAAACTCGCTTCGGCTGACCAGTACTGGCCGCGGCGGGCAGGTGGAGTCAAAGGGCGCCAGCTCCGCCACCTTGCCCGAAAACTCCTCGAAGTCGAATGCCCAGTGCTGCCGTCCCTGGTCGATGACGTCGATCAGCCCCGATCCATCGATCGGCAGAGCGACGGCGGCCTGCGCCCGGATGGCGCCTGCAGCAACGGGCCGGATCATGTCAAGGTCCCGCTCAGACTCCCTCGGGCGTACGAGCCGGTAGAAGTTGATCTGCACTGTTGCCGGACGGTGTTCGGTCTCGGACGTCGCACCCGCTGACATCGCCGCACCGGTCGGGCCCGTCTTCTCGGCGACGGCGACGTGCGGCGACGTCTCCACCGTGAGAAGGCTTCGGTCCGGTGAGACGAGAATGGCCGCGATGCGCCGGTCCGTGTGCAACAAGGGCCGTTCGCGAAACGCGTCGCCTGACTTGAGGTTCACCAGCGGCATGATGGTGCTGAGCCGGTTGCGGTTGCGGAGAAGAAAGGCGCCTTCGCCCAGGGGCCATAGGTACTGCGCACGGTCGCGCAGCTGCCACTCCGCCCGTGCCAGCACACGCCCGGATGGCAGCTCGAGCAGTGCCGCCGCGGTCGTCCGGTCGTCATCCTCCGGGCGGTGGTCGGGCAGTCGCTTCAGCAGACGGTGGACCCCAAACGTCACCAGAAGATGCCGGTCGTCCACATAGTGCACGCTAAACATCGTCCCGCCCGCAGCCAGGATCTGCCTGGAGATGGGCAGGAAGCCAAAGCTTTCGAGCGGTACGCGCTGTGGCGGATCCGGCCCACGACCGAACAGGAGAGGGGCACACAGAAGCGAGACAAGCGACAGTGTCAGCACGCGAAGTCGCGCTTGGGTCGGGAGAAGAGCGGGGCAGTGGCAGGCAGGCATCAAGCGGCGAGGCATCCTCTTCCTATAAAAATAGACGTATCCGGGCGAGGGATCGGTTTCAGAGGCGTAATTCGTTTCAGATTGCCGGATCTGCCGTCGCACTTTGGTGTACCCCTGCTGTCAATCGTCAGTGCACTTTTCCGGGCAGACCCGTACAGTGAGAAGAGGAACACATGCTCGCCGACGTCGGCGGCCGGCGTCCTACACAGAGAGACGATCTACCACACAGAGACGATCTACGGAGAACAGGGCGGATGAGGTTTGGCGTTTGGAGCGGCAAAGGCAAGGTCTGGACAAGTTTACTCACAGCGTTGATCCTTCTTGGAAGTGGCGGCTTTGCAATCTCCGGCGGTGCACAGGCGCCGGCGGCTCCCTCCAGCCCCGCGCCCGCGCCGCCGCAGCAGGTCTACCTCCCCATTCCGGGCTTTGATCTCACCTCGATCGATACAGGTGCAGACCCCTGCAACGACTTCTACAAGTTTGCCTGCGGAAGGTTTGCCGCAAACCACCCCATTCCCGCCGACCAGACCGGCGTTGACCAGTTCTACGCTTTGTATAACGTGAATACCCAAGCTCTGCGCGGCATCCTCGAGAAGGCCGCGGCCGGTGGCCCTGGGCGATCGCCGGACGAGCAAAAGATTGGCGACTTCTACCACGCCTGCATGGACCGCGATGCCGTTGAGCGCAAGGGGCTCGAGCCGGTCGCGCCACTTCTGGCCGAAATCGACGGCATGGGTAACGGCATGTTGTCCAAGCTCAAACTCCCGGCCGTCATCGGCCGCCTCCAGCGCGATGGCGCGGACCTGTTCTTCAGCTACGGCGAGCAGCAGGACTTCAAGGACGCGACCAAGCAGATCGCCGCCATCGGCCAGGGCGGCCTCGGTCTGCCGGAGAAGGACTACTACCTTCGCGCCGGCGCAAAGGACGAGACCATCCGGCAGCAGTACGTGGCGCATGTCGCCAAGATGCTCACGCTGGCCGGATCCTCGCCCCAACAGGCCAACCGCGACGCCCTGGCGATCCTCCGTCTGGAGACCGCGATGGCGAAATCCAGCCTCGGCGTCGTCGACCTCCGCGACCCGGAGAAGACCTATCATCTGGAGCCGGTTGCGACCTTTGAGGCACGTCTTCACGGGGTCAACTTCGTCCAGTTTGCGGATGCTGTCCACTCCCCGCATATCACCGAGATCAACGATCAGACCCCTGACTTCTTTCCTGCGCTGATGCGCGAGGTGCGCGACACCGACATGGCGACGCTGAAGGCGTACATGCGGTATCACGTGCTCACAGCGGTGGCCAGCCAGCTGCCAAAGCCCTTCGACCAGGAGAACTTCGATTTCTACAGCCGCAAGTTGCGCGGGCAGCCGGAGCAGCCCGAGCGTTGGAAGCGTTGCTCGAACGCGGTCAACGGCGCGCTCGGCGAGGCGCTCGGCAAGATCTACGTGGCGCAGTATTTTGCCGGGGACAGCAAACCCAAGATGCTCCAGATGGTGCATGACATTGAAGGCGCCATGGACGCTGATATCGACCACCTCGACTGGATGAGCGCGGCCACCAAGGTCCGCGCCAAGGAGAAGCTCCACGCGGTCGCGAACAAGATCGGCTACCCGGACAAATGGCGCGACTATAGCGCGCTCGAAGTCAAGCCGGACGATGCGCTGGGCAATATGGTCCGCGCCAATGCGTTTGAAAGCGACCGGCAACTCGCGAAGATCGGCAAGCCGGTGGACAAGGGCGAGTGGGGTATGACGCCGCCCACGGTCAACGCCTACTACGACCCGAGCATGAACGACATCAACTTTCCCGCGGGCATCCTCCAGCCATCGTTCTACGACCGGAAGCAGGACGACGCGGTGAACTACGGCCACATCGGCGCCGTCATCGGCCACGAACTCACCCACGGCTTCGACGACGAAGGCAAGAAGTTTGACGCCAAAGGAAACCTGAACGACTGGTGGACCCCGGCCGACACCAAGAACTTCGAGGCCCGGACTGGATGCATCGTCGACGAGTACAGCGGCTTCACCGCGGTCGACGACGTCAAGGTCAACGGCAAGCTGACCCTGGGCGAAAACACGGCCGACAACGGCGGTCTCGTGCTGGCCTACATGGCGTATCTCGATCGCGCCAAAGCCAACGGCGTCGACCTTGCGGCTAAAAAGGACGGATACACCGCACCACAGCGCTTTTACATCGCCTATGCCCAGAACTGGTGCGAAAACGAGCGGCCGGAAAGCGTTCGCGCGCAGGTGCTGCAGGACCCGCACTCACCCGACCACTTCCGCGCCAACGGCGCCATCGTCAACCAGCCCGGCTTTGCCGCCGCCTTCAGCTGCAAACAAGGCGCACCGATGGTTCCGGTGAAGAGCTGCCGCGTGTGGTAAGCGTCTGCTGTCGCTTGGCCCGAATTTGAGGCTGTGAGAGGATTTCTGTATGAGTGATTTCATCCCGAAAGCAGGCAAGGTCCCGGAAGTAGGCAAGATAAAGATCGGCGGTTTGGGCCGGGCCGCGCAAAAGGCACAGGCGATGCGCGAAAAGGCCGCAGAGGCCCAGAACGGCGAAAAACCGACCGCCAAAGTGTCCACCGCGGCCTCGTTCAAAGCGAAGGATTCCTTTGCCAACACCAAAAAGACAACTTTTCAGCGCAAAGCGGTCTAGCCGCGCGAGGAAGAAACGTCCGAGCCGCTGCGATGCGGTCTGTGCCGGCGTATGGAGTGACTGCCGCTCATAAGCGCCAATACCAGGTCGCAACGAGGAGCCAAGGAGGGTGTCCGGCACCTAGGCCGGAGGTATCCCTCACGCTGACAATGAATTGCTCAGCTACATCACAAAGCTTGCGATCCAGATCATCATCATCGCGAGGATGGCAACTTTGAACCAGCCCATAAAGATTTTCGCAAAGGGTAGAAGCTTGGCTCGCGCGTCCGGACTCATGGAGGGGTTCTGGTCTACGGTACTGGTCGCTGGCACGAGGTTGAAGAGAGACATAAGAACGTAAATCCATGCCTGGATGACGACCATGAGCCAGAGTTGATTCTTGTTGCCTAATCCATGAGCGTCGCCGCCTCCGTTGAACGGCGACGGGATACTAGTATCACGACCGCATGAGTTTGTACTTTAGTTTGAGTCTGGCTTTTTTGCGT
>CAXSGC010000025.1:0-60296 GCA_964236945.1 uncultured Acidobacteriaceae bacterium | reverse complement strand
AGGATTTCATTACGTCAGCTTCGCCCGCCTCATGATCGCAAACATGTTCAAACAACTCGCATGAACTTCATAACAGCCTCTAGAGCCAGCGCCAAAAACCGCACCCGCGGAGCCTTCAACTAGGCCCGCATGTGTGTGGGAAGAGCTAAGCTTCTACCATGCTCACTCTGCTGCTCGCCCTGCAGATCTCCCACGTCGCGTTCCTCCTTCTGCACGACTGGGTTCCTCTCGGATCGTTGAACGACCGAGCAGCCGTACGCGCCGAGAATCCCGGCCGCAAACTCCTTGTCGTCACTCTCCTCAGCACTCTGCCCTACGCCATCGCTCTCGCCTGCAGCCTCCATTTCCAACACCTCGGATATCCGCACTGGCTCTTCCGTTTCCTCTGGATCGCATACATCCTTCTTTTTCTAGGCGAGCTCCAGGCCTGGTGGATACCCTATTTCATAGGAGCCAAAACCGAGCGGGTGGCTCGCTACGAAACGATGTTCGGCGCGACACACGCATTTATCCCTGTCCGGCACGGCATCCGCATCAACACCCTGCACGTCATACTGCACGCATTGACAGCCGCCCTGCTGATCACGCTCGCATCCCTCACCCTCTAAACCATGCCCGAGCTCCCCGACATCACTGCCTACCTCACCGCGCTCACACCGCGCATCCTCGGCCAAACCCTCGAACACCTCCGCATCGCCAGCCCCCTCCTCCTACGCACCGCCGTCCCACCCATCACCTCGGTCGAAGGTCGCCCGGTCCGAGCCCTCCGCCGCCTCGGCAAACGCATCGTCTTCGTCTTCGCCTCAAGCCCCGACACCGCCCCAGACGACCTCTTCCTCGTCCTCCACCTCATGATCGCTGGACGCCTCCACTGGCGCCCCCTCGACCCCAAGAAAGGCCCTCCCAAACTCGGCGGCCGCAACCACCTCGCCGCGTTCGACTTCCCCTCCGGCTCCCTCGTCCTCACCGAAGCCGGCGCCAGACGCCGCGCCTCCCTCCACCTCGTCCAAGGCGAAGCCGCCCTAGCCCAACTCGACCCCGGCGGCATCGACCCCATCACCGCCACCCCCGCCGCCTTCCACGCCGCCCTCACCTCCGAAAACCGCACCCTCAAACGCGCCCTCACCGACCCCCGCGTCCTCTCCGGCATCGGCAACAGCTACTCCGACGAGATCCTCCACGCCGCCCAACTCTCGCCCCTCGCCCAAACCCGCAAACTCTCCCCTGAAGAGCACCTCCGCCTCTACACCGCCACCCGCGAAACTCTCGCACTCTGGATCGACCGCTTCAACGCCGAAGCCGCCAAGGCCTTCCCCGAAAAAGTCACTGCCTTCCGCCCCGAAATGGCCGTCCACGGCCGCTTCAACCAACCCTGCCCCCGCTGCTCCGCCCCCATCCAGCGCATCCGCTTCGCCGACAACGAAACCAACTACTGCCCCACCTGCCAGACCTCCGGCAAGGTCCTCGCCGACCGCAGCCTCTCCCGCCTCCTGGGCGCCGACTGGCCCCGCACCCTAGACGAACTCGAAGCCCTCAAACGCAAATAGTCAACGTCCTTTGAGAATTGCTGCGTCGCGAACGCGAGAACCTCACGGGCAAAACAGTACCATTGGAAGGCAAGAAGTAGTTCTCTAAACAATGATCATTTCGCAGAAAAAGTACAGTCGATCACTTCGGATCCAACATACTGAATATCTACCCGCATAGGGCTTCTTGGCCCCCATGTTGGAGAGTCGATCGCAACATCTAAGAAGTTCTTGCCAACCCTAGTGCCACCAGTCATTGTCCCCGAACCAACAATCTTCGCATTACCCCACTTTATAGGCCTATTACAACCAACTCTCATGCGCACCGGGGTTACAGACCTGTTTGCGAGTACCAGGAACGTCGTATTGTGGTCTACCCCGTTAGTGACATTGTCGGACCAGAGAAACGGGAGCACGTCCAACTCTTCGGGCGTAAGGAGCTTTAGTGCTTGATTCTGGCAATTGTTGATGCTGTTCTGCTGATCCCTGTTTTGGTTAGTGAGGGCGATATTCATCCCTTCCTTGATTCCGCACTGCACTCTAAGATCCGTCAGAGTCGATCCGTACCAATCTTTCGTTTCCTGAAGCTGCGATGCGCTCTTCGATCTGTCCGAGGCCGCGTCCCTGGAGAGATTCTGGGAACGAGCGACGAGATCTTTGTGGTCTTGGTAACCTGACTTGGCTAAAGCCCACAAAAATAACAATGCGTAGCACCCAACAAGAAACAGGGTATCCCGCGTGAGGTGGGCTTTGATAGCAGGCCAACCCCCCTCCCACATACCCTTTCCTTCTTTAACCGAATAAACCAACGCAGGTAAAATCAAGAGCGAGAGCCAGTTACCAGAGAACATCGACGGAAAACTCCATAGAGTTCTACCGAAAAGTCTGATGAAGTGGATGAGCATTCTCGGTTACAGTACGCCATCTCGTTTCTGCCAGCCAAGTACGTGCTGAGAAACCTCCAGGAAGTCGCACGCACTTGCAGTGCAGCTCACCACCCCTAACACTTTCCATGTATCCCCAAACCCGCCCCGCCTGAGCGACAATACAAACCAGCCCATGAGCATCCGCACCCTCAGCTCCCGCGAAGTCTACCGCAACCCCTGGACCCGCGTCCGCGAAGACATCATCGAGCGCCCGGGCGGCCAGCGCGGCCTCTACGGCGTCATCGACAAAGACCCCGCGTCCATCATCATCCCACTCGACCGCACCCCCGCAGGCGACTTCCTCTACCTCATCGAGCAGTTCCGCTACACCGTCCAGGCCACCTTCAAGGAGTTTCCGCAGGGCGGGTGGGAAGACCCCGACGTCATTCCCGAAGACCTCGCGCGCGGCGAACTCCGCGAAGAAACCGGCCTCCGCGCCGGCCAGATGACCCTCCTCGGCGACCTCTGGATCGCCTACGGGGTCATGCGTCAAAAACACTTCGTCTACCTCGCCGAAGACTTAACCCCCGGACCCACCGACCGCGATCCGGAAGAGCACGACCTCCGCGTCCACCGCGTCCCCGTCCGCACCTTCGAAGACATGCTCCTCGACGGCCAGGTCAAAGACAACTGCTCCGCCGCCGCCTGGGGACTCTACCGCGTCTGGCAAGACCGCCACCCCCGCTAGCGCAAAGTAGAAGTTGGCGAGGTAAGTCATCAAAACGGGGTGCCCCATCCTTTTCGACAGCTTCACCGTCGGAAAAGGATGGGGTAAGTACAGCCACAAAACCGCCCCTCCGTTCTCCTGCTACCAACTCACGAAAAGCTCGAATCGTCCCCACCCCCAAAGCTATCCCCTGAGTTGAACCCCGATCCGTCATCCGAGCTCGTGTCCCCGCCCGCATAATCGTCACTCCCGCCGACGGCAAGATCGTCCCCGCCGTTGCTCGCCGAGAAGTCGTCGCCACCGCTGCCCGAATCCGCAAACCCCCGCCGGTCCTCCACATCCGATCCCAAACCTTCCCGGCTCGCATCATCGCTCGGGTTGTAGAATCCCGAATCGTCGCTGCGGCCCTCATGACCGCCCTGACCACCCGAGTCCCCGTAGTAGTTGTTGATCACCTCTTCCCGCGGAGCACCTCCCCCAAAACCACCTAAACCCGACCCCATGCCCCCACCACCGCCAAAGCCGTGCATCAGCGACTCGATACCCTCAAACGCCAGAGCGCCCGCAGCCACGCCCGCGGCCGTCTGCGCCGCGCCCCGCAAAAACCCGCCTCCACCCCCCATCGCCTGTCCAAATCCGCCCATCGGCGACCCGGACTGCTGCACCGGCGCATATCCCTGAGCCGGTCCACCATACCCCGGGACCGGAGCATACTGCAGCATCGGCGGTGGTGGCGCCGGCGCATACCCCTGCACCGTCTGAGAGGAACGCACAACCGACGACGTCTGCGGCGCCGCATCATCATTCTTCCCAAAGATGCTGCCCAAAAAGCTCGTGTGCTTCTCAGGAGCCGGTGGCGCCTGTACCTGCTGCTGCTGCCGTGCCTGCTCCATCTGCTCTCGCAAGTCCTTCATCTGCTTCTGAGCCTGCTCCAACGCATAGTTCTGCACCAGAACCGTCTGCGCCAGGACGTACAAAGCATCCGGGCTCTGCCCCAGCCCCTGCTGCAAAAGCCGCTCCGCGTCCGCGTCCTTGTCGGTCGGCGGCGTCTGCCGAATGCGGTCAATCAGCCCCTGAATCATCTGTTGTTCTTGCGGTGTCATCGATCTACTCCCTTTTAGGTCACGCAAACTCAAACCGTTGGATGCTCCCCAGCCGACTTTGGTGAGAACAGACCGCAGTTCCGCTCCGACCAAACTCGTCTACGTATCGGGCCTAACCTGACTGACAACTCACAACGGAAAATGCAAACTGGACAGAAAACCAACTTTCCGCACATCGTCAGCCTCTGGCAATTGGGGAAACTCTGGCCCGAAATCGCTCGCTAAACAAAATCCCGCGCACATTTCCGCCCCTTCGTTCTTGTTCTTCCAACAAGCTTTCTAATGAATCGTCTTCATCCGACGACTCATAAAGTCCATCAGGAGATACGACCCAAGACGCTCCGGACTTGTAAAATACGCCTTTCCCCGACACATCGCCGAAACCTTCTGCACAAACTGCATCAACGCAAAATCCTCCGCCAACATGAAGGTGTTAATCATGATGTTCGATCGCTTGCATCGCGCAACCTCCTCCAACGTCTCCGAGATCACCAGCGGATCGAGGCCAAACGCATTCTTGTAAATGCGTCCGTCCGGAAGCGTCAGCGCGCTCGGCTTGCCGTCCGTAATCATCACAATCTGCTTCATGTCCTTGGTCTGCCGCGACAAGATCCGCTGCGCCACCCGCAAGCCCTCGCGCGTGTTGGTGTAATGCGGCCCCACTTTCACCCGCGGCAGATGTCCGATCGGGATCTCCTCGGCTGAATCGTGGAACAGCACCAGCGACAACGTATCGCCCGGAAACTGCGTCCGGATCAGGTGAGCTAACGCCATCGCCACGCGCTTCGCGGGAGTAAATCGGTCCTCGCCGTAAAGAATCATCGAGTGCGAGCAGTCCAGCAGCACAACCGTCGCGCACGAAGACTGGTAGTCCGACTGATGCACGTGCAAATCCGAGTATTCAATTTGCAGCGTCCCAGCATGCTCCGCATCGTGAGCGACGTCGACCGGCAAACCCTCGCGGGCAAACACGCTCGAGAGCGTCGCCGTAATGTCCAGATTCAGCGTGTCGCCAAACTCATACACCTTCGAAGATCCATTGGTCTCCACCCCCGAAGCCTCGTGCCGTGTATCGTGCCGCCCCAGCGACGACCGGCCAAGCGGCCCGAGCAGCTCCCGCAAAGCCTTGTAGCCCAGGAAATCCATGCCCTTGTCCGTGACCTCAAAGCGAGCCTCCCCATTTCCATCGCCGCCCTGTCCCTTGCCCTCCTCAGGCTGCTCCGCGTTGATGAAGTTCTGCTCCTGCATCTTCTCGACGATGCGATCGATCAGATCCTCCACCTGCTCGGGGCTCAGCGCCTCGTACTTCGCCTGAGCCTCGTCGTCCAGCAGTTCCCCAGATTCGAGCGCCTGCTTGATCGCGTCGCGCAGATTCTCCATCGTCTGCTCGCCGTCGAAGTTCTGAAAGCGGGAAAGCGGATCCTGAAATCCGGAGTCCAGCAAAAACTCGGAAAGCGCCTGCATCAGGTCCTCAAGCCCAAACGAGGAGGCAAGATCGCCATTGAACTTGGTATACCGAATGCGCTTCATGGAAGCCCTCTCCTTCCATAGTAGACGCGCCAGCACCTCCACCAAACGCACCATGTTGGCAGGGTCAACGCACCCCCCAAACGCCGCCGAAGACGCCTACCCGATCGCGACCGGCTCCGAAGGAATCGGCGTCGCATCGCACTTCCACCCCTCGCGACCGTGAGACCCGTCGCAAAACGGGCGCTTGGTCGACAAGCCGCATCGACACAACGAGATCGCCGGTTTGTCGGTCAGATCCCAAACGTTGCCATTCACATCCACCAGTGTGATCGGACCCTCAACCCGAAACGGTCCATTGGGCCGGACGGTAATCCTGACTGCTTCCTCTGCCATGCTGATCTCGATTCTCCTGCGCGGTCTTTAGGTCAGCATAACAAAGTCAGAGCCGCTAAAAAGCAGGTGCGCGATCAACATCCGTGTGCCTCCTCGCTCCACTCACCGACCGACACCCCATAGCCCTTCAACTTGCGGTAGAGGGTCGTCTTTCCAATGCCCAGCAGCTTCGCGGCCAGCAGCTTATCGCCATTCAACTGCCGTACCGTTCGCAGAATGGCTTGCTTCTCGATCTCCGCGATCGGCAGGATAGAAGGTACCTCCCTCACCTTAACCTCCTCAACCGCCACCAGATGTGGCAGGTTTTGCAGCCGACGTGCCGGTACGCTCTCCGCTTCCGGTTCCGCTACGCTTCGGCTCTCGGCAAAGTTACGGACTTCCGCCGGAAGATCCCCCTTCTCGATCACCGGGCCCGAAGCCGTCGCGCAGATTCGGCTGATCACCTCTTCCAGCTCGGAAAGATTGCCCGGCCAGATGTAGCCGCGAAGATCTTCCAGCGCCTCCGCGCTCAACGTCAGAAAAGAACCTCTGCGCAGGAGAAAGTGCCTCACCAGCAAGGCCAGATCCTCTTGCCGGTCACGCAACGGCGAGATCCTAAGACTAACGACATTCAGCCGAAAGTAAAGATCCCGCCGAAACCGCCCCTGCTCCAAAGCAGGCGAAAGATCCTGCCGCGAAGCCGCCATCACCCGCACAGAGATTGACCTGGATCGCTCCTCTCCAGAAGCCCGAGCTTCCTTGCCCTCGAGCGCTCGCAGCAAACGTGCTTGCAACTCCCGCGAAAGCCCGCCGATCTGCTTCAGCAGCACCGTTCCACCGTGGGCCGAGTAGAGCAAGCCGCCTCGATCGTCCCCAGCCTCCTCCGCCCCTCGCTCAGAATCTATCTCCGCTCCGAACATCTGGGCTTCGACAACCGCCGGTTCCGCGGAGCAGTCCACGGCTGTGAACGGCTTGGCTCCGTTACGTGACTGCCTGTGCAAAAGGCGCGCAATGGCCTCCTTGCCCGCGCCCGCCTCCCCCAAAAGCAGGACGGGATGGCTCGCATCCGCTACATTGGCCGCAATGCGGAGGAGCCTCGTCATCCCTTCCGATCGGGCGACAAACGTCTCCGGTCCCGTGTTCAGGATTGGGAGACTTGAGAGATCTCTCCCCGTTCGGGTTCGTGGATGAGACTGAGGTTCGGTTCGAGAAGCAATCTGTAAACCAGAGGCGCTCAAAGAAGTCGGCCGATGGAGACCCGGCTTCAGAGAAGGAGAATGCCGTAAGGCGGTCGTGCTCAGGTGTGCCTGCATGCGGAAGCTCCTAATTTCTTGCTGAAACCTTTGTATCGCAGAAACTAACTTTTGTAACCATAAGGTAACCACTTTCTGTGAATAAACCCAGGTTAGGCATCCGCCCGGGCACTCACCCCTACAATCAGGGTCTATGTCTCTCTCCGCTGCGCCCTCTCCCAACATCGTTTACAGACCCCAAAACCGGGCAGTCGATGCGCTCCGGCCCGTCAAAATGATCGCAAACTACGTCCAGATGGCGGAAGGTTCGGTGCTGATCGAAGCCGGCAGCACCCGCGTCCTCTGCAACGCAACCATCGAGCAGGGTGTGCCCGGATGGCTGCGAAACAGCGGTCGCGGCTGGGTCACCGCCGAGTACGGCATGCTCCCCCGCGCCACACTCACACGCACAGCTCGCGAAAGTGAGCGCGGCAAGGTCGGCGGACGCACACACGAAATCCAGCGACTCATCGGTCGAAGCTTGCGATCCGTGGTCGACATGAAGGCGCTCGGAGAGAGAACCGTGATTCTTGACTGCGATGTCCTCCAGGCCGACGGTGGAACCCGCACCGCCGCCATCACCGGAGCTTCGGTCGCGCTCGCGATCGCGCTCAGAAGGCTCGTCGCCGCCGGCACCCTCAAAAGCTCGCCTCTCCAGCAGATGATCGCGGCGACCTCCGTCGGAATCGTCGACGGCAACGTCGTTCTGGATCTTGCCTACGAGGAAGATTCCCGCGCCGACGTCGATATGAACGTCGTGATGCTCGAGCGAGGCGGTCTGGTGGAGACACAAGCGACCGCCGAACACGGGTCCTACACACGACAACAGCTCGGCCAAATGCTCGACTTCGCGGGAAAAGGCATCGCGGAGCTGCTCGCCCTGCAACGATCCACCCTCCTCGACGCCATCTGACGGGACAAGAGTGCGGTCGCACGCCCGCAAAGATGCAGAGGTCGCCTCGGCTGTGTAGAATCGCGCCTGTACCGTTGCGACAGGCGACGGCCTCACCCGTATCAGGAGAGATCTCCCCATGACGTTGACCCCAGGCAAGCTTGCTGGTCTGAAAGCCGTCTCCGACAGCCGCGGTGTGATCGCCGCCGCAGCCATGGACCAGCGTGGTTCGCTGCAGAAATCGCTCAGCAAGGAACGTGGATCGGCCGCCACCTCGCACGATCTCGAACAGTTCAAGATTCTCGTCACGGAAGTGTTGACCCGGCACGCCTCGGCAATTCTTCTTGATCCGGAGTTCGGCCTCCCCGCCTCCAAGGTCCGCAACGACGCGGGTCTTCTTCTGGCGTATGAGAAAACAGGCTACGACGCCCAGACACCAGGCCGTCTGCCCGATCTGCTCGACGTCTGGAGCGTACGCCGCCTCAAGGAGGCCGGCGCGGACTGCGTCAAGATCCTGCTCTACTACACACCCTTCGAGAAGACCTCGATCAACGATCTCAAACACGCCTGGATCGAACGAATCGGTGCCGAATGCATGTTCTACGACATCCCGTTCTTCCTTGAGTTCGTCGGCTACGACGCCGAGGGCGGCGACGAAAAATCGCTTGCTTACGCAATCAAAAAGCCGTCCATCGTATCCGGCGCCATGGCCGAATTCGGCAAGCAGCAATACTACGTGGACGTCCTCAAGGTTGAAGTTCCCATCGAAATGACCTTTGTCGAAGGAACACAGGCATTCAAGGGCGAAAAGGCCTACACACGAGCCGAAGCTCTGCAGCACTTCCGTGACGCCGAGACGATGACCCACAAACCCTTCATCTATCTCTCCGCCGGCGTCTCAAACACCGTCTTCATCGAAACTCTGGAACTCGCCGGCGAGTCTGGCACCAAATTCAACGGCGTCCTCTGCGGTCGAGCCACCTGGAAAGATGGCATCGTTGTCTACGCGAAGCAAGGCGCCGACGCCTTTCGCCAGTGGCTTGAAACCATCGGCGTCGAAAATATCGGCAACGTCAACAAGGCGCTTGCCGCCGCCAGCCCGTGGTATCTCAAATTCGGCGCATCAAGCCTCGACGATCTCAAAGCCGTCTAGGCCCTCCGCGGACTCTATCTGGCCGCAACCGGCTTCAGCGGCTCAGACCGGCGGACCGACGTCTCCAGCGTGACCCGCGTATCGCGCTGGAGCTCCGTCTCCTTTCCGCGCGCAATCCAGCGCTCGTAGAAAGACACCGCCGTGCCATAGTAGCCGATACCGGCAGCCAGGTTCGGGCTCTGTCCGGCCATGCCGAGGACGCGGCCGATCAGCCCAAATCCATTCGATCCTACAGCGTCCTTGCCCAGCCGGCCGTCGCGGCCATTCCGTCCATCTGTATCCAGAGGTCGCGTCGCCAGAAACGCCAGCAGAAGTGGCTGGATAAACCTGTTCGGCGACTTTGGCTTGATCTGCCCTTCGCTATCCAGCGTCAATGTCTCGTTGGATTCGGTGGCAACGCCGGTAAGGGTAGCCTGCACGTTGGCGGGCGGCTTCTGCGGCAGATTCAATTGATTGAAGGCGAAGCGAAGCGTGCCTTTGCGTCCGAACAAGCGCGCCGGCTTGGCCTCCGTCACCGAGCCGGAAAGCGTCGAGCCCGCGGGCACCGCCACCGTCTTATCGACGTTGAAGATGGGCACGGCAACCGTCGCGCGGATCGGCTGTCCGGCGTATGCTGTCGCCGAGGTCAAAGCTTCGTTCAGCATGGCCTCGATCTTCCAGGTAGGGGGGGTATCCTTCACCACTTCGGCCGGCTTCGGAGTTGCTTCCACCTCCTTGTCCCGCTTCGGTTCCTCGACCTGAAGAACACTGGCATGAGGAGGCAAGGTGAAGGGAGCCGACGTCTTAAACGTCCAGGCCGTGCCTTTTTCGATGCGTTGGGGGTGGTAGGGGAGCTGCGAGTATAGGTACTGCAGGATGCGGTCGAGCTTGTCAGGGTCGGTGACCTGGCTCATCTGCTCATGCATTCTGCGCTTGCCCTCCGCGATGCCTTGGTGGATCAAGCTTCCGGTACGGTGTGGCGGCGGGACGATCGTGAGGTAAGTCGCTCCGTCCGCGATCTCGCCTGCTGTCAGCGGAGCTACGCTTCCGTCCGTCAGGACCACCCCGGTGAACTGAACGACGGGCTTGTGGAATGGGGTCAGATCCCCGTGTAAGCCGGCGTGAATCCGCCGCTGCTTGTCGTTCTTCAGACCGACGATGCGGCCTTCGACTACAGCGCGTCCGGGGATCATCTTCTCGTTGCCCGAGTAGACCGAGTAGACCAACTCCGTACGCAGACGCTGCCCGATCTTCAACGGCGCATGATCTTCAAGCAGGACGACCATCGGCGTACCCGCCGGCAGGGTCAGGCCAGGGACCTCACACCACCCAGGCTTCGCCAACAGCGGCAGACCCAGAACAAGGACGACGGTTCGATAGGTCATTGCGTTGGCTCCATTCCCTATAGACGGGCGGCGGCGCATTTCATTCCCACTCGATGGTGCCGGGGGGTTTGGAGGTGATGTCGTAGACCACCCGATTGATGCCGCGCACCTCGCTGACGATGCGGCTCGAGACGGTGCGAAGGACCTCGTAGGGGAGGGGAGCCCAGTCCGCCGTCATGCCGTCTTCGGAGTGCACGGCCCGGATCGCGCAGGTGTCGGCGTAGGTCCTCTGGTCGCCCATCACGCCGACGCTCTTGACCGGAAGCAGGACCGCAAAGCTTTGCCACAGCTGCCCGTAGAGGCCGGCCTTGCGGATCTCGGTGACCACGATGTCATCGGCCTGCTGCAGGGTGGCGACGCGCTCCGGTGTGACCTCGCCCAGGATGCGGACGGCCAGGCCGGGGCCGGGAAAGGGCTGGCGATCGAGGATGTCGTCGGGCATGCCGAGGTCGCGGCCGATGCGCCGGACCTCGTCCTTGAACAGGTCACGCAGAGGCTCGATCAGCTTGAGCTTCATGTCTGCCGGAAGGCCTCCGACGTTGTGGTGGCTCTTGATCGTCTGCGACGGGCCTTTCACGCTCGAGGATTCGATCACGTCGGGGTAGAGCGTCCCCTGCACCAGCCACGCGACCTCTTCGCCCTCATGCCGCTCGTGCTCGAAGATCTTTCGCGCCTCGTCGTCGAAGACGGCGATAAACTCGCGTCCGATCGCTTTGCGCTTGGCCTCGGGGTCAGTGACTCCCTTCAGCGCCGAGAGAAAGCGCTCGCTGGCGTCGACCGCGACGACGCGCAGGCCGAGCCGGTCGCGCATGGTCGCCTGGACCTTGGCGAATTCATCCTTGCGGAGCACGCCGTTGTCGACGAAGACGCAGGTCAGGCGTTCCCCGATGGCGCGCTGGACCAGGACGGCGGCCACCGAGGAGTCCACCCCGCCCGAGAGGCCGCAGAGGGCGTGACCGTCGCCCACCTGCGCCCCGATGCGGCGGACGGCGGTCTCGATGAAGTGCTCCGGCGTCCAGTTGGGATCGGCGCGGCAGAGGTCGAGCACGAAGTTGCGGAGCAACTCCATTCCCTGCCGGGTATGGGCCACCTCGGGGTGGAACTGGACGGCCCAGATGCGCCGCGCTTCGTCGGCGATGCCAGCCAGGGCGCCGTCCGTCTCGGCCGTTCGCCGGAAGCCGGGGGGCAGGTCGAGCGCGCTGTCGCCGTGCGACATCCAGACCTCGATGGTCTGCGGCAGGCCGCGAAAGATCGGCGTCTCCCCGGTCAAGGTGACCTTGGCGTGGCCGTACTCGCGCCGGTCGGTGGGGACGACCTTTCCGCCGAGGTGGTGCACGATGAACTGCAGGCCGTAGCAGATGCCCAGGATCGGGACGCCGAGCGCGAGTAGGCTGGGGTCGGCCGCCGGTGCGTCCGCGTCGTAGACCGAGCTGGGGCCTCCCGAAAGGATGAGGCCAGCCGGGTGCAGAGCCTCGATCTCAGCCACCGGAACCGTGCACGGAAGCACGACCGAGAAGACGTCCATCTCGCGCACGCGCCGGGCGATCAGCTGCGTGTACTGCGATCCGAAGTCCAGGATGACGATGGTGGTGAGGTCCACACAGCTAGTGTAACGGCTGGCTGTCGCGGTCCGAAGGCGCTGGTCTGTGAGGAATCAGCGAGGAATCAGCGAGGAATCTGAGTGCCTCCCGGTACCCTCCCCACCCCCCACTGTTTTGGTGCAAAATCTTCCATCGATTGGACTTAGATCTGGATCTGGATCTGGATCTGGATCTGGATCTGCGCTCTGATCTGATCTGATTTCAAATACCGATAATCGATAGCGGAGTTCCGTCAAAATATTGGACTATAAGAGTTAGCATGTTGTGGGAATAGGTTCCCCCGTCTGTTCCACCCTTTTCGTCTCCTTTGTTAATTGTAACGATCCGGTGCGGTTGATGCGCCACGTCCATGCCTTTGGGAAGGCAAGGACAAGGCGATTCCCTTCGGGAATGACAACCAGGAAGAGGACCGACGATCGGAGGGGACCGGACAGCTAGAAGGAATGACAGGGGGTCGGGACAGAGTGGCCTAGTTGGGGTCTTTGCCGCGGGTACTCTGGACGCCGGTGATGATGCCGATGCCGAGCAGGATGACGACTGCGGCGATGATGTAGGTCTGCGGGACGTGCATGATATGGGCGAGATACGCGACGCCCACGATCAAAATGATGTAACCAACGGCATAGATACCGAAAGACATGGTGTTTCTCCTTGAGGCGTCGACGTTGGCCCGTGTGCCGGGTCCCGTCTGTCTACCGTGCGATTGTACCCGGATAGTAGCTCTGCCAGAGCTGTAAATATGCGACCAGGCGGGCGACGTGGAAGAAGTCCGACCCGATGAAGTAGAGGAAGGTGACGCCGATCCACCAGCCGGCGAGGAAGGCGGGCGTGGTGACGCTTTCAAACGGCAGAGGCGTGGCGGAGAAGACCATGGCGAGGACGATGAGGGCGATCTTGACGATGCCGAGGACAAGGTTGATCTCGACGAGCTTGGGGCGAAGCGGGCCGAGATGGAGGGCGGCGCGGATGCTCCCCCAGGGGCGGAGGTCGCGGAGCATCGCCAGAAGGGGCGCGATGGCGAGCACCCAGCTGACGGCGGCCCATAGGGTGAAGAGCGCCAGCGTGCCCACGATGGCGATGGCGAAGTAGAGGACGAGGTTGGGTTCGTCGCCGCGCGCGATGGGTTTGCTGACGGCGACCTCCCCGTTCCAGACCATCAGGGCAAACCAGAGGACGAAGCTGCCGGCCAGGGCGAGAGCGCGCGTGAGTTGCAGGGCCATGACGGTGAACGGCTGCGCGACGAGGGCGGGGTCCGCGCGCCGCAGAACGAGGGTTCGTCCGAGCCCGGAGACGACGGTCCAGAGCAGGAGCAGGGGGACCACCCAGACCGCGGCGAAGTGGCGGAGGAGCGGAAGGAGGATGACGCCGGCGTCGGCCACCTGGGAGGCAGCGGCCATGGGGTCGAGCAGGGTGAAGTGCGCGAGGCCGAGGCGGCCGGGGTCGTCGGTGCCGCCGGTGGCGACGTGGAAGATCTGGAGGCCTTCGCGCCAGATGACGAGGAGGGCGACCGAGCCGAAGATCCATCGCCAGAGGATCTCGAGGGCCGTGAGGGAGGGGTGACGCCAGCACCAGGAGAGGGTGTGGACGAAGGATTGGGTGCCGCGAACGCGACCCGCAGTCTCGGTTCGGCGAGGGACGGCGGAGCTGTGGAGCTTCGCGCCGGCGTTTGGCGATCTCTCGCCCACGGCTAGCGCACCACGATATTGATGAGCTTGCCGGGGACGACGATGACCTTGACGACCGCCTTGCCCTCGATGCGGCGGGCGACTTTTTCGTCGGCGAGCGCGGCGGCTTTGATAGCGTCCTCGGTGGCGTCGGCCGGGAGCGTGACGACGTTGACGAGCTTGCCGTTGACCTGCACGGGGATTTCGATCTCGTCTTCTTTGGCCCAGTATGCGTTGGCTTCGGGCCAGGGTGTGCGAAGGACGGAGCCTTCGCCGTTCATCTGATCCCACAGTTCGGCAGCGATAAAGGGCGCGAAAGGCGCGAGTATTTGGATGACGCTCGTGAAGGTATGCACGATGACTGGTTTCGAGATCCGACCATCGTCCATCGCTGGTTCGAGTGCGGCTATTTCATTGACGAGAATCATGATGGCTGCGATGGAAGTGTTGAAGTGCCATCGACCGCTAAAGTCCTGCGTGACCTTCCCGATGGTTTGATAAAGCAGTCGAAGAAGCTTCCGTTCCTCGGGTTGGAACGCTTCCTTATCGGCGAAGATCATGTACGACCCAATTGACTTTCCCACGGGCGCGTACTTGATGGTGAGACGGTAGACCTTGGCGAGGAAGCGGCTGACGCCGGCGACGCCGTCCTCCTGCCAGTCGAGGTCGCGGTCTGGCGGTGCGGCGAAGAGGGCGTAGGTGCGGGTGGCGTCGGCGCCGTAGCGGGCGATCATCTCGTCGGGGGAGACGACGTTGCCGCGCGATTTCGACATTTTGGCGCCGTCTTTGATGACCATGCCCTGCGAGAACTGGCGGGCGGCGGGCTCGGAGTTTTTGACCAGGCCGAGGTCGCGCATCATGCGGGTCCAGAAGCGCGAGTAGATGAGGTGGAGGATGGCGTGCTCGACGCCGCCGACGTACTGGTCGATGGGAAACCAGTAGCTGACTTTTTCCGGGCTGAACGGGGCGGTGGAGTTGTGGGCGTCGGTGTAGCGATAGAAGTACCAGGACGAGTCGACAAAGGTGTCCATGGTGTCGGTTTCGCGGCGCGCCGGGCCGCCGCATTGGGGGCAGGTGGTGTTGACAAAGGCTTCGTCGCGGCCGAGCGGGCTTCCGCCCTGCTGGGTGATTTCGACCTGCTCGGGGAGGAGGACGGGGAGGGCGGACTCGGGCAGGGGGACGAGGCCGTTGTCGCCGCAGGTGGGGTCCTCGCAGTAGACCATGGGGATGGGCGTGCCCCAGTAGCGCTGGCGGGAGACGCCCCAGTCTTTGAGGCGGTAGGTGACGGTGGGGCGGCCGAAGCCGTTCTCGCGGGCGTGGGCGGCCATTTTGGATTGGGCTTCGAGCGCGGCTTCGCCGGTCCAGACACCGGAGTCGACGAGGACGGCTTCGGCTTCGGCGGTGTAGGGGAGCGCGAGGTCGTCGGTGTCGAGGTTGGGGGCGAGGACGCGGCGGATCTCGAGGCCGTACTTGGTGGCGAACTCGAAGTCGCGATCGTCGTGGGCGGGCACGCTCATGATGGCGCCGGTGCCGTAGTCGGCGAGGATGTAGTTGCCGATCCAGATGGGGATCTGTTCGCCGGAGAAGGGGTTGGTGGCGAAGCGGCCGGTGGGGACGCCGTGCTTTTCGATGGCGCCGAGGTCGCCGGACTCGCGGGCGAGTTTCTGCTGGGCGAGGAGGTCTTCGATCTGGGCGGCGAGCTCTGGGCTCTGGGCGGCGAAGCTCTGGGCGACGGTGTGCTCGGGCGCGAGTTGGAGGGAGGTGGCGCCGAAGATGGTGTCGATGCGAGTGGTGAAGACGGTGATGGTTTGTGGGGTCTCGCCGGGGCTTCCGACGACGGGGAAGGTGACCTCGGCGCCTTCGGAGCGGCCGATCCAGTTCGCCTGCATGGTGCGGACTTTTTCAGGCCAGCCGTCTAGTTGCTGGAGGTCGGCGAGGAGCTCGTCGGCGTAGCGGGTGATGCGGAGAAACCACTGGGTGAGGTCGCGCTGCTCGACCGGAGTGTCTTCGTGGCGCCAGCATCGGCCGGCGATCACCTGCTCGTTGGCCAGCACGGTTTGGCAATCGGGGCACCAGTTGACCTTGCTTTTCTTGCGGTAGGCGAGGCCGGCGGCGTACATCTTGAGGAAAAACCACTGGTTCCAGCGGTAGTAGTCGGGGAGGCAGGTGGTGACCTCGGTGCCGGCCCAGTCGTAGGAGAAGCCCATCCGCTGGAATTGCGCGCGCATGGCGCCGATGTTGGCGAGCGTCCACTCGCGGGGCGGTGTGTGGTTTTTGAGGGCGGCGTTTTCAGCGGGCAGGCCGAAGGCGTCCCAGCCCATGGGGTGGAGGACGTTGGCGCCGCGCATCCACATGAAGCGGGCGAGGGCGTCGCCGATCGAGTAGTTGCGGACGTGGCCGATGTGCAGCTGCCCGGAGGGATAGGGCAGCATCTCGAGCACGTAATACTTCGGCTTGCCGGAGCTGGGCGGATCTGCGGCGTAGATCGTCGGGTCGGCGTCCCATCGGGCCTGCCAACGGGGCTCGATCTCGGATGGGGTGTAGCGGCCGGTCTCCGCCACTTCCTTTGCCGTGGGCACCTCTTGCTCTTGTCGGTCGGCTGTTTCGGGCATGTCTTGATTGTAATGACGGAGCGTCGGCGCGGACGTTGCCGGACGCTCGGAGGTACATTGAGGAGGAGAGGTCGAGATCTGGATGAAGCTGCTTGGGGCGTCTGTGATGTTGTTCGGGCTGGCTGCCGCGGTGCTCGGACAGGCGCCGGCTTCGATCTGGAGCTTTGCCGTCTCGGGGGACTCGCGCAACTGCGGCGATGTCGTGATGCCGGCGATCGCGGCAAAGGTGCGGGCCGACAAGGCCGAGTTCTACTGGCATCTCGGCGACTACCGCGCGCTCTACGACTTCGATCAGGACATGCTCGCGGCACACCACGGCAAGCTCGGCATCATGGATTACACGAACGGCGCCTGGCAGGACTTCATCGACCAGCAGATGGTTCCGTTCGGCGACACGCCGGTCTATCTTGCGATCGGCAATCACGAGCTGGTCGCGAAGACGAGGGGGGATGTGTTGGTTCAGTTCGCGGACTGGTTCGACGCCGCTCCCATCCGCGCGCAGCGTCTCCACGACGATCCGACCGACCATGCGCTGCACGGCTACTATCACTGGCGCGCGCGCAACGTCGATTTCATCACGCTCGACAACGCGTCGCCGGAGCAGTTCGATCATGCGCAGATGGTCTGGTTTGAGAAGGTGCTGAAGCAGGCCGAAGCGGATCCGGCCGTCCGCACGGTCGTGGTCGGCATGCACGACGCTCTGCCGGACAGTCTTTCGGCCGGACACAGTATGAACGAGTCGCCCACAGGCACCGAGAGCGGTCGGCGGGTGTACAGCGATCTGCTCGCGTTTCGGAAGCGCTCGGGCAAGGAGGTGGAGGTGCTGGCGAGCCACTCGCACTTTGTCGTGTCGGAACCGTACCGGACCGCATGTCGAGCGGCCGAGGACGTGCTTCCGGGCTGGATCGTGGGGACCGCCGGCGCCGTGCGATATCGTCTGCCGGCGCAACATGCCGGGTCGGAGGTCGCTCGGACGGACGTGTATGGCTACCTCCTCGCGACGGTGTCGGCGGAGGGTCATGTCACGTTTCACTTCAACGAAGTGACGGAGGCCGATGTCCCCGCTCCGATGCGAGCGCGGTACGGCAACTCGCTCGTGCGGCAGTGTTTCGCCGAAAACAGAAACCCGTATACGCCGGAGGGGCCGGTCTGCTCGGCACCTCCGCCTCCGTCGCCGAAGTAGAGGCAGCGCCCTGCGGCTTTTGCGGTCTCGAAGCCTCATTCCATCTCTCGAAGCGGGCGTAGGGGAAATGTCTGGAGACAAGGGATAATGTCTGGAGACAAAAACGGTCGGGGCGCATCGGATAGTATGACTCGTTACAGCAGTTCTCCTGAAGGTGTATATCGGAGCCAACTCTGATTGCGCCGGTTTTCCCAGGAAAACTGCAATCCGCAACTTTGACCTGAGCCACATCATCAGGAGAACTGCCGTAAGGAAGCTCCGATTTAGTGGTTGCGCTGTCCGAAAGCGTACCTCAGCGGCTAACGCCACGGGGCATCTGCTGCATTTATGGCACGGCTGAAGCCGTGCCCTTAACAAAGCGGGACTTGATACAAAGCGGGACTTGATCAGAGGTTCCCTAAATTCAGGAGATTCGCAATGCCCGATCTACTTGCGCCAGGAACGCCCGCACCGGACTTCAGCCTGAACGTCACTCCCGACCAGAAAGTTACGCTGAGCGAGTTGCGCGGCCGACCCGTGATTCTTGCCTTCTATCCCGCGGATTGGAGCCCGGTGTGCGGCGACGAGATCGCGCTCTTCAACGAGGTCTTGCCCGAGTTCCAGAAGTCCGGCGCGGAGCTGGTCGGCATCTCGGTTGACGGCGTCTGGTGCCACGAGGCCTTTGCGCAGACGCGCAAGCTCAAGTTCCCGCTGCTTGCCGACTTTGAACCCAAGGGCGCCGTCTCCCGAGCGTACGGTGCGTATCGCGAGCAGGACGGCTTCTCCGAACGGGCGCTGTATGTGATCGACAAAGACGGCATCGTCCGGTGGAGCTACTGCTCGCCGATCGGCATCAATCCTGGCGCCGATGGGATTCTGAGCGCTCTCGATGCGTTACCGAAGTAGGAGGATGCTGTGAGCAAACTTTCGATCCCGGTGTCGCCGAAGGACCACATCCAGGGCAGCGCCGACGCCAGGTACACTCTGCTTGAGTACGGTGATTATGAGTGCTCCTACTGCGGAGAGGCGTACCCCCTCGTGAAGCAGATTCAGAAGCACTTCGGCAAGGATCTGCGCTTTGTCTTTCGCAATTTCGCGCTGACAGAGATGCACCCCAACGCGGAAGACGCGGCCGAGACGGCGGAGTTCGCGTCGGCGAACGGCAGGTTCTGGGAGATGCACGATCTGCTCTACGAGCACCAGAAAAATCTCGGCCAAGCGTCTCTGCTTCAGCTAGCCGGACATCTTGGATTGAAGGGCGATGAGCTCGAGAGCGCGATCGAAGCGGGCACGTATCGCGCGCACGTCAAGGCCGACTTCAGCGGTGGCGTGCGCAGCGGCGTGAATGGGACGCCGACGTTCTTCATCAACGGGCAGCGATATGACGGATCGTCGGAGTTCGACGAGCTCCGCGACGCGATCGAGGCTGCCTTGTAGTGGCAGATGGAGCCGGCTCTGTTCGCGATCACCGCATCTCTGATGGCTTCGGCCGCATCTCCGGGCCGCATCTCGGATTAACCCTTGCGATGACTGAAATGGATCTCCTCCTTGCGCTTCGCGACTGCTATGACTCGGATCTGCGCTGCAACATTGTCGACCTTGGCCTGGTCCAGGGCGTGGAAGTCACACCCGATCTGGGGGCTCCGGGCGCCGGCATCCCCGGCGTGCCTCCGCGCTTCCGTGTCCTTGTTGCGATCACGCCGGCGAACCCGGACGAAGTGGCTGTCGGCCTGCTGCGGGCGCAGATTCTGAATCGCCTCGCTGGGCTCGAAACGGTGAGCGGCACCTCGGTAACGGTGGTGGAGTCGCCCGCGTGGACGCCGGCGCGGATCTCTCCCGCGGGTCGCAGGCAGCTCGGTCTCGATGGCAATCCAACGCTGGTGCAGATCCGGTAGACGATGAAGGAGAACAAGAGCGGGCCGCGGCTGGTACCGGCGGCTGCGGCGACACCTAAGAGCCGGTCCCAAGGCGGCGGAGGATCTTCGCCGGTCCATCCCTTCGATCGGGCGCGCGGCACCGATACCGGCGGTCTGATCCCCGCGACGGAGCTCAGAACCGGACACTCAAACGACAAGCACGTGACCGCCTACTACGGCGTGGCGCCGTCGATCTTGCGGACCCTGATTGAGCTTTGGCTCGACCGGACCAGACCGCCGGCGGAGATCGATCGGTATACGTTTGTCGACATCGGCTCCGGCAAAGGCCGTGCAGTGCTGGTTGCGGCGGAGTCGCCGTTTCAGGAGGTGGTGGGGATCGAGCTCAACCCCGACTTGGCCGCGATCGCCCATCGGAACCTTGCGTTGGTGCGGTCCGCGCAGCCGACGGATCTGCTTGCTCCCATCACCCTGCTCACCGGCGACGCGCTCAGCCTGCCGCTGCCCAGCGCGCCGACGCTGTTGCATCTGTTTCATCCGTTTGAGGCGCCCGCGCTTCGGCGGCTCTTGCGCAATGTCGAACGGGACTTCAGCACGCGCCCGGGCACGCTCGATCTGTTGTACGTCAACGCTGAACACGCGGCTGTCCTTGACGCCTATCCGGCGTTTACGCGCGTTTGGTCGGGTCCGGTTGCCATGTCGACCGAGGACCACCTGGCCGACCTGCAGGAGATCAGCACGCAGCTGGAGTATGGCTCGACCGGCGACGAGCAGTGCGCGATTTACCGGTATGTGGGGCGTGGCGGGTAAGTGTCAGCGCCACCGACGTTAGTCTAGCGCCACCGCACCAGCGTCAGCGCCAGCGAACCACTAAGAGGCGCTCGTCCTCCGATCCGCCATGGCCCATGCTGATCTCGGCGGTGGCTCGGCTGACGATGCTTTCGAAGCGGTCGCCCCACTCGATCAGAACAAGCGCGTCTGGCTCGGCGGCCATCTCGTCGATGCCGAGAACGGCGATCTGCTCCTCGGTCTCGAGGCGGTAGAGATCGAGGTGAAAGATGTGCACGCGCGGGCCGGTGTATTCCTGCAGCAGCGTGAAAGTGGGGCTGGTTACGTCGGCCTCCGCGGCTGCGCCGAGCGCCTGTGCGATGCCCTTGACCAGCGTCGTCTTTCCCGCGCCGACCTCGCCGCGCAGGATCACGACGCGGGGTACCGGCATCAGGATTTCGGCGATCGTCTCGCCCAGGGCAAGGGTTCCGGCGACGCTGCGAGTGCGGAGACGCTTTTCGCGGGTCCAGGCAGGTTCGGTCACGGCTCCATCTCTGAGAGCTCGGCGGACCGACGCTCGGACCAGAGGCCCGTGATCCAGGTGAACCCGTCCTCATCTTTGACGCGATACCGGAAGGCATCGGAGAGGTGGTTGACCGTGTCGGTGGCGAGCACGGTGTGCTCGTCCATGCTGTGCGCCGCGAAGTCCCCCGCAAGACCGTGAAGGTACACGGCCGCCTCGACCGCCGCCGCAACATCCTTGGGAAACTGGGCCAGCATCGCCCCGACGATGCCCGTCAGGATGTCTCCGCTGCCGCCTTTGGCCATGGCTGGGTTGCCGGTGGTGTTGACGGCGACGCGGCCGTCGGGATGGGCGACCAGCGTGCGCCAACCTTTGAGCACCAGCGTGACGCCGTACTCGGTGGCGAAGCTGCGGGCCAGACCGACGCGATCCCGTTCAACCTCAGGGATGGTCATGCCGGTGAGCCGGGCCATCTCGCCGGGATGCGGCGTCAGCACCACAGTGCGTTGCTTCTCCGGGCCGAGTCCCTTTCCGGACGCGCCTTTGAACAGCTCGGGCCGTCCAGCAAAGGCATTCAACGCATCGGCGTCGATGACGATCGGGACCGTCGTTGTCTCGACCAGGCGGCGCGCGAACTCGCTCGCGTCTCCGTCGGTCGAGAGCCCCGGTCCGATCGCCAGCACCTTGATCCCTTTCATGAGCTTGGCGAGCCGCGGCGGGTCGAGGTTCGCGAGCGTCACGACACCGTCGGCGTCGTCGAGCAGAGGCACCGTCATCAACTCCGGCGTGACGCGGGCGACGGTGTTGACGATGCTGTCCGGCACGGCCGCGGTCACCAGGCCGGCTCCCGCCCGCAGAGCGGCGAGGCTGGCCATCGAAGGTGCGCCCGCCTTTCCGTAGCTTCCGGCAACCAGCAGCAGATGGCCGTACATCCCTTTGTTGGAGTTGATATTTCTGGGCTTCTCGGCCAAATGCTTGGAGGCTCCGGTCCAGGTCAGACCGAGCTCGGATTGAATGGCTTCATCCGGGGATCCGATCGGCGCAACCACAACCGGCCCGAAGGTCTCGCCTGGCGTGAGGTGGCCGAAGATGTGCGCGAGCTTTGGCGCCGTAAAGGTCACGACCGCGTCGGCCCGAAACGCTGCTGGTTGTTTGTCGGAACTGGGACCGGCCGTGCCGTCCGGATGCTGCGATGTCGCATCCGCATCCCATCCGCTCGGCAGGTCGACCGCTACGATCGGCATGTCCAGAGCGTTGACGAGGTCACGAACATCCGCGGCGAGCCCCTGCAACGGCGGTTGGAAGCCTGTGCCCACGACGGCATCGATCAGGAGATCGGCCTCGCCGATCACATCCTTGAGAGCGGTGAGAGCTTCGGTCGAGGTGACCGCTTCGACGATCTCCTCGGAGGTCGATTCGACCAGCGACGCCAGAGCAGCGGCAGCGTCGCCCTGGAACTCGGTCTTTTCGCCGAGCAGAAGGACGCGCACCCCAACACCTTCCCCCGCCAGAAACCGCGCAGCCACGAGACCGTCACCGCCGTTATTGCCCTTGCCGCAGAGCACCAAAACGCGGTCGGCATCCTGGAACTCGCGCAGCACAAAGCGCGCCACGGCTGCTCCCGCATGATCCATCAGTTCGTCGAACGGAACGCCAAACTCACCGGCAGTCCGCTGGTCGGTTGCCCTCATCTCCGCACTGGTCAGCACCTTCACAGCAGTCACAACCTCCTTCAGATCTGATGCCTCGCAACGCAGAGGCGCGGTCCCGACTGCCGTTTAGTTCATACCTCCGCCACCGTTGCCACCCTGGTCTTCCTCGCCGGTATTGGTCGGCGTCGGCGCCGGCGGAGGCAACGGCTGTAAGGGCACGCCGCGCGGCTGGAAGTAGCTTCGCTCATACATTCCGCGGTAGAACTGGCCGGTGAGCTCCGCCGCCTTCGGTCCAAAGGTCGGACGTCCGCCCTCCAGGAAGATCACAGTCACGATGCGCCCCGTCGGCGTTTCGGCGTACGAGCCGAACCACCCAAAACGCGTCCCATTGTTGGAGCAGGTCCCCGTCTTTCCCATTACGGGAAACTGGCTGAAGTTGGCCCGCAGGCTGCGCGCCGTGCCGAAGGGCGCGGCGACGGCATTCATCATTCCAGGTCGCATCTCGGGCAGGATGGGCGCGATATTCAGGATCCGTTTGACTTTAGGAACAAAGCTCTGCGCCGCCTGGGGCGTCTCCGGATGCTGCAGGTAGTAAAGAGTTCCGCCGTTGGCGATGGCCGAGACAATGGCCCCCAACTGCAGCGGTGTCATCGAGATACCCTCACCGAAGGAGCACATCCGGCCAACTCCGCCGAGCCGGAGCGGGAGCTCCTGGTCGGGATAGGTTCCCAGCTGTTCGCCCTGAATCTTGTACCCGGCGAGTTCGCCAAGACCGAACATGTTGGCGTAGTGCTTGACACGTTCGAAGCCCATCGTTCGGCCGAGCACTTCAAAGTACGGATTGACCGACTTCGCCAGGGCGTACGTAAGGTCGACCTTGTATCCTCCGCCGAGATTGACCGGGGTATCGCGCTTGATCAGACCCTCCTCGAGCGCTGCCAGGGCGACGGTGAGCTTGATCGTGGAGCACGGCTCGGCGCCGCTTGAAAGTGCGAGCTTCTGGTTGACCATGGCCAGGATGCGGCCACTCGAAGGATCGATGGCCAGCGCTGTCCCGTTCATATTGCCGAGCGCCTCGATCGCGGCCGCCCGAACCACCGGATCTTCCCCTGCCGTCACATCGCCAAGCGTCAGGTTGTCGGAAAAAGAGTTGCCGGTGAAGCGCTCCGAGTACCGGGCCCGCGACCGCCGCACCGCCAGGACCATGCGTCCACCGCGGCCGCGCCGTGCACGGACCAGAACCACCCTCGATCCACGCCGCCCGGATCCCCGCCCCGAGACCACAGCCCGAGACCGGCCCGATCTTTGTCGCGACATCTGCCGGACGGGCTTATGCGAGGCGGCCACCGCAACGTGACGCCCAGGGCTCCGCCGGGCGGCAGTTACCGGCTTGGCAAAGGCGTTTTCGCCCATCACAACGCCCAGAATCAAGGCTCCCACCCAACGCAGCAAAGACTTCATCCGTAGATTTCTCCGATCTCGTGCACCTTTTAGCTACCTATCCCAGTTGCCCACTCGGAGCGGCATCTGTCACTCCCACCTCTGTGGGAGAAACCAACTCGAATCTTCAGATCACTCTATCGGCAGATCTCTGAAGAATTTCAGCGTCGACAGAACTCCTTTGAGATATCCGTCACACTTTAGGTACTCAACAATTTCAAGGCCTGCTCGTTAATTACCCCGCCGAAGAAATGCCGGGATATCCAACTCATCTGATTCCCTCCGATCGTTTTCCGACGCAAGCGAAGTTTCGCCGGCACCGAAGGTCGCGGACGCAAAACCGGGGCGGCCGGAGTGTCGGGATTCCGGCGGGCCGTCCACCTCCCAACGTTGGACGTGCGGGCCCACCGAGGGGTGAGGCGACGCCCACGCCCAGGGATCGGAGCGGTCGACAGGAGTATCGAGCGCGGCGGATCGAGCGGACGCCGCCTCCGTCGGCTCCTGAGATGCAGGTGGGGATGCCGGCGGGGATGCAAGTGGGCGCGCCGAGACGCGGAAGAAGTCGTCGTCAAAGACAGAGGACCGCGCCGGCACCGGCTCGGGCGAAGCGGTCGGAGCTTCGGGCGCCGGCTCGCGCTTGCTGCGAAACTCGACCACTGGCGGCGGTGGCGGCGGGGCTGACGCGGGCGCAGGCAGAGGGTTCAGAGGCTCCATCGCAGCGGCCGCCGGGGCTGCGGAGACCGGCGGCGGGGCTGCCTCCTCCCGCCGGATCGGAGCAGGCAAAACCCGGGCACTTTCGGGGCCATTCCCCCGAACCTGCTCAAACACCGCCGCCGGAGCGGGAATCGACGGTGGAACCGGCAGCGCGCGAGGAGAGACCGAAGGCGCTGCCTCCTCTGCGACCGTCGCCAAAGCCTGAGGCCGAGCTACCCGGGGCGCCACCGGAACCTCGTAGCGGATACCGGGCAGCGTGGCCTCGGCCAGCATCCGCTCGCGTCGCTGAGCCATCTCGCCCTCCTGCCGGAACCCAGTGGCGATGACGGTGATTTTGACGTCGTCGCCCATGGTCTCGTCCTGCACGGCGCCGAACAGGATGTTGGCATCCTCGTGCGCGGCGTTCTGGATCAGGCTCGATGCCTCGTTGACCTCGCTCAGCTTCAACGAGCTCGATCCGGTGATGTTGATGAGGATGCCGCGCGCGCCGTCGATCGCCCCGGCCTCAAGCAGAGGGGAAGCCATCGCCGCCATGGCCGCCTCGCTCGCGCGATTTGGCCCCGATCGCAGCGCCGTCCCCATGACCGCGTAGCCCATGCCCGCCATGGTCGTCTTGACGTCGGCGAAGTCGCGGTTGATCACGCCCGGGATGGTAATAATGTCCGAGATGCCCTGCACGCCCTGCCGGAGAACATCGTCGGCGATGCGAAAGCTCTCGAAAAACCCGGCGTCCTTGGCGACCGCGAGCAGCTTTTCGTTGGGGATCACAATCACGGTGTCGACCGATTCGAGCAGCTCCTGCATGCCGCGCTCGGCCTGCATCATGCGGCGCTTGCCCTCGAACGAAAACGGCCGCGTCACCACAGCGACCGTCAGCGCGCCCATCTCGCTGGCGAGCGATGCGATCACCGGCGCCGCACCCGTGCCCGTTCCGCCGCCCAGACCGGCGCAGACAAAGACCATGTCCGCGCCTTCGAGCGCTTCGAGGATCTTGTCGGAATCTTCAAGCGCAGCGCGCCGCCCGATGTCAGGATTCGCGCCCGCGCCCAGGCCGCTCGTCAGCTTCACTCCCAGCTGCAGCTTGACGGCCGCGCTGGAAAGCTGGAGCGCCTGCGCGTCCGTGTTTGCCGCGATAAACTCAACCCCTTCGACGTGCGCCGCGATCATGCGGTTGACGGCGTTGTTGCCTCCGCCGCCCACGCCGATCACCTTGATCCGCGCACCCCGCGGAACCTCGTCGTGGTACAGGATGCGAAGGTCGTCGTCGGCAGAGAAGTTCGGCATAGGGCAGGGCTCCTTCGGAGATCGGGTCGAGAGATCGGGGAAACATCAAAAGATCGGTGAATCGGGATCGAGAGTGTGCAGTCGTGCTCTCGATTCAGAAACCTCCCTAAGATTCTCCCATCAACTTCTGGGAGACGCTGCCGGCTTTTCCACGGGTACCCGCGATGGTTCCGGATGCCGTCGCGCCGCGCCAGGCGTCTGGACTGTGATTCGTCTCGGGCCACGGTGTCGACGTATTCTTAGGGGAGGCACCTCGAACGCAGACACGCACAGAGAAACGCATGCTCCCCAACGCCCTCAAGAGCCTTCTTCGCCGGCGCGCCGCGGCCCCGGCCCTCGCGCGAACCTTCTCCGCGACCGAGACGGTGACGCTCGGACAGACCGGCATCCGGACCTCGCTTCTGGCGATGGGCACGGGATCGCACACCAGGCACGGCCAGTCCCGGCAGGCGGCTCTGCCCGGCGAGGGACTGGACGCGATTCTTCGGAACGGCTACGACCGGGGCCTCCGTTTTATCGACACGGCCGACTCGTACGGGACGCACGCGCACGTTGGACGGGCGCTCCGGCAGATGGACCGGGCAGAGGTCACCGTGCTCACAAAGACCATGTCGCGCGATCCGGCCGATGTGCGCCGCGACCTCGACCGATTTCGCCGGGAGCTCGGCATCGACACCATCGACATCCTTTTGGTGCACTGCGTTGTCGAGCCGGACTGGACGGAGCGGTACAAGCCCGTTATGGACGTGCTCTCGGAGCTGAAGTCGCGGGGCGTCCTCCGGGCGCACGGATGTTCGTGCCACTCGCTCCCCGCGCTCCGGGCGGCCGCCGCGTCGCCATGGGTCGAGGTTGACCTGGTGCGCCTGAATCCGATCGGCAAGCGCATGGACGCGTCGCCGGAGGTGGTCTCCGGGGTCGTCCGCGAGATGCGCGCCGCCGGCAAAGGCGTCGTCGGGATGAAGATTCTGGCTGAGGGTGCTCTGCGCAACCGCACGGACGAGGCGCTGCGGTACGCTCTCGCGTCGGAGCTGCTCGACTCGATGACGATCGGTGCCGAATCGATCGCCGAGCAGGACGACCTGGTCGACCGGATCGGCAGGCTCAGGGCTGAGGCTCCACGCGAGGCCGCCCAGGCTGGACGCTTCCCCGACCCAGAGCCTCTGTCCCATGGCTGATCACTCCGCGGCTACGCTCCCCACCCAGACCGAAGCTCCCCTCTCTGGTCCGGGGCGCCCCACCATGTCGGTCGCGATGATCGCGACCAACGAGGAGAAGAACCTCCCACGCACGCTCGGAGCCCTCGGCTGGGTCGACGAGATCGTGATCGTCGATTCAGGGTCGGTGGACCGATCGCCCGAGATCGCCCGTTCCTTTGGAGCGAAGCACAGCTTCAATCGCGACTTTCGCGGCCACGCTGAACAAAAAAACGTCGCCATCCGGCAGTGCACGGGCGACTGGATCCTCTTGCTCGACGCCGACGAGGTCGTCACACCGGCGCTCGCCGAGGAGATTCGGCAGGCCATCCAGGACTCTACCCACAACGCCTTCTGGATGCCGCGTCTGAACCTCTTTCTCTCCCGCTGGATGCGCCACGGCGGCCTCTTCCCCGACACGAAACTCCGCCTCTTCCGGCGGGGCGTCGCGATGGTCGAGGAAGGAGCCGGACCGCACGGAACGCCGCTCTTCTCCGAGCACAAAGGCCTTCTGCGCAATCATCTCGAGCACTTCGGCTACCCCGACTTCGCCCTGTACCTCGACCACATGAACGAGTACAGCACAGGCACGGTCGATCCTCTCCTGCGCAAGCACCGGACTACGGCGCGCCCAGTGATCCTGGCGCTTTCGGTCCTGAACCCGCTCGGCAACTTCGTGAAAAACTACATCTTTCGCCTGGGCTTCCTGGACGGCGCGGAGGGTTTCGTCTTTCACCTGAACCACGCGGTGTACGTCCACTGGAAGTTTGTGAAGCTGTGGGAGAAGCGATCGACCGGCATCCGGCCTGATCGGGAACGGTAGAGCAAATTCCCTGTTGCTGTGAAGCGGAAGTATTTGTGCAGAGCCGTTTTCCTTGGGAGAAAACGGCGTTGATACCTGTGGCTCCCTATACACCTACAGGTAATTTGCTCCAGAGCCATTCCAGTAAGTTTTAGACTCGCTGCGTTGTTCCGCGATCGAGCTTGCCGCCGAAGAACTTCACCAGAGCTTCGCGAAACACCGCCTCGCCTGAGACCTCCGCGAACAGGGTCAGCGACGAATGAAACTTCAGGTCGTCGGGGGATCCAAAGATCTCCGCCACTGTCCGGCCTTCGACGAGGAGCACCAGACCGACACACTCGCGCAGCCGCGGCCCAAGCACCGGATGCGCGAGGTACGCGACCGCCTCCGCGCGCCCCGAGATCCCGTATCGCTCCGCCATCGAGCTCGTTCCGAGACCGCGTATCTGCGGAAAGACAAACCACATCCAGTGCGATCGTTTGTCGCCGGCACGCAGCTCCGCGAGCACACGGGCATACACCGGCGCTTGCGCGACAACAAAGCGTTCGAGGTTGAAAGGATCGCTGTCTGCCACGGTCGCCACCTTAGAAACTCCCCGCGAAGATCGCCTTCAGCTTCGCCTTCAGGCCCTGCTCCTCGCTTGCCCGGCGCACCTGCGTGCGGTGCGTGTAGAGCAGCATCCCGATGGCGGCCGCGAACTCCGGTCCGGAGAGTTCGGCCGGCATGCGGCTCAAAGGCACGGGATGGCCCACGCGCGCGGGCACCCGCAGCAAGCTCTCGGCATTGTCGAGCAGACCCGACATCCGCGCGCCTCCGCCGGTCAAGACGCAGCCCGCGCCCAGCGCCTCAAGCACGCCGCCATTGCGCAGGTTGTCGCGCAGCATGGTGAAGAGCTCGCGCGCCCGCGGCTCCAGAATTTCGGCTAGAAATCGCTGCCGCACCAGACGCGCCGGTTGGCCACCCGAGATCGCCAGATTGCCACCGACTTCGATCTCCGCGAGCTGCGGAATCGCGGTGACGACGCAGTGGCCGTAGGCGCGCTTCAGGTCCTCGGCCTCTTCGACCGTTACATGCAAGCCGACGGCGAGGTCGTTGGTAAAGTGGTCGCCGCCGATCGGCAAGACCGCCGTATGCGCGACCGAACCCTCAAAGAAGACGGCCAGCTCCGTCGTGCTGGCTCCGATGTCGGCGACACAGACGCCGAGTTCGCGCTCGTCGGCGCTCAGGACCGCCTCGGCCGCGGCGAGGCCCTCGTAGATCGTGTCGAGCACCTCGAGGCCGGCGCGATTGGCGCACGTGATCACGCTCTGCGCGACGCCGCCCGAGCAGGTCGAAATGTGTAGATTGACCTCAAGCTTGTTGCCGACCATGCCGATCGGGTCGTGGATGCCGGCCTGGTCGTCGAGGATAAACTCCTGCGGCAGAAGGTGGAGCACCTCGCGATCGGGCGGCAGCGCGACGCTGCGCGCGCGGTCGACGGTCGCCCGCACCTCCTCGCGCGTAATCTCGCGCATCCGGCTGCCCATCGAGATGCCGCCGCGCGAGTTGACGCCGCGCACATGTGTCCCGCCGATGCCGACCACCGCCGTCTCGATCGCCGCGCGGGTCATGCGCTCGGCCGTGAGCGCGGCTCGGTTGATGGCGTCGGCGGCCGGCCCGAGCTCGGCGATCAGGCCCTTGCGCATGCCCTTGGACTCTTCGATGCCGTGCCCGCGATACCGCAGGACGCCATCGGCCACCTCGGCGACCAGAACGCAGCTCTTGGCTGTGCCCGCGTCGACCACCGTGATGAGATTTTCGAGCTTCGCGGTCATCGGGTGCGGTTTCCCTCCGCCGCGCTGCCAGGAGCGTGCGCCAAAGCTGCAGGAGCGTGCGCCAAAGCTGCGGGAGCATGGAACTTGCCATCGGCCGTCCAGTTCCCGACCAGCTCGGGCCGCTTCGCCGCGGGCTTCGCCGCCGCAGCGGCCGGACGCTTCACCACCGCAGCGGATTTGCCCCCCGCCGCGGCGACCGGCTTGGGTTCTCCCGGCTTCAGGTCTGGTTTGTCGGCAGTGTCTGCCCCACGCTCGACCGGCGCCGCCGACCCGGGCTGCATCTCCAGCACGACCTGCCGTTCGTACCGCATGTCGACGCTCGCGAGCTTGGGATACTGCGCCTTCCACGCCCCAAGATGGCTCTCGTAGGCCTGGTATCGCTTCAGGTAGTCCGCGTCCCCGAAGTGCACCAGGATGTCCGATCCGTTGTCCGGGATCAGCGCCTTGACGTCCTCCGGATTCGACAGATCCACCTCGCTCAGCTTGTGCGAGACAGCCGCGCCCGAGGAGTCGAGATCGCGCGTAAATCCGCCGAAGATGCGCATCCGCGCCGACCGTACACTCAGGGGATCGCTCGCCACAACACCGGTCACGACCGAAAACGAGTACGCCGCCTCCGGCCCTGATCCCTGCCCGGAGGCGGCCGTGGGCGTCATCTCCAGAAGAACACCGTCGGCGTCCACCAGGCCGATGTGGCCGCCCTGCCGCACAAACGCGACCGGGGTCCGCTCGCGCACATCGACGGCGACGCGATCGGGCAGAAGCCGCATCACGGTCGCGTGCTCGACCCAGGGAATCGCCTCCAACGCCCGCCGCCGATCGTCGATCGGCAGACCGAGGACGCTTCGGCCAACATCGTGCGCAAAGACCGCGCTGACCTCGGCGGGAAGCAGATGTCGATTGCCCCGCACACTGATCGACTGAGGTTCGCGGAGCACAAAACGCGAGTCGCGACGCACAGCATCGCGCACGGTCGAAAACCCAATCGCGGCTCCCCCAAGCAGGAGCAGGAGCGACAGGAGCGCAAAGACCCGGCCCAGCTTGGTCCGCGGAACTCCGCCCTCGAACCGGACCCGGACCCCGCGGCCCCGACGGGCAAACACGTCCTCCCCGGCCGGCAGGAGGATCTCGTCTTCCGCGCCGAACTCGCGCTTGGGCATCACGGCCAGCCGCCGCCCGGATGCAGCCGCCGCCGGTGTCTCCGATCCATATGTCCGCACAGGCGCGTTTGGCACCTTGGTCTCCTGCCCTGTTCTTACCGCATTGGATCGCACGCCCGAGCCAGGCCGCGAGAATCGCCAACCTGACTATACCGCCTCCCCGGGCGCCCACACCCCCAAACCCGGGGAGGTACCCACAGGGGAACTCACCCGAAAGTTTGGTGGTCCCACTGCTTGCGCGGGTGGACCGGGGATCTTACTGGGGACTGGCAGCTTCCGCGGCCGGAACGATCGTCGAGGTCGCGGCAAACCGGTGGTACCCGGAGTATCGCGCTAAAAACAGGAAACTCTTCGACGAGCCCTCCTGAAAGGTGGCCGTAATGGTCGAGGGCAGAAACAAGGTCTCGCCGTTTAGGTCGACGGCCTTGTAGTCGACGGCAGCGAAGGTGGCCACATGCCGCTTCTGCGCCACGTCGGCGGGGAGGGTGCGTTCGAAATGCGTGATCTGCAGGGTTGCCGGGTCCAGCCGGACAAAGCCGACCGACACGCCCGTCGATCCAGCGCAGGCCGGTTCGCTTGAGGGCCGGCCGCTGAAGTAGAGCGTTCCTGCCGAGGGGTCGTGGCGGAAGCTAAAGCACGCCCGGCGGTCCGCCGCGAAGATCATCGGCAGAGCGCGCGTGAACCCGCCTGAGAACCGCATGGGCAGCTTCACCGGGTGGTCTGGCGAGACGGGCTTGCCGTCGGCTTCGGTCATCTGCCGCGACTCGGCCAGGCCTGCTGGACCGGCGCTGGCGCTATGCGCGACGCGAAAGACTGACTGCGTCCGGATCTCGTGCTTGACGGCGCCGTTCTTCTGCTCCTGCGAGAGGAGGTCCTCGTCACAGGAGAACGACGGCACCGACCGAAGGTACTCCGCGGTGTTTGCCGCGAGCCGCGCGAGGACTTCGTCGAGCGAGAGTTGCCCCTGGGCGTTGGATCGGGCCGAAGCCGCGACGCAACTTACCACAACGACTAGAGCTGCAACAGGGACGCGCATAGGGGAGACCTCTCCTGGAGACGTTTTTGCTGCTGCTCTCTGGTACGCGCGGGCCGATCGATCAGTTCCCTTCCTGGACCTTGGGCGGGTCTTCGCGCCGGAAAATCGCAGGCTTCGCGCGGCTGATTGAATGCTTCGCGCGGCTGATTGAATATGGATGCGCCCCGAATTCGGCTCAGGACGCGGTTTAGGACCGCCTTAGGACGCAGCCAACGCCCGCAGGAGCATCCCGCTCGCCTGCGAGACGCTGCCCGCCCCCAGCGTCAGTACTACATCGCCGGCAGTGGCTTCATGAGCCAGACGATCGACGGCGGGAGCGAAGCCGTCGCAGAACTCCACCCTGGTTCCCTCCGAACAGATCTCGATGGCTGCCGCCAACGCCTGGGCGTCGATGCCCGCGATCGGCTCCTCGCTGGCCGCGTAGATCGGCAGAATCACCGCCCAATCGGCGTCCCTGAACGCCTCGGCGAACTCCCTCATCAGATCGCGCGTTCGGGTGTAGCGATGCGGCTGAAACAGCACAAGGACGCGCCTGTAGCCACACTCGCGCGCTGCCTTCAGAGTGGCTCGGATCTCCGTCGGGTGGTGCCCGTAGTCGTCGACCACCGTCACGCCGCGTTCGACACCTTTGACCTGAAATCGCCGGTCGACGCCGCGAAAGCTGTCGAGGCCGGCGGCGATCTGCTCGGGCGCCACCCCCAACTGCACACCGATCGCGACCGCCGCCGTGGCGTTCAAGAGATTGTGCCGCCCCGGAACATGCAGCCGGAACTCGCCGACCTCGGCGCCGCCCGAACGGACGCGAAACCCTGCCGCAGCGACCCCTGATCTCGACCCTGATCCGGACGCGCCGGACTTCCCGACCGCCTGCATCTGAAAGTCCGCCTCCGGGCTCTCCCCGTAGGTCAGCACGCGCCGCTTCACCCGCCCCAGCACCCGCCGCAGCAGAGGGTCATCGAGGCAGGCGGTCGTCGCCCCGTAGAACGGGATGCGGTCCATGAACTCGACAAACGCGTCCTCGACGTCGCTCATATCGCGGTAGCAGTCCATGTGCTCGCGATCGAGATTGGTGACGATGCCGAGCACGGGAGACAGCTTCAGGAAGCTCCGATCGCTCTCATCGGCCTCGGCCACCAGGTACCGCGAGTTGCCCAGACGGGCGTTCGATCCCAGGGCGTCCACCCGCCCGCCCACCACCACGGTCGGGTCCAGGCCGCCGCCGGCCAGCACCGCCGCCACCATGCTTGTGGTGGTCGTCTTTCCGTGCATCCCGGCGACGGCGATCCCGAACTTCAGACGCATCAGTTCGGCCAGCATCTCCGCTCGCTGGATCACCGGGATCTTGCGATCGCGCGCCTCCACGACCTCCGGATTTCCGGGACCGACGGCGGAGCTTGTGACCACGACATCCGATCCGGCGACGTTGGCCGGGGCGTGGCCTTCAAAGATGCGCGCGCCCATGCCGAGCAGGCGTTCCGTCACCGGGCTGCGACGCAGGTCCGACCCGGAAACCGTGTACCCCATCGTCAGCAGAATCTCGGCGATCCCGCTCATCCCGATGCCGCCGATGCCGATAAAGTGAATGTGCTGCGAGCTGGCAAAGAAGAAGTGACCGGAGAGCGCGGAAGGGGAGGAGGAGGGCGACATCGGATTTCAGGACCTAACTTGTCAAAGCGAAGTTTTGGCGGCCTCCGCGGTGTGCTCCGCGTGCCTCCGCTACTGTACCAGCGCGGACCGACCCTCCAGGCGGGATGTCCGACCGAGCGTCCGCCGCAACCATTCACAAACACCTGTGTCTAATAATGTAGGAGCCAGACCGATCCCCTTCCCGGGATCAGCTGGCATCTCAACTCCGGTCTCCGCGCAAACCGCCGCAGCATGGCAGGGACGGCCAAGCGAAGGCTGACTGGAAACAGGGCTCCTTATGACATCGATTAAACATCTCGGAAAGAAACTCCTCGGCTCAGCCATTCTTGCGGGAGCCCTGATCGCTCCGGCCACAGCGCACGCACGCATCTTTCTGTCGGTCGGCATCGCCCCTCCGGTGATCCCGGTTTACACGCAGCCATACTGCCCGGGCGAGGGATACATCTGGACGCCCGGCTACTGGGCGTACGGCGATGAAGGGTACTACTGGATCGACGGCGCGTGGGTGCTCCCGCCCTACGTCGGCGCGCTCTGGACGCCCGGCTACTGGGGCAACGGCGGCGGCGGATACCTCTGGAACGCCGGCTACTGGGGCCGATCGATCGGGTACTACGGCGGCATCAACTACGGCTACGGATACTACGGAACCGGCTTCTACGGCGGGTACTGGGGCGGCGGGCACTACTTCTACAACCGCGCCTACAACAACATCGGCTACAACGGCTTCCGCAACGTCTACAACACGTCCTATAACGGCGTTGGCATCCGTCCGGGCGGCCTAGGCTATGCTCGCGGAAACTTCGGCGGGAATCGGGGATCGTTTGTCGGCGGCGGCAACGGCTACGCCAACCGGGGCAGCTTCGGCGGTGGCAACACCTACGCCGGCGGCGGCAATCGCGGCGGATACGAGACCCAGCGCGGCTTCAGCAACGGCGGCGGCTACAACCAGGGCAACGGCGGCGGGAACGAGGGCCAGCGCAGCTTCAGCAACGGCGGCGGCAACTACAGCACGGCCGGCAACCAGGGCGGTTACCGCGGGAACGCCAGCACAGCCCAGGGCAGCTACGGCAATCGGCAGAGCTACACCGGCGGGAATGGAAGCATGAGCGCCCAGCGCAGCTACGCTGGGAACAGCGGTGGCGGTAACTACGGCGGCGGGGCGAGCAACTACGGCGGCGCAAGCCAGAACCGTTCGTATGCGAGCACTGGAAACTCCGGTGGTGGCAACTTCGGCGGCGGTCGGCCGAGCGGAGGAAGCTACGGTGGCGGGAGCTACGGTGGCGGGAGTTCCAGCGGAGGTCGGTCCGGTGGCGGATACAGCGGCGGCGCTGGAGCGCGATCCGGTGGCGGATGGAGCGGCGGCGGATCCCACGGTGGTGGCGGCGGCGGACGCCGGTAACTTGTGCAGAGTCACTGAATAACCCAAACCTCCAGGCTCAGGCCTGGAGGTTTCCTTTTGTGCCCGGCGGCTCTTTGCTCAGCTCCGCGAGCATGGTAGCGATCTGCGTCAGGGCGTCCGGCCGCGCGAGCGATCGGGCTGCCTCTGCCATCCGGCCTAACGCCTGTGTGTCGGTGAGCAGAGCTCGGAGCCGGTGGAGGAGGTGCTCGGGAGTCATCTCTGCCTCAAGCATCATCTCGGCGGCTCCCGCGCGGGCAAACGCCTCCGCATTGGCGCGCTGATGGTCGTTGGCGGCGCGTGGAAACGGCACCAGGATCGACGGTTTCCCCGCGGCGGCCAACTCCGCCACTGAGCTTCCGCTGCGACACAGAATCAGGCTCGCCTCGGCGAAGCGCTCCGGCATGTCGTCGAGGAACGCCGTCACCTCGCAGCGATCCGGGCCGGCTCCGGACGCGAGGTAAAGCTGGCGCGTGGCGTCGAGATGCCGCTCACCGGTTTGATGGAGGATCGTTAGCCCCGGCACGTGATCGAGCAGAGCCGACGCCACGGCCGGCACTGCGGCGTTCAGCGCCTGTGCCCCCTGGCTGCCGCCGAAGACGAGCAGCCGCGGCGGAGCATCTGGGGGACGTGGGGGAAGCGCGAAGAACTCGCCGCGCACCGGCACTCCGGTAACGACGCCGTTGCGAAAGTAGCGGAGGCTCTCGGCGAAGTTGACCGCGGCGACGCTCACCCGACGGCCGACGATCCGGTTGGTCATGCCGGGAACCGCGTTCGGCTCATACGCCAGCGTCGGGACGCGCAGAAGGATGGCCGCCATCATCGCCGGCCCGGACGCATACCCTCCAACACCGACGACCACGTCCGGTCGAAACGCCCGCAGGAGCCGAACGCAACGCGCAACCCCGACCGGCAGATCGGCTAGGGTGCGCACCCTGGTGCGAAGGCTGACGCGGTTGAGCTGGCCTACGCGGATCAGGTCGAGCGCGAACCCTGCCTCGGGGACCAGGCGCGTCTCGATGCCGCGCGCCGTACCGATAAAGCGAACCTCCGCTCCAAAGCGGTCGCGCATCTCGCGCGCGATGGCGAGGCCGGGGATTACGTGTCCCCCCGTTCCCCCACCGGCGATCAGGACGCGCAAACCAGGCTCCAAAAGAGGGAAGGGTCAGTCGATCTCACGCGTGACATTCAGGAGCACACCCATGCTCGCCAGCGTGATAAAAACGCTCGTTCCGCCGGAGGAGATAAACGGCAGCGGGATGCCCTTGGTCGGCAAGAGAGCGACCACGACGCTCATGTTGAAGAAGGCCTGCACCAGGATCGCCGTGGTGAGGCCGAACGCCAGGAAGCGCGCAAACGGGTCAGTCGAGAGGAACGCGGCGCGCAGGCCGCGGTAGCCCAGAACGCAGAAGAGCGCGACCACGCACAGGGCGCCGATCAGGCCGAGCTCCTCGCAGATGTTGGCGAAGATGAAGTCGGTGTGCGGTTCGGGAAGGTAGAAGAGCTTCTGCCGTCCCTCCATTAGGCCCAGGCCGCGGATGCCCCCCGTGCCCACGGCGATCAGCGACTGCAGGATGTGGAACCCGGCACCCTTTGGGTCCGAATCCGGGTTCATGTATACCAGCATGCGGGCGCGGCGAAACTTCACAAAGAACAGCATGAAGTAGAGCACCGGGGCCGCCAGCGCACCGGCGATCAGGAAGAACTTCTTCTGCGCGCCCGCGAGGTAGAGCATGAGGCCCGTCACGGCCGCGCACACCAGGCCCGTGCCCAGGTCCGGCTCCTTCAGGATGAGGCCCACAAACAGCAGCGGCGGCGCGATCGCCCGCAGGATGGTGCCTTTGTAGTCGTCCATCTTGTGCATGCGCGTCTGGAGGAAGTAGGCGAGAAAGAGCACCACCACGGGCTTCGCGATCTCGGACGGCTGCAACGTGATTCCGGCGACGCGGATCCAGCGGTGCGCGCCGTTCATGCCGCTCATCGCAAACACGATCCCCAGCAGAAGCATCGTTATCGCGACGGCCGGAAAGACCACCTTGGGATTGTTGTATCGGCGATAGTCCACCTGCATCAGCACAGCCAGAGCGATCATGCCGAGAAACGCCCAGACGGCCTGCCGGGCGACAAAGCTGTACGGCGACCCGACCGTCTCCTTCGCCATCACGGCCGAGGCCGAGAAGACCATTACCAGACCGAACAGCACAAGGAGAAGCACTGTTCCGAAGAGCCATTTGTCCACACCTACGCGCTTCGCCACCCGTGCCCCTGTCTTTCCCTGCGGTTACGGCAACTCCATGACAACTTCGCGAAACACCCTGCCACGGTGCTCGTAATTTTCAAACTGATCGAAGCTCGAGCAGGCCGGCGCCAGGAGAACGACGTTGCCTGCAACCGCGGCTTCGGCCGCCTCTTTCACTGCCGCGGCCACGGTACCCGACTTCACCATCTTCACGACTCCGTCGAGCTCCCGTGCGATCTTTTCGGCGGCGGAACCAACCGTGTAAACAGCCTCGACCCGATCCCGGACGAGATCGCGCATCTGCGTGTAGTCCGATTCCTTGTCCTTGCCTCCCAGGATGAGGTGCACACCGCCGGGGAACGATGCGATCGCCTTCATCGCGGCGTCGACGTTGGTGGCCTTGGAGTCGTTGTAGAACTCGACGCCGTTGCGCAGCCGCACCAGTTCCAGACGATGTTCGACGGCCTTGAAGTTGGCGACCGCCGATCGGATGTCCTCGGCGCGAACGCCCGCAAGCCGCGCGATGGCCACGGCGGCAAGCACATTTTCGACGTTGTGCGCGCCCCGGAGCGGAATCTCGCCGCGCGGCATCACCGGCTCCGCATTCGCACTCTCGCGCGCGCGCCACAGGATGCTGTCGCCGTGTACGAACGCCCCCTGCTTCACCGCGCGTTCCGTGCTGAACCAGAAGATCTGCGCGCGGGTCTTCGCGGCCAGCATCTGCGCGGGTTTGTTTTGCGCGTTCAGCACAAGGAAGTCGTCGGCATCCTGCCGCTCCGTGATGCGCGCCTTGGCCGCCGCATAGTTGCTGAACGACCCATGCCGGTCCAGGTGGTCGGGCGTAATGTTCAGGACGGCCGCGATGCGTGGCTGGAACTCGTCCACCGTTTCCAGTTGAAAGCTCGAAACTTCAAGAACGTTCCAGGTCTTGCGCGAACTCCGGTCGACGAGATCGATGACCGGAACGCCGATATTGCCGCCCACCAGCGTTTGGAGGTGACCCTGCTTCAGGATCTCGCCGACCAGCGTCGTTGTGGTGGTCTTGCCGTTCGACCCGGTGATCGCGATGGTCTGGCCGTTCAGGTAGCGCGAGGCGAGCTCAAGCTCTCCAATGATCGGCACCAAGAGGGTCCGCACCTGGTTCAGTTCGGGCGTATCGGTCGGCACGCCGGGCGAAACGACGATCAGGTCCTGCCGGCGAAACGTGAGCAAGCCGTGGCCGCCCGACTCCACCATGATGCCCGCGTCCATCAGCGCCGGGATCTCGGCGGCAAGCGCCGTGGCCGATCGCGAATCGCTAACGGTGACCTTGGCGCCGTGCTCGCGCAGGAAATAGGCGGCGGCGATCCCGCTCTTTCCGGCTCCGACCACAAGCACGCGTTTGTTCTTCAATTCCATCCGCTTCCAGTGTGCCAGATGGACGGCGTTTCCGGGCACAAGGCGTTAGCTCACCGCAGCTTCAACGTCGTCACGGCCAGCAGCGCAAACACCAGAGCCACAATCCAGAAACGCACAATCACCTTCGACTCGCTCCAGCCCATCAGCTCGAAGTGGTGGTGCAGCGGCGCCATCCGGAAGATGCGCTTGCCGCCGCGCAGCTTGTACGATCCAACCTGCAGCATCACACTGGCCGCCTCCAGGATAAAGACGCCGCCGATAAAGGGTAAAAGCAGCTCCTGCTTGATCACGACCGCGACCGTACCGATGGCGCCGCCGAGCGCCAATGAGCCGACGTCGCCCATAAAGACCTCGGCCGGGTGGGCGTTATACCAGAGAAAGCCGATCGACCCGCCGACCATCGCTCCGCAGAAGACCGTCAGTTCGCTGACCATCGGCATGCGCTGCAGTTCGAGGTAGTCGGAGAAGACGACGTGGCCGCTGACGTATGTCAGGACGGTGAGGGCGCCGGCCGCGATGATGGTGCACCCGATCGCCAGGCCGTCGAGGCCGTCTGTCAGATTGACGGCGTTGCTCGTCAGCGTCAGCACCAAAGCGACAAACACGACAAAAGGAAAGAACGACAGCCACCAGAGATGGGGGACATGCTGCAGCGAACCGATGATCAGGTCGGGCCGAACACGCTTGAGAAATGGAACCACCAGACGCGTCGAGTACTGGCCGCGATGCTGCATATACACCAGGACGACCGCGACAGCCGAGCTCGCAAGTAGCTGCAGCGCCATCTTCGCTCGCGCGGTAAGACCCAGATTGCGCCGGTGAATCACCTTGATGTAGTCGTCGGCG
Source organism: uncultured Acidobacteriaceae bacterium (assembly GCA_964236945.1). Classification (GTDB taxonomy): domain Bacteria; phylum Acidobacteriota; class Terriglobia; order Terriglobales; family Acidobacteriaceae; genus Edaphobacter. Next base: position 20,706 of record CAXSGC010000025.1, on the reverse strand, counting down.
AAACCGATCGCGCCAAACGCCAGGGTCGACAGGACGACCAGCCAGACGTACGGATTCGTGAGGTCGGACCAGAGCAGCGTGGGGACAAGGATCGAAATGCAGATCAGGACGCCGCCCATCGTCGGCGTTCCGCTCTTCTTCTGATGGCTCTGCGGTCCGTCCTCGCGGATGTACTGGCCGATCTGAAACTCACGCAGACGCTCGATCACGTACGGCCCAATCAGGAGGCCGATCAGAAGCGCCGTCAGGCTGGCAAAGACGGTGCGAAAGGTGAGATAGCGAAAGATGCGGAACAGCCGAAAGTAAGGGAAGAGCTTCTGGTAGAGCAGCCAATAGAGCAACGAGAACCGCCTTCATCGAGCAGCCAGGCAAGGGCCGGGTCTGTTGGCTTATCTTACCTTTCTCCGGCGCGGCGGATGGCCCACATCGGACATCGGGGTACATGGCCAGATGCCGGGAGACTCCTGTGTTTCGTCGGCGCAAAGAGAAGCAGATCCTACTCCGCGAAGCCTCGGAGCGCATCTTCGAGACGAACGCCGCGAGACGCTTTGAGCAACACAGCATCTTCGCGGCAAAGGTTCGCTGCAAGCCACGCCCCGGCCTGTTCCGGGGTGTCGACGAAGATCGCTTCCATGAGCCCCGCCGCACGCGCCGCACCGACGGTCTCCGACGCGAGACCGCGCACGCCCACCAGAACATCGATCCCGCGCTCGGCCATGCGCGTCCCGCACGCGCGATGGAGGCTCGCGCCGTCCGCGCCAAGTTCAAGCATCTCCCCCGCAACGACGATGTGCCGCTTGGCAGGAATCGCGAGCAGAGCTTCTACCATCGCGTCCAGCGCGCGCGGGTTGGAGTTGTAGCAATCGTTCACCAGACGCGCTCCGCGCCACGTCAGGACTTCACCGCGCCTGGCCGCGGGTTCGAGATCGCCCAAAGCTCGGGCGCACTCGGAGAGCGTCAAACCGCTGCGCAGACCGACGGCCATGGCCGCCAGCGCATTCAGGACGTTGTGCCGGCCCAGCAAGCGCAGATGCACCTCGGCGGAAGGGCCCTCTGCGCGCACCTCGAACCGTACGCCGTCGGCCCCAAGCTCCTCGACCGCTCGGGCGCGCACCTCCGCCAGGGCGCTCGTTCCATACAGCACGGCGCGCTCCTCCAGACCATCGGCGAACCGCGCGACGTGTTCGTCATCCGCGTTGAGAAACGCGATGCCGTCCGGTCCGAGCGCCTCCACCAGTTCGCGCTTGGCCGCCGCGACGCCGAGGATGCCGTCGGCGAAATGTTCAATGTGCACCGGCGCCACGTTGGTGATCACGGCCCAGTCCGGCTCCGCAATCCGGGCCAACGCGCGGATCTCGCCGGCGTGATTCATGCCCATTTCGAGGACAGCGACCTGGTGCTCCGGCTCGAGCTTCAGCAGCTGCAGCGGCAGGCCGAAGTGATTGTTCAAATTCCCTTCGCTCTTCAGCACGCGAAAGCGCACATCCAACACCCTGGCGATCGCCTCCTTTGTGGTCGTCTTCCCGGCCGATCCAGTCACTCCGATCACACGCCCGCCCCACGCCCGACGAACCCGACGCGCCAGCGTCTGCAAGGCGCGCAGAACGCAGTCCTCACTCTCCGGCACGCGCAGGAGGCGGCACGCATCCAGCTCGTCCGGCACGAGCCAATGCTGACTGACCACCGCGGCCACTGCACCGTTTTGGAGCGCGGCGGCAACATAGTCGTGCCCATCGACGCGCTCTCCCTTGACCGCGAAAAACAGATCTCCCGCGCCGATCGTGCGGGAATCGATGGAATATCCAAGAGCCTCGCCATCGGTGGTGAAGTCGCCCTCGGCATGGATCCAGTCGGCGATCTGTCCTAACGTCAGCTTCAAGCGATCTCCTCTTTCCGATCGGCCAACACCGTTGGCGCAAGACGTCTCAGGATCTCGGCCGCGACCGCGACGTCGTCGAACGGAACCGTTCCGTCACGAAGAATCTGCACACACTCGTGGCCTTTGCCGGCGACCAGCACGATATCCTCCGGCCGCGCGGCTGAGATCGCGAGCGAGATGGCTGTTCGGCGGTCCGTCTCGACAGCGCACTCCGCGCCAGTCTCCCGCACGCCGGCCAGAGCCTCGGCAAGGATGGCGCCGGGATCTTCCGTGCGCGGATTGTCGCTCGTCAGCACCACGAGATCGCTCCCCTCCCCCGCCGCCCGGCCCATCAACGGACGCTTTCCGCGGTCGCGGTCGCCGCCGCAACCGAACACGGTGATCACGCGACCACCGGTCTTTTCGACGAGCTCGCGAGCCAGCGCGATCAGGTTGCGGAGAGCGTCGTCGGTGTGGGCGTAATCGACGACGACGGTCGGCGCGCCGACGGGACCGCCGCGAACTACTTGAAAGCGGCCGGGCACTTGCTTCAGCCAATAGGCGGCAGCGGCGATCTGCTGGAGCGAGAGCCCGCGAGCCAACGCGGCGCATGAGGCCGCCAGGAGGTTGTACACATTCACACGGCCCGTCAGCGGCGACCGGATCTCTACGTCACCGGCCGGCGTCTTCCACGTAAATTCGGTCTCACCCGCCCGGATCTGGACCGCCTCGGCGCGAAAATCTCCACCTGCGATCCCATACCTCATCGTCTCCGCGGCCCGGTTTCGCTCTCGCAATGCGCTCGCCCAGGCATCGTCCGCGTTCAGCACGGCGACGCGCGGCGGCGGTGTGCCCACGCCTTCAAAGAGCCGCGCCTTGGCATCGAAGTAGCGATCCATCGTGCCGTGATAATCCAGATGATCCTGCGTCAGATTGGTCCACACCGCCACATCGACCGGCACGCCCCACACCCTCTCCTGTTCGAGCGCGTGCGAACTCGCTTCGATCACTGCCTCCGTCGCGCCCAGCGCCACCCCGTCCGCAAACGTGCCGAGGAGGTCGCGGCTCTCCGGCGTGGTGTGCGGGCTTGGCCGGACCTCGCCGACGACATGCGTCTCGATCGTTCCCACCAGAACACATTTTCGCCGAGCGCTGCGAAGTGTCTGCTCCGTCAAAAACGCCGTCGTCGTCTTTCCGTTCGTTCCCGTGACGGCGGTCAACGCAAGCTTCTGCTCAGGATGCCCGAAGATCTCTGCACTCGCCTCAGCCAATGCTCGCCGGCCACGGGCGACAAGCGCGACCCCGAGCTCGGGCTGCTCTCGTCCAAGCGTCCCGTAGCGCTCCGGCGAATCCGTTATTATGGCGACCGCGCCGCGCTGGAGCGCCTGTGCAAGATACAGGTTGCCGTCGGCACTCTCGCCTCGCATGGCGACAAACAGGTCGCCATGCATCACCTTGCGCGAGTCGTACTGGACGCCGGACACCTGCGCTGCCGAACCCCGGCGGTCGAGCGCATGTACGGCCCGCAGCAGATCATTCCAATGCATACATCTACAATCTCATGCGAGGCCGTGCGCCCTCACACTGGAAAGTCGTAGTCCACCGATCTTCAACGGAGAAAGCGCACCACCACCTCGGTTCCAGCAGGCACCATCGTGCCCGGCGTTGGAACCTGCTCTCGCGCCATGCCGCTGCCGACGGGCTGCACGCGCAGACCCGCGGCCGCCGCCTGCTCGACCACAGCCCGCAAGCCTTCTCCGGTGAAGGCGGGCACGGAGACGCGTCTCGCGGCATCGACGACTACGCCACCACCTTCCGCCCGCGCGACGGCTGGAATGTCGGGCGCGGCGAGCTTCTGTCGACCTCCAGCGCCTGCATCAGCGATCGTGGAGTCGGTTCCCCCAGCTGCCCGGAACGCCTCGAGAACCCGAGCCGGCAGCATCCGCGAGATCGCAGCCGACCTGGTCTGGGCCCTCTGGACCGGAGGCGCCCCGACCGCCAAAGGAGCGGCTGCACCGGGCTGGTCTGCCGGCACGTTAGGACTTGGCGTCCGCAGCGGATCGTCCGCCGGCAAGCTGTTGATATCGGCAAACATCGCACTCAGGTCCGCGGTGTTGTCCGAGGGAATCTCCTCGATCGCAGCCGTCCGCTGCTCGGCAACGAGCTCCTTAGGCGACTTGAGCGGCTGGTCGTGCGGAACGCCCAGGTACTCCAGCACCTGCTGCGCCACCTCGGCAAACACCGGAGCGCTGACCGCGCCGCCATACTTGCTCGCCCCCACCGTCGGGTTGTCGATCACTACCGTAACCGAGATCGCCGGGTTCGAAACCGGAGCAAAGCCGGCAAAGCTCGCGACCAGTTTGGTGTGCGAGTAGGTGTGCGTCGCGACGTCGATCTTCTGCGCGGTTCCCGTCTTTCCCGCCGACGTGTACCCGTTCAGCGCGGCCAGCTTTCCTGTGCCCTCGGTCACGATGCCCTGCATCATCATGCGCATCTTCGCCGACGTCATCTCCGAGATCACGCGGTGCGCTCCGTCCGGCAGCTTCGCCGGCAGCTGATTGGTCGGCCGAAACGCCGCCGGCTGCAGCCGCGGATCGCCCTTCATGGCATCCGCGCTCTCCAGCAGGACGTGCGGCGGCATGTACACGCCGCCATTCGCGATTGTGCTCACCATGGTTACAAGTTGAACCGGCGTAACCCCGATCTCCTGTCCAATGGCGATCGACAGAATGCTGGTCGAGCCCCACTTCTTCGGGTTGCGCAAGAGTCCGCGCGTCTCGCTCGGCAACTCGATCCCGGATCGATCGCCGAAGCCGAAGCCCCGCATGTAGTCGTAAAACTTGGCCGATCCAAGCTTCAGCGCCATCTTCGCCGCGCCCACGTCGCTGGAGTGCTCAAGCGCATATTGCACCGTGACCACACCGAAGTGATCCGCCTTGTCGTCATGGAGCGTCCGTCCGTACATCGTCATCGCGCCGCCCTGGCAATCCACCTTGTCGGTCGGTTGCACGCCCGCTCCATCGAGCGCGGCCGCGTACGTCACCAGCTTGAACGTCGATCCGGGCTCGTACACATCGCTCACGGCGAGGTTGGTCAGAACGCTTGCATCCATGTGGCGCTGATCGTTCGGGTTGAAACGCGGCGCGATCGCCAGAGCAAGAATCTGCCCGGTGTGCGGGTCCTGCACCACCACCGTTCCGTGCAGCGCCTTCACCTTTTCCATCTGTGCGTCCAAGGCGCGCTCGGCCATGTACTGTATGTTCGCGTCGACCGTCAGCACAAGGTTTTGGCCAGGCATCGGCTGCTGCTCATCGCTGCCCAGCACATGGTGCTTCGCATCCACAGCCGTCAGCATGTGCCCGGGAGCGCCGTGCATGTCGTCGTCGAACTGCCGCTCCAGACCGCCTAGACCGGTGTCGTCCATGCCGACGTAGCCGAGCATCTGCGCGCCCAGGTCGTTGTTGGGGTAGAAGCGCTTGAACTCCTTCTGCAGGTACACGCCTTTGAGGTTCAGCTCACGCACGCGCGTCGCCGTCTCCGCATCCAGCCGCCTGGCCACCCACGCAAAGTTGCGAGACGCATTGAAGCGCGCGAGCATCTGCGCTTCGCCGGTAAAGCTGTCCCGAGCGTCGGCGTGAACGAGCCGGGCAAGCATCGCCGCGGCCTCCGCGCGATTGACGCCCAGCTCGCTCGGCACGGCGTACACGCTATCCACCGAGACCGTCATCGCCAGTTCGCGGAGGTTGCGGTCGTAGAGAACGCCTCGCCGCGGCGCCACCTCAAACGTCCGCTGCTGCTGCATCGCGGCCCGGTGGACGAAGTCCGAGTGCCGCACCACCTGCAGCCACGTCAGGCGCAGACCGATCATCGTCATCCACACGCAGAAAAACAGCGCCACGTACGCAAACCGCACTCTCCGGATCGGAGCGGTCAACGTCTGCCGTGGCGCCTGTTTGTTTCCCATCACGAACTCACTCTGCCTTCCCGTCCTGCTCTCTTCCCCGCGTCCCAAAAGAGGCTCAACGCAACGCGATCGATCCCGCCTCGGCCAGCACTGGCGCATTCGGGTCGGCCGATCCGTCCGGACGCACCACCTGCCCCGGTTCCGGCGCGTTCAGGCCCAGCTGCTTGGCCAGAACATCGATGCGCTCCGGATCGGTGAGCTGCGCCTCCGCCAGCCGCAGCTGCCGGTTCTCCTCGCGCATCTGCTCCACCTGCGCCTTCTGCGTCTCCACGTGGTAGCCCATCTCGACCGACGAAAAATGCTGCCACACATACACCATCACCAGGCAGAACAGCACACTCATCACGGCGGTAAACTGCCGCATCTCGCGCCGCCGTTCGGGGTCGTCCGCCTTTACGATGCGGCTGTTGTCGATGTGCTTGGTAAAGAACACCTCGGGCGTGGGTCCGCGGCGAGCCCTGCGCTGCGCCTCAAACAGCACCCGGTTACGCTCCGCCAGGGTCTGCGCCGGCGACCGCTTCGCCGTTGCCAAGCGCGTCGTGCCCATCAACTCCATTCCCTGCCCCGCCATCGCCGCTGTTGCCATCGTCCTACCCTCTCCTGCTCAAAACTCTCCGGCCGCTCGGCCGTCCCTCGAAACCTTTGCCGCCATCCTCCGAGCAAACCGGGCCGGGGTTGCTAGTGGAGGAGGGGACTTGTAATACGAGTTGTCTTTCGCCTGAAAGCACGGTAGGACAACCCCAGCCCGATCTGTTAGCGTCCTTGTTAACATGCACTAAAAATGGTGCGTGTGAAACAACAAAGGACGGGAATCTAAACTTTTTGCGCTGCCCGAAGCTTTGCGCTCCGACTTCGGGAATTCCGCATCTGCTCCTGTTGCTCCGGAACCACCGGCTTCTTCGTCAGTACCTCGAAAACCTTGTTCTTCCCGGCCTCGCGAAAGGCATCCTTCACCAACCGGTCTTCGAGCGAATGAAAGCTGATCAGGACCAGCCGACCGCCCGGTTTCAGCAGAGACCCCGCGCTTGCAAGCAGCGATTGGATCTCCCCCAACTCGTTGTTGACCCGAATCCGGAGTGCCTGAAAGGTGCGCGTCGCCGGATGGATCTTTTCGCCTTTCATTGATGGGGCAACGGCCGATACCACGCCAGCCAACTGCGCTGTTGTCTGTATCGGCCGCGCCCGCACAATGGCTCTGGCGATTCTCCGCGACCTCCTTTCCTCTCCGAATTCGTAAATCAGGTCGGCGAGTCGATCCTCGTCCTCCTGATTTACCACCTGTTCAGCCGTCTCTCCGCCGCGCGTATCCATCCGCATGTCCAGCGGCCCATCGGCCCGAAAACTGAATCCTCTGTGCGCCTCATCCAGTTGCAGGCTGCTCACCCCGAAGTCCGCCAGCAAGCCGTCGAGGCTGCCCGGAGCGATCGTGCTCGCCGCCTCCGAAAACGCCCGCGGCCGGAACTCGACGGCCGCCGCCTCGGCGCCCATCTCTCGCCGGACCTCTTCGATCCGTGCCCGGCCCAACTCCATCGCCGCCGGGTCGCGATCCGAGCAGATCAGCCTGCCCGCAGGCCCCAGCCACCGCAAAATCGCCGCGGAGTGGCCGCCCAGCCCCAGAGTTGCGTCCACATACACGCCGTCCGGCTGCACCTTGAGAAACTTCACTACTTCGTCTAAAAGAACTGGCACATGCTGCGGTCGATCCATCATGCTTCCGCCTCTTGTGCGCCTCGCTGGGAGGCAAATCTTCTTTCCCGGCTCTTACAGCCCGAGATCCGCCAACGCCGCCTGATCTTCCACGGTCAAACCCTTCACCTTGGCTTCAAAGCTTTCGCGATTCGCCACTTCAAGAAACGTCTGCACGCCAAGCACAACCACATCTCCGGTCACCTTTGCCGAATCCCGGAGGATCTGCGGCAACAACACCCGGCCCTGCTGGTCCATCTCCGCCATCTGGCCGTAGTAGTTCGTCACGTCCAGAAACTTCTTCTTCGCCGGATTCATGTTCGGAACCGCGGCCAGCCTCGCCTCGATCGCCTCCCACTCCTTGATCGGGTAGATCTCCGCCCGCTCGCCATCCTTGCTCGTGATGTAGAACTGCGGACCGTACACCTCGTCGACCCGGCGCTTGAACTCCGCCGGCAGTTTGAGCCGGCCCTTTTCGTCCACGCGCGTCGGGTGATTTCCGCGAAACATCTCTCTGATCGGCCTCAACGTCGCTGATGGAGTAAGCTTTCTTTGAAAGTGACAGTCGCCAGTCCCTTTGACTCCACTTTTGACCACTTCCGATCCAAAGAATGACCTGCCCCCGTCGAGAGCGCAAGGTCTAATTCCGTTGATGGAGTGGAAAATTTGAGAAGAAACGGTTGAGAACTTCCGGAATATTTCGGAAATGCAGCCTATAGGCCAGTTTCCAAGAAGAGCCCCTATATATGGTGTTTACCGCAGAGGTGCACTGCGTATGACCCTATTGCGCCATTGACAAAGGTCTGATAAGCGAAACAAAGGCGAAAACCGGCTTTGGGGGGTAACTACTCGGGGTGACTTATGTGCTGGCAGGTACCGCATGACTGCGCTTCTTCTTCAACAGCCAAAGCAAGTACAAGAGCACGCACAGATTGATCACAAAGAGATAGAACCGGAACCAGGTCGGTCTTCGAAGCAGCTCGAAGATCTCCCATGGAAGCGCCGACGCCGTGAGCACCAGCGTCAGGTACTCGGCCCAGACCTTGCGCCGTAGCAGCCCGATACCTTCCGTCAACGCAACGGCCGAATACGCAAAAGTCGCGATTCCAATCTCGCGCAGACGGTGCACATCGATCAGATCCACCTTGTCCAAAACCAGCGCGACAAAGTGGCTCTCCGGGTCGAAACGCAGCGCCGTCGCAACCCGCACCACCTCGTCGCTCAGGTCCTTGTGCAGAAGGTGGATCGCCCCCACCCCGATACAAAAGAACAAAATGGACTTCGCAAGCTTGAAGAGGCCAATCAGAAGCAGGCCGTTGTCCCGCCGATGGGGCGCCCCCGCCGGATCTCCGGATGCGCTCCCGCGACCCTCAGGAGCGAGGTCCGTACGTTTGTGAGCAGCATCCGGGAGAGAGGTCGGCGACATAGGACATCTCCAGTTGACGGCGGTGGGTGGCAAATGTCAACGCCCCACTCTGGGGGTCTTCTCTCCCTCGGCAGGGTGACAGGAGGTCGGTTTACTTCTGCGTGGGCGTCCCTGCGGAGGTCTGCGATCCGGCTGCCAACGCTCGGTATTTGTCGGCCAGATGTTTGTCCGCCAGCGCTTTGATGAAGACGCCGCCCACCACCGATCGTGCCTGAAAGCCGCTCTGCTTGCCAGTCTTCGTGTCGTACCAGTCCGTCAGCGGGACGCGCGTCGGCGTTTCGCCGATCCACTTATAGATGGGATCGATGATGGCGTTGAAGGCGGTGGGGTTGTCGGCCAGGGTGGCCGTCCACACCGACCAGTCGAGCTTGGTGTAGTCCGCCCGGCTGTCGAGCGGCAGGCCGTACGTATTGATCTTCGTCAGGTAGAAGCGGATCTCGGAGTCGCGGACCGCTTTAGGAAAAAGGTTGTAGCCGAGCAGCTGGTCCCACACGAGGTTGTACTTCTGGCTCCACGTATTGGGCGAGTCGTAGGCAAGCTTGAAGTGGTCGCCTTCACGATCCATCTCGATCCACTTGGCCGCGTAGCTGTGGGCGATTTTGCTGTAGTCCCGAGCCACGGCGTCCTTGTGCAGAAGCCGGGCGAGATCCGCGTACGCCTCAAGGGCGTCGATCGCCTTGAGCGCCAGGTTCGCGTTGTGCGTCACATGCCCCGCGAAGTCGTCCGTGGTGAGCTGGTTTTCGGGGTCCAGGCCATGGTCGCGGAGAAACTCCGCCCACTGCGTGAGCTGCGGCCAATACTCTTCGGCCAGCGTCGCCTTGCCCTCCGCGCGGGCAAGAGCGTCGACCAGCAGAAGCATGTTGCCGGACTCTTCCACCGGCATCTGGTTCTCTTCCGTCTTCTCGCCGCCCCCGTACCTTTGCCCGTTGGCCAGGGGATACTGGCCCAGATCATGCGGTGCAAAGGGAAAGCGCCAGCGATTGGGCAGAGCGGTGTACTCAAGCACCGGCCGGACCTCTGCCTCCAGCAGAACCGGGTTCAGCAACAGAAAGAAGGGCGCTGCGGGATAAAAGACATCCACCGTATCGATGCTGCCGTTCGAGAAGTTCTCCTTGCCGAAGACCAGCGGCTTGCCATCCACGTCGGCGACAAAGCCGTGCGCCGCCCAGGCCTGCCGGTACGCGAGCACACAGATCGCGGCATAGTGGGCGCCGCCCGTGCGTGTCAGGTCCGCGGTCAGGTCGGTGTCGAGCGTGGCGCCTCGCGCCTCAAGTGCGGGCAGATCGCGTTCCGCCGCGTCGAGCATGGCATCCACCGTCTGGCCGTTGCGCTGCCACCACGGCCGCAGATTGCGCTGCAGGTACTGGATCGCAAAGCCCTCGGTATAGGAGACGAGCAGGTGACGCGTGACGCGCTGCGCGGCGACCGTATGGAGCAGAAGCTCGGTGCCGAGGTGTGCATCGTCGCGACCGACGATCTGGGGCTGCTCCATGTCGTCCGCCGCGGGAAGGCGACCGGTGGCGGCGAAGGTGCGCATGTTGTCGGACGAGATCGCGGACGCAGATTCTTCGTCCTTCGGGACAGACAGATGGAAGTAGCCCCAGTCGATGCGGAGATCGTCGCCGGAGCGGTTCAGGACGCGTTGATCGCGCGATCCGACCGACAGAACCGTCTGTGTGGCAGTCTGATTGCGGGAGAAGGTGACAGCCTCGCCGTTGCCGTTGACTGCGATCAGAGGATTAACGTCGAGCAGGACGGAAACGTCATTATGGCTGGCCCCGTCGATCGATCTCGCCGTAAAGCTGATGTAAGTGACCGGTCGCGACAGGATGTCGAGGTCCGAAAGGATCGTCGGCGTAAAGAAGGTGAGGTCGAGCTGAACGCCGCCGCCCGTAAAGCTGTAACGCGTATGGGTGGGGGTGACGGTGCGGCTAATTTGCTGCATTGCCGGAACCTCACGCGGCTCCCGCCCCATGAAACGAAAGGGTTTACCGTCGATGCGGACCAGGCCGGCGATCGGCTGCGGTGCGCCGGTCCAGTGGCGTGTAGGCGAGTCCGTCAGGTTGTCGGTCTCCGACCAGATCGAGAAGTAAGGATTGTGCGTGATGAGCGGAACCGCCGGCGGCCGCGGCTGGTCGGGCTGGACAGCCTGAGGCGGCTGGGCTGTCTGGGCAAGGAGAGCGGAGGCGGAGAGGAGGGTAAGGAGCGGCAGCAATCTCATACGGATACAGGCCTCATTGGATCGCACGAAGAGGGTGCGACGAAAATTTTCTTCTGAAATGGCTAATGCTGGACAGGGTTTGTGCCGATAGAAGGAGAAAGGGCGTCCACCAGCGAGATGACCTTCAAATTGGAACGAAGATCTTCTCCGGAGGCGGAGGTTTTAATGGCAATGTCGACAGGCTGATTGGGAACGAGGTCGAAGTAGTTGTCGGAAGGCTCGGCGTCGAGATTGCCGAAGCTGACATACGCGCTGCGGGCGAGTACGGGAGAGGAGAGACGAAGACGAAAGCCCCCTGGAGCCGGCTGGAGATCGGTCGCGATTGTCACGGCCGGCAGGTGGACCTGCTTGGTCGGTGTGAGATACGTCAGATTGGAGGAGGTTGGCTGGCCGGGGCTGGCGAGCTCCGCGACCGCGACCATGGTCGACGGATCGCCGGAAACGTCCGAAAGCGGAAGCCGAAGATAGACCGCGCTCGAGAGCGGCGGGATCGTGATGGATCGCGTCTCCTCGCGGGCAGTGGCGCCCGAGAAGTTCATCAGACGGAGGTGCATCTGCGCTGTGGTTGAAGCCGTGCGATCCGAGACAACGTAAACCGTCAGAGCGCCGTCTTCAACGTGCGCCGAGATAAGGAGAGGTGCGTAGAACCGGCGGGCGTAGAACTGAAGCGCCTTCCATCGCCCGAAGTAGTCGATCGAAGACCAGGAAGCTACGGGCCAGCAGTCGTTCAGCTGCCAGTAGAGTCCGCCCATGTTTTGCGGCCGGATGCGCCGAAGATGTTCGGCGCCGATCTTGATCCCCTCCGCCTGGAGAACCTGGCTGACATAAAGAAAGGAGGCAAAGTCCTTCGGTTCGGTGTAGTCCTGCAGCAGGTAGTCATGGATGATGGCGTTGCCTTCGTCGTTCTTCTGGTGCGCCAGCATGACGCGGGTAAAGATCGAGGTGCGATCCGCGGGCGTGGTGAACGCTTCAATCGTGCGCATCTCGGGAAACGACTGGAAACCGTACTCCGAGACAAAGCGGTCGTGATGCGTCTCGTACGTCGAAAAGGGGAGACGGCTGTGCCAGACGTCCCAGTTGTGGGAGTCGCCGGTGTGCTCGCCGGGCGCAAGCATGTCCTCGTAGTCGGCGGAAGGAGAACTTGGCCAGTACGGTGTCTCAGGATCGAGACGCTCAACCACGCGGGGAAGCGTGGACGAGAAGAGGAGGAGGTAGTCCTGCCAGATGCGGCGGTGCCCGGCGGCGTCAAGGCCACGGACCACCTTCAGATTGCGCTCCCAGAAGAGCGATTCCTCGGTCTCGTTGTTGCCGCACCACAGGACGATCGAGGGGTGGTCCCGCAGCCGTGTCACCTGATACTCGGCCTCGCGGGCAACCTGCTGCCGGAACTCGTAGCTGCCCGGCTGCCAGTCGTTGCCGAACATGAAGTCCTGCCACACCATGATGCCGAGTTCGTCGGCGATGGAGTAGAACTCGTCCGTCTCGTAGTAGCCGCCGCCCCAGTGCCGGACCATGTTCATGTTGGCATCCTTGGCCGACCCGAGGATGCGGCGGTACTGCGCTGTGGTCACGCGCGACGGGAAGCTGTCGAACGGGATGACGTCCGCGCCCTTCGCGTACACGGGGATGCCGTTGATGACGAACTCGAACGATCTGCCGTACTGGTCCTTGTCCCGGCGCAGGACGACCGAGCGCAATCCCGTCCGGCGGCTCGCTTCATCCGCATCGCCCTTCTCCGCGGCAAGGCGGGCGTTGAAGGTATAGAGCGGCTGCTCGCCGTAGCCGTTCGGAAACCAGAGCACCGGTTTGCTGATCTCGATCGGAACCGTCAGGTGGTTGTCGCCCGGGGTCAGCTCAAAGCTCTGTTTCACTTCCTGCGTGTGGCCGTTGAGGGAATACGAGATGCGGAGGGTGGCACGGGTTGCGGCCGAGGTCTGGACTTCGACCTGGGCCTCCAGGCGGGCGAGAGCCGACGACACATCGCGCTGTCGGATGTGGAGGTCCGCTATGCGGGCGTCGTCCCACGCCTCCAGATGTACTGGCCGCCAGATGCCGCTGGTGATGAAGATCGGGCCCCAGTCCCATCCGTACTCGTACGCGGCCTTGCGCAGGTAGGTCTTGTCGGCAGCAGGAGTTTGGCCGTGGTACCGGTCGGTGAGGGCGATGGCCGCGGCGGTGCGGAGGGGGGAGGGAAAGGTGATGTGGAGCTCGTTGGCGCCGAGGCGGAGGAGGGGTTTGATGTCCGCTCGCCAGCCGCGGAAGGTGTTGTCGGCGGTGAGCACAGGCCGGCCGTTCAGGGTCACCTCGGCGAGCGAGTCGAGACCCTCAAAGACGAGGTCGACGTGCTCGCGGCGGAGGAGGGCGGCGGTGGCGTCGAGGTTGGTGCGGTACTCCCAGGCGGCTTTGTCGATCCACTGGAGCTTTCCTTCGTTGGTTCCGAAGAACGGGTCGGGAATCAGTTTGTTGGCGAGGAGGTCGAGGTGGACGTCACCGGGGACGGTGGCCGGGCGCCACTCCGCCGTCGGGCCGGGCTGGGCCGGGGTCATCTCCCGAAACTGCCATCCAGTGTGGAGGTCGGTACGGGTGAGGGGGGCAGCGGACATGAGGGTCGGGGGTACGAGCGCGAGGGCAAAGAGACACTGGACGAGGCGACGGGATTTCGCGGGCAGCACGTCGTGACCTTTCAGGAACGAATCCCTATCGGAGCGGTCGGATGCCCTCTCTCCTATCGGAGCGGCTCGGATGCTACTTTTCGGGACATCCGGGATTGTACCCGGATTCACCGGAAACGTTTCCGCCGATCTTCGGCATCCCGCCCCGGAAAGATGCCTCCGAGCTTCGCACCTGCCCCCCACCCCCCCCGCCCCTTTTGCGTCAAAGTCTTCGATCCATGGGGCTTAGATCTGGATCAGATCTGGTTCAGATCCAGATTTAGGGATTCTCTGAATAAGGGGCTCCCTTCCTGCCAAGCGTACCTCAGCGGCTAAAGCCGCGCTGCAAACAAAGCGTTTACGGCACGGCTGAAGCCGTGCCCTTAACAGAGCGGGGCTTAATCAGAGGTTCCTTAGATCTGGATTTAGGTCTGGACCTAGATCCAGACCTCGGTGACCTCGGTGGCTCATAAAGAGTGCAAAGACTCACTCCTCACGGCCAGCTTCGATCCGAGCGGTTGAGCTTCTTTGAGGAGACTCCTGCCCCAGCGGCGTTCTTCTCTGTGCCCATCTCTTTTTAAGTCTACAAGGACAGCGGAGCAGATGCGCCACAAGCGAGGCGACCCTCAAGCACCGCTGACCCTGCGCCTTCAGAGCATTACTTGCATTCGACCCGGCCCAGATCGCCGAGCTCCGCCAGGGCCGCACATGCCGCGGTCCAGGCCGGGTCTCGCGGGTACAGCGCGCTGCGGAGGTAGGCCCAGGTAAGTCGCTGGACAGTGGCCACTCGTTGGGGGCTCTCGTCCGTCGTCTCCGCCGCATCGTACCCGGAGACTCCGCCGAGCAGATGCCCTCCTCCAGAGATCGTCAGCAAGCACTTCGGGCCCGTACTCAGCCGGAAAGGGTCCGCGTGCCAGTCGGCGCCCCGAACCGTCAGATGCGGGGAGACGTCTTCATCGCCCACGACCACGAGGGTAGGCGTGGTCATCTCGGTGAAGCTGGGGTGTCGAAAGAAGGGGAGGTTCACGGCAAACCCGGCGAGATCGGCGCCTCCATTGCCAGGAGGGGTCAGAAGCACGCCCGCTTTGATCCGGAGCTCGGCCATATCCACTTTCGTCCCGTCCTCGTCGGTCAGTTGCGCTCCCAGCAACATACCTGCCGTATGCCCGCCCATGGAATGCCCGACGATCGCGATCCGGCTTCGGTCCAGGCGCCCCGCGATCTCTGGAACGGAGGCTTCGATGACCTCAAGACCATCGAGGATGCGCTTCATGTCCTCGACGCGGGACCGCCAGAACAAGGGCGCCCCCGGGGTCTTTGGATCCAGGCTTAGCGTCTTCGAACTGAGATGTGTGGGCTGGATGACGACAAAGCCGTGAGCCGCCCAGAAGTTGACGAGTGGGCCGTAGCCGTTCAAGGAGGAGAGATGGTTCGAACCTCCTTGGCCGTGCGAGAGAAGGAGGATGGGCAGGTCCCGCCCGGACGTCGGCGCGGAGACTCGCATTTGTAGATCCACAGCGCGTCCCGGAGCCGATAACACCACCGGGCTGACAGAGACGACCGGCGTGGGCGCGCTGACCGGTATGTTCTCCGCTTTCCCGATCAGAGCGTGATCCTTTGCAATTTGACGACCCATCTCTTGATCAGCCCCGGTGATGGGGGTGGCGGATTTGTGCTGCATAACGGAATCTCCCTTTTCTATCGATGTTTAGCCAACGCCAAGGTGTAGGAGAGAGAAGGCTGAGCCGAGCTCCCCCCCCTCTGTCGCGGGTCTGTTACCACCGCGAGCTGTCGTCTTTCGGAACCAGAAAGGTCGCCTGACTCGGAACGCCATTGACCGTTGCTCCAGCATGAGCAAAGGAGGGCGAAGGGACGAGGAAATCCGCAGGGAAGTTGAGCGCGGGTTTCGATACCTCGTTGAGAGAGGCCATCTGCTCAGGCGTCAGGGTGAGATCGAGCGCCTTGAGATTAGCGTCCAGTTGCTCCAGTGTTCGGGCACCGATGATGGTCGACTGTACGGACGATTGCGATTTCAGCCACGCAAGTGCCACGGTGGAAGAGGTGGTGTTGCATTCCGCCGCAATCTTGCCTACCACATCGATGATGTCGTACTGCTTGGCGGTGAACTCTCCCGCGCGTGCACCTCGCAGACCCGGCATCTTCGCGCCGTTCGACCGTGTGTACTTGCCGCTCAAAGCGCCGCCCTTGAGCGGTCCCCAGGGAAGGACGCCGAGACCGAGTTCCTCCGCCATCGGTGTGAGCTCTCCTTCAACGGTCCGTTGCATCAGCGAATACTCAATCTGCAACGCGATCAAGGGATTCCAGCCGCGAAAGTGAGCCATGACCTGCGCTTGTGCAACCTTCCACGCCGGAGCGTCGGAGATGCCGAGGTAACGCACCTTGCCGGACTTTACCAGGTCGTCCATCGCACGCATCGTCTCCTCGATGGGCGTGAAGCGGTCCCAGTTGTGGATGTAGTAGAGGTCGATGTAATCCGTCTGCAGGCGACGCAGCGACTCTTCGCACTGCGCTACGATCGCCTTTCTTCCCGCGCCGCCTCCGTTCGGATCGCCGGCGAAGAGGTTGCAATAGAACTTGGTTGCGATCACCGCACGGTCGCGTTTGCCCTGGCTCTGCTCAAAGAAGTCGCCGATGATCTTTTCGGAGTGTCCGCTGGTGTAGATATTAGCCGTATCGATGAAGTTCCCACCCTGTTCCAGGTAGTGTGCGAGGATCGCTTCGGAGTCCGGGACACTCGCCCCAAAGCCCCCGCCGAGATCCTCTCCAAAGGTCATGGCCCCAAGGCAGAAGGGGCTGACGCGGAGACCGGAGCGGCCTAAGGTTACGTACGAATTGAGCGGCATGGCGGGGACTGCTCCTTTTCTGGTTTACGTATGCTGGTTTGCGTATGCTGGTCTGCGTATGCCGCGCGGAGTCGTCGCTCCGGTGGAGAACAATCCTGATAGTCTTATACAGACAACCGGAACCATGTTCCAGATAATAAACGGGACGCGGTTCCGAATGCAACTGCCGGGCCATGAAAAAGAGAGACCCAAAACGGACGGTCGGAGCGGAGCCCGAAAACGGCAAGCCTCGACCGATGCGGGCCGATGCGCAGCGCAAGTTGAGTTCCCTGCTCCAGTCGGCGGTGGAGGTCTTTCGGAAGTCAGGTGTCGACGCTCCGGTCCGTGAGATTGCAGAAAAGGCGGGCGTCGGCCTGGGCACGGTGTACCGTCACTTCCCGAAGCGCTCGGATCTCATCGTGGCCGTCTTTCAGACGCAGGTGGATGCGTGCGCGGATGCGGCCTCTATCCTTGCCGACAAGTACGAACCCGGTGAAGCTTTGGCTCGCTGGATGCAACGCTATGTGGAGTTTATCGGTACGAAACGAGGACTCGCAGCGGCGCTCCACTCAGGGGACCCAGCCTACCTCGCTCTGCCGGGTTACTTCAACCGACGCCTCCAGCCGGCGCTGCAACGTTTGCTGGATGCGGCGGTTCAAGCAAACGTCGTCCGCGGAGGTGTGGAGGCCGACGACCTGCTTCGAGCGGTCGCAACGCTGTGCCGGGGGGGCCACGACGAAGAGCCCGGATATGCGCGCAAGATGGTCGATCTGCTGGTAGATGGCCTCCGTTACGGTGCAAGCACGCGCGACCCGCCATGAATGCCGACCTTGGACGATGACGCTGATTTTGTGAGGGTTTGGCCTGGTGAGACTTTTGCCTGAGTGACGGAATCCTCTGTAGGTCTTGAGGGGACTTCGGCGACCAGGCGCAGGTTGCCGTCGCGTTTGCGTTGTTTTTCGACGTAGGCGTCGATGACTTGGGCGGCGAGTTTGGCGGAGTTGGCGCCCCAGTCGCCGTTTTCCCAGAGGACGGCAACGACGATGTCGGGGTTGCGGCGCGGGGCCATGCCGACGAACCAGGCGTTGGGGACGGTCTTGTGGCCTTTTCCGCTGCGGGCGAGCGCGTCGTGGCTCATCACCTGGGCGGTGCCGGTCTTGCCGGCGAAGTCGATGCCTTCGAGATGCGAGGCGGCGGCGGTGCCGGAGGTGGTGGTGGCGGCCATGGCGTCGGTGATGATCTGCCAGTTTTCGGTCGAGATGGGGACGGTGCGGTCGCCCGAGCCCGAGAAGGTTTCGTGGATGGCTTCGAGCTGCGCGGGCGGCACCTCGTCGGGGAAGACCAGGTGCGGGCGGTGGAGCACGCCGCCGGACGCGACGCCACCGATGGCGCGGGCGAGCTGGAGCGGTGTTGCGGCGATGGCGCCCTGGCCGATGCCGACCGAGATGGTCTCGCCGGCGTACCACTTTTCGTGCTGCGTTTTGAGCTTCCAGGCGGTGGAGGGCATGGTTCCGGAGGCCTCGTCGGGGAGGTCGATGCCGGTGCGGGACGCGAAGCCGAGTGCCGTGGCGTAGCGCGCGATGGTGTCGATGCCGAGCCGGTTGGCCAGGGTGTAGTAGAAGGTGTCGCACGACCACGGGATGGCGTGGTAGATGTCGACCGAGCCGTGGCGCTTGTCGCAGGCGAAGAAGTGGCCGTAAAAGGAGGCGCCGCCGCCGCAGTTGACCTTCATATCCTGCGCCTGGTGCTCCTGGAGGCCGGCGACGGACATGATGATCTTGAAGGTGGATCCCGGGGCCAGCTGCGCCTGCGTCGCTTTGTTGAGCAGAGGATGATCAGGATTGTTGAGGATCTCGTTCCAGTACGTCTTTGTAAGGTGCTGCGAAAACTGGTTGGGGTCGAAGGTGGGTCGCGAGACGAGCGCGAGGATCTCGCCGGTGTGCGGGTCCAGCGCAACCACGGCGCCGACCTTGCCCTCCATCGCCTTTTCGGCGGCCATCTGCACGTCGAGGTCGATGGTCAGTTTGAGGTCTTTGCCGGCCACCGCGTAGGTCTGGCCGAGGGGTCCGAGCTCCTTTCCGTGGGAGTTGACGACGACGTCGCGCGAGCCATCCGTGCCGCGAAGAAGAGCGTCGTACGCCTGCTCGACGCCCGATCGACCGACCACGTCGCCCGAGTCGTAGAAGGCGTAGCGGGAGTCGTCCAGCATGGCTTCGGAGACCTCGCCGACGTACCCGATCAGGTGCGCCGCAAAGCCGTCGCGGGGATAAAGGCGGCGCTGCTCGTCGCGGGTTTCAAGCTCGGGGAGCTCATCGCGGTGGGCGGCCAGAAAGGCCTGCTCGTCAGGCGTAATGTCGACCTTGAGCGGGATGGACTGGTACTGCGGTGTGGCGGCAAAGCGGCGGATGGTCGCCTGGATCTGCTCGACCGAAAGGTGGAGCCCGGCGGAGATAAGGGGCAGGTCGATGTTGGCATCGGCGATCTGATCCCGCAGGAGGTAGCAGGTGACCGAAGGATAGTTGTCGACCAGAAGGCGGCCTTCGCGGTCATAAAGGCGCCCCCGCGGCGCGAGCACGGGGATCTTGCGGACGCGGTTGGCCTCGGCCAGCACGCGGTAGTTGCTGCGGTCCAGGATCTGCAGGCGGTAGAGTCCGATCAGAAGGGTCGCCAGGACGGCAGCAATGACGTACTGCGCCGCGTGGAGCTTCGCGGGGGAGAGTTTTTCTTCGCGGCCGGCGAAGCGGTGGGAGGGCCGGAGCGGGGGCTCGGGACGCGTGGGCTCAGGCGGATGGGTCCCGCGGTTGGACGGGGGGGTCGGAGGCATCGAAGGGGTCGGGCTCTTACGAAAGGGGAGGTTCATCGGGGCAAACGGGAGCGGCTTCTCCAGTTTAGACGCCTCTCCGGTTCCGTGGCGTCAGAGACTTGAGCGATGGGGCCGTGCTGTCGCGGGTTCTTTGCGCGATCGACGGGCGTGCGCCGGCAGCGCTGCGCCGGATGGCCCGTTTAGGGGATTCTGCCCCGGCACGGTCGCCTTTAGACTGAAAAACCAGCACCTCTGTCGTCGAAAACCAGCGCTTCTGTCGTCGAAAGGATCTTTAGATGTCCGTCCCGGGTATCGCCGCGAATTCCCTTTTGGAGGGTTCGTTCTACACCTCCCTTCTGGAGGACGCGGGCGAAACGACGGCGCCGACGCCCGGCACGGCGACCTCTGCGACTCCGTCCAGCCCCAACGCGAGCGCCGACACGAGGCCAATGGGCGGCGGCATCCACCCCGATCTGGCGACCATCCTGAAGGCGCTGGCTCACGGCGATACCTCCGCGGCCACGTCGGATCTCAGCAAGCTGAAGGCGGACCTGAAGTTGCAAGAGGCGTCGATCGCGGCGCGGAATGGCAGCCCGGATCCGTTGAACGATCTCGTGTCGCACATGACGGCTTCGCTCCAGAGCGGAAGCCCAGGCGGGGCTCTTTCGGAGCTGGCGAAGTATTTCGTCCAGAACGGTCAGAGCACGGGGACGCTCGTCAGCATGATGGTGTAAAAGCTTTACCCGTCTGCTCGGACGGAGGACCGCTGAAAGGCCGACCGCGCCCGAACGACTTCGTCGTGGTGCTTTTCGGCCCACGTCCAGACGCCGCAGAACGCCGCTCCGAGGCTGAGACCAAGCTCGGTCAGATGGTACTCGACCCGCGGCGGAATGACGGGGTGCACCGTGCGCGTGAGCAGACCGTCCGACTCCATCTGGCGCAAGGTCTTCGTCAGCATCTTCTGGCTGACGCCGCCGACGAGCTCACCAAGCCGGGAAAACCGCACGGTTCCGTTTTCGGCGAGCACTTCCACAACCAGCATCGTCCATTTGTCGGCGACGCGTTCGATGATCTGGCGAACAAGCGCCTCGATCTCCGGACTGACTTCGGCGGACGGCTTCGCGATCCAGCCGGTTGGGGCCGCCTCCGTGGTGTGCGTTGGGCTGGTCTCGGCTAGGGGCCGTGGAGGCTTGCTGGGCGTGCTGGACTTGCTGGGCGTGCTGGGCGTGCTGGGCGGGCTGGACGTGCTGGGCG
>CAXSGC010000024.1:45489-63130 GCA_964236945.1 uncultured Acidobacteriaceae bacterium | reverse complement strand
CCAACCCATCAAACCCCGCGTCCCCCACCACGAGATTGCTTCCACCCCCAAACGGCAGCACCCGCACCCCCCGCCGCCGAGCCCACCCCACCGCCTCCAGGAGCTCCGCCTCATCCCGAACCTCCGCAAAATACCGCGCCGGCCCACCCACGCCAAACGTCGTCAGCGGCCCCAGCAGGACACCCTCCCGCACCTCCAGCCCAGCACCCTCCAGCCCATTCACGCCCTCAGCGTACAACAGCGGTACCCAACTACAAAGCCCCGTCATCTCAACCGAAGCGAAGACCTGCCGAATACCCCATCCTCTCCGACAGCTCTATCGTCGGAAAGGGTGGGGTATTCGCGCGGAAACGCGCGAACCGCTCTCCTCCTGCGACACCCTGTCCTCAGCGCCCCCGCCAGGCGGTATCCTCCCTCAATGTCCCACCACCCCCAACACCTCGACCACCCCACCGTCGACGAACTCGCCGCCCTCTGCTTCGGCTGCGGGAAGGACAACCCCCAAGGCCTCCACCTCCGCTTCACCGTCGCAACCCCCAGCCCCGCCGAACCCGCCATCACCGCCACCGCCACCGTCCATCTCACCGAACTCCACCAGGGCCCCCCCGGCTACATCCACGGCGGCATCATCGCCACCCTTCTCGACGAAGCTATGAGCAAGCTCAACCGCCCCCTCGGCCTCCTCGCCATGACCCGCCACATCTCCATCGACTACCTCCGCCCCGCCCCGCTCCACACCCCGCTCACCCTCCTCGCCCGGCACCTCCGCCGCGAAAGCCCCCGCAAACTCTTCCACACCGCCAGCCTCCTCCTCCCCGACGGCACACCCCTCGCCCACGCCGAAGCCTCTTCCTCGCCATCGACCCCACCCTGATCCAGCGCCAGCCCCCCTCGTCCGATGACTCCGCACATACCCAGCAGTGATATCATTTCCCTCGTAGCCGATATCAGAGGTACTCACCGTGCGAACTCTCGTGGACATCCCCGAAGCCGACCTCCAGATCCTCAACAGCCTCAGCAAAACCCAAAAGGTCTCCCGGGCAGAGCTCGTCCGCACCGCCATCTCCACCTACCTGGAGCCGCACAGGTCCCAACCAGAGATGCCCGGCTTCGGTCTCTGGGCCGACAATCCAGTGGACGGCCTGGAGTACCAACGAAAGATCCGCAGCGAATGGGATGACTAAAGCAGATCACCCGTCGGTGTATATGAGACCACATCGAGGAGTTCTCTTCGACAGCAACATCGTCATCGATTTCCTCAGCGGCAACCCGTCCGCTGACCGCGAGATCCAGCGAGCTCCCCAACGTGCAATCAGCCTTGTCACCTGGATCGAAGTCATGGTTGGCGCAAAAGAGGAGCGCCGAGCCGAAACCCGCACCGTGCTCGATCGCTTCAACATCCTCCCCATCACCACCGAAATCGCCGAGCAGGCCGTCATCCTCCGCAGAGAGCACCGCCTCAAACTCCCTGACGCCCTCATCCTCGCCACCGCCGAAGTCGAAGACTACCTCCTGCTCACGCGCGACACCCGCGACTTCCCTCAACTCAACACCCGTGTGCACTTCCCCTATCAGATGTAGGGCGGGGTCTCTAAATTTCCGCAGGGCAACTGGCGTCGTCCCTCGGCCTCACCCGGCAACCTGCTAAGCTGGCAGTTTAGCGAGAACACGGACGCATCCGCCCAAAGCATCGCCTCAGGAGACACCATGAGAGACCACACCTCGAACGGAAACGGCAGCCACAGCCCCAACGGCGACTTCAGCTCGTCCGGCCTGCGCCTCAAAACCGGCCTCGCCGAAATGCTCAAAGGCGGCGTCATCATGGACGTCACCACCGCCGCCCAGGCCGAGATCGCCGAGCGCGCCGGAGCCGTCGCCGTCATGGCCCTCGAACGCGTCCCCGCGCAGATCCGCGCCGAAGGCGGCGTCGCCCGCATGGCCTCCGTCGCCGTCATCCGCGAAATCATGGGCGCCTCCTCCATCCCCGTCATGGCCAAGGCCCGCATCGGCCACTTCGCGGAAGCCCAGGTGCTCCAGGAGCTCGGCGTCGACTTCATCGACGAGTCCGAAGTCCTCACCCCCGCCGACGAGAGTCACCACATCGACAAGCACAGCTTCACCACACCCTTCGTCTGCGGCGCCAAAGACCTCGGCGAAGCCCTCCGCCGCATCTCCGAAGGCGCCGCCCTCATCCGCACCAAGGGCGAGCCCGGCACCGGCGACGTCATCCACGCCGTCAAGCACATGCGCCAGATCGTCTCCGAGATGCGCGCCCTCACCGTCCTTGACGAGGCCGAGCTCTACGCCGCCGCCAAGGACCTCCGAGCCCCCCTCGAGCTCGTCCGCATGGTCGCCCAATCCGGCAAGCTTCCAGTCCCCAACTTCTCCGCCGGCGGCATCGCCACCCCCGCCGACGCCGCCCTCGTCCGCCAGCTCGGCGCCGAAACCGTCTTCGTCGGCTCCGGAATCTTCATGTCCGACAGCTACACCTTCGCTCCGCCCGCCGAGGCCGAGTCCCGCGCCCGCGCCATCGTCCGCGCCACCACCCACTTCGACGACCCCAAAGTCCTCGCCGAATGCTCCGCCGAATGCACCGGAGCCATGAAGGGCCTCGCCGTCGCCACCCTCGACAAGGAACACATGATGCAGAATCGCGGCTGGTAAACCGCCTCATGCCTCCCCTCAAAGTCGGCGTCCTCGCCCTCCAGGGCGCCTTCGACGTCCACGCCCGCATGCTCCGGGAACTCGGCGCCGAGGCCATCCTCGTCCGCAAGCCCGAGCATCTCGACGGCCTCGACGGCCTCATCCTTCCCGGCGGAGAATCGACCACGCTGCTCAAACACCTCGAGCGCGACGGCTTCTTCGACGTCCTCAACCGGTTCGTCCACACCAAACCAACCTTTGCGACCTGCGCGGGCGCCATCTTGCTCGCCAACGAGGTCACCAACCCAACCCAACGCTCCTTCGCCGCGCTCGACATCTCGGTCGAACGCAACGGCTACGGTCGACAGATCGACTCCACCATCCTCCTCACGCCCACCAGCCTCGGCGGTCCGCCAGTCGAGATGGTCTTCATCCGCGCACCGAAGATCACCCGCACCGGACCTGACGTCCAGACCCTCGCCCAACGCGACGGCAGCCCCGTCCTCGTCCAGAGCCGCAACCTCCTCGCCGCCACCTTCCACCCGGAGCTCTCCGCCGACACCCGCATCCACCAGCTCTTCCTCGATCTGGTCCAAAGCACTGAAGACCGATAACTGAACACTGACAACTGAACAAAAACACCGAAACACCGACGCGTCGCCAAAGTCCAAACAGCCGAAGCGATATCCTCAAAAGCTGTGAGCATCGTGCGAACTCTAGCCATCGCAGACCCGTTGCTTGGACCTCGATCGAGCTTCTGGCATCTGCCCGGAAACGCGAGCGCTCACGGAGTCGCCCTCGACCAGCATCTGCTCCTCAACCTCTGGATCCTCTTTGCCCTCGCGGCGCTCGCACACGCAATCCTGCTCGCAGGCCTCGCCATCCGCCGATCGCCCGAAGCTCGCTCCGATGGTCTTCACCGCGCGTGGGTCGAGTACATCCCACTCGCCGCCGTCACCGTCCTGTTCGCGTCCTTGGCACTCCGCGCAGAGCGGCTCTGGGCCCAAACCCGCTACACCGGAGCGTCCCCGACCGCGCTCCAGGTCGAGGCAACCGGCGTCCAGTTCGCCTGGTACTTCCGCTATCCAGGATCGGACGCAACCTTCGGCCGCCTCGATCCCACGCTCATCGAGCCTGGAGCCGGAAACCCGCTCGGCCTCGATCCCGCCGATCCGCACAGCGCCGACGACCTCGTCCGCTCCGAGCTTGTCCTCCCCGCGGGCCGCGAGGTCGACCTCACGCTGCGCGCCCAGGACGTGATCCACGGCTTCGCCGTCCCCGAGCTGCGCGTCAAGCAGAACGCCGTTCCCGGACATCCGCTCCACATCCACTTCACGCCCGCCGTCGCAGGCGCCTACGCGATCCTCTGCACCCAACTGTGCGGCCTCGGACACTACCGCATGAACGCCCGTCTGCGCGTCCTCTCGCCGGCAGAATACGCTGCCTGGAACACATCCCCTCTGCGCCCTCCGGAAGCGCGCCTCCACCCATGAAGCCTCAAGCCACCAGCCTCACCCACTCGCTCACGCGCTGGAGCATCTTCACCACCGACCATCGCGTCATCGGCCTCGAGTACCTCCTGCTCGCGAGCGTAGCCGTCGTCCTCGGCACCGTCCTCTCGCTCCTGATGCGAGCGCACCTCACCTGGCCCGACTGGAGCATTCCGCTCCACGGTCCAGTGCTCCCCGAAGACTACCTCGCCCTCGTCACCGTCCACGGAACCCTGATGCTGTTCTTCGTCCTCACCACAGCCCCGCAGAGCGGCATCGGCAACCTCATCCTGCCCGCGCAGATCGGCAGCCGGACCATGGCTCTGCCCTTGGTCAACGCTCTGAGCTTCTGGATCACCGCCCTCTCCCTCATCGTCCTGCTCTCCTCCACCTTCGCCCCGGGAGGAAGTCCGATCTCCGGCTGGACCGCCTACCCACCCCTCTCCGCCGTCGCCTCCGCCGGTCCCGGACAAGCGCTAGGCATGGACTTGTGGCTCGTCTCGATCGCCCTCTTCGCCATCGCCGCGGCGATGTCCTCCATCAACACCCTTGTCACCGTCATCCGTCTCCGCTGCGACGGCATGACGTGGGAGCGTCTGCCCCTCACCGTCTGGGCCTGGTTCACCGCCGCCCTCCTGAGCCTGCTCGCCTTCTCCGTCCTCCTCGCCGCACTCGTCCTGCTCTTCTGCGACCGGCACGCCGGGACCTCCTTCTTCGTTCCCACAGGAGATCTGGTGAACGGCACACTTCACGCCGCGGGACACCCCGGCAACGGCTCCCCGCTCCTCTGGCTGCACCTCTTCTGGTTCTTCGGACATCCCGAGGTCTACATCGCCATCCTCCCAGGAATGGGCCTGACGTCCATGCTGCTGGCCAACTTCAGCCGCCGCCGCGTATTCGGCTACCGGATCATGATCCTCACTACCCTGCTCATCGGGTTCCTGGGAATCCTGGTGTGGGGACACCACATGTTTGTCGCCGGCCTCAACCCCTTCGCCGGCACCGCCTTCTCCATCTCCACGGTCGCGATTGCAATCCCCGCAGCAGCCAAGGTGTTCTCCTGGCTGGCAACCACCTGGCGATCGCGGCCGCAGTACAGCTCCGCGATGCTATTCTCCCTCGGATTCGTATCCCTGTTTGTCACGGGCGGTCTGTCCGGGCCCATTCTGGCACAGCCCATTCTCGACGAATATCTCCACAACACCTTCTTTGTGGTCGCTCACTTCCACCTCATCATGGCCATGGCCGGAGTCTTCGGCCTGTTTGCGGCCACCTACTACTGGTTTCCGCTCCTGACGCGGTCGGCCGGCAGGCCGGGACGTCTGCTGAACGAGCGCCTGGGGCGGTGGCACTTCTGGCTGACCATCACCGCCGTCTACGCCACCTTCCTCCCGATGCACCTGGCCGGGCTCGCCGGGGAGCCGCGGCACTACGCCCAGATCTCCGGACTCCCGACCGCCGCCGCGAACACTCTCCTCGCACCGACGATCGCCATCAACACGCACGTCACCTACGGCGCCATGGGCCTGGTCGCGGCGCAGTTCCTCTTCCTCTACAACCTCCTTTGGAGCTGGCGATCCGGCAACCTGGCGCCCGCCAATCCCTGGTCCGCCACCACGCTCGAGTGGCATCCGAACCTTCTTCCCGCATCGCCCGATGCTTCATCCGATCGAAAGATTGAGGTGTTCCGCGCACCCTGCGAGTACCGTCCGGCCGCATTCTTTCCACAGTGGGAGGTTGAAGCTGCATCCATCGAGAATCGAGAGTAATCTCAACCTTAAGCGCGCACGCTGAAGGGGCCTTTCATGCCTGCCATTCTGACTCCGAACGATGTCGACCGCGATCGAAAACGTCGCGTAGAGGACCACGATAACGGCTCCGGCAGGCGGCCACCGACCGACAAGCGGACCGGCGGCGGGGGGGACAACGAGAACTGGAACAACCGTCCGCAGGGGCGGCGCGGCCCGCGCGAAAAGCTCGGACGGTATCGTCTGGCGCTGTTCTTCGCCCTCGCCGGTGACCTCATGTTCTTCGTGGCGCTGGTGAGTACCTTCTTCGTGACCCAGGCGAGCGGCCACATCGACGCCTACAACCAGTACATCAACGAGTGGCTGCCGACGTCCATGCCTCCGATCCTGTGGCTGAACACAGCCGTTCTTCTGCTCTCGTCGGTCTCGATCGAGATCGCCCGGCGGCAGATGTTTCACGAGAAGTTTGTGATGGAGGAGTGGTTCGGTCTGGGTCGGCCAACCTCGCGCCGAGCGATGCCGTGGCTCGTGATCACGGTGCTGCTTGGATTTCTGTTTCTCGCCGGGCAGGCCATTGCCTGGAAGCAGCTAGCCGTCCAGCATGTCTTCTTCGCTTCCAACCCATCCAGCCACTTCTTCTACCTGATCACCTACGCCCACGCCATCCACCTGTTTCTCGGGATCGGCGGTTTGATGATGGCATTGACGGGGCTGGTAGTTTCACGCCAGATGGAGACCCGGCAGATCCTGGTCGACTGCTCGGCCTGGTACTGGCACTCCATGGGAATCCTTTGGGTCTTTCTCTTCGGTCTGCTCGCCTTCTTCCAGTGAAACACCTCCGGCCTCTGTGGCTGGCCTGTGCCTTGGTTTGCGTTCCCGTGGCCGGTCGCGCCCAGGGGTGCGCCCAGTGCCGAGACAACACAGCCGCAACTCCACCCGCGACGCAGCGAGCGTATCGCCGGGCAATCGTGCTTCTGGGCGCAACCGCCGGCGGCGTCTTTGGAGCCACTCTGTTTGTGTTTCGGAGGGAGCGGCGGTGAGGAGACGCCCGACAGACCGACAGACCGACAGACCGACAGCCGACACGACGCAGCATCCGGCTCACAGGGAACAGGAGATCGGCTCCAGGAGCTTGTTGAAATACTCCGTCTTGCTTACTTCTTGAAATACTCAGACTTTGCTTACTTCTTGAAATACTCCGTCTTGCTTACTTCTTGAAATCCTCCGTCTTGCTTAAGGGCACGGCTTCAGCCGTGCCGTAAACGCAATCGAGGCAGTGCGGCTTTAGCCGCTGAGGTACCGCTTTCGCCTCCCAATCATGTTTTCCAACAAGCTCCTTACCGCGTGCTGTCGATGCTGCCGATCAAGCCCCCCGTAGTTCCGGTCACAGGGGTCGATCTCGGTTTCTGGTAGCCGTCGGCGGGGGAAAACTGGAACCGCACCGGAAAGACGGCGAGCTCGGGCGGGAGCGGCTCGCCGGGGATGTTGCCCGTGACGCGGTAGGTCTGGGGGTTGATGGCGGCTGCCGCCGGGGCGGCGGCGATCAGCTTCTTCGATCCGCTGACGTTGCGGGCGAGCGACGATCCGGTGTAGCTATCGGCTCCGGGCCGGGGCGTCCATCCGCTGTCGTCCATGCACCCCCATTCGAAGACGTCCGCGGTCACCGGGCAGCTCATCTTGCCGACCCACTGGTGAAACATCAGGTTCTTACCGAAGCTGAACCTGGGGTCGGACGAGGCGTTGAGGTAGAAGACCGCCGACGGATTGAAGAAGACGTTGTTCACCACCTCGAAGCGCGGCTGGTCGATCCGGCCCGAGCTGTTGCCCTGGAACTCGGTGTCGAAGAAAAACGTCCGGTAGGCGCCCGCCGATCGGACGTTGAGGGTGTTGTTGTAAAAGTGGAAGTCGCCGGACTGCGAGCAGAGGCTCGGCGTGGAGTCGAAGGAGAAGTGAAACATCCCGCCCGGCGACCCCGTCGTGTAGGTGTTGCCGTAGATCCAGGTGTCGTGGTGAAAGGTGTACAGGGACGACGCAAAGTCTCCGCCGGTGAAGGGTTCGGTGGGCCGGGCGCCGGAGGTGGAGTAGAACATGCCGTTGGGGTCGGTGTAGGTGCAGGCGTCCTGAATTTCAACGTGGTCGTTGATCCGCGCGCCCTTGCCTTCAAAGAGGCTGCCCGTGATGACGATGCCGGAGCCGCGCGTCTTGATCGCGCCGACCCCTTCGGCCCCCGCTCGGTAGCTGAGGACATGCAGCCCGGAGACCACGGTAAACCGGCCCTGAAGGTAGGCGGAGTGCATGCCGTTGCGGCCGGCGACGCCGGAGTTGCTCACCCGGTCGCCGAAGAAGGCAAGGTCGGAGGAGAGAGAGTTCCAGTTCTCCTGGCCTGCGTTGAAGCCGACAAACAGGCCGTTGCCGTTTCCATCGATGTCGACGCCGTTGACGCCGATGGCGACCCCGCTCTGGATGTGGATGCCGGCGGCGCCTTCGCCCCAGTTCTTTTCGGAAGCCGTGCATGTGGGACCCTTGGCGGCGCCGGCCGGGCAAAAGGTGTGATCCTTGTTGAAGTCCTGGACGCGAATGCCTTCAAAGACGAGCGATTGCGGGCCGGTGTAACGAGGAAAGCGCGAGGGCTCGTGGAGAAAGGTGTGAAAGCCGGCGCCCGCGCCCGCGTCGAACAGGTACTCCGACGGGATGTTGGGGCGGGTCGTGGCGTGGTCGCCCGAGAGCACCGGGAGGTGGCCGGCGCGGTCCGGCTGCCCGACAAAGCGGATCGGCTGGTCGAGCGGGCAGTGCTCGCCGAGGGAGAGGAACTCGTGCAGCGTGGTAGGGGCGCCGCCGGTGGTGTCCTCGTTCACAAAGCGGAAGGTCGAGCCGCACGGGATGGCGTTTCCGGCGGCGTGCATGGCGGCGGCAAAGGACTTGAACGTCTGGGACGGGCCGATATCAAAGCTCTTGCCCTTCAGCGCCGGGTCGACCGAGGGATCGACCGGCACCGTGCCGTTGGCGGTAACCGGGTACGGCATGGGGTGCCCGGTCACGAAGTAGACGGTCTCGGCGGCGGTGGCGGCCGGGTTCGGGCTCGACCGTCGGATGCGATACCGTCCGGGCACCGTGGCGTGAAAGACAACGTCGCGGCTGTTCGTGTCCGACGAGAGGGCGCCGTCGCCTCCGGGAGGCTGGGCGGCGATGATCCACGTGCCGCTCTGGTCGACCAGACCTTCGGTAAAGGAGAAGGTGTCGCCGAGCTGACCGGCGTAAATCGTGCGGTACGACGGTATGGTGTGGACCGCAACGATGCTGGGCGTGCAGCTGTAGAGGATCTGCGTCGAGGTCTTGCTGGGATCTTCGGCGGAGGCGAGGGTGACCGTGGTGAACACCGGGCCGGCGAGGGTGAAGGGGGCGGATTTGCCGAAGGGGCACGGGGCCGAGGCTGGTCCCATGACGACCGTGGCGTGGACCTCGCCGGAGGGGTCCGCGGTGAGCGTGCTCCTCTGGCCGCCGGAGTCGGTTTTGGACCAGGTGCCGGCGTCTGTGCCGCCGCCTGAAATGCGGCCAAAGAGTTCCACCGTTTCGCCGGGAAGCACGACGCGCTCGGTCTCGGTTCCCTTGGGCTTGTTGATGCTGACTTTCACTTGAGCGGA
Organism: uncultured Acidobacteriaceae bacterium; assembly: GCA_964236945.1. Taxonomy (GTDB): domain Bacteria; phylum Acidobacteriota; class Terriglobia; order Terriglobales; family Acidobacteriaceae; genus Edaphobacter. The sequence continues at coordinate 53,608 of CAXSGC010000024.1, read as the reverse complement.
GGCGAGAGCGGTGAGCGTCAGGAGGGCGAGCGAGGGGAGGACGTGCCGGGTCTTCATGTCTCCCTTCACTCTAGCGGTGTGTATGGGCTGGCGGCGAGGGTTCTTTTTCAGAGGATCCGGCGCCAAGGATCAGGAGGTCGTGCGCGGGCCCACGCTTTGGACGATGCCTTTGGCGCGCAGGCCGGCTTCAGCGGCGCCGAAGTAGTCTTGGACCGGGCCCTGGGTCTGGGCCTGGACTTCGATCCAGTCGAGGTATCGGCTGATCCCCTCTTCGATACTGACCGACGGCTCGTAGCCGACCGTTCGGATGCGGGAGATGTCCGAGATCAGGGAGCGGATCTCCCCGGGCCGGAACTCTCCTCGGGCCAGAGGTTCGAGCGAGACGCCGAGCTTGGCGGCGATGATCCGGGCGAGGTCCCGGACCGAGGTGGCGCGGCCGGAGCCGACGTTGACCGGCATGCCGTCGAGCCGGTCGGTCTCCGCCACAAGCAGATTCGCCCGTGCAATGTCCTCGACGAAGCAAAGGTCGCGGGTCTGGTTGCCGTCCTCGTACATCACCGGCGGCTGGCCGGTCAGCAGGCGAGTGGAAAAGATGGCGATGACGCCCGTGTATGGGTTGAAGAGCGACTGGCGCGGGCCGTACGTGCAGGAGTAGCGGAGCGCAACCGTGGGGATGCCAGTCTGTTTGCCCCACAGGAGCACGAGGCGTTCCTGGTCGACCTTGGTGAGGGCATAAACCGTTTCGCCGCCGCCGGGCGTGGACTCCGGTGTGGGGATCGAGGCGGTGGGCTCCCCGCAGGCTTTGTCGCCGATCGGGACCGGGCAGTGGACGGCGAAGTCGCCGGCGCGCATCTGGGCGACCGTCCGGATGAGCGGGGCAACCGGCCCGTGAGTGGGACAAAGAGCGGCGCCTTCGGAGTACACCGCCTGCGAACTCGCAACGATAAACTTCCGGATGGGGAGGTTGTGGTCGCGGATCAGTTCGAGCATCTGGGCCGTGCCGAAGGAGTTGACCAACACGTACTTGCTGATCTCGGGCATGTACCCCCCGTAAGCCGCTTCGTGGAAGACCACGTCGATGTCCCTGAGAGCGGCGAGAACCGTGTCGGAATCTTGAACCAAGCCTTGAACAAACTCCGCCTTCGGATTGACCCATCTGGGTTTGCCGTTTTTGTGGGTCTGCGGTTCGAGGTTGTCCAGGATGCGGACCGTCCAGCCTTCGCGGAGGAGCAGGTCGACGATGTGGGAGCCGATGAGGCCGGCGCCTCCGGTGACAAGAGCGCGCTTCTGGTGAGGGGCCATGGAGGTTTATGGTAACGCGAAGCCGGCCCCGCGGGCAGGTCAGCGACGGCGCACGGCGCGTTTCACCTGGGCATACTGGAGCAGAATGAACTGGTCGGTCATGCCTGCAATATAGTCGGCAACCACCCGCGCCAGGCCCTCGGCGCGAATCTCGTCGATGTAGCCGGCGGGAAGTTCGTCCGGGTTCTCGATCCAGAAGTCAAACAGGGCTTTGACGACCTCTTCAGCCTTGTCGTGCTCGAGCGTCAGGGCGGGGCAGGAGTAAAGGGTGTCCAGCAGGTAGCGTTTTTCTTCGATGCGCTCGGCTTCAACGGCGCTGGAAAAGCAGGCGAGGCGCGTCGGGTGCCGGCGGATCTGAGCGAGCGAGGTGGCGCCGATGTGCTGGGCGTTCGCGAGCGTCGTGGCCACGAGATCGTCGGTAAGGGTGTTCTGCATCAGCTGGAGCGCTTCGTTGAAGAGGTACTTCTGTTCCGTCCTGGGGTGCTGGAGATCGACCGCCGCGTAGGAGCGCCGGAGGACCGAAACGTGAGCGCGGATGTGGTCGAGGTCGAGCAGGCCCGATTCGACGCCGTCGTCGAGGTCGGCGGTCAGGTAGGCAATCTCGTCGGCGAGATCGATGATCTGGGCTTCAAGCGGTGGGCTCTGGTCGAGAAAGTACGGCGCGAGCTCGGGATAAGTGAGCGGGCTGTAGTCGCGCGAGTGCTTGACGATGCCTTCGCGGACGCCCAGCGTGAGATTGAGGCCGCGGTGCGCCGCATAGCGCTGCTCGAAGTGCTCGCAGATGCGGAGGGCGTGGAGGTTGTGGTCGAAGCGGAGGCCGTGGCGCTGCAGGCAGCTGTCGAGGGCGCGCTCCCCGGCGTGGCCGAAGGGTGGGTGGCCGATGTCGTGGACGAGGGCGAGGGTTTCGACGAGGGGTTCGTTGAGGCCGAGGCGGGCGGCGACTTCGCGGGCGATGCCTGCGACCTCGATGGTGTGGGTGAGGCGGGAGCGGAAGTGGTCGGAGGCGCGCGAGGTGAAGACCTGGGTCTTGCCCGCAAGTCGACGAAAGGCCCGCGACCCGACGATGCGGTCGCGATCGCGCTCAAACGCGTTGCGCGCCGAGCGAGGCGGCGCCGGGTAAGCACGCGCAAGCAAGGGTTCGCCGGCGCCAGAACCGACAGCGCAAAGGTGTAGATCGGAGGGCATCTGTCTTTAGTTTAGCCGCGGTTTTTGCGCCTACGAGAGTACGATCGTCGGCGTGCTTTCTCGGGGTTAGCTCCACCCAACGTTGAGGGTCGTAAACTAGTGCCCACAGGTGGCTGAGCGCACCCAAATGTTCTGCCAAGAGCGTTGTCGTTATTGATCCGAAGACGACCAGCAACACTCTTCTGTCAGCAGTCAGATCAGCGCCCTTGATGATGGAGGCGCATAGTGTTGAGCATGTGCGATACACATGATTCAGCCAAGGCGTCGTTAGCTAGAAACGACGGCTCGCTCCGTGCCTTCATGCTCTGGGCCCAACCAAGCTGGTGGTTACGGGATAGTGTCGGCTCGTAGTGGACCTCGCTTGTCAGGCGAGGTTGTTGGATGTAAACTCCGCCTTGGAACGTGCCCGGCAAAAACAGCCGGCCTTCAAACTTACGAATGCTGAGTCCAGCCTCTTTTGGAGAATGTAGAGCAGGTCGCTGCCAGTTCACGGATATGCCAAAAGTAGAAGTTTTTAGAACGCATGAACCATTTTGCCCGCCCGGTACAAAGGTCCATCCACACTCGATTCCGAAATCGTGGTTAGCTGCGATCTCGCGCGTCCTGGACTCGATAGACAGGAATAGCTCCTCTACTAGTCTCTGCACCTTGGCTGGTTCATCGCCGTAACGAAGACCGGATATTTCGGCTTCAAGGTCAAGTTCTTGCTGATGCAGTGCAGCAATCTCGATGGCAGAAGGCGGCCGCGCTGACGCAATCTGAGCTTTGTAGGCCGAGCTTTCGAAAACAGTCCGCAGAGCAACCTCGAAACTCTTGGTCAAACCGTTCCGGGCAGCTTTTCTCTCCTCTTCGCTGGCGCTCTCGGCGAGGGTGTAGCTGATCGGAAAACGCGTGTGCGCTAGGTTGAAGGGAAGGTTGACGTTCGTGGCTTTCCGTAGGTGTCGTTCATCACTGCGATGATTCGCTCCGACCCTAGCTTGGCAAACGCGTACCCGTACTCGATGAGGACGTTGGGATTCGATGTGGGACGGCCATCGGGGCGCGCCCCGACGAAGGTGAGATCAGACACAAAGACGCCTGACGCTGCGATCTTTGCCGTGATGGTGTCGAAGATCGCAGGTGTACCAGGAACATCTTTGGTGTCCCTGTCGACCTGCAAATCATCTCTTAAGAGATGTCAATCTCAATGTCAGCGCGCAATCGATCGATGGCCGACTGGATACAACGCTCGATGAAGTTTCGGCAGACCCCGGTGGGCCTATCGCTTTGCCAAGAATAGAAGATCGTGTTCACTATTGCCCCAAAGACCAAGAGAGAGATGTCAGTTCAGGGTATCGTGATAAGGCTGAGCCACCCACCAGCTGTACGAGAAGTCCCGAGAATGTATGGTCCGCCGCGCGACTGCAAGGGGTTAGTTTGGGCGAGAAGACTAGTTTGCGCAAATTGCCGAGCGATCCATGTGAAGGCGTATTCTTTAGGTCGGAGGTGCTCCAATGGACTGGATGAATTGCCCGGAAGTGAAGGTCAGGGCTGGATACGTGCATGGAGCGCCGACTGTGGGCGACTCGCGGGTGCCGGTGGAGACCATAGAGAATGGCTACGAGCTGGGCCAGACGCCAGAGGAGCTAGCGGCTGACTACGATCTGCCGATTGAGCCGATCCGGGCCATCTTCGCCCACATCCGCAAACACGAACACGCGCCGTCACTTTGAAACGAGTGCTGTTCGATCAGTCGACTCCGCGTCCGATGCGACGATACCTCACAAAGCACATGGTCCGGACGGCGGCGGAACTCGGCTGGGACCGGTTGAGCAACGGCGCCTTACTGTCGGCGGCTGAGGAAGCCGGGTTCGACGTCTTCTTGTCGGGAGACCGGAACATACCTTCACAGCAGATCATGAAGGGGCGCAAGCTGGCGGTACTGTGCATGACGGCCAACAACTGGCCCGTCGTGCAGCCCCACATACAGAACGTAGTGGAAGCGGTGGACGGTGCGGAGCCAGGAACCTCGAAGGCCATATGGTGTGGCGAGTTCCAGCCGCGAAGGAAGAGCGCCGGTACGACATAAGGCTGACAGCTCGCCGGCACTGGATCCGCCAGCAGGTAAATAGGATGACCGCCCTCGTGTTCGACCCGAAAAGTCGCTTTCCTCGAACTTAACGTGGTGGTGAAGCCGGAAAGCAGCCCGCCTCGCATGGGATGAATTGTTTATGCCGTTGGTGTCGGGGACTCTTCGATAGAGGCGACCACGGAAGAGTAGATCGTGTGGGAGATTGTCCGCGGAGGCGGGCGCCTGATGTATAAGTTAGAGTTCGTCTAGAGGCTATTTGGGATTTTTTGCGGTGTTAGGAGTCGGCGCGGGGCCGGCTTTTGCCAGCTTGATGCGGGCGTTCTGGAGCTTGTGCTGCACCTTTTCGACCTCCGCGGCGTCGGCGTCGGCGGGCAGCGAGTGCGCGTACTCGGTCATGGAGCGCTCCCACTGGGCCGCGGCGAGCTTGAGTTTGCCGTTGCGTTCGTAGACGTCGCCCAGGTGGTCGTGGACGGTGGGGTCCGTGCTCGATCGCTCGTTAGCCTTGCGAAGATTTTCCTCGGCGAGCGAGAGCTGGCCGGATTTGAAGTAGGCCCATCCCAGAGAATCGAGAAAGGCATAGTTCTGCGGCTCAAGATCGACCGCCTTCTTGATCAGCACGATGGCTTCGGGGATGCGCACGCCGCGATCGGCAAACATGTATCCGAGGTTGTTGAGGACGGTCGCGTTCAGCGGGTCGATGGTAAGGGCCTTGCGGAAGTTGGCTTCCGCCTCGTCGTACAGTTTTTGCTGGTCGGCGATGGTGCCGCGGAGGTAGTACACCAGCCAAAGATCGTCCGGCTTGGAGGTCAGCGCGGCTGCCTTGTCGACCTGCGCCCGCGCCTCGTCGTACTGCTTCTGACGGAGATAAATCTGAGCCAGCGCGATGTCGATCTCGCGATCCTCGGCCCCCCCGGCGAGCTGCGCCTTCGCGAGAGCGATGCCTTCCTCCGGCTTGCCCGTATCGGCGAGCTGCCCGGCGTACATCAGCTGCACCCCGCGATCTTTGGGAAGCGCATTTGCCGCCTCGCCCGCAACCGCGGTAGCGTCCTTCCACTGATGCGCCTCGCGGTACGTATCGACCTGTCCCTGATAGCCGCGCAAGGTGTATTCCCCGCCCATCTGGCCCACTTGCTTGTAGGCGGCGATGGTGTCGGCAGTCTTGCCCTGCTCGCGGTCGATAATGGCAAGCCGATCCAGCAGGAGGTAGCGCACGGACTTCTCCTGATCCGAGTACTTGCCGTCAGCATGCGTGGCGTCCGCGACAAGCTTCGAAAGCAGCTCGGTCGCGTCCTTGAAGCGTCCCAGCGAGTCGTAGATCAAAGCTTCGTTGTAGCTGAGTTCCAGCGAATCCTGAGCGAGCGGCTTGGCCCTTTCAAGGGTGGCGAGCGCCTGGTCGTAGTGGCCCTCCCGACGCTCGATGTCGGCAATGTGGATCTGCGATTGAGCGTCCTGGGGCTCCGCCGCGACGATCTTCTGAAAGAGCGGAAGAGCTTGCTCGATCTGTCCATCGTTGAGAAGCGCATTGGCAAGGGCGCGCTGGACTTCAAGGGTGTTTTCGGGCTCAAGCTCGAGCGCTGCGCGGTAAGCCGCGGCGGCTTCTCTAAAATGCTTCAACTGGTCGTGCGCCGCGCCCAGAGCGAGGTCGATGCGCGCCGTCCGGTCGTCCGTGGGAACGCCCGCGAGGGTGCTCACGCTGCGCTGGAGGTCGCCCTGCTCGCCGTACAGCCGAGCCATGTTGAGAACGACTTCTTCGGAGTTCGAATCAAGCTTCTGCGCGGCCTTGAACTGCGCCTCAGCCTTGGCCGAGTCGTGGTTGAGGCCGTAAAGCTGCCCCAGCAGAAGATGCGTCTCCACGTTGTCCGGCTTGAGCTCCACGAGCTTTTCATACTCGGCGATAGCCAGCGAAAGCATCTCTCCGGACTGCTGGTTCTGCATGTCGCCGAGCGATCGAAGATAAACCTTGCCCAGCAGAGTGTGAGCGGCGAGATCGTTGGGATCTTTGAGAATCTGCTCCTGCGCCGCCGTGACCGCCTCACGAATGCGTCCCAGCTTGAAGTAGAGATCGGCCAGGCCGTTCTGCAGCAGACGCGAGTTAGGGTCGTCGTTCAGGGCGAGTTTGTACTGCTCGATCGCCTGTGTGGCGTAGTCGGAGCGACCCGCGTTGACGGCCATGTCCTCGTACAGGTGCGCGAGGCTGTAGTGGTAATAGGAGGAGGCGCGATCGGGAACGGCGATCGGCGGCGGGGCGGTTTTCGGCCCCGCCTTCTGGGCTCGGGATGCCTGGGCGCCGAGAACGAAAGCCGCCGCGGAGACGAGGCAAAAGGACAGCGGGACTCGGGAGAAGCGAGAGGCGCGGGCAAGGGGGGTCATGGCATGTCCTGACGATCGAGCGAACAGCAGGTGAAACAGAAAGCGAAAGCAAAGCTCCGGCGAGGTTTAGACGAGTCTGACAAGCGCATGGATGCAGAGGCGCGGTTTCCCCCTCTTCCCGGCGACGGCCGTGGCGTGATTATAGCCCGGAGAATGGTCGATCTCGCGTGCCCTGAATGGGTCATCCGTGACGAAAGTGCCGGACGCCGGTGAAGGCCATGCTGATGCCGAGGCGGTCGGCCGCCGCGATCACTTCGCCATCCCGGACCGATCCTCCCGGCTGGATCACCGCGGTGGCGCCGGCCTCCGCAACCACCTCGAGGCCGTCCGCAAAGGGGAAAAACGCGTCGGACGCGGCGACCGTGCCGGCGAGCGGGAGGACAGCCTTCTGCGCGCCGAAGCGGGCGGCGTCCACGCGCGACATCTGTCCGGCGCCGATGCCGACGGTCTGGCCGTGGCCCTCGTGGAGGCGGGCGTAGACGACCGCGTTCGACTTGACGTGTTTCGCGACAGTCCAGGCGAAAAGGAGCGCCCGGAGTTCCTCGGAGCTGGGCTGGCGCCGGGTCGGAAACGTGAGGTCGGCCGAGGTGACGAGGTGGCGGTCGGCGTCCTGGAGGAGGTAGCCGCCCGAGATCTGCTTGAGCGTGCGGCCGGGGCGGGCGGGCGTGATTTCGAGCAGGCGGAGGTTCTTCTTTGCGGCAAAGCGGGCAAGCGCTTCGGGGGTGAAGGAAGGCGCGACAATCGCTTCGACGAAGATCTTCGCAATCTCTTCCGCGGCGTCGGCGTCGACCGTCCGGTTGATGCCGATCACGCCACCGAAGGCGGACACGGGGTCGGCCGCCAGGGCGCGGTTGTAGGCCTCACGGACGGAGCCGCCGGTGGCCGCGCCGCACGGGTTGGTGTGCTTGATGATGCTGACGGCGGCCGCCTGTGAGTCGGTGGAGGCGAGGTCGCTGACAAGATCCCAGCAGGCGTCCAGGTCCACGAGGTTGTTGTACGAAAGCTCTTTGCCCTGGATCTGGCGGGCGTTGGCAATGCCCTGCGCCGAGCCGTCCGTGTAGAGGGCGGCGCTCTGGTGCGGGTTTTCCCCGTACCGGAGCGTGCTGGTCTGCCGGGCGGAGATGCGCAAGGTCCGCGGGAAAGGGCTGGTCTGGCTTGGGATGGTCTGGCTTGGGCTGGTCTGGCTCGGGC
>CAXSGC010000024.1:30914-45479 GCA_964236945.1 uncultured Acidobacteriaceae bacterium | reverse complement strand
CCTCGACGTCCGCCCGGGTGGCACCGGTGCGCACGCCGACCGACCACATCCCGCTCCCCACGTCCTGCGCCTGCATGGCGAGGGGGTGGTGCACCGTCTGAGCGATGGTCTCGAGCATCGAGCCGGTGCTGGTCTGGCTCGGGCTGTCGGGAACCGGAGGTTCGTCAAGGCCTTCAAGGGCAGTGCTGATCGCAGCGTCGTAGCCCGCCGTCACGCCGAAGGCCTGTTTTGCGAGTTGCCAGCGGGTGGCGCGGGAGAGTTGGCCGCCGTTCGCGGCAAGTTCTTCGGCAATGCGGTTGTAGTCGGCCGGAGCGGTGACCACGGCCACGTCTTCAAAGGATTTTGCGGCGGAGCGGAGCATGGAAGGTCCGCCGATGTCGATGTTTTCGATGATCTCGTCGAAGCCGACGCCGGCTTTGGCGGCGGTCGCCTCAAAGGCGTAAAGGTTCACGACCACCATGTCGATCGGCTCGATCGCATGGGTCCGGACGGCGGCCACGTGTTCCGCGTTCTTCCGGATGTGGAGGATGCCTCCATAGACCTTGGGATGAAGGGTTTTGACGCGGCCGTCCAGCATCTCCGGGAAGCCGGTAAGGTCATCGATGTCGCGGACTTCGAGGCCCGCGTCGCGGAGGGCGCGGGCAGTGCCGCCGGTCGAAACGAGTTCGATGCCAAAGGCGGCCAGTGCCTCGGCGAAAGAAACAAGGCCGGATTTGTCGGTGACAGAAAGCAGGGCTCGGCGAACGGGTTTAAGGTCTTGGGCTTGCGGGAGGGAGGTCACTGGGCTAGTCTATGCCGTATCACTGGGCTAGTTTATGCCGAGGTATCCCTGGGCCAGTTTACGCCGAGCTAGATGACGCGGGTGCGCGTAGGCCGTGCGCTGTTCGGCGAGGTTCCATGCGTTTAGCAGCCTGTTGAAATACTCCGTCTCGCTAAATACTCCCTCTTGCTAAAATACTCCGTCTTGCTAATTACTCCGTCTTGCTTAAGGGCACGGCTTCAGCCGTGCCGTAAGCGCAATCGATGCCGTGCAGCTTTAGCCGCTGAGGTACGCCTTCCCCCTTCCGCTCTTGTTTATAAGAAGCTCCTAAGAACTTGTTGAATTACTCCGTCTTGCTTAAGGGCACGGCTTCAGCCGTGCCGTAAGCGCAATCGATGCCGTGCGGCTTTAGCCGCTGAGGTACGGCTTTCGCCTCCGCACTTGTTTTTTCAACAAGCTCCTGGAAGCAGGGCCCCGACGGCAAACCACCAGCCCGTAGAATTCGACCGCAAAAAAAATGCAAGCCAACGTTGGCGTACTCTCCCTCCCCACTCGGTAGAATAGAGATAACAGTCAGAAAAGAACCGGGTCTCCGCAGACCTCTGCAATTGGCTCCGACAGGCAAAGATACCCACCGGGAATCGAAAATAAATCCGCGAAGTTGTCCATCTGTTCTCAGGAATAGAGCTAAGTCGTTGAATCTGGCTATTTTGCGGGTAAACGTATGTGTTTGCTATAAGTTACAGATACCTACCCATCGCATCTGATTGAAAGCGCACGGTTTGTACCAAGGCAACCCCCCTGAGTGGGGGGGGGTGGGGGGTACCCCTCCCAGGGTTCCCTTTCGGGAACTTTGGAACAGACCGCGAATCGCCGAAAAGCAAGCTCCCGACGGTCGCTTCCCCTCTGCATCGTCGTCCCTGACCGTTTACGATGCTTCTATATGAAGCTCTCCGACTACGTCTTGCAGTTCGTCGCCGATCTCGGCATCTCGCACGTCTTTCTCGTCACCGGCGGCGGAGCCATGCACCTCAACGCGTCGCTCGCCGCGGAAACGCGGATCACGCCCGTCTGCAACTCGCACGAGCAGGCCTCGGCCATCGGCGCCGAAAGCTTCGCCAAAGCCACCAACGGCCTCGGCGTCTGCATGGTCACCACCGGCCCAGGAGGCACCAACGCCGTCACCGGCGTCGCCGGAGCCTGGCTCGACTCGACGCCAACCCTGTTCCTCTCAGGCCAGGTCAAACGCCCCGATCGCATGTTCGACGCCCTCACCGACAAGCCGCTCGGCATGCGCCAGCTCGGCGTGCAAGAGGTCGACATCTGCGCCATCGTCGCCCCGATCACGAAGTACGCTGTCACCGTCCTCAACCCGCTCGACATTCGCTACCACCTCGAGAAAGCCGTCTTCCTCGCCCTCAACGGCCGCCCCGGTCCGGTCTGGATCGACATCCCCCTCGACGTCCAGGCGACACCGCTCGAAGACGTCGCCAAGCTCCGCACCTTCGACCCGACCGAGCTCGCCGGTCTCTCCAACCTCACCGGCACCGCCAACATCCCTACCGAGGTCGCCCGCGTCATCGAGGAGTTCAACAAGTCCGATCGACCTCTCCTCTTCGCCGGCAACGGCATCCGACTAGCCCGCGCCGAGGCCGAGTTCGAAGAGCTCCGCAACCTCCTCCGCATCCCCACCGTCGCCACCTGGTGCGCCGCCGACCTCGTCCCCTCCGACGACCCCACCTTTGTCGGTCGTCCCGGATCGGTCGCCGCCCGCGGAGCCAACTTCGCCCTCCAGAACTGCGACTTCCTCCTCGCGCTCGGCGTTCGTCTCGACTTCGCCATCACCGGCTACGCCCCGCAGAACCTGGCCCGCGCCGCTCACAAGGTCGCCGTCGACATCGACCCAGCCGAGCTCCAGAAGCTCCACCCTTACCTCCAGCAGCCCGTCTGCGCCGACGCCAAAGCCTTCCTCGCCGAACTCCTGAAGCACAAGGACGAGATCAAGCCCCGCAACCTCGACGCCTGGCTCGCCCGCTGCGCCGACTGGAAGACCCGCTATCCCGTCGTCACCGAGGAGCACCGCAAGCCCGAAGGCCGCGTCTCCATCTTCAACCTCGCCGAGATCCTCGGACAGGAGTCCAAGGCCGAAGACAAGCTCATCTCCGGCAGCTCCGGCAGCGCCATCGAGATCTACCTCCTCGCCTGCCCCACCCGCAACGGACAACGCATCTTCCACACCGCCGGTCTCGGCTCGATGGGTTACGCGATCCCCATGTCCATCGCCGTCGCGGTGGCCAATCCTGGTCGCGAGGTCATCACCGTCGACGGCGACGGCGGCTTCATGTTCAACATCCAGGAGCTCGAGACCATCCATCGCCTCCAACTCCCCATCAAGTTCTTCGTGCTCAACAACGACGGCTACTCGTCGATCCGCGCATCGCAGAAGGCCTACTTCGGGAACGCGGCGATCGGCGCCGACCGCAACAGCGGCCTCACCATCCCGGACCTCTCCAAAGTCGCCGCCAGCTACGGCCTCGGCACCCACGTCATCCGCGACCAGACCGACCTCCGCGCCGAAGTCCGCAAGGTGCTCGACATGCCTGGGCCGGTCGTCTGCGACGTCAACGTCCTCCCCGACGAGGTCCGCGCGCCGCGCCTGCAGTCCTACCAGAAGGAGGACGGCTCCTTCGTCTCCAAGCCCCTCGAAGACCTCTTCCCGTTCCTTCCCCGCGAAGAGTTCCTCGCCAACATGATCGTCGCACCCCTGCCCGAGTAGGGTTTGCAATCGATTCTCTCTCAGCGGATCTCAACGAAACCGCTGCAGCCGCTCATCGTCCGCCTGAACCGTCAGGCACGCCACCACCGTATCCGCAACTCGCTGCACCGGCAGACCCGCATCGAGCAGCTCCCCCAACCAGCGCGTCACGCCCGGGTGCCCCTCGTCGCAGTCATGCCACACCAACGTCGACTCGCCCCTCCTCAGCGCGAATGCTCGCATCGTGTCGCTCTTCGCGTACTCGTACGTGTGCGATCCATCGATCAGAAAAAACGAGATCTCCTCCTTGATCACAGCGTAGTCGTAGGTCGCCGTATCCCCCAGATGCTGCACAATCCGCGCTTCCACCGCACTTCCGCGAAAGGCGCGGCCCAGCTGCCGAGACTTGATCAGATACACATCGTCCACCGGCCTGCCCTCCGTCAGCGCCTGCGCCACGGACGGGTCCGGCGGAAGATCGATCGTATGGATCACGGCGTCCGGCAAATTGCGCGCCAGGTTCAGCGTTGCCGATCCCCAAAATGTGCCAAACTCCAGAACGCCCTTGGGCTGCCGCTTCATCGCCAGCGCAAGCACCGTAAGAAGGTCCCGAATCGGCGTCGATCCGCTGACCTCCGTATACCTGAGATCAAGCACGATCTCAGCCGGCCACTCCGCGACCGCGTTGATGGGCACCTCCGGAATGCGCCGCAGCATGGCCCCCTCATGTCGCCGCTCCGCGGTCCCGAACGGATCGATCGCATGATACGAAGCCTCAAGACTCCGCTGGAGCGATCGCGGGCCATACCGCAGCGCCCGAACCAGACTCGCGCCGTTCAGAGCGAGCATCGCCTTCATCCCAAGCCGTAAACTCTGCCTCATCTACACTCTCGTCTTGCCTGATGATTGCTGCCGATTGCCGACACGAGATCTCGCTGCAAAGCACTCACTTCCCTGCCGTTCCATCCGCAGGGCAGAAAGATCGATTCGAAGAACCGTCTTCAAACACTACAACACCGGCAACTTCGCCTGAACCATCCTTGAAAACAGGCCCTCACGACGAGAGCAGAGAGCCCGCATACCGGCATCAGACAGAAGAGACACAAAGGAGAAGACGATGAGTCGCAGTGGCGAGAAGCATGTGGTCCGTGGTGTCCTGGCAGGAGCAGCCGCCGGTCTGGTCGCGTCTTGGGTTATGAATCAATTCATCGAAAACCTCAGCGGTTCACTGCAGCAAGCCGTGCAGACCGACGAGGAGAATCAACAACAAGAAGCGCAACAAGCCCAGCAGCGAGAAAGTGGCGAGCCGAAGATCGACGCCACCATGAAAACAGCGGATGCCCTCGTGAACCTGGCCACGGGTGGCCGGCACCTCTCCCTCGAGGAAAAGCAACAAGACGGTCCCATCGTTCACTACACCTTTGGAGCCACCATGGGTGCCGTCTACGGCGGTTTAGCCGAGTACTCCGGCCTTCCCAGGGCGGCCTTCGGCACCCTCTTCGGATCCGCCCTGTTCGTCGGTGCCGACCTCTTCGCCGTACCCGCGCTGCACCTTTCCGGATCGTCGGACGAGCAGCCGGCGTCCGCTCTCGCCACGCCATTCGCGGCGCACCTGGTCTACGGAGCAACGACCGAGCTCTTTCGCCGGCTCTTCCGAACGATCCTCTAGAAGCCCGTTGAAAACACCCGTTCGGCTTTAACGGCAGGGCTTCAGCCTTGCCCACGACAGCACAATCGCAAACCATTCTGTCGCCCTCTGCAGGATGTCGCCCGTGTGTGCGACGCCCGCTCCACGTCTCCTCAAGTATCTCCGCCGCTACGCCTTCGCCATGCCGGACATCGCCGCAAGTTGCGGGGACGCGCAGCAATTTGCTGATTGACGCGCCGACAGGAAGACCCTAAGATAGGCGAACCATCACCAAATTAAAAGCAAACGACATCGCTCCGATGATCGTTTGTCTGTATTCAAAAGCGGAGTCTTCCCATAGAAGACCTGTCTTCTGACGTCTTTCGCACCGAACTTTGAGGGGGCTTTATGGTCTTGCTCGTCCGGCGTAAGCACCTGCTTGCCGCAGTGTGTCTGATACTTTCCTTCGCTCTTAGCGCACGTGTCTTCGCCCAGACCTTTCGAGGAACCGTCTCTGGAACGGTAACCGACTCCTCGGGCGCCGCGATTCCGGGAGCCAGGGTGACGCTCACGCATCCCTCGACCGACTTCAGCCTCACGATCCCCTCGGGTAGCTCGGGCGAGTATCTCTTTCCCGAGCTCCCAGTAGGCATCTACAAGGTGACCGCGAAGGCTCCCGGCTTCGACACCAAGACGATTGACTCGGTCAACGTCGCCGTCTCGAAGGTCACCGATCTCCTGATCCGGATGACGGTTGGCACTGAAAATACGGTGGTCACGGTCGAGGCAAACGGCGTGCAGACCGACACGACATCGAGTTCCCTCGTCTCGGTGATCGACCAGTCGACCGTGCAAAATATACCGATGAACGGTCGCGACTTCACCCAGATGGTCAAGCTGTCACCGAGCGTGAACATCAATAAATCCGTGAACGGATCGCGTACCAACGGCATCAATTATCAGCTGGACGGCGCCGACAACAACGATCCCTGGTCGAACGCCGTTGCTTCCAACCAGGGCGGCGTCGCCGGAATCGCGGGCGGTCTCATCCCCATCGAAGCCATCGACCAGTTCGCCATCCAGAACAACGCTGAATCCGACATGGGCCGCAACGGCGGAGCGAACGCCAACATGGTCCTGCGCTCTGGAACCAACAATATCCATGGCGATCTCTTCTACTTCAACCGCAATGAGTTCTTTGCCGCGCTCTCCCCCATCCAACGGCCCGGCAGCCGCAAACCGGAGATCCGCAACCACCAGTTCGGGTTCACACTTGGCGGACCGATCTGGAAAGACCACACCTTTCTGTTTCTGGCTGGAGAGTCGCAGCTGGCCAACGCGAATAACAGCGTCTCCGATACCGTCGTCACCGACGCCTGGGTCACGGCGGCGACCAACTTGCTGAAGATTTACGGCAGGACGCCGAACCCGGTTTCGCTCGCTCTCTATGCCGGCAACGGTACCAACGCCGGCCTGTTTCCGGCCGATAGCCGATCCGGACCCGCGACCTCCGGCAACTATCTCAGCCAGGGCAGGAACTCCTACAACAGCTACAACGGCATCATCAAGCTCGACCACCACTTCTCCGACAAAGAGACGCTCTCCATGCACTACCTGGGCACGACCGGAACCCAAACCGCCGATGTCGGATCGCACTACGCCCAATACTTCCAGAAAGCGCCGATGCACATCCACAACATCTCGATCGTGCAGAACTCCGTCTTCACCAGCCATCTGGTCAACCAGGTGACGTTTGGCGGAAGCTACTTCCTGCAGAGGTTCAATGACGCCGACCAGAACTTCAACCCGGCGGCGCTTGGCCTCAATCTCGGCCTCACTGGAATCCTCGCGCAGGGCGCGACCCAGATCAACATCACCGGTTTCGACTACACGGGCGCCACTGCGCCGCTTGGCCGCACAGACGTTACGGGACTCGTCAGCGACACGCTGCACTGGGTGCTTGGCCGGCACTCGCTGAAACTTGGCGGCGAGTTTCGCCACTCCAACCTCGACGTCGGCTACTACACCAACGGTCGCGGCAAGTTCAACTTCGACGGCACGCGCGGACCGTATGCTGCATCGAGCGCCGCCACGCGGGCCGCCAACTGCGCTACCGCGGGCGTCACCGCGTCCAACTGCAGCGCGCTCGAAAACGTCGCCGACTTCCTCCTCGGCGCACCCACGAACTCCGCCGGAGCCGTGATCCTGCGCAACAATCCCGAGCGGGTCTACCTGGTCAGTTCGCAGGACTACTTTGCACAGGATGACTTTCAGGTCAGCCCGAAGCTGACCGTCAACTTCGGCGTTCGCTACACCTACCCCGGCGTCGTTCACGATCAACACCAGGATCTTTATAACTTCGATCCTTCCACGCGCAGCTTCCTTCCGAGCCCGCTCTACCACAAGGACCTGAGCGACTTTGCTCCGCGGGTCGGCTTCTCCTACAGCCCGCTCCAGGATCAGCGCACCGTGCTCCGCGGAAGTTACGGCTGGTTCTACGACACGCCGACGGTCGGCCAGTTCGTCTACAACAACATCAACAACGGAGGATCTCCCGGAATCTACGGCAACCCGGCCGGCGCCACACCGGTGTACCAGGTGAACGCTCCGACCAACAGCACCTTCGCGAGCGGGGTTGCTGTGTTCGGCAGTGCGGCCGCGTCGAGTCTCGGCGCCTTCGCCGTCAATCCACACTTCAAAACTGCCTACCTGCAGAACTTCAACCTCAACGTCGAACAGCAGCTTTCAAGCTCCACCCTGGTTACGATCGCCTACGTTGGAAGCCAGGGACGGCGCCTCGGCGTTGTCTACGATCTCAACCAGGCGGTCCTGGGGGTTCGTCCGATTCCGAAGTCGGCGACAGGCACGATCCTCAACGGGATCAACCAGGTCAACTCGCGCGGCAGTTCGAACTTCAACTCGCTGCAGGTGAATGTGCGCCAGGCGCCGTGGCATGGACTTTCAAATAACTTCAACTACCAGTGGGGCCGGTCGATGGACTTCACCTCGACCGTGACTACGCCGGAGAACAGTTACAACCTGGGCATGGATTACGGTCCGAGCACCTTTGACGTGCGCAACTCGATGACCGATTACGTGAGCTACGCCCTGCCGCGGATCGGCAACTTTGCGCCGCGCCTCACCAGGGGCTGGCAGGTGCACACGCTGGCTACCTTTTCCGGTGGATCGCCGATCAACATCCTCACCGGTGCCAACGTCAGCGGCAGCGGCGAGAACAAGGACCGGCCCAACCAGATCCGGATGAACCCGAGGGTGGCGCGAACCACCATCGTGAACGGGTCTACCCTGCAGTACCAGTATCTTGCGCCGCAGACCGCCGGCAGCGCTGTTTACGTCCGCCAGGCAGCCGGCACCTTCGGCAACACCGGGCGCGACTCGGTGTACGGTCCCGGTCTGGGTTCGGTTGACCTCTCTGTCTTCAAATTGACGCCGCTGACGGAGCGCATCAACACCGAACTCCGGGCCGAGATCTACAACGTCATGAATCAGGCCAACTTTGCCAACCCGAGCGGCACGATTACAAGTGGTACCTTCGGCCGGCTGACGCAGACTCGCAACGGAAGTTCGGCTCCAGGGCTCGGGTTCGGCGAACCTCGCAACATCCAGTTCGCCCTGAAGCTAACCTTCTAACGCCAAACCAAAAAGGACCCCATGATGATGCGTCGACCGGTTGCATTCTCCCTTCTTGGGGCGAGTCTGATCTCGCTCACCGGTGCGTCCGCCCGATGCCTGGCGCAGAGCCCCGCCGAACCTGTCGATCTCCGCGTTCTGCACGAGATCAAGACGCAGGCGTTCTTCCACTCGCAGAGCATGGAAACGCTCTTCTACATCTCCGATGTGTACGGTCCGCGCATCACGAGTTCGCCGAACCATCGCGCGGCGGCCGAGTGGATCATGTCCACACTGAAGGGCTACGGCTTGCAGAACGTTCATCTGGAGCCGTTCGGTCCCTTCGGCAATTCGTGGCAGTTCAAGAAGTTTTACGGCGCTCTGGTGGCTCCCAACTACGCTCCGCTGATCGGATTTCCGCTTGCCTGGACGCCCGGAACCAAGGGCCCTGTCACGGCCGAAGCCGTGCTCGCGCCCATCCACTCCCAGGCCGACTTCAGCAAGTACAAGGGCAAGCTCCGCGGCAAGATCGTTCTGATCGCCGATCCAAAGGTGATCCCCATGCACACCGAAACCGAGGCGCACCGGCTCTCGGACGAGGAGATTGAGAACCGCGAATACGTCGCCGACCCGGCCAGGCTCGCGTCCGGCACCTTTGGCGGCGGTGCGCGGCCCGCACGCAACGCCCCGTCTAACCCCGCTCCCGCGCCGCCCGTGACAGATCGCGAAGCCGCCCTGAAGTTCCGCAACGATACCAACCGCTTTCTCTCGGAAGAAGGCGCGGTCGTGGTTCTCAACTACGGGACCAATGGCGATGGAGGCACGGTCTTCGCGACGTTTGGCGGGTCCCAGCACCCAGACGATCCCACGCCGCCGCCCATGGCCGCCATCACGCCGGAGCAATATAACCGCATCGCCCGCCTCGTGCAGCACGACCTGCATCCCAAGCTGACCTTTGACATCGAGACCGAGACTTACACCAAGGATCAGATGGGCTTCAATCTGATCGGCGAGATTCCCGGCGCCACCAAGCCGGAGGAGATCGTGATGCTGGGCGGCCATCTCGACTCGTGGCAGGGCGGCACGGGCGCCACCGATAACGGCACCGGAAGCACGGCCGCGATCGAGGCTGTCCGGATCCTTACATCGCTGCACAGGCCCATGGCCCGCACCGTACGCATCGCTCTGTGGGGCGGCGAAGAGGAAGGTCTGCTGGGATCGATGGCCTATGTCCAGGAGCACTTCGCTCCCAGGGACACCATGGCGCAGAAGCCCGAGTACGCGAAGCTCGATGCCTACTTCAACGACGACAACGGCAGCGGTCGATTTCGCGGCATCTCCGCCGACGGCAACGATGAGCTGGCCGCCATCTTCCGGCAATGGGCTGCGCCGCTGCGCGATCTTGAGTTCCAGGCCGTGGTAGGCGCGACCGCCGCACCCACACGGCAGCCCGCCGGAACCGACTCCACCTCGTTCTCCTGGATCGGCCTGGACGGCTTCGGATTTATGCAGGATCCGCTTGAATACGCGACCCGAACGCATCACTCCAACATGGATCTGTACGACCGCGTCCAGGCAGGCGACCTGATGCAGAGTTCAGCGATCGAGGCATGGTTTGTCTACAACACGGCCACTCGCCCGGAGATGCTGCCGCGCCTCGACACCCCGGCGCGCCTTGAGGTAGCCAAAGCCCACTGAGGTGCAGCGGTTTTCTGGGAGGCTAAGCTTCTCCGACATCGGGCCTCGAGCAAATTACCTGTCGGTGTATAGGGAGCCATAGGAATCAACGCCGTTTCCCCCCGAGGAAAACGGCTCTGCACAGACATTCCCGCTCCACAGCAACAGGTAATTTGCTCTAAAAGAGGGGCCTGGGGATGCGACCCCAGGCCCCTCTTCTTGCGGCTGTGCTATGAGAAGTGCCGCAGCCCCACCAGAGCTCTTCGACTTCTGACCGGACCTCAAGCAGGTTGCACAAAGCGCACGGTGGATATTGCGTTCTGAGCAATCCAGGCAGCCAATGTAAAACCGGGTTGCTGATCTCGTCAACACCCATCCCGAGCGTCGATGCCCTGCATACCTGCCGCGACGCCACCAAACCCGTCAGCCGGAAAAGGTGCTCAAATTCCTGGCCCGCATGCGCGAAGAGGTCGGTGTGCAGCCTGGCAACACGCGCATGTTCATCACTGGCTCCGGCGGTGGCACGCTGGCCGAGATGCTCGGCGCCAAGTTCGTGCAGGAGGTGCACGCCGTCTCACTTGCTGTCGAGAAGCTGCACCCCGAGGTGTACTCCGTCATCGAACTCGGCGGCCAGGATGCCAAGATCATCGTCTTCAAGGACGACGCGGAGACCGGCCGCAAGAAGAAGATTCCGTCCATGAACGACAAGTGCGCCGGCGGCACCGGCGCGGTGATCGACAAGATCAATGCCAAGCTGAAGATTCCCCCCGACGAACTCAGCAATCAGGCATACCACGGCGTCAAGCTGCACAAGGTCGCCGTTATTCGCGGCATGAAAGAAGCCCGGCAGGCCAACATCCCGCGCATGTGGAAGGAGCGCAAGGTAGAAATCCCCGACGGCATGACGCCCGAGGAACTCATCAAGGTTCCCGACAATGCGCAATACTTCGCCGCGCCTCTCCGCTCGCTTCAACAACCTCGGACACCACTGGCGCGCCACCGTTGCCATCCGCGCGCACCGGGCCATGGCCGGTTCAAAGAATCCAATACACCCTTATTGAATCTCCGCCATCGGCTGCTCGGTCGCAAACGGACTCCCCACCGTCGCATCCGCAAACATCCAAACCCCGTGAAACGCCTGCCGCAGTTCCGGGTACGCCGCCAGCAAAGCACGCATCGCATCCGCATTTCGCTTGCGCGCCGCCACCGGATCGCCGATCGCATCCACCCGCAGATGCGCCACCACATCCACCTTGTCGTGGCTCAGCGCATCGTCCGCGGAAAGATCGGTAAAGCGATACTCCGCACCATCCGCACCCTTCACAATCAACGGCGTCTCCACGCTCAAACCCGCGCTCAAAGCCGGCGGAGCATCCGACTTCTGCTCATCTTCGAGCTTCTCCAGATGGCTCGATCGCACAAACTCCGCCGGTCGCATCAGCTGCTCCGCCTCCCGGAAGTAAATCCACGCATTCCATCGCTGCTTCGCCGCCGCAAACCGCCGCGCCTCCTTCCAATACCACAAACCGTCGTGCCCCGCTGCCGCCGTCGCCTCCTGGTAGAGCCCCGCCATCAGCCACCGACCGCCCTCCTGCCGCAACAAAAACGACACCCTCCACGGCGTCGCCGAACCGTTGAATCCCACCACCGCAAACGCATATCGGCCCGGCGTCAACCCCGGAATCAAAAAGTCCACCTCGGCCTGCGACCGGTTCAGCGAACAGAAAAACTGCGCATCCCCCGACTTCACCCCCGCCGCAAGCTTCATCTGCTCCGCGTCCAGCAGATACACCTGCTCCACCTCGATCGACGCTCCCTGCAAGGGCGATGACGTGCCGGCCAACACCGAGCGGATCGCCTGAAAGTCCGTCGCATACTCCGCCACCGTCTCCGCCCGCACGCCCCCGGCATCGTTGGCCTGCACCTTCTGCGCCAAACCTCGCGCCGCCGCGGACAGCGCCAGACGGTCCGCTTCCTTCATCTGCGATTGCGTCGTGCAAACCTCCGCGCCTGCAAGATTCAGCTCCGCAAAAGCCACCAGAAACACTCCCAACACCACGGTCGTCAAGGATCGAAACATCGGCTTCACCCTCCAAAGTCTAGCGCAGCACCAGCCCCAAACCTAGCGACAAACCCCATCCGACCGCGCACCGAGGTCGATCTCCGGATCGTATCCTGATACAACACAAGGTGTACCTCTCCGGAGCCAAGAGAAGTGGATCAGCCTCCCGTGCAACATCCAGCAGACATCAACCCGCCCGAAGCCGGCCCGGCAGACTCGCCAGATTCGCAAACTCCCCAGCTTCCCTTTGGCGCCTCCGTCAACCCCGACGGCTCCGTCCACTTCCGCATCTTCGCGCCCGCAGCCGACGCCGTCCAACTCGAACTCCGAGGTGCTCCGCAACCCCTCGCGCTGCACCCGGACGGCGCCGGCTGGCACGATCTCACCACCTCTGACGCCCACGCCGGCACCCAATACCGCTACCTCCTCCCCGACGGTGCCCACGTCCCCGACCCCGCCTCGCGCTATCAGCCGGAGGATGTCGACGGACCAAGCGAAGTCATCGACCCAAACGCCTTCGTCTGGCACGACGACGCGTGGCGCGGCCGCCCCTGGACCGAAACCATCCTCTACGAACTGCACGTCGGCTCCTTCACCCCCGAAGGCGCCTTTCAAAGCGCCATCCCCAAACTCGACCACCTCGTCGACCTCGGCATCACCGCCATCGAACTCATGTGTCTCACCGACTTCGCCGGCCTCCGCAACTGGGGCTACGACACCGTCCTCCTCTTCGCGCCCGACTCCGCCTACGGCCGCCCCGAAGATCTCAAAGCCTTCATCGACGCCGCCCACGCACGCCGGATCTCCGTCATCCTCGACGTCGTCTACAACCACTTCGGCCCCGAAGGCAACAACCTCCCCCGCCTCTTCCCCGAGATCTCCAGCGACCATCACGAGACGCCCTGGGGCTGCGCCCTCAACTTCGACGGCAAACAATCCGCCATCGTCCGCGAGTTCATCGTCCAGAACGCCCTCTTCTGGATCCGCGAGTTCCACGTCGACGGCCTACGCCTCGACGCCTCGCACACCATGGTCGACGACAGCCCGGAGCACATCCTCGACGAACTCCGTCGGCGCGTCTACGAGCTCAACATCGGCCGTCCGCTTCACCTCATCCTCGAAAACGAACAGAACATCGAGTCCAGGCTCGCGCGCGACCAGAGCGGAAACATCCTCGGCTACGCCGCACAGTGGAACCACGACATCACCCATCTCCTCGGCGCCGCGCTCTCCGACCTCTGCGCCCCTGAACGATCCGAAGACGACACCGCCAAACTCGGCCAGGCGCTCGCCGAAGGCTTCGTCATCGCGGCCCAAATGCAAGGCGCCGCACCCCTCTGCTCCGTCCCGCCGACCGCCTTTATCGCCTTCGTCCAGACCCACGACCTCGTCGGCAATCGCATCTTCGGCGACCGCCTCTCCGCGATCGCACCCGTCGCCGCCATCCGCGCCATCACCTCCATCCTCCTTCTCTTGCCGCAGATCCCCATGCTCTTCATGGGCGAGGAGTGGGCCGCCACCAGCCCCTTCCCCTTCTTCTCCGACTACCACGGCGACCTCGCCGACGCCATCCGCAAAGGCCGCTGCGACCAGCTCTCAAAGCTCGATCCCGCACCCTCCGCCGAAGAGATGCGGCGCGCTCCCGACCCGCAGGCCGACGAAACGTTTCAAAGCGCAAAGCTCCTCTGGGAAGAACTCCCGGAGCCCCCTCACGCCGCCACCCTGGACTGGTACCGGCGCCTCCTCGACGTCCGCCACCGCTCCGTCATCCCCCTGCTCTCCGGCCTCGCATCCACCTGCGGCTCTGCGGAAATCGCCGGCAAAGGCGCTCTCTCCATCTCCTGGAATCTCCGCGGCGAAGCAAAACTCCACCTCACCGCAAACCTCTGCGACCAACCCTTCTCCGGCCTCCTCACAGCCCCCGGAAAAGAAATCTGGAGCGAAGGTCCGATCTCCGAAGACGGCGCCTACAGCCCCTGGACCGTACGCTGGACCATCCAGGACGTACGCTGAACGAGCGAGGACGTACGCTGAACGAGCGAGGACGTACGCTG
>CAXSGC010000024.1:0-30814 GCA_964236945.1 uncultured Acidobacteriaceae bacterium | reverse complement strand
AGGACGTACGCTGAACGAGCGAGGACGTACGCTGAACGAGCGAGGACGTACGCTGGACCATCCAAGACGTACGCTGAACCATTCAGGACGTACGCTGAACGAGCGAGCATCCCACAGCCTCAGATCGTCCCAACCTCCGACCCGATCATGCCCTCATCGCAAACACGCAAAGCCACCCCCAAAACCACTCCCGAGCAACAGGGCTATCCTTAGGACAAGAGGACACCACCAACATGGTCTGTCGAACCTGCCTGGAACTTGAAACATCCCTCCAAACGGCCCGCGATCCCGTCGCCCCCAATCTCCTCTCCGGCCTCACCGAGGCAGGCGAGCGCAATCGAGCCCAGCAAAAACGCGAAAAAGTAGAAAAAATTGAGACCCTGCTCGCAAAACATAAAGCCATCTGCCAGTCCGCCAAAGATCAAGTCCTGGCCGCGACCGCAGCACACGATTAAGCCAAATTACCTGTAGGTGTATAGGGAGCCACAGGTCTCGACGCCGTTTTTTCGCAAGGAAAGCGGCTCTGCACGAACATTCCCGCTCCATAACAACAGGTAATTTGCTCTAAGCCTCACGGCGCTCGACCTCGCCGATCGAACCAGCCCAAGCTACCGCATCCGCACGGCATACAACGACGTCCGCGCCAGAATAAACATCGTCTTCCCATCCGCGCCGCCAAACAAAAGATCCGTCGGATGCTCCGGCACCGCAAGGACCCCCAGCTCCGTCCCGTCCGCGCGATACACATAAATCTGGCCATCCGCGACGTACACCTTGCCGTGCCTATCCCACACCACACCCTCGCCGCCACGCTCGGCAAAGAGCTTCAAGTCCCCGAGACTCCCATCCGCCCCCACCGTCGCGGACCACGTCTTGTGCTCGTCCTCGTCGGAAAAAAACGCCCGCCCACCCACCGGCGCCTCCACGAAACCAAACGCTCGCAACACATCGTGCATCTTTGTCCCGTAGTACAAAGTTCCCTTGAGGAAATCGTCGCCGACCGGCAAAAACGTCGTCCCGTCCATCGACACAAACTGCCACGCCTTCGCCGGAGACCGCCGTCCATCGTCGTCCACCAACCGCCAGAAATCCGTCGGCAGAACGGCCGTCTTCCCTGGCATCGGCCGCGCCGCCTGCGGCTTCAGCACCGTGATCGCTCCCATCGGGTCCCCTGGCCGCATGCTCAGCACCGTCCCGTTGCCCTCATAGCTGGTCGCCATCAGGTCCCCCGCCTTGTCGAAAAACAGGTTCACCGCCGAGATCGGATTGTTGCGCACCACCTCCGTCACCTTCTTCTCCGCGTTCCACCGATAGATCCGCTGCCGCTCAAAATCCGCAAAATAGATCTGCCCCTTCGGGTCCACCGCCGCCCCTGAAATGTTGTAAAACCCCGTCGCCAGCCGCTCGACCGGTCCAGCAAACACGTCCGGCACACCATCCCCGCTCACCCCCGGCGCCTCGCCTCCCGCAATCTCCGAGATGTCCAGCGAGGCAATCTCCTTCTGCCGGATCCCCCGCTCGCTTCCACTCACCATCACCGCATTGTCAAAGGCCGCCTTCGAATCGGAATAAATATGCACGTTCCGAAAGTGAATCCGCTCGGAGTTCGAAACGCGCACCGCCGTCTCAAACGGCTCAAACATGCTCACCACACGGTACGAATGAAAGTTCGCAAACAGGATATCGTGCGAGTTGTCGACCTCGATCGGCAGGCACACGCCACCTTCGCCCCGCTCTTCCTCCGTCTGCAGCGCATAGATCTCCCAGTTCGCCGCATGGTCCAGCACCATCTCGTTGCGCACGTGATGCTCGCTCGAAAGCTCATACACCCGACCCGGTCCGTCCGTGTGCGAGATATACATCCCCGCCTGCGCAAACGTGTTCGGTGTCCAGATATCCGAAAACACACCGCCGCCCCCATCCGTCACCCAGATCGACGGATACTGCGAATCCCATCGACGCTTCGGGTCCGGGTCGCCCGAGTGCCGCGCATCGTAGATCCGGTAAGCCGAACCATCCGTCGACTGCGTGCCATGCCCGCCCAGCAGACGCGTATCGCTCATCAACGAGTCGCGCCCCGCCTTCCACAACACACCGATCGCCAGGTTATTGTTGCCGTTCGTCGAGAGTCCAATCCCGCTCACAATGTTGCTCCCACCCGGCGGCGTCGATAACAGAGCCCTCGGCGCGCCCACACCGTTGAAGCCCGGCGTCCCATCCGCAAGAAAGATCTGCGTCCGCGAAGGATGCAGCGCCACCAGAACCGTGTCTCCCCGCAGCGCCACCGTATCCGTCACCAGGTAGTACCCCTCCGGCACATAAATCGTCTTGTGCTCCGCGATCGCGCGCCGGAAAACGGCAGTGTTATCCGTCTTACCGTCCCCCTTCGCCCCAAGATCCAGGATGTTCGTCCAGGTCTCCGCCGATGGCAGCGGCCGGATCGCCCGGGGCAACGGTGCCGGCATCCGCCCCATCGCCGCAGCGTCCAGAACCGTCTCGATCTTCCCCGGGTCCGCAAACGACCGCATCGTCAGGCCATGCGTAAAATGCCGGACGTGATACATGGCCGCCGGCCCCCGGACCTTCCGCCCCGAATCCCGCATCTCCACCAGCACGGGCGTCTCCGCCACGTCCAGATCCTCAAAATTGATCTCGGTCTTCGCGTTATTCTCGTTCGATACCACCACCGCCGAGCCGGAGATACGCTCAAATCTCGACTCCTTGATCCATAGCTCGTCGGCGTACCCCCGATCGATCGTGACCGCGTGCGGCACATCCCGGAACGTGTCCCGCACCAGCGTCAACCCAGCCTCGTGCTCCTCGATCCCCGCCTCCGTCTGCCCATCGAAGCTCGAATCGAGCAGCGTAAACTGCCACCCCGGCGAAGGCTTGCGCGTCAAAATGCCAAACCGGCCGCCGTGAAAGTGCAAGTCCTCCGCCTCATTGCCGACATCATGAAGCCCCGCCATCGCCGTTCCCAGACGGAAATCCATATGCGACAAATAACAATGCTGCGCAATATGAAACCGTATCCCCACAGCCCCCGGATTTCCCTCGCCGATCTCAAGATCGACGTTCGACATCGCCGAATAAAACGTCCCCGGGTTCGCATCGACGACATGCCCCTGGATCGGCGCCACGCCCGGAAACGGCGTATCGTCACCCTGCCGCGGTCGGCCATCGCCGTATCGCCCGCCCGCAAAAAAGACCATGTACCCCATGCCCTTCTGATACCCGGGCGTGTTCGGCGCCAGCAGCAAAACCGGCCGCGTCGGCCCGACCCCAATCACACGAATCCCCGGCCAGACAAACAGCGTCCGCGTCAACCGGTACCGCCCGCTCGGCAAAAACACCATGCCCTGCCGGCGCGGACGCTCCTCGATCGTATCGATCGCCTTCTGCAACGCCGCCGTGTCATCCGCCTGCCCGTCGCCGACCAGACCGCCCTCTCCATCCCGAAGCGTCACCGCCTCAGGATCCCTGGGCACAACAGCGAAGTACGACCGCGTCGTCTGCGCAAAAACCTGCGCCGCAAGAAAGAACGTGAGAACAACCAGAAATCTTTTCACCGGATGCCCAGCATAAACCCTTCGCGCAGACCCCGACACCATCAGCCAGATATCAGCCGCAACCGCCGCGATGTATAGTCCCGACAAGATCGAGCATTACCGCCACAGCTCCCGCTCAACCTCCATCACGAAAACCGGGGCCGCCAGGAGAAACAAGCATGCAGCTCAAAATGCGCATCGCCCTCGCGCTCACCCTCTCGGCCCTCTCCGCAGCAACGGCCAGAGCGCAAACCGACGCCTCCTGGCAGATCGGCCCCTTCACCCGCCCCGCAGACGGCAACCCCATCCTCCAGGCGCGCCGCGAATCCACATTCCTCGATCCCATCCTCAAGAAAAGCGTCCATTGGGAGGCCCTCCACACCTTCAACCCCGCCGCCGTCCTCCGCAACGAGAAGGTGTACGTCCTCTACCGCGCGGAAGATAACTCCGGCGAAAGGAAGATCGGCGGACACACCTCCCGGCTCGGCCTCGCCGAAAGCACCGACGGCATCCACTTCACGCGCCGCCTCGATCCCGTCTTCTTCCCTGCCCCCGACGATCAGCAGGCGCGCGAGTGGCCAGGCGGCGTCGAAGATCCGCGCATCGTCGAAACCGCCGCCGGCACCTACGTCCTCACCTACACGCAGTGGAACGGCAAAACCTACACCGTCGGCATCGCCACCTCGTCGGATCTAGTCCACTGGACTAAGTTCGGTCCCGCCTTCGACCAGGCCGCCGGCGGCAAGTACAAAAACCTCCAGTACAAGTCAGCCGCCATCCTCACGCGCTTCGATCACGGCCGCCTCCCCGCCGCAAAGATCGACGGCAAGTTCTGGATGTACTGGGGAGAAGGCGCCATCCACCTCGCCACCTCCACCGACCTCATCCACTGGACTCCCGTCGAAGACACGCCCGGACATCCCGTCGATCTGCTCGGACCGCGTCCCCGCCGCTTCGACAGCCTCTTCCCCGAGGTCGGTCCGCCGCCCGTCCTCACCGGCGCCGGCATCGTCCTGCTCTACAACGGCAAAAACGCAACCACAGGCGGCGATCCCACCCTCGACCCCGCGGCCTACAGCATGGGCGAGGCACTCTTCGACGCAACCAACCCCCTCCATCTCATCGACCGCGACACCCATCCCGCTCTCCAGCCCGCCATGCCCTTCGAAAAAACCGGCCAGTACGCCGTCGGAACCACCTTTGCCGAAGGTCTGGTCTACTTTCACAATCAGTGGTTCCTCTACTACGGCTGCGCCGACTCGCTGGTAGCCGTCGCCATAGCTCCCGGAAAAACAATAACCCCAAGACCGACACCTTAATTACCAGTCTGGAGCTTACCCAACTAAGAAACCAACACCTGAAGATCTGGGCGAAGGATATCTCGCCCAACACAGAGCTGAGGAAGTAGTTCAATCACGATCCGAAGCATTGGCTCGAGTTCTGCAAGCGCTACAAGGCTGAATTGGCGGTGCCAGAGATGAGAGAGGCGATCGTTCCGGTAGTTCGCGCAGCTCAGAGTTGTTCTGATTTTCATGGAAGCTGCTGCCCAGATGAAAGAACATCACGTCGATGGCACAAGCTCCGTTGCAGGTGTTGAAGGGCCATATCCGCTACAGCACACAAGGCAAGGTCCTACGATTCTGCGGACCGAAATATTTTAGCTCTAGGCGCTTCAATCAAGCATCAGGTTGAGCAGTCGAAGAAGCAGAATTCCTCCCGATCATTTCGTGGCCGGGAGATCGGGAGTTGCTCATCATGCCTCATCGCGGCTACGGCACCTGATCGTTCTTGCGGACCTATTCGGGAACCCATGACAGTGACTCAGGAGTAGCCTATGATCTCGTTCGATGCAGCGCACGCCGCCGTACATTATCCGCCAGACCGCCGGTTTCGCATCTGGGTGCGGCCCTCGTTCCTGATCGCAGCGGCCGTGCTGGTCTTGCTTCCAGTGCTGGCAGCCTGGATCGAGTTCCTTCACTGGGGTCTTCCTTACATACCGCCCGTCCCGCAGGTCTACCCCAACAACTTCGCCGGCCCGCACGGCTTTCCGCTATGGATCCGATACTGTCACTTCTTCAACTTCGTCTTCGTGACGATGCTGATCCGCAGCGGTCTGTCGATTTTGGTCGATCACCCTCGCCTATACTTCAACTCCGACTGCACCCCGGCGAGTGAATGGATTCGCCTCACGCCGATTCGCGTACCCACAGATAGGGTCTGGACCGCTAAGGATGACGCTCGCTACATCTCGCCGCTCGTGGCCACACCAGGTTACAGGCACACGGTCGGCATCGCCCGGTCCTGGCATTTCCTCAACGTGTACGGCTTCATTCTGACCGGTTTCCTCTTCATTATCATGCTCTTCGACACAGAGCAGTGGCGTCGCCTCGTCCCGCAATCGACGCTCGTACTGCTGCAAGCCTGGAACGCCTGGGTGCATTACGCAACCTTCCATCTGCCTCCCGAATTCAACGGGTTCTATGGCTACAACGCCCTGCAGCAGATCGCTTATTTCGCGGTCGTCTTTGTCTTCGGGCCCTTGGCCATCCTCACTGGCATCGCGATGTCGCCGGCAGTGGTGAACCGCTTTCCCCGGTACGCAAAGCTCTTTGGCGGCCGGCAGTCGGCTCGCTCCATTCACTTCCTGACGATGCTCGGCTTCTTCGCGTTCATCGTCGTGCATGTGGCGCTGGTGGTGATGACGGGCTTCGTTCGCAACATGAACCACATCGTGATGGGGACAGACGACCCCTATAACAAACTCGGGATGATTTTGGGCTTTGTCGGCATCGGTGTCGCCCTGCTTACGTGGATTGGAGCGCATTACGTCTCCTGGTTGCGGCCCCGAACACTGCAGCATGTTCAGAAGTTCATCACCTATCCCTTGTCACTGATGACGTTGAATCGCCTCACTCCGAGCCAGCACTACACAGAGCAGCACATCTCGCCCCGATTCTGGCCCAACGGCAAGATGCCCGACCGTGAGGACTGGAAGCAATTGGCCAAGGCAGGATTCGAGGGCTTCAAGCTGAGGGTTGACGGCTTGGTCGACAATCAGGTCGAACTCTCGCTTGCCGATATCGAGAGGCTGGGAGTCGCCGAGAACATCACCATGCACCACTGTATTCAGGGCTGGACAGGCATTGCGAAGTGGGGCGGACTCCCCATGAAGTCCCTCGTCGAACTGGTCCGGCCTAAGCCGAATGCCAAAGTGGTCGCGTTCTTCTCCTTCGGCGATTCGCTCTATGGCGGCAGCTATTACGACACCCAGAGCCTCGAAAACGTGCTTCAGGCCGAATGCGTGCTCGCCTCCCAGATGAATGGAAAGCCCTTGACCGAGGTCTATGGAGCGCCACTGCGGTTGCGAGTTGAAAATCAGCTTGGCTACAAGATGGTCAAATGGATCGAGCGGATCGAGTTTATCGAATCGGAGAAGGTCATCGGTCTCGGCGAGGGCGGCAAGAACGAGGATGACGAATACTTCGATCTCCTGCCGAACATTTAACGCAAATTACCTGTCGGCGTACAGGGAGCCACCGGTATCGACGCCGTTTTCTCCCAAGGAAAACGGCTCTGCACGAACATTCCCGCTCCATAGCAACAGGTAATTTACTCTAGATGGCTCCCGAAAAGGATCTCCGAAACCGATGGCACGCCGACTTTGAGCATGTCGCTGCGTTCTTTACGCATCTGCGGATGCCGTGGCTGCTGGCGCACCTGCCCCCTCGCCTGGTGTGGGCCGTCTATGTTGGCATCAACGGCTTCGTCACCATCGGTCTGCTCGCCTTGCTTGCCCTCGTTACAGGCAGCCCATTCATCTTTCCGTCGCTCGGCCCAACCGCATACATGTTCTTCTTCTCGCCTTTGGCAGAGGCTTCAAGCCCTCGGAACACCATCTTCGGCCATGCCATCGGATTGATCTGCGGCTACGCTGCCTCCGCAATGGCATTAAGGTTTGGACTACCTTTCGCCGTGCACGGCAGTGTTCATAGTCCGAGAGTTCTGGCCGCTGCCCTCTCACTTGCAGCCACGGGAGCGCTGATGGCGTTGTTCCGGGTGAGTCATCCTCCAGCAGGAGCCACCACGCTCATCGTGTCCCTCGGCATCATCTCCCAGCCAAAAGAACTCGTCGTGATTGAGGTCGCAGTGGTCTTGCTCACGGCGCAAGCCTTCGTAATCAATCTAACCGCGGGAATCCCCTATCCTCTGTGGACTGCGGCACAACCCGCGAAATAAACGACAGGCCACTTCGAGCACCGGCATCCCTCAAGCTCCTAACGTACATAAATTTCCCTCTCTTGAAGTGCCCCTATTACCGTGTGGCGCTTAGGAAGCAGATGGTTTAGAGTGGGTCATTTCTGAGGAAGTTTAGCAAGACTTTGTAGAGGTCGTCATGCCTATGATTGAAGCGGAATTCGGTCTCTTTCAGGTGAAGATAGAAGGTAATGTATGGGCACACCGCAGAAGCGCGCGAGGCGTCGTTTGGCGAGGCTCCAGAAGCTCTCGATGCCGTTGATGTGGTTGATCTGCCGGGCGAAGATGTTGTCCCGGTGTTCGACGCGGAGGTGCTTGTCGAAGCCCATGTCGACGAGCCGTGATAGCCCGCCCAGCCGTCGGTGTGGACCACCGATTCGAGACTGGCCCGGCCGCGAATCACCGCTTGCAGCGCGGCCCTTCCGGCATTGGGCACGATGGCGGTGTAGACGTTGTCGCCTCGCTTGAGCAGGCCGAAGACGATGGTCTTGCCGCCCGCGCCGCGCCCGCACCGGCCGCGTACGCGCTGTGGACCGAAGTAAGATTCGTCGAGTTCGAGCACGCCTTCCAGCGGCGATTGGCGCTCGCATTCGGCCCCGATCTTCCTTCGCATGCGCAGAAAAATCGCGTTCACGGAACGGAGCGAAAGACCGGTCATCGCCGCGCTCTGCGTGGCCGTCAGATCGGCGGCAAAGCACTTCACCAGACGACGAAATCTGGCTTCGCTGAGCTTGGAATCTCGAAAATAGCAATTCAACAGCGCCATTACTGCACTTTAACGCCACCCTGACTCTGTCTGCTTCCTAAGCCCGACCGTGTTTCAACGGATCGCCAAGGCGCAAGCTGACTGGGCCTTGATGCGCAGCGTCAGGCCGGGAGGCATCATGCCGGCAGAGGCCAGCTGATTGCCGAGTACACCGAGATCGAGAGCGGACACCGTCACACAAACCGACCGCAGCTGCTAGCCGCTTTGGCGGAGTGTCGCAAGCGTCGTGCCGTGCTGCTAGGCCAAATTACCTGTCGGTGCATAGCGAGGCACAGGTATCAACGCCGTTTTCTCTCAAGGAAAACGGCTCTGCACAAACATTCCCGCTCCACAGCAACAAGTAATTTGCTTTAATAGCCCGCCTTGACCGGCTGGCCCGCAACGTCGCCTTCATTGCAAATCTGATGGAGAGCGGCGTCGACTTCATTGCCTGCGATATGCCGACGGCGAACAACCGTGGTCCGAAAAAAGGATGGAGCTTGCCGGTGCAAGAGGGGATGTGGCGTACGCCCGGACCGAGCATGGTCTGAGCGAGCGCACGGCCTGCAAGCTGCTGGACGCGGAGCGGTCGAGCTATCGGTATGAGCCACGGCCTGACCGCAACGCGGGCTACGGGAAGCGCTCACAGCGCTGGCGCGGAGCAAGCCGCGCTATGGCTACCGGCGGCTGCATGCGCTGCTGCGCCGGCGCGGGCAGGAGGTGAACGGGAAGCGCGTGTACCGGATGTACGTGGAAGAAGGCCTGATGGTGCGGCGCAAGAAGCGCAAGCGTCTGGTGCGGGAGCACCCTGCGGAGCCTCGCCCTGACGGGGCCGAATCAGGAGTGGGCGATGGATTTCATCGTGGACGGGTTGGCGACCGGCAGGATGGTACGCATCCTGAGCGTGGTGGACGCCTACACGCGCGAATGCCTGGCGCTGGAAGCCGACACCAGCCTCGGTTCGAGTCGCGTGACGCGCGTGTTGGAGCGGCTGATCCACGAGCATGGGCGCCCGGAAGCCGGGCGCTCGGACATCGGCCCGGAGTTCACCTCGCGCCGGATGCTGGCCTGGGCCGAGGACTGGAAGGTAGGCCTCATCCACATCCAGCCGGGCCGGCCGATGCAAAACGGCCATGTCGAGAGCTTCACCGGCCGTCTGCGCGATGAGTGCCTCAACACAAGCTGGTTCCGCACCCTCAACGACGCTCGCGAAAAACTGGCAAACTGGCAGCGGGAGTACAACATCGAACGCCCTCACAGTTCGCTGGACTACCGTACCCCCGTGGGAGTTCCGCCACACCCTCGAAGGGAGCAGACACGGCCCTGCTCCGTTCGAAAACCACAACCATCAACTCGAACGAGAATCTCCAGTTATGAATGGTTGAGAACTCGGGGGCACATCAACCCTGTCTCGCACCCAACATCCGCGCAACTGGACGTTTGGCCATCAACGTGCACCTTCTGAGGCCGCAACTTATTGATTCTGGACAATTTACACGTAAACCAATAATCTACAGACACCAACCTGCTGCAGGTGACACATTCTACAAGCTTTAGCCCAAAGGAGAACCTCCCAGGGCAGGGGGGAGGCCTCGGCGAAAGAGCTGGAGCTGGCGTTGATCCCCCCTCACTTCGCCCGAGGATGCGTCTCGTCATACACTCGCTGCACCTGGCCCACCGTCAGCTGCGTATAGCGCTGCGTCGTCGACAGCCGCTCATGGCCCAGCATCTCCTGGATCGCCCGCAGGTCGGCGCCCTCCTCCAGCATGTGCGTCCCAAACGCGTGCCGCAACGTGTGCGGATGCACATCCTCCGCCAGCCCCCGCGACCTCGCGATCGCCTTCACAATCCGGCCCACACTGCGCGTCGTCAGACGGCACGTCCCCCGCATCCTAGCATTTACCAGCAACGGCCCATCGGCCACGAACTGCCCCTTCCCCGCCATCTGCAGTCGTTCCTCTCGCAGCGGCAGGTACGCCCGGATCGCCCTTGCCGCCTCGTCCCCCAGCGGAACCAGCCGCTGCTTCTTGCCTTTTCCCTTCACCAGAACCACCTCATCTCGCCAGCGCACATCTGCCATATCGATGCCGACCAGCTCGGAATTCCGGATACCGCAACCGTACAGCAGCTCAAAAATCGCCCGGTTCCGCTCCGGCCACACCGCCCCGGCAGTCTGCTCGTCCTCCTCGCCCGATCCGGCCCCCTCAAGGGCATTCAACACGCCATTCAGCTCCTCCATGCTGGGCACGCGCGGCAGGTGCAGAGGTCGTTTCGGCGTACTCACCAGGAGCGCCGGATTCTGCCCAACCTTGCCCTCTTTCGCCAGCCAATTGAACCAGCTGCGTACCGCCGCGAGCGCCCGCGCCACGCTCGTCTTCGTCAAACCACGTCCATAAAGAGTCGCCAGATACTTCCGGATCTGCAGATGCTCCACCTCACCGAGCGACCCATCCTCGCCGAACTCCTTCTCCAGAAACGCGGCAAAGCTCCGCACCTCGCGCGCGTACGCCCGAACCGTATGCTCGCTCGCGCCACGCTCGGCCCCGAGAACCAGAAGAAACTCCTCCGCCGACTCGCTGTATGTGCCTCTTCGTTCCCTCAACAGACCTCCTCTCCCTCCTCATCGCAGTTGCCAAACACCGACCTAGGTCTCCCCAACCCTCTCTCTCCGTCGTCCGCGAGGATGATGCGCCCGGTGCACCGCCTTCAATCGCCCCAGCGCCACATGCGTGTAAACCTGCGTCGTCGCTATATCGGCATGTCCCAGCAGCATCTGTACACTCCGGAGATCCGCACCATGCTCCACCATGTGGGTTGCGCAGCTGTGGCGCAACATGTGCGGGCTGGCAGGCTTCTCTCCCCCGCCCGAGGTCGCTGATCGAACCATCTCCCACACCCACTGCCGCGTCAGAGGCCGCCCACGCACACTCAAAAACATCTCCCGCGTGATCCCGCCTTTCCGCCCGGCCCGCGCCAGATCTCCGCGCCCCAGGTCGAGATACCGTTCCATCGCCTCGACTGCACTCCGCCCGATCGGCACCAAACGCTCCTTGTCGCCCTTGCCACGCACCTGCAGCCGACCGGTATCGAGGTGCACATCCTCTACGCGCAACCCACAGATCTCTCCGACCCGCAGACCGCCGGCGTACAGCAGCTCCAAAATCGCGTGATCCCGCAATCGAAGAGCATCCGACGCCTCTCCCATCGCGGCCGCCCCTGATCGCTCGAGCAGCTCGCCCACCCTGCTCTCGGCCAGGGACTTCGGCAGGATCTTCCATAAATCCGGAGCCGAAACATTCACCGTGGGATCGTGCGACACTCGCTTGTCCAGCAAAAGCCATCGAAAGAAACCCTTCATCGCGCTCAGCTTCCGCCCAATCGACCGCGACTCGACCCCATGCCCCCGCAGACCTGCCAGAAACTCCCGCACATCGTCCTGCGTCGCGCTCATCAATAGTCCGTCCTTCCCTTCCAGGTGCTCGGCGAGCTGCAACAAATCCCGTAAATAAGCCTCCGTCGTCGCCGGCCGGAGACCCTTCTCGACGCGCAAGTACGCAACAAACTCCCGGATCAACTCGACGTTGCTCACGCCCTGCTTTGGCATAGAGCTCGATTATCCGGCCCCGAGCCCGTTCCGCAGCCTCGCCGTCGCTCGCCGAACCCACGGAGGAACGCACCCGCCCCGCTACTTGTCAAAGTCTTGCTAAACGCGCACCTCCTCCCTCTTTTCACCACATCATCGCCAGTTTGCCCCCCCTCGCTACCCGCGCCGGATGAGGCAGGTGCTGGGACGTCCTCGCCCGAACCGGCAGTGCCTCGGGCCGCCGATCCTCTACCATCTGCAGCTTCGGCAAACACTCAAACTCCGGCCTGCCTAGCAGATACCCCTGCATATACCGCACACCGCAACCGCGCAGCGCCTCGTACTCCTCCCGGGTCTCCACGCCCTCCGCAACCAACATCCGATCGAGCGACGCGCAAAGCTCCACCATCGCCCGCAAAATCACCAGAGCCGTCGGCCTGTTGGGAAGATCTCGCGTGAGCTCCATATCCAGCTTCACAATGTCCGCCCGAAAATCGGCAAGCAGATTGAGCCCCGAATACCCCGCCCCAAAATCATCCAGAGCGACCTGAAATCCATGCCGCCGATACTCGTCGACGATCCTCTTCAAATGCGCCCGGTCCTGGACCTCCTCCGCCTCCGTCACCTCAAAGATGAGCCGATCCAGCGGAAACCCGACAGAACGCGCCGTCTTCAACGTCAGCTGAATGCACGCCGCCGGACTGTACACCGCGCCAGGCATAAAGTTGATCGACAGCTTCGCTCCAGTCGCCTCAATCCCCAGCCGGTGCGCCAGCGTAATCGCCTTCACTCGGCAAGCCTGATCGAAGGCGTACCGATTCTCCTGGGTCACCCGCCCAAGCACCGATCCCGCCGTCTCCCCCGCCGTCCCGCGCACCAGAGCTTCATACGCAAACACCTCGCCCCTCACCACATCGGCGATCGGCTGAAAAGCCATGCTGAACGGAAACGGCGCCCCGACCCCATCCCTGCACGCGCTGCACTTCATCTTGTCTTCCGAAAACATCACGATTCCCACGTCCCGCCCCTCCTTTGGAGGCACACTTGATCTCCTTATCGGCACATCCGCGCAAAAACTTTAGCCCTCCCCCCACTTTTTTTACGATCCGGCACGTTACCCCCCGGATCTCCTCGCCATCGCCCCCCGCGGCCACAGCCGCCCCACACCTCCGGCCCCCAACCCCCGCTGCTAAACTCAAAGGCAGACCACCATGTTTGAAAACCTCTCCGACAAGCTCCAGCGCTCCTTCAAAAACCTCCGCGGCCAGGGCACCCTCAACGAAGAAAACATCGCCGACGCCCTCCGCGAAATCCGCACCGCCCTCCTCGAGTCAGACGTCAACCTCGACGTCGTCAAAGACACCGTCGAACACATCCGCACCCGCGCCCTCGGCGCCGAAGTCGCCACCTCCCTCTCGCCCTCCGAACAAATCGTCAAAATCGTCCACGACGAGCTCTCCAACATCCTCGGCCGCGACACCGCCCGCTTCAAATTCGCCCCCCAACCGCCCACCGTCATCCTCATGGCCGGCCTCCAGGGCTCCGGCAAAACCACCACCTCCGGCAAACTCGCCCAATGGCTCAAAAAAGGCGGCCATCGCCCCCTCCTCGTCTCGGTCGACGTCTACCGCCCCGCCGCCCGCGAGCAGCTCCGCGTCGTCGCCGAATCCATCAAGGCCCAGATCTACGAAGGCAAAATCTCCGAAGGCGAACTCCAAGCCCCCAACAAATCCGAAACCGTCCTCCGCCTCGCCAAGGAAGCCCTCCGCGACGCCCGCAACTTCGGCTGCGACATCCTCCTCGTCGACACCGCCGGGCGCCTCGGCATCGACCAGCTCCTCATGGACGAGATGGCCGCCCTCAAACATCTCCTCGCCCCCTCCGAAATCCTCTTCGTCGCCGACTCCATGACCGGACAGGACGCCGTCCGCTCCGCCAAAGCCTTCAACGACCGCCTCGGCATCACCGGCGTCATCCTCACCAAAATGGACGGCGATGCCCGCGGCGGCGCAGCCCTCTCCATCCGCCACGTCACCGGTGCCCCCATCAAGTTCCTCGGCACCGGCGAACGCCCCGACGCCTTCGAACCCTTTCACCCCGACCGCATCGTCTCCCGCATCATGGGCATGGGCGACATCGCCACCCTGCTCGAACGCGCCGAAGAAAAACTCGACAAAGGCAAGGCCGAACAGTTCGCCCGCAAAGCTCTCTCCGGCGACGGCTTCACCCTCGACGACTTCCGCGAACAGTTACGTCAAATTAAGAAAATGGGCAGCATGAAGTCGATCCTGAAGATGCTCCCCTCCGTCGGCCCCTTCGCCGGCATGCAGCAAGCCGCCGAAAACGTCGACGAATCGCAGTTCACCCGCGTCGAAGCCATCATCAACTCCATGACCAACAAGGAACGCCAGGACCACGAACTCATCAACGGCTCCCGCCGCAAACGCATCGCCACCGGCTCCGGCACAACGGTCCAAGAGGTCAACAACCTCCTCCGCCAATACACCCAAATGCGCAAAATGTTCAAATCGATCGGCGGCGGAGGCGGCATCAAAGCCCAGCAACGCATGATGAGCCAAATGCAAGGCAAACAAAGATTCGGACGATAGTGTCATTTCTCCAGCTTGCCTAAGATGCTATCTTCCTATGGACCTTCAACCTTCAAAGAGGTAGAGAGCATGTGGGAGAAGAGAATCACGCATCCGGGGCTGCAGACATTTCGCTTGGTCAAAGGTCCCACCGAGTACGACGTCGACATGAAGGCAGCATCGCAGATAGCAATTTGGGATGAACGCTGGCAGCGCAAAGTAATCGCAGAGCAGGCTCGACAAGCGAAACAAGCGGGCTTTGAAAGTCGCACTCTGAGCATTATGCAAACGGCCGCTGCGAAAGCCCTGGCGTTAGAACGTACTCGCGAACTTGAGCTTGAACGAGATTCACTCGAAGGTCTCTTGATCCAAGCGCTAGGGCGAGATCCAAAGCCGAGTTGGGAAGCGAAGAAGGATCGTTCCAACTTTACGGATGCGAAACCCCCTCGGAACAAAGCCTTAGATTTCCCGCCGGAGCCGTCAGCGTCCGACCCCATCTTTGCATCAGTGGTGGCAGAACCACGTCTCTCCCTTCTGGACAAACTAGTCATCAGTCGCCGGAACAGGAAGACCCAAGAGTTTAACGAAGAGAAGGAACGGGTCGAACGAGAAGTGCAGTCTCGTTTCCACGATGCGAGAGCTCTTTGGACGCAAGAGGTCGCGCGAATCAAGGAGATTAACGAGAAGTCGAACACTTTGTTCGATAGTGAATTGCAGCAGTGGCGCCAGGCTAAAAATGCGTTTGATGCAAGGCGCGCTAGTCAACATCTAGAAGTTGATCAGCGCCGAACTGCATATCTCGGCGGGGACAAGGATGCTATCGAAGCCTACCTAGACGATGTGCTAAACATTTCTGGATACCCAGACGCGTTTCCTAGAGACCACCGATTTGAGTACGTCGCTAGCACCAAAACATTCGTGCTCGATTTTGAGCTTCCCAGCCTAGCAGCACTCCCGACCACAAAGGAACTAAAATATATAGCTAGCCGGTCAGAATTCCAAGAAGTACCAGTCTCCGAAGCTTGGGTCAAAAAGACATACGATGAAGTGCTATATCAGGTAGCCTTGCGCACCCTATATGAACTCTTCACCGCTGATGAAGCTAACGTCCTCGTTTCCGTAGTGTTCAACGGGTGGGTTAGATCGATTGATCGTTCAACAGGTTCGGAGATTCACGCCTGCGTCATGACCCTCGAGGCGCGGAAGGACGAATATCTCG
Organism: uncultured Acidobacteriaceae bacterium; assembly: GCA_964236945.1. GTDB lineage: Bacteria > Acidobacteriota > Terriglobia > Terriglobales > Acidobacteriaceae > Edaphobacter. The sequence goes on along the minus strand of CAXSGC010000024.1, from coordinate 14,877 downwards.
CGATCAACTTGCGTCATGTCGAACCCAGAGCCTGCTTCAAGAAATTAAAGGGGATTTCAGCCAGTAAGCTGATCGAACTGAGTCCAATCAAACCGCTTATCATGCTTAACAAAGACGATGAACGTTTTGTAGAGGGTTACGCCGTGGTCGAAAAAATTGACGAGCGTACCAACCTGGCCGCGATGGATTGGCTCGACTTTGAGAACCTAATCCGGGAACTCTTTGAGAAGGAATTTAGTAAAGGCGGCGGCGAAGTGAAAATTACGCAAGCCAGTCGAGATGGCGGTGTGGACGCAGTGGCCTTCGATCCCGATCCGATCCGTGGTGGCAAGGTAGTGATCCAAGCTAAGCGCTACACGAACACAGTTGGAGTATCGGCGGTAAGGGACCTATATGGAACGGTGCACAACGAAGGCGCAAACAAAGGCATCCTTGTGACCACTTCTGATTTTGGGCCGGATGCTTACGCGTTCGCGAAAGATAAGCCTCTCACATTGCTTAGCGGTGGAGAGCTTCTCTATCTCCTCGGCCAGCATGGGCATGCAGCAAAAATCGACTTAGCTGAGGCACGAAGAATCGCCGCTGAAACTTCATAGGCGGCTAAACAGACGGGCAGCCCAGGCACCACCCTCTAACAGCCAAGCCAAAGGCGGGTGCCCCATTCATGGCAGCCTCTCGCCATGAGTGGGGCATCGAACCGCAACGTCGACCGCACGCAAAACGGCGAACCACTTCCATGCCAAGCAACCACTCTGCTAGCCTGAACAAGCAAGGATCCACCTCCAGCTCCAACCCGAGACCGAAGCCCAGTTCGCCTCCGAAGCGAATGCCCGCGGCATGGAACTCAATCGTTACATCGAAACCATAGTGACCGCCGGGCCCGTCGAACGCGAAGACACCACCTCACCTCGCGCATGGCATGAGGCGCAGCTCGACCAGGACCTGCGCCAGGGACTCTCTGAGATCGCCAACGGAGACACACACATCCCGCCCGCAAAGCCTTCGCCGAACTCCGCGAAGAATACGACATACGAGGTTAGGCTCTCCTCCTAGGCAGTCCAGACAGTACCAGACAGTACCAGGCAGTCCCAGACCTCCGCTCGCTCTACAAAGAAAAGCACGCCGAGACCTCCCACCATGCTGCCGACCGGTTCCGAGGGTTGGAACAAACGATCTTCAGCCTCGAGAACTCACCCCATAGAGGCGGACTCTCACTCCGGAAGACCGATCCCTCCGCCATCTCCTCTACCGAAACAAACCCCCGTCTCCCGAATCATCTACTCCACTGACGAATCGTCGAAGCCCCCCAAACAACAAGCCTCCCCAAAACACCGGAGACACCACCCTCCAGCACAAGAGCCGCCGAACTCTCGGCGGCTCTCCCCACCTTCACAGACAACAACCGTCTACTTCGCCGCCGTCTTCCCAGCCGCACGCTTCGGAATGCGCGTCACCGATCCATCCGGCATCACGATGTACTTGTCTCCCGTCACGGCCTCAAGATAAGCATTCTTGCTTCCCGCCACCTTGGTCACCTCGCGGGCATCCATCTGCCCCGGTGCTGTCAACACAAAGTGCACACCGTCGCCTTCATCCTGCACCGGAGACTTCGTCGTCATGGGAGCCGGCGGTGCCGCGGCGGCAATCGCCGGGGCAGGCGGCGTCGTCGGTGCCGAGCCCGTAAACGGTTCTATCTTGCCCGTTTGCCGGAAATGAACATACTCCGGTCCCTTGATCCCCGCGACGCACTGCGAGTAGGCGTCCGTACCCACCTGCTGGCTCATCGCCGTCGTGCTCGCAACCGCTTCACTGTTCCGCTCCGTTCGTTGCGTGGCTCCCGTCGCAGCCGCCGTCTGCGCTCCGTTGTTGTTGCCGTATCCCCACCAGCCGCCGCGCCCACGCGAGATCGCCGTCGCCGCAATACCGGTTGCGCCGGTCACAGCTCCCTGCTTCATCTTGTCGTTGTCCTGCCCGTGTTCGCGCTTGTGCAGAGTGTCCTGCTCGGCTGAAAGTTGATTGTTCGCCTGACCGCGACACTCCGCAATCTGCGCCGAGGTGATCGGCATCATCTCCATCGTGATGCCGTCAGCTGGAGCCGCAGCCTGCGGAGCCTGGGCCGTTGCTGCACTCACGGCAAGCGCAGCACCCAGACCGATCGAAACGATCGAAATTCTTGTAACCATAGACCTCACACTCCCAAGGTAGTACGTACCTGCGAACAACAGGGCCCCATTTGCATCGGATGGAGACATGGTACGTCGCTCCTCGCAGACTGGCAAGCCCGAGGGTAAAATGCGCCGGAATCCCTGCTCGGGCCCGCCCTAAGCCGTAAGCCTACCCAGCGATCTTACCGCCATCACCACCGCCCCCAAATCCCCCGAAAGCGCCACCGGCATATCCGGCAGACCCGCACCCTTGGTCAGCCCCTTCCGCAGATAAAACCCACCATAGCTCCCCGCCAGAGCCCCCACCGCCCCCATCGCGAACCCACGCAAAGACGGCCGCCGAAACGCCGAAGCGACAATCGCCCCAACCAGCCCACCGAACACAATCCGCCCGATCAGCGGCCCCGGCGCCGTCCGATCCGGCGTGCTCGGCAGCTTGTCGCCGATATACTCGCCCAGCGCAGCCACCGTAAACAGCCCCACAGCCGCCGGGTGCCGAATCCACGAAGCCCACGTCCCCGTCACCGGCAGCTTACCCAACCGCGCAAACCACGCCGTTACGGCGATCGACGTAAACGATCGAAGACCCGTACTCACCCCAAGAAGAGGCACAGCAACATGAGCGACAACAGCGGAAGGCGGCATCGGAACACTCCAGGCGCGGCGTAGCTGGCCACACACTTCGCATAGGATGCACGACCGGCGGAAAAGCCGTCAGTCGCTGCCAACGAAGTTCCATCTCATCGAACATCCTCAGCTTCAAGAAAGCGAATCCTCCCCTTTGACAGGTGATATCGCCGATCGCGCCACACCACCGTATGGCCGATCAGACTGCAAAACCAGAACAGCAACCCGAAACAATCCCGCAACGGCACCAGCCACAGATAGTCCAGCACCCTCCGGCTCCCCAGAAGCCAGTACCCAACGCCCACCGCCAGCACCGCCCGCAGACCCACAATCGCCAGCAGAGCCCCAAGGCTCCACGCGGCAGCCCCAAATGCCCAGACATTCAGCAACGCCCACGGCAGCGCATACGTCAGCGCGACCCCCAGATATCCCAGACCGCGCGAATCGCGTGTCGATCGTGCCCACCGCATCTGGTGGTTCCAGAACGCTCCAAACGTGTAGTCTCCCACCGTCGTCGACACCACCTCACGACACAGCTCCACCTTCCATCCAGCTCTGTACACGCGGGCGCCCAACTCATAGTCGTCCGCCAGCATGTCCAACAGCGGCGGGAAGCCGGCAATCGACTCGAGTGCTTCTCTTCGAATGGCCAGGGTGGAGCCGAGCCCAAACCGCATGCCACCCTCCACCGCTCGCGCCGCAAATACCCCAGGCATAAATTCTGTTGCAATCCCCACGCTCTCCAGCTTCGACCAGAGCGTGGTCGCCGAACCGGTCGAACCCACGTAAGGTGCCGTCACCATACCCACGCGATCGCTCCCGAAGATCGAAACAATGTGATCCAGATACATGGGCGAGACGGAGATGTCGCCATCGTTCACGACCAGTATCTCTCCCGTAGCGAACGGCAGCATCTGCACCAGCCGGCTCACCTTCCCGTTACTTCCCAGAGTCTCAGGACACTCCACCACTCGCATCGCTACATCGGGAAAAGCCTCGCGGAGCCGCCGTAACTCCGCCAGCGCCGGATCGCGCGCTGATGTAACCCCAAAAACAATTTCATAAGACCCGGCAAACTTCTGTCGGCAGTGACTCGCAAGAGCTTCGTACATCTCAGCGTCCATGCCATGCAGTGGTTTCAGAACACTTACCCGCAGACCGCTATAAGGTGGGAGATCCTGCTTCCAGTACAAAGAAAACGATAAGGCGCCCCACAACGACAGCAGAAGGTAAGCAAATCCGCTGACCGTCAACAAAGCCATAACACACTGGACTACAAGCATGTGGCTCCCTATACCAGCTTACGCAGACGACCTTGTGGCAATAACTCATACGGCTCGCCACGATATTTCACCCGGCGCCGAAAGAAGCTCACGGCCCAGAACCAGAATCCAAGTAGATCGCGGAAAGGATAAAGCCACGCCGATCTCACGGCAGACCTGTCGTTCACAACTAACTCAGCGATCACCACACAAAGAGCAATGCGATTCACAATCGTAAGGAGCAGCATTGCAACCCCTGGAATCACATGATGGAGACCCAGGCTCGCAAGGAGACCCAGGCAACCGAACGGCACCGCAAATGTCAGTACGCTGCCGACATGACCCAGAGGACGGGAAAACCGCGTACTGGTCGCCCAACCTTGCTGGTGAGCCATGCTGGCGCGAAAGGTCGAATTCAAAACATGGTGCTCAATGACATACCGCGAAAGCACAACGGTCTCGCCAACCCGCGCGGTCCAGTTACCAAGGATGAAGTCGTCGGCATAGTACTGTGCAACGGCCCCAAATCCTCCAATCTTCTCGATCGTCGATTGGCGCATGGCCATACTCGGACCAAGAGCGAAACGCATCCCTTCAAGACGTTCCGCCACAAGCACCCCAGCCGTCATCTCGACCGACATACCCAAAGCCTCCATACGGGCCCAGAGTCCTTGACGAGTTACTCCCCGATACACGCATGTAACTAGACCAACCTTCTCCTCGCGGAAAGGTTGAACCACAGCTCGGAGATAGCTTCGGTCCACCTGAACGTCGCTATCGGCGGTAACCAGAATCTCGTGCTTCGCAGCCCGGCGCATCACTTCGAGTGAGTAAGTCCGAGCGTTGGGCCACGGAGGCTCTCCACACGACAAAAATCGGGCCTCGATATGCGGGTAGAGCGAAGCCACCGAGCGTGCTGTATTCAGACCTTCATCGGAGTCGCTCCTGGCACAGAAAAGAATCTCAAACGTCGGATAGTCCTGCTCAAAAAAAGTCCGCAAGCGCCTCTCGAGATCGGGCTCGCTCCCATGAAGCGGCTTCAAAAGACTGATGGGCGGCAGAAAGCTCGTATCCGATCGGCTAACACCCTTGCCTCTGAAACGGAGAGCGGCGTACACCGCCATCAAGCTGAACACGGTAGAAGTCACAACGCCAAAGGACGCGACCCAGAAAAGCACCACGGTCCCAACATGAGCGATAGCCATAATTAATCGAATAAAACTAAAAACAAACGTGACTTAGACGAAGTACAGTCGAAACACCCCGAGGAACCATAGCCTCACGTCTCGCCCAATGGTTCCGTGATGCCCGTCCGGTATGGCCCCTGGACACCGACGCCCACACCACACACAATCAGTCCTATCCCCAGCCATCGAGACACCGAAACGTGCTCACGAAGCCAGAAGTGGGCTAGGAGCGGAGTTACAAGATACCCGATCGAAGTAGCCGGTAACACAAACGTAAGATCCATCCAGCTAAATGCAAGAATATTGCTGATCATAAAAACAATCAGCAGGAAAATTCCGCCAAGCACCCATCCATTTCTGAGACACAAGAACAGAGCTCCGAACTCCCGGAAAGAGATCGGTCCAGTCTGCCTCATCCCATGCGACAGAAAAATGTCGCCAACCGAGGATCCCAAAGGTATCAGCGCAAGAACGACCATGTGCTTCGGTGAAAGCCGCTGTTTCATTGAAGACTCACGAACGGGCGTCGCAACACCTTCTTAGGCCCATCCGATTCCCGCAATCAGGCCCGCAGCTTGGCCAACAAATCGGTCGGATGCACAGGCTTCGCCAGAATCTCAAACTCGTGCCCCTGAGATCGCGCCTTCTCCAGCAGATCCGCCGTCGCCGCCTGTCCGGAAAACAACAGAATCTTGCAGTTCGGCAGCTTGGATCGAGTCAGCACGGCAGCTTCAATGCCCGTCATCCCCGTCATAATCACATCCGAAATCAACATATTCGGCTGAAAGCTGTCCAGCGCCTCGATCGCTTTCTCCCCACTGAAGACGGCGCGTGCCTCAAATCCTGCCTGGTTCAAAATAATGGCAAGCGTGTTCGCGATCACCTGCTCATCGTCGGCGACAAGCACCCGCGGCTTCGACGGTGTACCGTTTGCTGGATCTGACATACTGTGCGTTCCCCAAGGTGATTCTGCAGTCTACGTCCGTGACGCCTGAGAAAGTCCGGCACGCCTCTCGCATTCTAGCCTGTTCCGCAATGATACGCTGAGCGGGGAGCACGAATAGCTTACTTCTGCTCCAAACCTGTTGATCTAAATTCCTGTTCCTGAAGATGTGCATGCAGCCAGCCATTATCCGCGCCGAACGCGTCGAAAAGTATTACAGCCAGCCCAGCGAAAATCGCATCCAGGTCATCGCTCCGACCGATCTCTCCGTCCGCGCCGGCGAGATCCTCGCCCTCCTCGGGCCCTCCGGCTCCGGCAAATCCACCCTCCTGCGCATGCTCACCGGCCTCTCCGCCCCCTCCGCCGGCGAGGTCTTCTGGCACGATCAACCCATCGAAACCGCCGACAGCAACGTCTCCATCGTCTTCCAGAGCTTCGCCCTCTTCCCCTGGCTGACCGTCTTTGAAAACGTCGAGGCCCCCCTCAAGGCACGCGGCCTCGACGCCGCCGAACGCCGCAAACGCTCGCTCAAAATCCTCGACACCGTCGGCCTCGATGGCTTCCAGACCGCCTACCCCAAAGAACTCTCAGGAGGCATGCGGCAGCGCGTCGGCTTCGCCCGAGCCCTCGTCGTCGAACCCGAAGTCCTCTTCATGGACGAGCCCTTCTCCGCCCTCGACGTCCTCACCGCCGAAAACCTCCGCAGCGAACTCCTCGAACTCTGGCAAAAAAAGACCATCCCCACCCAGGCCATCTTTATCGTCACCCACAACATCGAAGAAGCCGTCCTGCTCGCCGACCGCATCATCGTCCTCGGACGCAACCCAGGACGCGTCCGCACCGACTTCCAGGTCGGCCTCGCCCACCCCCGCAACCGCAAAGCGCCCGCCTTCACCCAACTCGTCGACTACATCTACAAGGTCCTCACCGAGCCCGACGCCCAGCCCCCTGAACTCCCGCAAACCGCCGCAAACGGCCAGCCCCAGGCGCGCGAGCACTACCAGATGCTCCCCCACGCCCGTCCAGGCGGCATCGCCGGTCTCCTCGAACTCCTCCTCGACCACCACGGCAAAGACGACATCTACCGGCTCGCCGACGATCTCGCCTTCGAGATCGACGACCTCCTCCCCATCGTCGACGCCGCCCAGCTGCTCGGCTTCCTCACCGTCCACGAAGGCGACGCTGCCATCACCGACACCGGCGCCGCCTACGCCAACGGCGAAATCCTCAAGCAGAAAGAGCTCTTCCGCACCGCCGCCGTCTCCAACGTCCTCCTGCTCCGTCAAATCGTCCGTGCGCTCGAATCCAAAAGCGACGGAACCGTCTCCCAGGACTTCTTCCACGACATGCTCGACGAGCAGTTCAGCGAAGATGAAACGCTTCGGCAGCTCGAAACCGCCATCAACTGGGGACGCTACGCCGAACTCTTCGACTTCGATGCCGCCCGCCGCCGATTCATCCTCCCCCAACGCCTCCAGCACGACACCGACTTACCCTCCACCGCCGCGATCGACGCCTGATGCCATTCCCGCCCAGCTTCTCCAACATCCCCGGCCGCGAAACTCTCGCACGCTCCTACGTCCTCAGCCGAAGCTGGCCCTTTCTCATCGATCTCTTCGTCGGCGCCATCGGCCTCGCCTGCTTCTACGCCGTCGTTCGCACCGCCATGTTCTGGGCCGGCCCGCCCGAAGAACAGATGGTCGTCTCGCTCAGCCCCCGAGCCCTTCCCCTCTACGCCTTCTACTCCGTCGTCCGCATCGCCCTCGCCTACCTCCTCAGCCTCACCTTCGCCGTCACCTACGGATACTTCGCCGCCTACAACAAACGCGTCGAGGCCTTCATGATCGCCGCCCTCGACATCATGCAGTCCATCCCCGTCCTCAGCTTTCTTCCCCCCGTCATGCTCGCCATGATCAGCCTCTTCCCCACCCGCCACATCGGCGTCGAGCTCGGCGCCATCATCCTCATCTTCACCGGCGCCGTCTGGAACATGGCCTTCAGCTTCTACTCCTCACTCAAATCCATCCCGCGCGAACTCATCGAAGCCACCGAAATCTATCGCTACTCCCGCTTCCAACGCCTCCTCCAGCTCGAACTCCCCTACGCCGCCATCGGTCTCGTCTGGAACTCCATCATGTCCGTCGCCGGCGGCTGGTTCGCCCTCATGGTCTGCGAAATGTTCCACTTCGGCACCCGCGACTTCCGCCTCCCCGGCCTCGGCTCCTACCTCCAAACCGCCGCCGACCGCGGCGACGGCCGAGCCACCACCTACGGCCTCCTCACCATCGTCCTCATCATCGTCGCCGCCGACCAGATCGTCTGGCGACCCCTCATCCTCTGGAGCAACAAGTTCAAATTCGAGCAGGTCGAAAGCGCCCACCAGGTCAAGTCGCCCGTGCTCCATCTCCTCACCCACTCCAAAGGCATCCAGTCCGTCGTCGCACACACCACAACTCCGCTCAACGAGGCGCTCTACCGCCACTTCGCCCGCCAGCGCTCCGAGCGTCTCGACCGCCTCGCCCACGCACCCCCGCCCCGCTCCCGAACCGCCGCCGCTACCCTTCTGCAATGGTTCCTCATCCTCCTCGCCGCCGGAGCCGTCCTCTACGCAGCCGAGCACGCCGTCGTCCTCCTTCGACCCGTCCACGTAGCTCAATACCTCCACCTTCTCCAAGGAGCCGTCGCCACCTTCCTCCGCATCGCCCTCGCCCTCGCCCTCGCCTCCCTCTGGACCATCCCCGTCGGCGTCGCCATCGGCTCCAACCCCAGACTCGCCCGACTCGCCCAGCCCCTCGTCCAGATCGCCGCCTCCATCCCCGCACCCGCCTACTTCCCCGTCATCCTCGTTTTGCTCATCCACCTCGGCGGAGGCATCGGCATCGGCTCCATCGCCCTCATGCTCTTCGGCACCCAGTGGTACATCCTCTTTAACGTCATCGCCGGCGCCATGGCCATCCCCACCGACCTCAAGGAAGTCTCCACCCTCTTCCACTTCAGCCGCTTCGACCACTGGCGAACCGTCATCCTCCCCGGCATCTTCCCCTTCCTCATCACCGGCCTCGTCACCGCGTCCGGCGGCGCCTGGAACGCCAGCATCATCGCCGAATACTTCCCCCTCCACGGCCAGACCCTCAAAACCACCGGCCTCGGCGCCATCATCTCCACCGCCACCGAACAGGGCCAGTTCCCCATGCTCCTGCTCGGCACCATCCTCATCTCCATGATGGTCGTCACCACCAACCGCCTCCTCTGGCGACCGCTCTACCGCCTCGCCGAAACCCGCTACAAACTCGGCGCCTAAGCCCGCCTCCGATGTAACCTGAAAGCCATGAAGTTCGGCGTCCTCGTCTTCCCCGGCTCCAACTGCGACCACGACACCTACAACGTCATCACCCGGCAGCTGGGCCAGCCCGCAACCCTCCTCTGGCACGCCTCCCGAGACCTCGAAAACTCCGACGCCATCGTCATCCCCGGCGGCTTCTCCTTCGGCGACTACCTCCGCACCGGCGCCCTCGCCCGCTTCAGCCCCATCATGCAATCGGTCCACAGCTTCGCCCAAAGCGGCCGCCCCGTCCTCGGCATCTGCAACGGCTTCCAGATCCTCTGCGAAGCCGGCCTCCTCCCCGGCGCCCTCATGCGCAATCGCGAGCAACGCTACATCTGCCGCCAAACCCACCTCCGCGTCGAAACCTCCCGCTCCCTCTTCACCCACTCCATCCTCGCCGGAGATGTCCTCCAAATGCCCATCGGCCACATGGACGGCAACTTCTTCTGCGACCCCAGCACCCTCGCCGAGCTCCAGGCCGAAGATCGCATCGCCCTCCGCTACGCCAGCCCCAGAGGTCAAGTCACCGACAACGCCAACCCCAACGGCTCGCTCCAGAACATCGCCGGCATCCTCAACCAGGGCCGCAACGTCCTCGGCATGATGCCCCACCCCGACCGCTCCGGCGAACAACTCCTCGGCTCCGCCGACGGCCTCCGCATCTTCGCCGGCATGGCCGGCCAAGCACTGAAAACCGAGCACTGAAGACTGATAACTGATAACTGGCCAAGAACCATCTTCGTCCAGGCAGCGAAAAAACCTCCAGCAGCCCTTGCCCGGAGCACTCCCCGCAAGCCACTAAAAACTGATAACCAATATCTGATAACTGGCCAAAAACCGTAAACCGCTTTTCGCATAGGCTTAACCTCACATTGGTCGACATCCACCACCATCTCCTCGCCGGCTTCGACGACGGCGCCTCCAGCCCGGAAACCTCGCTCGCCATGGCGCGCATCGCCGTCGCCGACGGCATCACCCACGCCGTCTGCACCCCTCACGCCAACGACAAATATCCCTACGACCCCGAGCTCGTCCGCGACAAAATCACCGACCTCCAGGGCCTCCTCAACCGCGAAAACATCCGCCTCCGGCTGGGCCGGGGCTCCGACTTCCACCTCACCTACGACAACATCCAGCTCGCCCTCAAGCAGCCCGAGCGCTTCAGCATCAACGGCCGCGGCTACCTCCTCGTCGAGCTCCCCGACTACGGCCTCCCCCCCGGCCTGTCCGAAACCTTCTACGAGCTCCAGCTCGCCGGCACCACCCCCATCCTCACCCACCCCGAACGCAACCCCACCCTCCGGGCCGAGCGCTACCGCATGCGCGACTGGCTCCGCGGCGGCCTCCTCGTCCAGGTCACCGCCGGCTCCGTCCTCGGCCACATGGGCAAAGCCGCCAAAAAAATGAGCCACGACCTGCTCGAAAACCGATGGGTCCACTTCCTCGCCACCGACGCCCACAACACCACCTCACGCCCACCCCGCATGCGCGAAGCCTACGAAGCCGTAGCCACCAAATACGGCCCCGAGTACGCCCACCTCCTCTGCGTCTCCAACCCCCTTGCCGCCTTTCAGGGCACCGCCCTCCCCCCCCAACCCGAACCCCTAGACCTCTACCAAAACCTAGAACCCAAACACTGGTGGCAACGCCTCTTCTCCACCTGAAGTTGCCGCAGGAAAAGCAATCGCACAGACTTACCCAATTCAAGTGCCGGGCATAGGCAGCATGTATGATCTGGGTGATTTTGCGATTCAGGAGAAAACCATTGAAGCCCCTTGCGCTCACTTGCTGCGCGCTCTTGTTATTCACCGGTTCTGGTTGGTCCCAGGATGCTGACATGGAGCATCGCCCGTTCACAATCGGTGAGATCAACTACTTCGGTTACGGCGGTTTGCCTTTGCAGAAGGTTCGTGCGACGCTGCTCTTGCACGTTGGGGACACTCTGACCTTCGCTAGCTTCTCCAGGAAGCCGGTCAACGATGCGGTCTTATCAGCGATCGGTAAGCTGCCGACGGATGTAAACGTCACCTGTTGTGACGCCTCTCAGCACCTTGAAATTTACATTGGTCTTCCGGGCGCGACTTCGCGTCCTGTTCCTATCGGTCCTACGCCTTCCGGAAACGCACATCTTGATCCAGAGGGCTTGCGCCTGTATGAACAGGGGCAGCCCTTGCTTGTTCAAGCGGTGGCTCGCGGCACTGCTGGTGAAGATGACTCGCAGGGGTACATGATCTCCAACGATCCTGCTTTGAAAGCGGTGAACCTCGCCATGCGTTCCTATGCAGTCGGGCGCGAGTCAGAGCTGAAGTACATACTGCAAACGGCAAGTGATCCGAAAGATCGCAGAGCCGCTGCTGCGCTTCTAGGCTACGTTCAACGCTCCACCAAACAAGCGGAAGCCTTGTCACAAGCCATCACTGATCCAGACGATGACGTGCGAAACAACGCAGTCCGTGCTCTGGCCGTGTTGTCCGCCGCCACCACAACCGATCACCTGCAGATCAATGTGAAGCCACTTATCGATCTGCTTTACTCCGGCATTTGGACAGATCGCAATAAGGCGAGCTTACTGCTGTATCGAATGACGGAAGCTAAGAATCCTGAGGTTCTGCAATCGCTTCGCAACGAGGCAATGGGACCTCTTGTAGAAGGAGCTTCCTGGACTGATGTTCCTGGGCATTCCACTCCTTTTTTGGTGACTCTTGGCCGTATTGGTTCGATTCCAAACGATAAGCTGTTCGAATTGCTAAAGAGCGGCAACAAGGACGCGATCATTTCGGCAGCGACCGCCGCAGGTGCCCAGGCGAGGCGTGAATAGTCCCTAGAAACGCGATTGTGGTCACCGTACTTACAGTCATTCGTCGGCTATTCGCGGGTAGCGCCCAGCTGAACATCCTAAACCGCTAGCATATGACTTTACGCTGTGCCATGGCCCCTCCCTACAGCCCCAACCCGCCATCCACCGCCAGCACCTGCCCCGTAATAAAGTGCGGCCCGGTCGCAAAAAACAACGCCGCCGCCGCCACATCCTCGGCCGTCCCATTGCGCTTCATCGGCGTCTTCTCCGCAAACCGCTCGTACCCCGCGCCCACCTCGCCCTGCACAATCATCCCCGGCGCAATGCAGTTCACGCTGATCTCCGGCGCCCACGCCTTCGCCATCGTCGCCGACAACATATGCAGCGCCGCCTTCGATGTACAGTAGTGCGCATGCGTCGCCCACGGATGGATCCCGCCCAGCGAACCGATATTGAGGATCCGTCCCCGCGCCGACCGCAGCCATGGCAGAGCCGCCTGCGCCACCAGAAACGGCGCCCGCGTGTTCGTCTGAAACATCGCGTCCCACTGCTCCGCCGTGATCTCTTCCATCGGCTCCGACGCAAACATCCCGGCGTTGTTCACCACGATGTCGATCCGCCCAAACCTCTCCGCCACCTCTCCCACGGCCTCGCGAACCGACACCGGATCCCGCAGGTCCGCCCGGATCGCAACCGCATCCACATCCAACGCACCCAGCGCCCGCACCGTCTCCTCCGCCTCAGCGGTCGATCCAAGATACGTGATCGCAACGTCTGCCCCGGCTCGCCCCAACTCCATCGCAATCGCCCGTCCGATGCGCTTCGCCGCGCCCGTCACCAGCGCAGACTTTCCCAGCAGCGGCTTTTGACTCTCACGCATCAGTCCAGATCTTCCTTAGGAAAAAGTCCAACTAAGTCTTGTGTCGCTAAGGGCGCGGCTTCAGCATGCCGTAGAGCTTAAGCCTTGTTCCGTTAAGGGCACGGCTTCAGCCGTGCCATCGAGCGCCCTGATGTCGAGGGGGTTTTAACCCCCGAGGCAATGCTGGACGGACTAAATCAGATCTGCGGCGGCACCGGCGCCGGTCGGTTCTGCTCAGACGCCGGCGCCGGAGCCGATTTCCGCACACTCCCCGCGTCAGGCTTCGCCGACGGAGCTTTCCCCTGCGGCTTCACCGGCTCCTGCACCCCTGCCTTCCTGTCCGATGCCTTGCCCGAATTATCCTCGTACGCCGAAACCTGCGCCTGCGGACGCAACATCGCCACCGCAATCTGCTTGGTCGGCGCGTCCACCACATACTCGCCCGCGTACGTCGCAAATCCGTTCGCGATCACCTGCACCGTCAGGTCGCTTCCCGTCGGAATCACATCGATCGACGCCTTGCCCTCCGGGTCCGTCTTCACCTCCATGTTGCCTTCGTCCCGCCCATCCTTCTTCGAGTGAAACACCACGGCCGCGTTCATGATCGGCTTTCCATTCGTCTTCTTCGTCACGAGCACTTCAATGTGCGCCGTCTCAGGAGGAGACTTGTACTTACGCCCACGACGCACCGGCCCGTCTTCCTGCGCCCAGCCCGGAGCCGAGCCAAGAACCGCACATCCTAGGGAGAGAAGAGCAACGAGAAACCAGCGACTCCGCATACTGTCCATCTTACCCCGAGCCCGGAGCCGAAGAACACCTCCGCGCTCGATCCAGAAACCCTGAAGTCACAGTACCGCCGTGCACCGAAACCATCCCTGCGCGACATTCACTCACATTTCACACAGCGCCAGTTGACACGCTCCTCGCCGATGGCCTACCTTAGCAGTCGGAAGGGTTGAGTGCTAAACCCGGTCTCCACGGACACCCCTCGGGACTCCTTGGACGTCTCGGACCCCAGAGCTCAACCAGGCAACCATCGTCAGAGCAGACCACCGCTCCCATTCACAATCTGCGACCACAGCCGCCAGCTCAGCCTGGAGGCAAACGTCGCATGTTTCGCGAACGCAGACGCCCTCAAAAATGGCGTCCTTCAACTCCCAGAGGAGATTCAAAAGTATGGCAACAACATCGTTTACACCGCTCCATGACCGCATCCTGGTCCGTCGCGTCGAAGAAGGCGAGACGCTGCGCGGCGGCATCATCATTCCCGATTCCGCAAAAGAAAAACCCCAGCAGGGCGAAGTCATCTCCGTCGGCAAAGGCAAATCCAACGACGAAGGCAAGACCTTCCCGCTCGACGTCAAAGCCGGCGACAGCATCCTGTTCGGCAAATACTCCGGCACCGAGATCAAGCTCGACGGCGAAGAGCTCCTGATCATGCGCGAAGAAGAAGTCCTCGGCGTCATCAAGAAGTAGCTTCCGCCTCTCAGACGAACAACGTAACGAATAACGAATTTTCAGGAGCATCAAAATGGCAAAGCAAATTCTGCACGGAGAAGACTCCCGCCAGGCAATCCTGCGCGGCGTCAACATCCTCGCTGACGCAGTCAAAGTCACGCTCGGCCCCAAGGGTCGCAACGTCGTCATCGAAAAGAAGTTCGGCTCCCCCACCATCACCAAGGACGGCGTCACCGTCGCCAAGGAGATCGAAC
>CAXSGC010000023.1:0-63777 GCA_964236945.1 uncultured Acidobacteriaceae bacterium | reverse complement strand
AAAAGAGCCAGACCGATTCACGCTCAACCCTCTCCACCACACGCTGGGACTAAACGCCTAGGTGGAGTAGTCGGCGTTGATGCGCACGTACTCCGCGGTGAGGTCGCACGTGATGAAGCGGCACTCCGCGTTGCCGACGCCGAGGTCGATCGCGATGGTGTACTCGCGGGCCTGCATGGCGTGGTGGGTCCGAGGTTCGTCGAACTCCGGTGCGCGGAGGCCGGCGCGAAAGACCGGTTGTCCGGCGATGGTGATGCTCATGCGCTCGGGCTGGAGAGCGACGCCGCTGCGGCCGGCCGCGGCGAGCAGACGTCCCCAGTTTGGATCGCCGCTCGACCAGGCTGTCTTGCAGAGCGGCGAGGTTGCGATGGTCTGGGCCACCTGTTTCGCTTCCGCCTCGGTTTCGGCGCCGGAGATCAGCAGCGTGACGACGTGAGTGACGCCTTCTCCATCGTCGACGATGCGACGGGCGAGCGATCCGCAGACTAGTTTGAGAGCGTTGGTGAAGGCTTCGCGCACGCGGCCGTCGATGGCAACGCCGCTGGCTCCGCTGGCCAGAAGAAGGACGGTGTCGTTGGTCGAGGTATCGCCGTCGATCGAGATGAGGTTGAAGCTGCGATCGACGACCGGGCCCAGGATCTCGCGCAGATCCTCCGGTTTTGCGTCGAGGTCAGTGAAGAGATACACGAGCATGGTCGCGTGGGCGGCGGGGGCGCTTGACGAGCCCACGGGCGCGCCGAGCCGGGGATGGATCATGCCGGCGCCCTTGGCCGCTCCGAAGATGCGGACCTCGGCGCCGTCGACCTCGACGACGGCGCGTGCGAGCTTCATCTGCGTGTCGGTGGTCAGGATGGCCTGGGCGAAGTGTTCTGCGTATTCCGGCGTATCGCCGATGGAGGTGCGAAGCTGGGGCAGAGCAGCGAGCACCTTTTCGGTGGGAAACGGCACGCCGATGATTCCTGTCGAGGAAGGGAAGACCTCGTCGAAGATGCAGCCAAAGGTTTGCGCGGCGGCGACGCAGGTTTCCTTGCAGGCATCGAGACCGGCGGGTCCGGTGGCGCAGTTAGCGTTGCCGGCGTTGATCAGAACGGCGTGTATGCGGCCTCCGGTCGCGAGCAGATGCGATCGCCCGACCGTGATGGGCGCGGCGACGACCAGGTTTTGCGTGAAGCACGCCGCCGCGTTGGCGCCCCTGGGTGCAACGGCGGCGGCTAGATCGAGGCCTCCGCTCCGCTTGATTCCCGACCGCACCGCCCCCCAGCGGAATCCACGCGGCAAGGCGTGATCCGGCCTGTTTGCTGTAAGCCCTTCGCTCATGGTTTCACTCTACCAAGAGGCGGCGTGGCAGTTGCGCGCGAGGCTCGGGTCGGGGGTCTATGCTGGAAGGCGAGCGCCGATGACCGGTAATGCCTCGACCGAAAGGAACACCCATGCTGCTTCCCGAACTTCGCGAACAGGTGCTTGAGGCGAATCTTGAACTGGTCAAGCGCGGCCTTGTACTTTACACGTTTGGCAACGCGTCCGGAGTCGATCGCGCTCAGGGCCTGGTCGTGATCAAGCCGTCGGGTGTTGACTATGAGGATTTACGCCCGGAGCACATGGTCGTGACTGACCTTGACGGCAACGTTGTCGAAGGCGAGCTTCGTCCGTCTTCCGACCTCGACACGCATACGCTCTTGTACCGCGAGTTTGCGGCGATCGGCGCAGTCGTCCACACGCACTCCGAATATGCAACGTCATTTGCGCAGGCTGGGCTGCCGATTCCTGCGCTTGGAACGACGCACGCGGACTACTTCTACGGTCCGATCCCGTGCACGGACCCGCTCTCGGAGGATGCGATTGGCGGACGGTATGTCCATGAGACCGGGATGGCCATTGTGCGGCGTTTTCAGGGCCATCTTTCGCGTCCGGTGATGGCGCAACCGGCACACGATTCCGGGTTGCTGGAGGCAATGAGCACGGTTGCTGTGGGTGGCAACTCTGCGCGCGAGATGCACGGCCGGCCGCTCGATCCGCTCGCCGTGCCTGCGTGTCTGGTGGCCGGCCATGCTCCGTTTGTCTGGGGCCGTACGCCGCGCGAGGCGGCTCACAATGCAGTTGTCCTCGAGGCGGTGGCGCGCATGGCGTACAGAACACTTACGTTGCAGGCGGAGGCGGGGGAAGTCTCGCAGGCGCTTCTGGACCGGCACTACTTCCGAAAGCACGGAGCTAGAGCGACCTATGGCCAGCGAAACAATTTGTTGTAGAGAGTTAGTTGAGACTTAGGACTTATGTAAGTGTCGGAGCAAATTACCCGTAGCTGTAAGGTTGTCCTTTAGGCGTGGAACAAGCAACGGAAAGGGCAGAAGCAGATTCCGGCGGGATGGCAAAAAGAAAGCAAATTCGGCTGTATACCTTCAGGTAATTTGCTCTATCTACTTTGCGCAGACTATAGCTTGAGCGACCTATAGCTTGCCGGAAGAGGGAGGCCGCATCCCAGCCAGGACGCCGCGCATATATGCCAGGCTTTTTGCTACGCCAGGCATTGGATCGTCGGGGTGGATCTCATACTCTAGATCGACAAATCCGGTGTATCGCATGGCAATCAGCGCCTCGAAGATGGCAGGCACCGGCATGATGCCGTCGCCGACAGCGACCTGGCTTTCTTTGGATTGTGCGTCGGCCAGGTCCTTCATGTGGATGTCGAAGAGACGTGGTCCGGCTGCCTGGATCGCGCGCACCACGTCGGTTCCGGCCCGCAGGGTATGGCCGACGTCGATGCAGCAGCCCATGCGAGGGTCGAGGCTCTGCACGGCAGCGAGGACATCGAGCGGAGAAGGCCACTCCTTGTCTTCCGGTCCATGGTTGTGGATCGCGACGCGCATGTCATACAGCTTGGCGAACCGCTCCACACGCCGGAGCGTTGCGTGTGTTGGGGCGCCGATGATCAGGCGGATTCCGGCGGCCTTGCAGTAGTCGAATTTCTGCCGGATATCTTCGTCTTCGTCTTTGAGGAAGTAGATTGTGCCGGCCGCTGTCAGCTCTAGGCCAGCGGTACGAAACTGTGCCGCCCGCGCCGGAACGTCGGCGAGCGGAGTCATTGGAAGATGGACATCCTTGACGTTCAGATAAGGCGTGCGCAGTTGATTCATCATGTCGATGACATGGGCGGAATCGAACTTACGGAAGGTGTAACTCGCGATGCCGAGCCGTACTGGAACGTTTGCAGCCGAGGAGGTCTGCGACGGCGCGGATCTCGGGAGTAAGGCAGCGAGGGTCGCCGCTGCTGCTGCCCTGGATAAGACCTCTCGACGATTCATTGGAACTCCGGATTGGTTTAGAAGAGAGTTAGTAGGGCTGCTGCATTTTGACTGCTTCTTCAAAGGTGAGGCGCCGTTGATTGCGATAGGAAAGATTTGCCATGTGGCCGGCGACGGCAGAAAGATAGCCGGTTTCGACGGGCGCATTGGTCTTCTGATTGCGCGCGCGGATGCAGTCAAACCAGTTCTGCATATGGTTCACGTCCTTGCTGTCGCTTGTCAGCATTTTCCCGTCGGGGTTAGTGATTTTTTCCGGATAGAAGTAAGTTCCGGACTTATATTTTCCGGTCACCATGTCGGTCGATCCGGTGGTATGTTCGATGGTTCCGTCGGAGCCTAGAAAGTGCTCACCCAGGCCGTAGTGTCCGTTCGAAAAAGTAGATTGCCAGAGCACGGTTAGATCGGGGTAGTCGAGCGAGACGGCGATGGTGTCGGGAACCTGACGGCCATCTTTCTCGGAAAAGACGCCGCCAGTCATGTAAGCCGCCAGCGGCTCCTTGAGACCGAGCACGGTGGTGATCCAGGCGATCTGGTGCACCATGTTTTCGGTTACGTTGCCACCGGAGAACTCCCAGTAGAGCCGCCAGTTGATAAAGCGCTCGGCACTGAACGCCTCTTTGGGCCGACCGTCCAGGAACAGCGAGTAGTTTACGTGTTCGGGATTGCAATCGGGCGGGAACGGACGTCTCCACTGCGGATGTCCGTGGGCGGAGTTGCGGCTCATCCACGCCTCGACCTGCGTGATTTTTCCAGGCAGACCGTTGCGAACCCACTGTTGTGCGTCCATGTGGTCGCCTTCGCTTTCATGCTGGAGGCCGAGCTGGACGACTTGCGAGGAAGCTTCGGCGGCCTTGCGGCACGCGATCGCCTCGGCGATGTTCCACGTCATCGTCTTCTCGCAGTACACGTCCTTTTTGGCGTCGAGCGCCATCAGCATGTACTTCGCATGGAGAAACAGCGGGGTTGCGATAATGACTGCATCAAGGTCCTTGTGTTCGAGCAGACGCGCGGGATCGTCGTAGATCTGCGCGCCCGGAGCGATCGCCCTGGCCTCGTCACGGCGGCGCGAGTAGACATCGGCGACGGCAACGCACTCGACATTGGAGCGCGCCATGGCGTCTTTGAGGTCCTGCTGCCCCCGGTTTCCGGCGCCGATCAGGCCGAAACGCACACGATCGTTTGCTCCGAGAGCTTTGGCCCGGGAAGACGCAAAGAGGGCCGCACCGGCCGCCACACTGCCTACAAATTCACGACGATTCAACAAGGGACTCACCTCTTCTAAGCTACTTTCGCCTCTTCGAGGCACTTTTTCATTCCGGACCAGCTGATGCGAGTGGAAGCTTCGGGGGATCCGGCTCCGCGCCAGTGCGTTTCGAGGCTGACGGCGTCGCGATATCCTGCTGCGTTCAGTGCGCGAAACTGAGCGGCCCAGTCGATGTAGCCCTTATCGACCGGCGACCAAACGACCTTGCCGGAGGCATCCTTGACCGCGTTTTTGCAGTGGCAGTGACGGATGCGATTTTTCGGAAGAGCGTCCCAGCCGACCGGGAATGCATCGAGCTCGCCCCGCATGACGGCGTTGCCTGGATCCCAGTTGAGCGCGAGATGCGGAGTCTGGATGGCGGCCAGGGTCTGTGCCGCCTCGCGTCCGGTAGCTGTGTTGCAGGCGAATTCATTCTCGAGCACCAGCAGAACTCCCTGCTTGCCCGCAGTTTCGGCGGCGGACCGTAGCTTCTCGTTGATGGCGGCACGGTAGGGAGCGACGTTGTCCAGCCGCCAGAAGTCGAAGCATCGGACCTTGTTGGTCTTGAACTGTTTTGCCAGGGAGATGGATCGTGCGAGAACCTCGTCCTGCTTGTTATAGCTGACTTCATCGGCGCCATGGAGGTCCTGCTTTGAGCCGTACTGCGAATGCGGCGCGCTTGGCCAATCGACTTTGAAGAGGGGACTGGCGATGTCGGTGACCTGGAGGTTGTAGCGCGCGAGGATGCGCAGCGCCTCGGCGATCTCTGCGTCGGAGATAATTTGTAAGTTCTTGCCCCAAACTTCGCGCAGTTCGACGTAGCGCAGGCCGAAGCCGTTTGCAATGACCGAGCAGGCGTGTTCGAAGTCGGGGGAGATCTCGTCCGAGATAACGGCGATCTTAAAGGGTGAGGCGGCAAGGGCAGCAAAGGACGGCCTTGCAAAAGAAGCCAGGGCGACTGTTCCTGCGCCCGAGAGAAAGCGACGTCTTGATAGATCTTTCATAACTACTCCAAACTTTGGACTGTGAGCCAGGAACTACTGTCAAATCACCTATCTTGACTTATGTTTCTATGGCGCCAGAAAGGTAGCTCTTAGAAGCTGATTTTCGCAGAGGCCTGCAGCGTTCTTCCGCCCCCTACGCCATTGACGCTTCCTTGACCACTGCCAAGTGTACTCGTTATGCGGCCGAAGTTGCCGGCGCCGAGCGTTCCGGTATTTGGGTTTGCGAACTGTGGCGTGTTGCTGAGCTGAAATGCATCGATGCGTGTTTCAAGCGCAGCCTCGCGAAAGAGAGGGAAGCTTTTGAAGAGCGACAGATTGTCCTGAATAAATCCTGGACCGTAGAACTGATTGCGTCCGGTATTGCCGGTTGTTACACCGGTCGGCTGGCTGAAGGAGGCTGGATCGAACCAGTTTCTGTTTGACCCAATTCCGTGAAGCACATGGTACGGCGCCACCAGATTCGCTGTCTGGGCGGTTCCCGGCGTATTCAGTGAACCGCCGTTGGCATTGACGATAAACGGTGTGCCCGAGACGATCGAGAGGATGCCGGACGCCTTCCATCCACCGAGCACAAGCTGTGCGGGGCCGGTGCTCAGGAAGCGATGACCCCGGCCGATGGGTAGCTCATAGGTAAAGCTCTGCTCGTAGTTCAAGCGCCGGTCAAAGTCGGCAGGAGCATAGTTTCGGCGTAGTTGCGCGAAGAACTGCAAACCACCGTCGTCGCCATTGGCATAGTTGAGTGCCTTGCTCCAGGTAAACGCCGTTGTAATCGAGAGACCCTTGGAGAAACGTCGGTTCAGCTGCGTCTGCAACGATTGGTAGTTCGAGGAAAATCCGGCAAAGTACAAATTTGTGGCGGCCGTTCGATGGTAGAGCACATTGAGCGGCTCCGACGCAACGCCCCCTCCCAGGTAGTTTGGCAGATTGATATTTTGCGCTACCGGCATGTGGACGCCGTGATTGGCGACATAGGCGATCTGGAATGAGAAGTTACCCGGGAGGGCCTGCTGCACGGCAACGTTCCAGGAAGCCACGTAGGGGTCATAGAAATTCTTGGGAATTATATTGTAGGACTGGCTGTTCAACTGCGGTGTGGCCGTTGACGAGATTTTGATAAGACCGTTGGACGGGATGGCTACCGGCACCGGGGCAGGGAAGCCGGCCTGGAAGGTGGCGACGGAGCCGTCGCTGAGCACGGCGGGGCCATAGGTGTAAGCGGGCTGGTAACTGTTGTTCGCCCGGACCGGGTAGTTGTACGCATAGGTGTTATCTGGGAAGGGCGTGTAACTTATACCAAACCCACCGCGAATGACGGTAGCGTCCGTGGCACGGTAGGAAAAGCCCGTGCGGGGAGCGAAGTATTCGTAGCGTGTCTTCAAGCCGAGATTGGAGGGGTTTCCGCCAACGCCGGCGAGGACGAGCTGATTTGTAGATGGGTCGTAGTTTGAGAAGCCGCCGGCGATTTTGGGTGTTGCGGGCGGGTAGAACTCCCAGCGGACGCCAAGATCGACGGTCAGCTTGGGATTGACCTGCCACTTGTCGCTGGCGAAGGCGAACAACCACCATTGCCGGTACGCCGGGAAGAAGGTATTGAGATCGCGGCCTGTCTGGTTGGGAACGTCGAGAAGGAAGCTGGCGATGTCGTTCGCGACGTTGGTCTTTGCGCCTACGGTGGAGGTCTGCACCTCGCCGAAGGTAAAGGCGCCGCGGGCACTGAAGGTCTGGTCCTGCAGGAGGTCGTCACGGACGCGCCTGAGATCGACGCCGAACTTTACCGTGTGATTTTGAACGATTTTTGTCCAGTTATTCACGAAGTCGATATTGGATTCGGCGCGAACCCAGGGCACGGAAGCCGCGTAACCGATCGTCGGCGAAGAGAAGTTACCGATCGTGATACCCACCTGACCGCTGGTGAACGGACTGATATTGACGCCGGGAATTCCAATCTTTGTGGCGTCATCGGAGCCGTAGTCGCTGGGCTGGGCGTCGTTATGGAGATGGGCGACGCCGAACCGGGCTTCGGTGAAGAGGGTTGGCGAGAAAGAGTGGTCGTAGTTTAGGCCGCTGCTGTAGGCTCGTTGATTTCCGTTGCCTTCAAAGCCGCCTCCTCCGCCGGGGCCGCCGAGAAACGCACCGAAGGCCGGCGCCTGGAAGGTGAGAACGCGCTGCCAGCTATAGCGTGCGCTGAGATGATCCTTCTGGCCGAGGTTGTAATCGAGCTTGACGTCGTAGCTATCTGTCGTTTTGCGGAAGGGTAGGTTAGTTACGTAGTTATTGGTTGGAGAGGCGAGGTTCGTCTGGTTCCGGTTTGGCTGGGGCAGCAACTTTAGAATGGCGAGCGAGACAGGGTTGACTCGGCCGATCGGGATCTGGTTGTTTACAAACGGCGTTCGGTTCGCGCCGGTTGCGGTGCCGGTCCTGGGGTCGTAGACCTGGCCCGTCCCGTTCGCTTGCAGAGGTGCGCTGAGATCGATGAAACCGGCGGCGTTTGGGGTGTAAAAGGCCGGTGGCGGTAGGGTGAAGGTGTTGGCGATCGCCTCGTGATCGGAGGTTCGGAGATAGTCGCCGAAGAAGAACAGCTTATCTTTCCAGATGGGTCCACCGAGGCTGCCGCCGAAGTAGTTGTAAGAGAGGTGGCCGAGCGGACCGGCGAAGTACGCGCGCGCGTTGACGGTGTTGTTCTGGATGAACTCGAACGCGGAGCCGTGGAAGCTGTTGGTGCCGGACTTGAGCGTCACGTTGGTGACGGCGCCGATGGCGCGGCCGAGCTCCGCTTCGAAGTTGTTGGTTGAGATATCGACGCTCTGGATCGCCTCTGCCGGGGGGATGATGATCTGCAGCAGGCCGGTGCGTTCGTCGTCGTCGATACCTTCGATCTGGTAGAGATTGCCCATGCGCGGGATGCCGTTCGCCTCTGTCTGGAGAGCGCCCTGGGCGTTGAAGAACTGGGAGTGCTGAAAGGTGGCCGGCGTCGTTCCGGGGATCAGGTTGAGGAGCGTTTGGAAGTTGCGGTTGGTGCCTAACGGCAGGTCGGCGATCTGTTCGCGCTCGATCTTGCTGGAGATGTCGGCGCGGTCGGTCTGGAGGAGTGGAGGCGCGGTTGTGACAAGGATTGTGTCTGTAACGCTGCCGGTTACAAGATCAACATCGACGCGGGTTGCGGTGTTATTGAGAAGAGAGATATTTTGTCGCACCTCCTTTTTGAAGCTGGGGGCCACGATGGTGAGGGTGTAGACGCCTGGAGGGAGGTCCGGCATGGTGAAGTTGCCGCTCTCGTTGGTGACCGTATCGCGCGTCACACCGGTTCCCGCTTCGACGGCGGTCACGGTTGCGTTGGCGACGGCGGCGTGGCTGGGGTCTGAGATCGTTCCCAAAAGTGTGCCGTTAACGGCCTGACCGAAGAGAGGGCACCATGGGGTGAAGAGGAAAAGGGCTAGAGCAGAGAAATGACGTAGCTTGAGACAGAACAAGATGCGAGTCCTCCGGAGACGCGGTCGGGGCCCGAAGATAGCCTCTATGAGCCGCGCAGCCAAAGTACAGATCGGGTTCTCCCGCGTCAAGATGAAATTTAATGCACGATCCTGCCGGGAGGGATGACCCGGAGCTGAAAGCGCTTTTTCAGAAGGAGCTGGAGGCTACCGCCGCCGTGAGGTCGACTGTGCCTTGGAGCGGCAGAAAAGCGACTGAATCGCCGACCTGAATGGCGAACTTGCCGGGGTTGATGGCCCAGTTCTTTTTGGCGACGTCGTAGAAGGCGAAGGAGCGCGCGTCCAGGGTGATGGAGACGTGTTTGGTTTCGCCGGGAGCAAGCGTGACGCGATCAAAGCCCTTCAGTTCGTGCGCGGGTCGCGGGAGCCTGGGGCGGACTTCCGACACATAGACCTGGGCGACTTCGGCGCCGGCGCGCTGCCCGGTGTTGGTGACGTCGAACGTGACCTGGACCTGGGGGTTGCTGCCGGCGGAAGCAGGGATCAGGGCGAGGTTGGCGAAGGTGAAGGTGGTGTAGGAGAGGCCGAAGCCGAAGGGAAACAGGGGCGGGGTGCCGTTGTGCTCGTATCCGCGATAGCCGACGAAGATGCCCTCCTTGTAGACGACGCGGCGGGTGCCTTCTTTGGGGTAGTAGTTGGCGAAGGTGGGATTCTCCTCGGCTCGGCGTTCAAAGGTGACTGGGAGGTGGCCAGAGGGGTTGACTTGCCCGGTGAGGATCTCGGCGAAGGCGGTGCCGGCCCGCTCGCCGGCGTACCAGCTTTCGATCAGCGCCGGGACGCGGTCGATCCAGGCGGTGGAATCGACGTTGCCGCCGGAGGTGATGTCGACGACGGTCTTTGGGTTCAGCGCGGCCATGGCGAGGATGAGTTCGTCCTGTCCGAACGGCAGAGCGAAGGTCCGGTCGCCGCCTTCGCCTTCGCCCTCCTGCGCGTAGCCGACCGAGACGACGACGGCGTCGGCCTTGCGGGCGAGTTCCTGGGCGCGCCGGTGGACGATGGTGGATGCGTCGGCGATCGCCAGGCGCAGGCGGCCGCCCATGCCGTTGCCGCGCCAGTCTTCGACGACTATCTTATGGGGGCCGGCGCTGAGGTCGAGCGTGACGTGCGATTGGAAGGCGCGAACGAGCGTCCAGTTGTCGACCACAACGTTGCCGTCGAGGGTGACGCGATTGCCGGCATTCTCGCCCGAGCCTTCGAGCGCAAGGATGTATCTTCCGGCGGACGGCGCGGTGTAGAAGCCCGTGTAGCGGCGGGAGACGGGCTTGCGACCGCCGGAGAGGAGGGCGGACATGGCCGCGGGGTCCTGGCGGATCGCTTCGATGTCCATGCCGGAGCTGTTCAGGTGTTCCACGACGCCGGATAGCAGGGGTGTTCCATCGAGGTTGGCGTTGGCGAAGATCTCGCGGGTGAGGCCGGGTTTGTCGCCGTTAGGTGCGGTCGTGAACGTGGTTGCACGGGCGACGTCCTCGACGCTTGGCAGGCCGCGATCGTAGAAGATGTTTGTTTGCGGGCCGAAGCCGTTCTCGAGACCTTCCAACGTGCTGACGAGATGAAAGGGGACGACGCCGGCGCTGCCGCCGCCGACGGGAGCGCCGGGATATGCGTCGGGGCCGACGACCAGGAGGGTCTTGATCTGCGATTGGTTGAAGGGCAGGATGGAGCCGGTGTTCTTGAGCAGAACGGCGGACTCGCGCGCGGAGTCGAGGGCGATGGCTCGGTTGCGAGCGTCGACGAAGGAGATGGACGGGTCGGTTTGCGTGCGATCGAGCCAGCCGAAGCTTTCGGCGGTCGACAGGATGCGCCGGACCTTCTCGTCGATGACGGCCTCGGGCACTTTGCCTGAACGTACGGCATCGGCGAGGTTTGCGCGATTCATAAATTTGCCGGTCGGCATCTCGAGATCGAGGCCGTTGTTGGCGGCGGCGATGCCGTCGTAGGTTGCGTCCCAGTCCGAC
The DNA here is from genome assembly GCA_964236945.1 of uncultured Acidobacteriaceae bacterium. Classification (GTDB taxonomy): domain Bacteria; phylum Acidobacteriota; class Terriglobia; order Terriglobales; family Acidobacteriaceae; genus Edaphobacter. The sequence goes on along the minus strand of CAXSGC010000023.1, from coordinate 52,788 downwards.
ATCATGATGCCGGGGAAGCCCCACTGCGTGCGGACGATTTCGGTGTTGAAGTAGCCGTTTTGGGTGGCGTGCGCTCCGTTGATGAGGTTGTAGGAGTCCATGATGGAGCCGACGTGGGCGTTCTTGACGGCGTATTCAAAGGTGGGCAGGTAGATCTCGCGCAGCGTACGCTCGTCGATGACGGAGTCGGAGTCGTGGCGGAGGAACTCCGAGTTGTTGCCGAGGAAGTGTTTGATGGTGGCGCTGACGCCCTCGGCCTGCATGCCGGTGATGTACGCGGCTGCCATTCGCGAGGCGAGGAAGGGATCTTCGCCGAGGTACTCGAAGTTGCGACCGTTGCGCGGCGAACGGTAGATGTTGACGCCTGGACCCAGCATGAAGTGGACGCCGCGGGCGCGCGCGTCGCGACCGATGCCCGCTCCGACCCGTGCCGCCAGGTCGCGATCCCACGTGGCTGCGAGGCCGATGCCGGCGGTGTAGGTGGTCGAGGGAAAACCTGCGTTCGATCGGGTTCCGTAGGGGCCGTCGGACATCTCGAGCGCGGGAATCCCGAGCGCCGGTACTGCACGGATGGCGAATCCGGTGCCGCCGATGTAATCGAGCTTCTGGTCGAGCGTCATTCGGTGAACGAGATCGGCCACCTTGCTCTGCTCGGCGGCAGTGAGGGGGTGCGGCGCCTGAGCCTGGGTGAGAGATCCGTGGGTCAGGAGCGCGGCAACGGCCAGAGCGAAAGCGCGAGATCGAAGAGAACGAGGGAAACGGATGGAAGACATAGAGGAACTCCTACGAGGCAAAATCCTGATCTCGATCTGATAAATAGAGGTGGCCTCCGTGCTCGGCTCACTTCGCGGGCGTTCCCATCGTATCGCGGTATTCGATTGGCGGACCGTCCGGTGCTTTGAGATTGCGCTCCATCTTTGTCGACCGCCGACGGACAGGGGGAGAAGCGAGGTAAGAGGAGACAGGCGGCGCGAAGGCTGGGCCTGTATATAGTGGAGGCCTCTATGCTGCATTGTGTTTGGCGTCTTCTTTTCGTTGTTGTTTTGGCTACGGCCTCGACCGCCTTTGCGCAGGTCGGCGCATCGAGCGCGCTTCACGTTGAAGGCGATGTCGCTCTGACGCACGATCCTTCGATCGCCCGCGATGGCAGGACCTACTACGTGTTTGCGACGGGGAAGGCGCCCGGGGGTGGGCAGCTACCGATCCGGTGTTCCGACGATCTCGATCGGTGGCGCCTGTGCGGGCGTGTCTTCGACCAGGTTCCCGGCTGGATACGGCAGACGAGTCCCGGCACCGAGGATCTCTGGGCGCCGGATATCTCGTTTTCTCATGGCGAGTATCGCCTCTACTACGCGTATTCGATCTTCGGCAAGAACCTTTCGGGGATTGCGCTTGCGACCAACAAGACACTGGATCCGGCGCGTCCTGACTACAAATGGGTGGATCGGGGCCTGGTGCTCAGGTCCACCGTCGCGGACGACTTCAATGCCATCGACCCGGCTACGATCGAGGACAGCTCCGGCCGCCTGTGGATGGCGTTCGGTTCCTTTTGGTCGGGCATCAAGATGCGGGAGCTCGACCCGGCCGCGGGGAAGCTGCTCGGGTCGAACGCCCGAGTTTACGACCTGGCTGCGCGTCTGAAGCCCGTCGATGCAACACCCGCAAAGCCCGGTTTGCCGCCGGACTACCAGGCGGTCGAGGCTCCATCCCTGATTGCACACGGTGGCTTTTTCTATCTGTTTGTGTCCTGGGATCTCTGTTGTCGCGGGACGAAGAGCACGTATCGCACGATGGTGGGGCGATCGCGCGTAGTGACCGGGCCCTACCTCGACCGGACGGGCCGGTCGATGGCGGAGGGCGGCGGGTCTTCGCTAATGGAGGCAAACGGGGTCTGGCTCGGTCCGGGCGGCGCGTCGGCGTTGCTGCAGGCGTCCGGCCGGGCGGATTTGCTGGTGTTTCATGCGTATAGCGCGAGGTCCGGACGACCTCGACTGCAGATTTCGACGATCGGTGGAGCGACGGCTGGCCGAGGTTTGCGCTCTCGACGCAGCCCGTGGCCGAAGACAAACCAGATACGGACAATACGCCCCACCAGCCTGCGCCCTGAGCGCCGTCCAGGTTCGCCGGCTACGGGCCGACGGCGCCGGGTAGGGACGAAGCACCTGCGGAACTCGCGCCTCCCAGGCCCAGCTTTTGCCAGTTGCCGGCCTCTCGCTCGGCGTCGGCTTGCTTCTCCGTTGCGTCTCGCATGGCGGTGTACTTCGCCAGCGCCTGCTGGGCTTCGGATGTGCGTCCGAGCTTGCGGTAGAGCCGTGTGAGTTCATACCAAGAGCGCTTTGCCGACTCGCCTGTTGGAGCTTCGGCGATGCTCTTTTCAAACGCCGACCTGGCCTTTTCGTCTTGTCCGAGCGTCGCCAGACCCCGGCCGAGGTAATACTCCGCGACGGGCGACGTCCGGTATACCTTGAGCATTGCCTCGACGAAAGGAACGCCGGCCGCGGCATCTCCCAGGCCGATCTCCGTGCTGCCGAGGTTGTACATCGCGATCGGATTTCCCGGGCTCAGTTCCAGTGCTTTGGCGTAGGCTTGGCGGGCTTTTTCGAGCTCGTTTCTGACCCGGTACTCGTCTCCCAGGCCCTCCCACAACTCTGAATTGCGGGTTTCGAGCTTTACGGCAGCCTCATATTCTGCGATCGACTCCGATGCTCGGCCCTCCCCGGCCAGAAGTTCGGCGCGAACTTTGTGGACGCGCCACGAGTTGGGATCGATGCGCGCCATCTGCGCGTAGCTCTCTTCGGCGACGGTTTTGTGTGCCTTGGCGCGGTACTCGAGGACGTCGAGATTTCTGGGATCGAGATGTACGGCCCGATCGAGTGGATCGACCGCTCTATCCGCGTGCCCGGACGAGAGCTCCAGCATACCGAGCCATTGCAGGGCTTCCATGTTGTCGGGCTGGAGGCGGATGGCCTCTGCGAGCTCGCGGCGCGCGTCGTCGACCTGATCGGTCTGATAGAGGAAGATCCCCAGAAACGTATGGCCGGAGGGGGCTTTGGGGTCGATCTGGAGCGACCTCCGCAGCTCGGCGATCGCCTCGTCGATTTTGCCTTCGCGGCCGAGCACCAGGCCGAGATCGAGGTGCGCCTCGGCCATTCCCGGAGCCAGCTTCACGGCCTGACGGAAGCTCTGCTCCGCATCTGCCGGGCGGCCGTTGCGCATCGCCAGAGCGCCCTGCTTGAACGCATCCTCGACGGTCTGCGCCTGACCAGACGAGGACGTGGCGGCCAGAGCGCCTGCGCCCGCGGCCAAACCGGCGAGCAACAACCAACCCCGCACTGCCCGGCGACGCCCGGCTCCGGAGCGCGGCGCCTTTCGTGAAAGATCCATCTCTTGTGACACCTCGGTGAACCAGTCTCCATGGTAAGACTCTCCCCCATTCGCGGCATACCGGAAGTGGGAGGCGTCGTGGAATCATCAGGATGCGCCGTTAGAGGAAAGCAGGGAGAGAGCCGTGCGGCAGGTGAGCAGAGCGGGCCAGAGATCGGATCGCAACGGACCGTGCATTTGCGGCAGCCGCAAAAAGAGCAAGCGCTGCTGCATGCGGGCGGTTGCTGAACCTCCGGTGAGGCCGGATGCTGAGGCGACACGTCTGGCCGAAGCTGTGCGGCTGCATAACGAGGGCCAGATCGACCGGGCAGCTGCCCTCTATACGGAGATTCTGCGGATCGAGCCGGACCACGCGGACGCCCTTCATCTTCTTGGGCTCGTCGCTCACCAGAGTGGCCGCCCCGGCGAGGCGCTCGATCTGCTTCGACGGTCGCTGATGAAGAACGGCACGATCGCCGTCTGGCATGCCAATCTTGGTTTGGTGCTGATGGGGCTGGCGGAGTTCGATGCGGCGGCGGAGAGTTTTCGTCAAGCGGCGACGTTGGATCCGGAGCTTGAAGATGCACACTGCCAGCTTGGGAACGCTCTTTACTGGGCCGGCCGGACCGGCGAAGCCATTGGGATACTCTCCACCGCGATCGGCCGAACTCCGCGCTTTCACCGCGCAGTGAACAATCTGGGTTACATACTCGAACGCTCCGGGCAGATGGAGCGAGCCGCTGTCTGTTACCGGAAGGCCATCTCCCTCGATCCCGGGTATGCCGAGGCGCACAACAATCTCGGAAACGTCCTGCACTCCCAGGGTCGGCATGAGGAGGCCTGCCAGAGCTACCGCGAGGCGCTGCTGCACAAGCCCGGATTTCCAGAAGCTCTCAGTAATCTGGGCAATACGCTTCGCGCCCGCGCCATGTTCGACGAGGCCATCGCGAACTGTCAGCAAAGTATCGCCCTCAGACCCGGCTACGTCGAAGTTCACATCAATCTGGGCAACGCCTACAAGGACAAGGGCCTCGTGAGCCTGGCCGAGAGCAGCTATCTGCGTGCGATCGAACTCGATCCCCAAAACGCGAAGGCACACAACAACCTCGCCGAGGTCTATCAGCACCGGGGCGATCTTGCCGGCGCCATCCAGAGCTATCGGAACGCGCTTAGAGCCCAGCCGGATTTTTTAGACGCGTATTCCAACCTATTGTACCTTCACGCCTTTCATCACGACATCGCGCCCGAGGACATCTGCGATCTCGCGCGCGGTTGGGAACGGATCCGACTCACCGAGGACGAGCGCATCGAAGCTCGCCGGCTCGCGCATCCACGGAGCGGCGCCTTTACCGCCAGGCCGCGCACCGGTCGCAAACTTCGCCTGGGCATCGTCTCGGCGGAACTCGGCTGCCACGCCGTGGCGGAGTTTTTGGAACCCTTCCTGGAACAGCTCGACCGGAGCCGGTTTCACCTCACCCTCTTCCCGACGGTTGGCCGTACCGGCGTGCGCTCCGCCCGCATCCAGGCGCTCGCCGCGAGCCACATCCCCCTCATTGGCGCTTCGGACAAGCAGGCGGCCAACCGCATTCGTTCCGAGCACATCGACGTCCTGGTCGACACGACGGGCCACACCGCAGGTTGCCGGCTCGGCATCTTCGCCCACCGCGCCGCTCCGGTTCAGTGCACCTATATCGGCTACTGGAGCACTACAGGACTGACGGAGATGGACTGGTTCCTCTCCGACCCGGACTGCGAGGCCGACTGCGACACGCACTTTTCCGAAGGTCTCTGGCGTCTTTCCCGCATCAACGTCTGTTATCGTGGCAAACGGTCCCTCCCCGAAAGCCGCTGGCAACCCGATCCGGCGGGCACCGTCTGGCTGGGCTCGTTCAACAAGTTTGCCAAGATGCGGGAGGAGACTTTGGGCCTCTGGGCCAAGGTCCTGCACGCGATCCCACACGCGAAGCTCCTTCTCGAAGACCGCACCAGCAACGACGAAGAAGCGCACCTACGCATCCGCTCCATGCTGGCGCGGCATGGGGTCAGCCCGGAACGGATTGAGTTCATCCCTTTTATCGCCGGGCATACACGGCACATGCTGCTCTACGACCGGCTCGACATTGCGCTGGACACGATCCCGTTCAACAGCGGCACGACCGCCTTTGATGCTCTTTGGATGGGGGTTCCGATGGTTGCGCTTCGCGGCACCACGGTTGGCAGCCGCATGGGGAGTTCGGTCCTCAACACGCTGGGCCGCCCTGAGTGGATCGCGCGGACCGAGGCCGAGTACGTCCAGATCGTCGCGGCGCTTGCCGGGGACGTGGAGCTTCGCAAGAGGCTGCGCGCAACGCAGCGTACGGAGATGGCGAACTCGGAGCTGTGCGATGCCGATGGGCTTACACGCGCGCTCGAAGGAGCGTTCGAGAGCATGTACGATCAGTGGATCGAATCGGCGTGAGATGTGCATCCCGGAGCAGGAACGCGACCGAGGCGAGGCTGAGTCGAGCTTCGGACGGAACAGCGCGGGACTGATACAAACAAGGCATGGCTACCGCCAACAGATCGGCAGCAGGAGATCTCGATCGGCTTCTGCCCGACCGCATCGTCGGTCCTGTTCGGGCCGTTCTTGTGCTGGCCCTGGTCGCCGCGACTGCCGTCTACGTCGTGTACTCGATTCACTGGCCGATCATCTGGGATTCGGCGGTGATGCACTATGTCAACTTTCTGATCGACCACGGCCTGAAGCCGTATAGCGAGATCACCGACAGCAACATGCCCGGCGCCTACCTGACGGAGCGCTGGGCCATGCGCGTTTTCGGCGCCGGCGACCTGGGCTGGCGGATGTTCGACTTCGCTCTTCTGCTCGCACTGACACTTGCCTCGATCATCATCACGCGGCCCTTCGACTGGCTCGCCGGCTTCTACGCCGGACTAATGTTTACGCTGCTCCATGCCAGCGAGGGCCCGAACTTCGCTGCGGAACGCGAACAGGTGATGACCGTGCTCTTGATGATCGGTCTCGCCTCTCTTCTTTCTGCCTTGCGCCTGCAGCGGCCTTTCCTGATGCTCTGGTTTGGCCTGGCGCTCGGGATGGCCAGTTCGATCAAGCCGACCTCCGCCCCGCTTGCGATTTTGCTGCTCCTGCTGGTCGCTGTTCTGCAGCGCCGGAAGCAGATGCCTACGACCGCATACGTGCTGTGGGGCATCGGTGGCCTGGGCCTTACCGCCGCCGTCGTGCTTGGCTTTCTTCTCTACTATCATGCGATCGGTGATTTTCTTTTTGTCACGCGGTCCTTGCTTCCGTCCTACGTTGCGTTGAGGCACGTGCCGCTCCTGACGCTGGTGCGCGTCATCGTTCCGCACAATCTGCTTTTGCTGCTTCCTTTTGTGCTGGGGCTGGCGTGGCTGCGCCGCAGCGAGCATACGCTGGAGCGCACACTGCTTCTGGTGGGCGTTGCCTTTGGGGCCTTCTCCTACTTCGCCCAGCGCAAGGGTTTTATCTATCACCGATACCCGTTTGTCACGTTTCTTTTGCTCTGGTTCGGCCTGGAGTTTGCGACCGGCCTGCGCCGCCGCGGTCTGTCGCGGATGTTTGCCCTAGCGGGCATCGCACTTACCCTTGTGGTCAGCATTCCGCATTATCTGCTCACGATGCGGCGCGCTGTTCAGGTCAGTGCGATCCGGATGTCGCTTGCTCTCCATGACGATCTTGGCCGCCTCCCGGAGGCACAGTTGCAGGGCAAGGTGCAGTGTTTCGATCTCACGTATGGCTGCTTTAGCGCGCTGTATCGGCTCGGGCTGCTGCAGGACACAGGGTTTACCGGCGACCTGCTGTTCTTTTCGCCGACCGATGGCGCGGCCGTTCGGTATTATCGCGCGATGTTCTGGAGGCTCGCGGAGAAAGATCCGGCGGACGTCCTGGTTATCTCTGATCAGTGGCTGCAGAGCGATGACAGCTACAACAAGCTGAACAGCTGGCCGGAGTTCGTCGAGTACCTGAACGGCAACTACAGCCTGGTGCTTGCTCGAAGATTTTCTCCTGACCCGGATCCGCCCGGCCATGTTCTGCGCGAGACCGACGTTCCGCAGCCGCCGGCGTACCGGATCTATCTTCGAAGAGCGAGTCCGCGTTTCGCTGAAGACCGCGAGCTCCTTTTGCGGCAGCGGTGAGCCAAGCTCAAGGTTCGCTGCGATCGCTTCGACTTAAAGCCCTGCAGAGCCAGGCAGAGTACAAAGGTAATAAGACGACCCAACTCCGCCTGCCCGACGGTCCGGTTGAACCCCTATACTTCGTTTAGCCGTGAACGTTTCCATCAGGCGCAACCCGCCCCTCGTGGCGAGCATTGTCTTTCTTGTCCTGCTTGCGGGCATGGTCCTGGTCGCCACTCACCTGGCAGACGGCCTGTTCGTGTATCCGCTGGACGACAGTTACATTCATCTGGCTCTCGCGCGGACGCTTGCCGTGCACCATGTCTGGGGCATAGGACCGACGGAGTTTGCCTCGGCCTCTTCCTCGCCTGGATGGACGGTTCTGCTTGCGCTGGTCGACCTTCTTTTTGGATCGCATCTGTTGAACGCGCTGCTTCTGAACGTCGCCTTTGCGATCCCGCTTATCTTTGCGGTGGACTGGACGTTGCGCCGACTTCGCCCCGACGCCTCGCTCGCGTACCGCGCGACCGCGCAGTTGCTGATTCTCCTGTGTACCTCGGTGCCGAACCTGGCGTACGTCGGCATGGAACACGTCGCGCAGACGCTCTCCATTCTGCTCGTCGTCACTCTCGGCGTTCGGATACTGGCGCTCTCACCCAGCCAGACCGTACCGCGCAAACTGGCTGTGGGGCTGGTCGCTTCGAGCGTGTTTGCGGGTGCGATTCGGTATGAAGCCGTCTTTGCGGTTCTGCCCATCTTTATCCTGCTCTTGCTTCGACGGCGCGTTGGGGTGGCAGTTTGGTTTGGCGGCGCCGCAGCTGTGGGGCCGCTTGTTTTCGGTCTCTATTCTCATCATCTCTCGGGTCTCTGGCTGCCGTTCTCGGTGCTGATGAAGGCCAGCCTGAACGCGGTTCCGACTCACAACCCGATCCTTCGTTACAGGATGCTCTCCTCGGGCGGCGGATTTCGGCAGATCCTGCTTGCTCCCGCGCTGCTTTGGATCCTGCGCCTGCGCACGTGGCGTTTCTGGACCGCCTCTCAGATCTTCCTGTTTGTGACCACGATCCTGATCTTTCTCCACCTTGGCCTGGCGCCCACGCGATGGCTGCTGCGGTATGAGAGCTACTTTTTTCTGCTGGGCATGGTGAGCCTGGCTGTCGCGGCGCCGCGGATCGGGTCCTTGTCCCAGCTCCGTCTGCGCTGGAAGGTTCTTGTTCCCGCCCAGAAGGTGACGGCGGTGCTGCTCGCGCTGACCCTTCTCGTGCTTGCCCCGTTCTGCCTTTGGCGAGCAATCTCCGGCATCTTTCGCGGGCCGCTCTGTTCGGTCGATCGCTTCCATGAGCACATTCAGATTGCCCGGTTTCTCCACAGCTTTTATGACCACGACACGGTGGTCGTCAACGATATCGGCGCCGTCAGCTACTACAGCGAATCCCATCTGCTGGACCCGATCGGCCTCGGCTCCGGCCTGCCTGTGCTGATCGAGCAGCGCCTCCACCGGCCGCTGAACGCCGGTGAACTGAGCCGCTGGACCGCCGCCGAACACGCCCCGGTCGCGATTATTCAGACGGACTGGCCCGTCATCCGCACGCGTGTCCCGTCGACGTGGACTCCGGTTCAAACCTGGGTTCTCTCCCGCAACATCGTCTTCGGCACCTTTCATATCACGCTGTTCGCCCCCGATCCCGGCGACATCCCGCGCCTGTGTGACAGCGCCAACCGCTTTCCTTTGACCGCCGCCGACCATCGCTACGGAACTTCCGTCTGCCCGGTACATGTGGTGCAGTGAAAGGTGTCGTCGGCTTGCGATCGTGTCGACCTCACGACAGCTCAAACTTGGTCTGCTGTCATCGGTTCGATGTCTGGCGAGCGATTTATAATCGCAGGCATAGGAGCTCTCCTCATGGCAGATCAAAACGGTACAAACGGAAACCAGCTCAACACGGCCAATGGTCCCCGGATTGGCAGCGAGTCCCCCCTGGGAGAAGGCAGCAAGGGACCCCAGGAGAAGGATGCCGGCTCGACGCACATCAATCCCCGGCTGACGACCAACCAGGGTCGGCCGATCGGCGACAACCAGAACTCCGTCACCGCTGGCCGGCGCGGTCCCATCACCCTCGACGACTTCGCTCACTTTGAGAAGATGGCGCAGTTCAATCGGGAGCGCACCCCCGAGCGCGTGGTCCACGCGAAAGGCTCCGGTGCTCATGGCCATTTTGTGGTCACTCACGACATCACAAAGTACACCAAGGCCAAGCTCTTCTCGAAGATCGGCAACAGCTGCCCGATGTTTGCGCGGTTTTCGACCGTAGGCGGTGAAAAAGGCTCGGCCGATACCGCCCGCGATCCCCGTGGCTTCGCCTTGAAGTTTTACACCGAGGAAGGGAACTGGGACATGGTCGGCAACAACACGCCGATCTTTTTTGTCCGGGATGCGATCAAGTTTTCCGACTTCATCCACACCCAGAAGCGCGAGCCCGGATCGAACCTGAAATCCGCCACCATGATGTGGGACTTCTGGTCGCTCTCGCCCGAATCGCTGCACCAGGTTACGATCCTCTTCTCCGACCGCGGCATTCCCGACGGTTACCGGCACATGCATGGTTACAGCTCGCACACCTTCTCGATGATCAACGCCGAAGAAGAGCTGTTCTACGTCAAGTATCACTTCCAGACCAACCAGGGGATCAAGAACCTGACCGCCGAGCAGGCCGAACAGCTTGCTGGAGCTGACCCGGACTACTCCCAGCGCGATCTCCTCCACGTGATCGAGGAGAAGAACTTCCCCTCCTGGCGCCTGCAGATTCAGGTCATGCCGGAGGACGAGGTCGACAACTTCAAGTACGATCCGTTCGACCTGACCAAGGTTTGGCCGCACAAGGAATTTCCGCTGATCGACGTGGGTGTGATGACGCTTGATCGCAAGCCATCGAACTACTTTGCGGAGGTCGAGCAGGCCGCCTTCAATCCTTCCAACATCCTTCCCGGCATGGGTTACTCGCCGGACAAGATGCTGCAGGGGCGCCTGATCTCCTACCCTGACGCCCACCGATACCGTATCGGGACCAACTACGATCTGCTTCCCATTAACGCGGCAAAGAACAATGTCGCCAGCTATAACCGGGACGGCTCCATGCGTTTCGACGGCAACTTCGGCGATCTGCCGAACTACGAGCCCAACAGCTTCGGCGGACCGAAGGAGGATCCGAGATTCCTCGAGCGTCCTTACAAGGTGAAGACGGAGAACGGACAGACGATCGTGGCTCGCTACGACCACCGCGAAAACAACGATGACTATACCCAGGCGGGCGATCTTTGGCGCCTCTTTCCTGAAGGGGAGAAGGATCGGACGGCGAAAGCGATCGCGAACTCGCTGGGCCAAACGCCGGTCCGTATCCAGAAGCTGCAGCTCGGCCACTTCAAAAGGGCCGACTCGGACTATGCCAGCCGCATAGCCCAACTGCTCGGCAAAGATCAACACCCGGAGTATCTCCACGGGCCGGACGCTGCCGAGTTGGTTGGCGCTGCGAGACTCTCGGAGAAGTAGACGCAACAGCGCTGCGAATGGGAGGGCTGCCCGAAATGGCAGCCCTTTCTTTGTGCTCCAGATGGATCGGCCTAAGTGCGTCACTCGGTCCTGGACCCACCATATACCGGTTCCGTGTCGGCTCGTTCCTCCCCAAAAAGTGTCATTTCCACACCTTTCCGCAGCGATTAGCCTCTTGTTATCTCCCATCCACCCGGCCCGTGGGCTGGAAGGAGGAGACCGCAGGCCCGGCCTGCAGGAGAGGTCCCAGATGCTCAGTGCCGTGCTATCCCCCGCTGAAGTTCACACCGAGCCGGTCGAGCGAATACCTCAGCCCATCCAGCTTGCCAGCGCTCCTCCGGAGGTCACGGACGCGTCGCTCCAGGATCACGTTACCGGCATTGGCAACCGCCGCTTCTTCGAGCAGAAGCTGGACAGCCTGCTCGCCTCGCAACCACGGCAAGCACTGGGCGACGTCGTGCAGCCGGCCGCGACTGTCCTCCTGCTCGACCTCGACCGTTTCAAGGCGGTCAACGATACGCTCGGTCACGCTGTCGGTGACCAGCTCCTTCGTCTCGTTGCCCAGCGCATGGCCGGCCTGTTGCGTGGGACCGATCTGGTGGCGCGGCTCGGCGGCGACGAGTTCGGCATTCTCATCAATTCCACGCTTGCGCAGGATGAGGTTGAAGGTCTTGCCACTCGCCTGGTCGACCTCCTCCACCGCACCTATCTTATCGAGGGACAGCCGGTAAACATCGGCGTCTCGATCGGTGTCGCTCTTGCCCCCAACGACGGGGTGGACCGTATGCGCCTGCTGCGGAGCGCAGACCTTGCCCTCTATCACTCCAAGAACGCCGGCCGCGGGTGTTATTCGTTTTTCAACCCTGCCATGGAGGCGCGGGCGCAGGCCCGCCGCGACGTGGAGGTCGACCTCCGCAAAGCCCTCGTCCTTCGGCAGCTCGAACTGCTTTACAAGCCGCAGGTCGATGTCCAGACCCAGCGCCTCTCCGGCTTCGAAACGAACCTGCGCTGGAAACATCCCAAGCGGGGCATCCTCGCTGCGTCCGAATTCATACCGCTCGCCGAAGAGATCGGCATCATCGGGCAGATCGGCGAATGGGTTCTCAAGATGGCCTGCAAGGAAGCGGCGCAATGGCCTGCCGAAGTCCCCGTTTCCGTCAACGTCTCGCCCCAGCAGTTTGAGAATGCACGCTTCGTCGAGGTTGTGGCCAAGGCTCTTACGAGCGCCGGCATCCCGGGCGAGAAGCTTGAACTGGAGGTTTCGGAGGCGATCCTTCTTCGCGACGAAAAGTCTGTCGTCGGCACGCTGAATGCCCTCCGCGCCCTTGGCGTCAAGGTTGCTATCGCCAGCTTCGGGACCGGCGTTGCCTCGCTGAGTCAGGTCGTCCACTTCCCCATCGACAAGATCAAGATCGACCGCTCGCTCACGGGAAAGAGTGGCGGCTCGGATGCGGGTGTCAAGGAGCGCGCCATCGTCCGGGCGATCGCCGCGCTTGGTTCCAGCCTAGGCCTGTCCACGCTGGCTGAGGGCGTAGACACACCGCAACACCTCGCGCGCATCCAGAAGGACGGTTGCGACTCTGTGCAAGGATTTTTTGTCAGCCACGCGGTCCCCGTGACCGAGCTCAAGGAAGTCGTCGCCGCGCTTGTCTCCGCACCCCACACACCGCAGGTCCCCGAGGCCGTTGAATGACCGGCGCCGTTTACAAACTCCTTTATTGTTCGCGCAACGCCATTGAGGGTTCGACCGACCGGCACGCCGTCGAGATCCGACAGATTCTCGCCAGCGCCCGCAAGAACAACGCCGCGCTCGGCATCACCGGTGCTCTTTTCTTCAATGGCGCCTGCTTCGCGCAAGTTCTCGAAGGTCCCCTCGACGCGGTGGAAGCGCTCTTCGAGAAGATTCAGCAGGACCCTCGTCATGGCGATGTCACGCTGCTCGAGAGCGGGTACGTTGATCATCGCGACTTCCCGGAGTGGTCCATGGCCTTTGCCGGATCGGGTGCGGAAGAGGCGACCGCCTTTGCCGAGTTCAACTTCGACCGGGCGGTGGCACGCCCGTCCACCTCGGCCGCCGAGGTGCAGGGCCTTCTCCGCAGCCTGGTGGTCCAGGAAGACGACTGGGCCGCCGCCTAGATTTCGGCACTCACTGGATCGCTCTTTGCGCGACGAAACGGCATCTGAAGAGATGCCCCGCTCCGCCTCAATCGGCATCGACTTCGGCACCACCAACTCCTCGGTGGCCCGCGTCTCGGAGACGGGAAAGGTGGACCTTGTCCGCTTCAGCAACGACTCAACCTCCTTTCGCTCGCTTCTCTATCTCGAGCAGCATCGCACGGGCGCTCGGCGGGCCACGCAGAGCTTTACCGGTCCGGAGGCCATCGCGCGGTATCTCTCGCGACACACTCACGCGGAGGACAGCCCAGGCCGCCTGATCCAGTCGCTCAAGTCTTACCTGTCTGTCCGCACGCTCACGGGTACCGAAGTCTTCGGCCGTCATTACACGCTGGAAGACCTGATCGCCCGCATCCTCACCGATCTTCGCCGTGCCGCGGAGGCCTACTTCGGGCACCCCATCTCGCGCGCCACTGTGGGCCGACCGGTTCGCTTTGTGGGCACCGACACACTGGAAGACGACTCGTTCGCGCAGCAGCGGCTCACCACGGCGTTCCGAATAGCCGGCTTCGACGACGTCCGGTTCGAGCTGGAACCTGTCGCCGCCGCTTCCAGTTATCAATCGACGCTTACCCGAGACGAACTGATCCTGATCGGTGACTTCGGCGGCGGCACCAGCGATTTCTGCCTGCTCCATGCCGGCCCGAGCTGGCGCGCTCGCGCCCGGAACCAGGAGGCCGGGCCAGGTCGCGGCCAGATCCTCGGAACTGCCGGCGTCGGACTGGCCGGCGACAGCTTTGACGCGAGGATCGTCCGTTATCTTGTCAGCCCAGCCCTTGGGGCTGACGCTCTCGTCTCCACCCTCGGCGGCGCCACGATCCCAGCCGTTCCGGCCTGGATCTACAGCAATCTCGAGCGCTGGCACTACCTTTCCTTTCTCCGCACCCGCGCTGTGGACGATCTGCTCCGGCGAGCCCACCAACGAGCTCTCAACCAGATCAAGCCCGCGACGGCCGCCGCTGACCAGAGTGCCGCCGACCAAATCGCCGCCCTGACAACTCTGATCGATGAAGATCTCGGCTACCAGATGCACGCCGCGGTCGCTCGGACCAAACTCGATCTTTCCGCTGGCGAGACCGCGGAATTTCACTTCACGGACGCCGGGCTTAACCTGCACGCTTCGGTCGGGCGTGCCGATCTGGAGCGCTGGATCAGGCCCGAACTCGACGCCATCCGGGCCGCTGTCGAGCATCTTCTGGAATCCACAAACACCTTACCAGGCGACGTGGACCGGGTCTTTCTTACCGGCGGCACGTCGTTTGTCCCCGCCGTTCGGCGCATCTTTGAAGACCGGTTCACGCCCGCCCGCGTCACCTCAGGCGACGCCTTCACGACCGTGGCACAGGGACTTGCGCTCCGTGCCGACGCCTTTGTCTAAAGCGGATTCCTGGATGGTGTAAAGAAGAGATAACAGCGAGAACAACCGCAGATTCCCTCCGGGAATGACAACAAAGGAAAATCCTCTATACCAACTGCTACGTTGCACCAGGAGCCAAAAGATATGGCTGCCCGCATTCTTGTAACCCGATCTCTCCACCAGACCTCCGCTCTGGCCGAGTATCTGCGCGCTTTCGGCGCGGAGCCCATCCTCGTCCCCACGATCACTCTCGCCGGACCATCGACGTATGCACCCCTCGATACTGCTGTCGGCGAGCTCGACGAGTTCGACTGGATCGTCTTTACCAGCGCCAACGCCGTCCAGGCATTCGCTGCGCGCTGGATCGCCCGGGCAGAATTAAAATCGAAGATCGCCGCGATCGGCCCTGCGACGGGCCAGGCGCTGACGGAGATTGGCTTGCGCGCCGACCTCATCCCCCCCCAAGCGGTCGCCGAATCGCTCGCCCAGGCCCTTGTTCCTCATGTCGTTCCGGGCCGGACACGCGTGCTCCTGGTACGCGCCGAGACGGCCCGCGATCACCTCCCGGACGTGCTCCGAGCTGCCGGTGCGCAGCTGACCATCGCCCCCGCCTATCGGACGTTCGTTCCGGACAGCTCGATCCCTCTTCTCCAAGACCTCTTTCGCACGCCCGAAACCTGGCCTGATGCGATCACGTTTACCAGCTCCTCGACGGCCTCCAACCTCTTCGCTCTGCTCGACGCCGCCGGTCTGACATTGCCTCCCGACGGGCCCGGTCAGAGGCGGATGCTTCGAGCTTCGATCGGTCCCATCACCTCCGAGACCCTGCGCGAACTCGGCTACCCCGCCCACATCGAAGCGCCTGAAGCTACCATCCCTTCGCTCGTCAGAACGCTTGCGGAGGCCTTGAACCTGCGCCGGTCGGGCTCCTGAAGTTCGGGACCCTGGAAGTTTCAGTGCGAGCTCCACGTTTTGTCGGCCGAGTTGCACAGCTTTTCGAGCGTGCAGTCCAGGCATCTCGGCTTTCGCGCGATGCAGATCTGCCGCCCATGATGGATGATCATGTGACTGAAATCGATCCACTTCGCCTCGGGGATTACCCGCTGCAGATCGAGCTCCACCTTCTCGGGCGCGGTCTCGGCTGTCAACTCCAAGCGTCGTGAGATCCGCAGCACATGCGTGTCGACCACGACCCCGGACGCGATTTGAAACCAGCTTCCCAGCACCACGTTTGCCGTCTTTCGAGCCACGCCTGGAAGACGCAGCATCTGCTCCATCGTCTGCGGGACCTCGCCGCCAAACTCCTCCACCACCGCTCGCGCGGCGCCCTGGATCGACTTCGATTTGTTGCGAAAGAATCCCGTGGGCCGGATCAGATCCTCAAGCTCGGGAAGGGAAGCGGCGGCCATCGCGGCGGGGGTGGGGTACCTGCGAAACAGCTCCGGCGTGGCGAGGTTCACGCGCGCATCCGTGCATTGCGCCGACAGAATGGTCGCGACTGTCAGCTCCCACGCGCTTCGATGATCGAGCGCACAGACCGCACCTGGATAGGTCTTCTCGAGCGCATCGAGGATGGCGGCCACGCGCTCCGGCGCCAATGGATCGTAGCTCTTGCCGCGGCGTACTTTGGGCGTCGTCGGCTCCTCCGCCGCGATGTGCCGCGCGCGCGCGCCTGTGGGGGAATCGGAGACTCGCCGGAGCGGCTTGCCCTGCTTCTTCGCGGCCGTCACGCCAGTTACCCGAGCCGGTCCAGCATCTCCGCCGCGCTCACGCGCACACACGAGAAGATCGGCGTGTCTTCGAGCGTATACATACTGATCTCCGTCTCTCGGAGCTGCTGTACGAGATCGAGAAAGTCCTCGGGAAAGTTGGTCTCAAACGCGACCACAAACTCCTGGTCGTCGATGCCGAACGAGTAGGTTGTATTGAGTTTTACACGCGGATACAGGAGGCCGATCCGGATGTGTTCATCCATCAGTCGCTTGCGTTCTTCGATCGGCAGCAGGTACCACGCGCGCGTCTTCCAGAACGGGTAGACAAAGATGTACTTCTGGCCGCCGGGCCGGATCGCTCCACGACCCTCGCCCTCGCTTTCATCCGGGCGATCGATCTGATACTGCGAGCGCTTGGTCATCGCCAGGAAGCTGTGCGGAGAGTTGAGATATCCGCCGAGCGGCGTCGCCATCAGCTCGCTGCGCATGCGGTTCAATTCATCGACGCCGTAGCCGATCGACCAGACGCACATGTCGACGTCGCCGCGCGTGCCCACGGTCGAATAGGTCAGCGACAGGAATTCTCCCGGCTTGTTCCAGCGTGCCAGAACCTCGGCGTAGGCGCGCTTATGCTCGGCCTTTACCTCGGCCGCGAGCCGCCGCCACTCCGGCATTACCTTGAAGAAGCTGAAACACACGATCTGCCGCTTGACCGCCGGCTTTGAAGGATCGTGGGCTCCGTACGCGGACTTCGGGCGCCCGGTCACCTGGGACGCTGCTGTGGGCTGAGTCTCGGTCGATGCAATCGTTGTGGCCATCGTTCCATTTTACTGCCACGTCCTCGCAGCACCCGACCGATATACTGGCCCCTCATGTCCGAGCACATCCTCGCTTCCATTGCCGCCTTTATTATTGCCGTCATCAACGCCGGAGGTCTTGCGGGCGTCGCTCTTCTCATGGCCATCGAGTCCGCCTGCATCCCGCTTCCGTCCGAGATCATCATGCCCTTTGCCGGGTACGTTCTCGGCACCACCACGGCCAAGCTTTTGCTGGTAGCCACTGCCGGAGCGATCGGGTGCAATCTCGGCTCCATCCCGCCTTACTGGATCGGCCGATGGGGGGGACGTCCCGCGGTCGAGCGCTTTGGGCGGTATCTCCTCCTCGGCCGCCGCGATCTCGACCGCACCGAGCAGTTTTTTGCGAAGTACGGCGGCGGCGCTGTCCTTCTCGGCCGCCTCCTCCCTGTCGTTCGGACCTTTATCGCCCTCCCGGCCGGCATCGCCCGCATGCACCAAGGCCGCTTCCACATTTACACCTTTGTCGGCTCCTGGCCCTGGTGCTTCGCCCTTGCCTATATCGGCACGAAGCTGGGCGATCGCTGGAACTCCGACCCGCGCTTCAAGGAGATCTTCCACCGCTTTCATCTCGGCGTCGAAGTCGTTCTTCTTGCTGCCATCGTGTGGTTTGTTACATCCCACTGGAAGAACCGCATTCGCACGGAGGGGGATCCAGGTTAGATCCGAGACGCGTACGCAGAGCCTTGCCGAGGCCGCAAGCCCCCATTTGCCAAACCGGACCTCGCTTGCGAAACTAAGGAGTCGCACACACCAGCTTCTCTCAGAAGGGCCACACCAGGATGTCCAGCACCCCCGTTGCCGCTACGGAACAAGCGGCCTCGATCGCCCCTGCCACCGGTAAACTCGGCATCATGATCCCAGGCATGGGAGCCGTCGCCACCACCTTGATTGCCGGCGTCGAAGCTGTCCGCCGAGGTCTCGCAAAGCCCATCGGCTCGCTCACACAGATGGGCACCATCCGCCTGGGCAAACGCACGGACGCTCGGAGCCCGTTGATCAAGGACTTCGCGCCGATCGCTAGGCTCGACGATCTCGTCTTCACCGGGTGGGACATCTTTGGCGGCAACCTCTTCGACGCGGCCACCCACGCGCACGTGCTCGACCGCGACCAGCTTGCCGAGATCAAGCCCTTTCTCGAAGCGATCGAGCCGCTCCCTGGCGTCTTCAACCAGCACTACGTCAAACGCCTCAACGGAACGCGCATCAAGTCCGGCAAGAACAAATGCGATCTCGCCAATCAGATCCGGAACGACATCGCGGAGTTCAAGACCAAGACCGACCGGCAGGTGATGATTTGGTGCGGCTCGACCGAGATTTTTCTTGAGCAGACGTCTGTTCACCAGAGCCTGGCCGCGTTTGAAAAGGGCCTGGTCGACGACGACCCCTCGATCTCCCCGTCGATGCTTTATGCGTGGGCGGCGCTGAAGGAGGGGATTCCGTTCGCGAACGGCGCGCCGAACCTTACGGTCGACATCCCGGCGCTCAACGAACTCTCGCGCAAGATGAACGCGCCGATCTGCGGGAAGGACTTCAAGACGGGCCAGACGTTTATCAAGACCGTCCTCGCTCCGGCCTTCAAGACCCGGATGCTGGGCGTCGCCGGATGGTACTCGACCAACATCCTGGGCAATCGTGACGGCGAGGTGCTGGACGACCCCGAGTCCTTTAAGACCAAGGAGGAGTCCAAGCTCGGCGTGCTCGATATTATCCTGCAGCCGGAGCTGTACCCGGAGCTGTACAAGGATCTATACCACAAGGTCCGGATCAACTATTACCCGCCGCGCGGCGACAACAAAGAGGGTTGGGATAACATCGACATCTTCGGCTGGCTCGGCTACCCGATGCAACTAAAGGTCGACTTTCTGTGCCGCGACTCCATCCTTGCGGCGCCGCTCGCGCTCGACCTCTGCCTGTTTCTGGACCTCGCCGCCCGGACGCCGTCGCTGCGCGGCCTGGGCATCCAGGAGTGGCTGTCGTTTTACTTCAAGGCGCCCGATTCCGCGCCGGGTGTCTATCCTGAGCACGACCTGTTTATCCAGTCGATCAAGCTGAAGAACACGTTGAGGCACATCATGGGCGAAGACCTGATTACGCACCTCGGGCTGGAGTATTACGGGGATTGACTGGTGCTGAACGATATCCGAAGCGCGACCCATGCGGCATAAGAGGGGAGAAGTGCCCGCCTCGTCTTTTCTATCTCGTTATCCAGGTGCTCACTATCCCGTTATCAAGCGTGATCCGAGTCCTGTAACGATTCGCGCCATCTCCGCCGTATTTCCAAACCTCCCGGCGTTTGGTCTTTAGAAGTTTTACCTCGACCGCTTCCGGAGGTCCTAGCGAGTCTCGCAGTTGTTCAGCCGTTTGTCCCTGCCAGAACATCTTTTGCACGATAAGAGAAGCGGTTTCTCCAGAATATTTCTCCGAAACCATTTGCACGCGCCCAGCTTCTCGCTTCGACTCTCGTGCCTGGTGCACAAGCGACCAGAGCCCTAAGACTGCCATCACCGGAATTGCGAAGATGATTCCAAATAGCGTGCTATCAGCATCGTGAACGTGTGTCGTGTGCATGTTGGAAGTACGTTACAACATGATGCTATGTGTCTAGACTAACTCTGAGCCAACCCCAGCAGGCGCAGCCAAAGCGCCTTCGTTCCAGCGTCTGTCTTGGCTGAGATCGGCAGCAGTTCCTCGATGCCGTGCGTGGATTTGAGGGCGGCTAACGACTTTGCCAGAGCGTTGTTGGACAGACGGTCAGACTTCGTTCCGACCACCAGAAATCGCCGTCCGGTGTGCTTCAGGTAATCGATCAGCTGCGTGTCGCTCGCCTGCGGCGGGATGTTGGTATCGACGAGGCAGATGCAAAGAGCGAGAGTCTCACGGTTGGCCAAGTAGGGTTCGATAAAGCTCGGCCACTCGGCTGAGATCGACTTTGAGATTTTTGCGTAGCCGTAGCCGGGCAGGTCCGCGAAGATCAGCGTCGGTCGTGCCTTCAGCTTTTCTCCGGCACCCTCGTAGAGACCGAAGAAGTTGATCGCGCGCGTGCGCCCTGGGGTCGAGGAGGTGTGAGCCTCCTTCGACCCGAGAAGCGCGTTGATCAACGAGCTTTTGCCGACGTTGGACCGGCCGAGAAAGGCGATCTCGGGTGCGTCGTGGGTCTTCGCTTCTGTCGGAAAGTGGGCCTCGTCGGTGGCCGACAGAAGAAACTTCGGTGTAAGCCGCATCTCTGAAGTCTACAGACCTGTTCCTATGGAATCCTATGGAACGGTGAGTTGATCCCGCAGACGGAAGTTGACCACGGACTCGGCGGGAATGACCACATTTTTGTTGCCCGTGTATGCGGCACCGGCGGTGCCTGCGCCGGCGCCGGCCAGACCGCCGATCAGAGCGCCCTTGCCACCACCGGCGAGACCGCCGATGATCGCGCCGAGACCTCCGCCTCCACCGATAAAGGCGCCTGTCCGCTTGCCTTTGCCCTTAAGTTCCTTTTCATACTCGCTAGTTCTGACGCGTTGTCCGCCGATCGAATTGACCTCGATGCCAAGATCGCCGGAGCCGGCGAAGCGTCCGCGGCCTTTGGACGCCACAACCGTACCTTCGACGCGGGTTCCGCGCGCAAACGCGACAGCGCCTGTGCTGGTCGTCAGCGGACGTGCCAGAACGCCTGAAAAGCTGTCGCCGGTGTTGTTGTCCTTGGCGCTGAGCGTCTGCGAGATGCTGACCGCTACATTCGCGCCACGCGGCACGACCAAAGCCCGCACCACCGGAGCGGGCGCCGGTCGGGCCGGAGCCGCGGCGGAGGCGGCAGGCCGGGTCTCGTCCCGTCGCGGCGCCGTTCCAGGAGCGTAGGTCACCGACCCGTCTGAATTTTTCTTTGCGCCGGAAGTTGTGGTTCCGCCCGAGCCGGAGATCGGAGCCTCGGCCTTTTGCGCCTGAGAGGACCCGGCCGGAAAGGTCACCGAACCATCCGGGTTGGTGATCGAACCGTCGGGGTTCCGCACCGCCATCGGTGGTTGCGGCTGTGTCGTCGTCGCCGCTGCGGGAGCAGCCGGAGCCGGGGCATTCTTGCATCCACTCAGCAGGATTGCCCCGCCCAAAGCCCAAACACCTGTCTCTGCTATCAATCGTCGCATGTCGGTCTCCTGTGCGTTTGATACCCGGCGCGTGGTTACGGCTTCATAAAAAAGATTTCCAACCCTGCCGCTCCAGACTCCAGAACAGGAGTCCGCAACACAGCAAACTTCCGGCCATCATACTGGCCCCGAGGCCAAGGCGAGCGAACAGGAAGTTCCCCACCGCGAAGAGCATCAGGTAGACCATGATGAAGCCCAGAACCCAGTGGACGAAGTTCCAACGCAGCGTCGGTTTGGTCCATTCCCGCTCGGGAGCGAAGCTCCGCCAACCCAGGGCCGCGGGTCGCACCCTGTCGTAAAACCGCTGCAGGGTGGCATCGCTCTCGGGCCGCGTCAGCATCGTCACCAGCAGCCAGAACCCTGTCGTCAGAGCAGTGGTCAGGAGCATCAGCCAGGCAAAGGCGTGCGGGTCGTCTGCGTTGAGGGGCGCCAGCGAAAGGGCCGGATCGAGCCCATGCAGCGCGCGTACGACCGGCATTCCAAGACTGCTCTCGAGCGTCAACGAGATGGTTGCGGCCGCGCTCATGGCGGCGATCTCGCTCCACGCGTTGATGCGCCACCAGTACCACCGCAGAATAAACACCAGACCGGCGCCGGCGCCGAGCGCCAGAAGAAACTTCCAGGCCGCGGCGATCGAAGCTCCATGCGTCTGCATGTACCACGTGGCCCCGGCCGAAAGCGCCGCGACGAAGACGGTCGCCCATCGCGAGGCCGTCACATACTGCCGCTCGGTCTTGTCGGGTGCGAGAAATCGCCGGTACAGATCGTTGACCAGATACGAAGCACCGAGGTTGAGGTGCGTTCCGATGGTGGACATGTAGGCGGCAGCAAAGCCTGCCAGCATGAGCCCACGCAGGCTTGGCGGAAGATAGTGGATCATCACCCACACGTACGCTCCCTCGTAGCCGCCCTGGGCCGCGGTAGGGGAGGGAAGCAGAACAAGGGCGACCAGGGCGGTCGCGATCCAGGGCCAGGGTCGAAGGGCGTAGTGCGCCAGGTTGAACCAGAGGGTTGCGCCGACGCCGTGCCGCTCGTCCTTTGCCGAAAAGATTCGCTGGGCGATGTAGCCGCCGCCGCCGGGCTCGGCGCCTGGGTACCAGCTGGCCCACCAGTTCAGGCTGAGGAGAACCAGAAAGCTGAGAAAGAAGCCGGAGCCCCAGGCCGGGAAAAACTCAAGCGTGTTCCGACCGCCGTGCGTCCGGTCGAATGCCTGCACCTGAGCGGCGAGCGATCCCATCCCGCCCACCGCATGGACCGCAAAGTACGCGAGCAGGATCACCATGGTGAACTTCAGGACAAACTGCACAACGTCGGTCCAAAGCACCGCCCACAGACCGGAGATGGCGTTGTAGACCAGAACCAGCGCCAGGCAGACGTACACCCCGGTGAGTTGCTGCCGCGTGGTGGTCAGGCCGAGCGACAGGGCAAGGATCTTCGCCATCGCCAGGTTCACCCAGCCCATGATGATGGTGTTGACCGGCAAGGCGAGGTAGAGCGCGCGAAAGCCTCGCAGAAATGTGGCGGGCCGACCGCCGTAGCGGAGCTCGGCCAACTCCATGTCGGTCAGGACCTCGGCCCTGCGCCAGAGGGGTGCGAAAAAGAACACGGTCAGCATCCCGCTGAGGCAGAAGGACCACCAGAGCCAGTTGCCCGCGATGCCCTGGTTGTAGACCAGGCCTGTGACCACCAGCGGCGTATCGGCGCCAAAGGTCGTCGCGACCATGGACGTTCCGGCCAGCCACCACGGCACATTGCGGCCGGACAGAAAGAACTCGCCCACATCGCCCGAGGCCCGCCGCATGTAAAAGAACCCGATGGCCAGATTCACGGCGAAGTAGAGGACGATCACGGTCCAATCGAGTGCTGTCAGCTGCATGCGACCTCTTCGCTAAGGGAACACAAGCGCATCCCGGACGTCTACTTCAGATTTGCTTTTGGCCGACCTTGCCGTGAAGTTTTGGGGCTCTGTCTTTGCCTGAGAAGATACAGAGACACCAGGGAGGGAAAATTTTTCTGCCCAAACCTCCCATTTGCACCTATGCTCGCTTACACAGAGCTTTGCCGGTGTGCTGTTGCTGTTAACATTTTCCCTAAGCAGTCACTCGTGTACCATGCTCTTCGCCCGGCAAGGATGCTTTAGAGACCTACCTCCCCACACTTCCGCCCACACCTCAGCGACCCACCCGACACCTCGGAGGCAACACAATGAATCGTCACACACTGTTCAGCAAGCCGCTTTTTGGACGCTGCGGGCTTGCTTTTCTGGCGTCCACTGCCATCTTCTCGGCTGGATGCTCGAATATGGTTTCGACCGCGTCGGAGAGCGGTCCGATCGCACAGACTGGAAGCGTCACGGGACGGGTTCACGGCGGCAACCAACCTGTCGCCTTTGCCACCGTCAATCTGTACTTCCAGGGCCTTGGCCGACCCAGCCCGGCGGCTACCCTGCAGGCGACGACGACCTCCGCGAACGACGGCGCGGGCAGCTTTTCGTTTGTGCTGCAGCCGACCGGCAGCGCAACCACGGGCACAAACAACTTTCAGTGCCCCTCGGGACCCAACGGAAACATCATGGTTTACCTGGTGGCTACAGGCGGCAACACCATGGGGACGGGAACCGCGGATCGCAACAACGCGGCCGTGTTTCTGGCGCCGCTCGGCCCCTGCGCGTCCATCAACGGCGGCACTTCGGTGAACATGAGCGAGGTGGTTACGGCGGCCAGCGTCGCTGCGTTTCAGCAGTTTCTGGACTTCACGCCCGGCTTTCCTTCCATCAGCTCCGACAACATCTTCACCAGCACCCAGGCGCTTATCAACTCGTACACTAACCTCTCGACGAACCTCGTGAACCTGTCGACCGGCCTTGCCCGGACGTCCACCACCCATACCATCGGCACCACCAGCACAGCGTCCGGCATCACCGTCACGGCGACGCCTGAGACGGCCAAGATCAACCTGATCGCGAACATCCTCTCGTCCTGCGTCAACAACCCGAACAACTCCGCGGCGAACTGCACGACGCTCTTCAACAACGCCGTTCCGCCGGACCCGATCGTGACGGCGAACTCGAGCCGCACCTTCAGCGCAGCGACCGACGTGCTCACCGCGGCGTACTACATGTTCACCAACCCGACCAGCACCGCAAGCGGGACGTCTAACCTGCCGGCCATCTATGCCCTGTCGCCGTCGGTCGGCGCGCCGTATCAGCCCACGCTGACTTCCCGGCCCTCGGACTTTACCGTGGGCGTTCAGTTTGCCAGCTCCGGCACATGCCAGGGTCTGACCGCGGGCGCGGACACCTTTATCAACAGCCCGTACGATCTCAACGTCGACCTGAACGGCTTTCTCTGGATCTCGAACAGCGCCTCCCACGAGTTCAGCCTGATGTCGCCGAACGGGACGCCGACCCAGTGTCTCGACAACGCGGCGACCTCCCAGGGAGCGGCGATCGATCAGCGCGGCAACGTCTGGTGGGGCGACTATACAACCAACAATGCCGGCTCCGGATCGCTGTTTCGAGCGAGCTCCGTCGGCGTCCAGAACCTGACGATCACCACGCCTGGCCAGCCACTTGCGGTGACCGCCGACGGCCTGGGCAACGTGTTCTTCTCTGTCGTCGGATCGACCTCGCTGTACGAGGTTCCCGCGGCTGCAACCATCACTGCTCCCGTTGCCCCCGTTCAGATCTCGACTCTGCTTGGAGCCAACTCCGTGAAGCTGATCGTCGACCGCAGCGGCTCCATCTTTGCCGCGACCGGAGGGGCGTACATCACGCGCGTCACACCGACCACCAACACGGGCGCCTCGGCTTACCTGAACGGATACTCGTCGACGACCTTCGCTGAACCGATTGCGACCTTCGGCGTCGGTTCCACGGCCTCGGTCGGCTATACCAACAGCACGCCGGGGACCAACGGCATCTTTACCACATCGGCGCTATCCGATGAGGCGAACCTGCTCACCGGTTCCGGCACGACGTACACGGCCGGCTCCGGATTCCCGACCTCCTCCCACTTTGCCGGCGTCTCGGGAGCTCGTGCGCTCGCCATCGACGGCGCAGAGAACCTGTGGGTGGCCAACAGCTCGGCTGATCCTTACAGCGGCCTCGGCACCATCTCCGAGATCGCCCTCAGCGGCAGTGCCCTTTCCCCATCGCCCGGCGGCAGCAACAGCGGCGGCTTTCAGAAGGCGCCGTCGATGCTCGCCAACAGCCGTTCTATCGTGATCGACCAGGGCGGAAACGTCTGGGTCGGCCTGAACGGAAGCTCCACCATCACCGAGATCGTCGGCGCGGCTGTGCCGATCTACCAGCCGTACGCCCAGGGTCTCGATCCGGCCATCGACCGGTTCCAACTCATCCCCTAACCCAATCTCGCACACCAACCGGCACGGCCCGCCAGACATCTTGGCGGGCCTCGCTGCGTTTGGGGAGCATGGTCCTTGAGCTCTGCCGAATGACCTCGGCCCTCCCCCATCGGTGGCATCGACAGGCCTTCTCTTGCAGGCAACACTCTAGGGGAAGCCGCCAGTTCGCTCTCGGCCGCTAGAAGCCCGTTCAGCCGCCCCTATGGGCTCTCCGATCCCGTCACCGCCATCGATCCTCCGAGCGCGTCCCTTCGCCGCTTGCCTCTTTCTGCTTGCCGTCCTCGCGTCTTCCCGCCTTGGGCTCGCGCAGACGTCCGCTCCCGCTACAACCGTCCCGCTGTATCTTCCCTCCGGGATTGCCTTTGACGCGGCCGGCAACCTCTATATCGCCGAGACCGCGAATCATCGCGTCCGCCGCGTCACCCCCGCCGGCCTTCTTTCGACGTTCGCGGGCAACGGAACGGAAGGCTTTCTGGGAGACGGCGGACCGGCCATCGGCGCCGAACTCGACTCCCCCGGGGGCCTCGCTTTCGATCCCACAACCGGCGCTCTGCTGATCGCCGACACCCACAACCACCGCATCCGGCGGGTGGATCCCGGCTCCGGCGCCATCCTGACCATCGCCGGCATGGGCGCCCCGGGCTTCTCCGGCGACAATGGACCGGCAACCGCCGCCCGGCTGGATCTTCCTCTGGCTCTCGCCGTCAGCGCGGCCGGCGACATTTTCATCGCCGACGCCGGAAACCATCGCATCCGCAAGATCTCCGCCGCAACGCACCTCCTGTCCACCGTTGCGGGCGATGGCACCGAAGGCTTCTCGGGCGACAACGGACCCGCCACCGCCGCCTCGCTGGACGCCCCTGCCTCCATCGCCGTCGGCGCAAATGGAGCGCTGTATCTGGCTGACACCCACAACCATCGCGTCCGGCGGGTGGACGCCGTCACCGGCACCATCACCACCATCGCGGGCAACAGCGCCGGTCTGGCGTTGCCACGCGGCCTGACCCTCGACGCCGCCGGCAACCTTTACCTGGCAGACTCGGCCAACCACCTCCTCCGTCGCATCGACGCTGTCACGGGCGCGCTCACCACGATCGCGGGTTCCGGAACGGAGGCGTTCTCCGGCGACAGCAGCGCCTCCGGTCTGGCGACGCTCGACTCACCCGGGGCCACAGCCCTCTCCCCCTCCGGCCTGCTCACGGTCGCCGATGCCGGCAACGGCCGAGTCCGTCAGCTCACCTCCGCGCCGCCCGTCTCGGCGACGCCCATCGTCACCATCGCCGGCCTTGGCACCACCGCACCCGGAACGCTTCTGCTTTCCGCGCCGGGCGTCATCCCGTATGGCAGCGGATCGGTAACCGCCACCCTCACCAGCGCTGCCGGAGCGCCGACTTCGGTCCCCACCTCCATCCCAGTGACGCTTCTGGATACAGTCGCCGGCACCACCACCGCGCTCGCCCAGATCCCCCTCTCCGGGAACACCGCGACGTGGAGCCTGGCAAACCTCCCGGCCGGGCAACACCTGCTCTCCGCCACCTTTGCCGGCGACACGACGCACCCTCCGGCCGCAAGCTCTGCCGCGCCCGTCACAGTGGTCCCGCTCGTGCTCGCGGCCGTCCCGAATCTGGTCAGCATGCCGTTCGGCGCACCTGTGCCCGCGCTCACCGGAACGCTCTCCGGCGTCCTTCCCCGCGATGCAGGCCTCGTCAGCGCCAACTTTCACACGACGGCGACCAGTGTCTCCATCCCGGGCGCCTACCCGATCACGCTCGGCGGCCTGGCCGGGGTCGCCGCCGCCAACTACACCGCGTCCCCGCTTTCTACGCCCGGCACCCTTACCGTCACCAAGGCGCCCTCGCTCACCGGGCTCCTCGTCGTTCCGGTCGCCGGCAGCGCAGGCAGCTACACCCTCACCGCACACGTCGCCAGCACCACCTCCGGCGCGCCTGGGGGAACCGTCATCCTTCTCGACGGGTCGCTCCCGATGCTCACCTCCGCCGTTCCACAGACGACCGTGCCTTCTGGAACCGTCGTTCTCACCACGGCAAACCTTAGCGCCGGCCTCCACACCTTTACCGCCACGTATACGGGTGACAGCAACTTCTTCCCTAGCGCCTCCACCCCCGCGACCCTCAGCATCGGCTCCGGCCCGGTGTCTCCGCCAGACTTTCAACTCACCCCGACCGGCCTCACGACCCAGACGAGCCCAACCGGCGCCAGCATCAACTTTACCTTTGCGGTTCAGACTACCGGCACGGCGCTCAACAGCCCCATCACGCTTGCCGCCACCGGTTTGCCGACGCTCGCCACGGCAAACTTCAACCCCAGATATCTCCCTCCCGGCACGTCTCAAGGCACATTTACGCTGACAGTCGGGATCCCCCTCGCGCCGCCGATCAATCTAGCGAACGAGCGCAAGAGCCAGCAGCCGTGGAATGCAAACCTGAGCCCCGTCCTTCTGCTTCTCTTGCCCCTGCTCAGGCGCCGAGCGGGTGCCTCCGGGAAGCGCAGTTCATGGTCGCTTCTCGCGCTTGCCGCAGTCGCGCTGCTCCTCACCGGAGGCTGCGGCGACCGCATCCGCACGGCGGGGGGAGCAGACGCGCCACAACCTTACACAATCGTCATCACCGGGACCAGCAACGCGCCAAATGGAGCCCTGATTCAACACTCCGCAACGGTCACGCTGAACGTTCTGCCGTGAGGTGCTCAGGGGTCTTGCCGAGTTAGCAGGGCTCAGTCGAAAAATGGGAACAGAAGGATGCAAAGATGGTGGACGCGGTAGGGATCGAACCTACGACCAGTCGATTAAGAGTCGAATGCTCTACCAACTGAGCTACGCGTCCAGCTTTGTTGCTTGGCCCGCGGGGAGCGGGACGACACCTGAAAGCCGGGGTGAAAAGCATGTTTCCACTCAACTCGCCAGCAGGGTGATTACTGTAACGATACCATATTGGCCCAGAGAAGCGGTCTAAACGGACGCCTCGATTGCCACGAAGTCGACTTCGGCTTTGATGGGGATAATGCCGCGTTCGTGGCCCATCTCGAGGATGCGGCGGATCGCTTCGCGGCCGTCGGCGCCGTAGTCCAGAGTCCGGTCGTTCACGTACATGCCGACGAAGCGGTTGGCCAGAGCTGGGTCGAGATCGCGCGCGAACTGCATCGCGTACGTGAGAGCTTCTTCGCGGTGATCGAGGGCGTGCTGGATGCTGTCGCGAAGTGCGATGGTGGTGGTGGCGAGGACCTCGGGACCGAGCGATCGGCGGATCGCGTTGCCGCCGAGGGGAAGTGGGAGGCCTGTCTGCTCGCCCCACCAGACACCGAGGTCGAGCAGCTTGTGCAGGCCCTCGTTGGCGTAGGTGAGCTGACCTTCGTGAATGATGAGACCGGCGTCGAATTCGCCTGCGAGGACGGCGGGGATGATCCGGTCGAAGGGGACGACCGCGGTCTCGATCTCCGGGGCGAAGAGCTTGAGGGTGAGGTACGCCGTGGTGAGCGTGCCTGGAACGGCGATGCGCGTCTTGAGGAGCTCCGCGGAGGTGAGCTTGCGAGAGGCGACGATCATCGGTCCGTAGCCTTCACCGACGCTGCCGCCGCAGGGCATCAAGGTGTAGCGATCCTGGAGGTAGGGGTAGGCGTGAAAAGAGATTGCCGTGACATCGTAGAAGGCCTCGTCGATGGCCCGGTGGTTGAGCGTTTCGATGTCGGTGAGGGTGTGGGTGAACTTGTAGCCGGGAACGCGGACCTTGTTGGTGGCGAGGCCGTAGAACATAAAGGCGTCGTCCGAGTCCGGGCTGTGGGCGATCGTGATCTCGTGCGGTGCGGAGGCGAGGTTGGAGGTCGAGGGAGAACGGAGATCCGTGGTGCTGAGCGACATAGTGCTCCTGAGAAATAGGGTAGGTGCAGCGAAGCAGGGGACGGGTTGAACTCTTGGCGTGGAGCCTGGCGGGTTGGATCAGGCGCGTTTCGGGCGTTCGAGCGCGGCGTAGACCAGGGCCGCGGCGACGATCTTTACTGCCTCTCCGCCGAGAAAGGGTGTGACGGCGATGGAGACAGCGAGGGCGGGACTAAGGTGGAGGAGGTGCGCCAGCCAGAGCGCGCCCAAGACAAAAACGGGAACGCTGGCGAGAATTCCGGCAAGGATCGCGGCAGGAACGGGCGAGATACGTCGGCGCAACGAGCGAACAGCGGTGCCTGCAAGAACGGCAGCGAGCGGGTAGGCGACGAGATACCCCCCCGTAGGTCCGAGGATCTGGAGGATGCCACCCAGTCCCTGTGGACTGAAGACCGGCAGGCCGGCGGCACCTTCAGCGAGGTATAGAAGCAGCGTCCAAAGACCTCGTGCGGGGCCGAGAACCAGGCCCACCAGGAGGACGGCAAAGGTTCCGAGCGTCGTTGGAACAGGGGTAAAGGGAAGCGCAAACGAGATGTGGGCGCAGACCGCGATCAGGGCGGTTGAGGTGACGACGACGAGGGCTTGCCGGCCCAGGTGGGCCAGACTCGACTCGCCGCCGAGCGAGCGGATATCTGCGGCGGCTTTGTTTGCGACAGATTGCATCGGAGTTTTCTCCTTGTAAGCTGTGATGCGCGCGATGGGGGCAAGCCTTCTGCGGAGCGCGAAAAACCGACCTTTGACTAGCGCGTTCCGAACCTCGGAATGGGAACCGGAATCGGTTCGGAGGCGGGTTCCGGCCTGGGCGGCCCGGATGCCTGGTAGGGATCGCGCAGATCGCCCAGATCCTTGTTGAAGTAGGCCCAGTCGAGGCGTTCGCCGCGACCAAAGTGGGAGTTGTGAGGACCCTTTCGCGCCAACCGCGCCGGTGTAGCCGCCGCAGCGGTCGGGACCGGTGGACGCCACGGCCGGTGGGTGCGCGACGGTGGCGCCATAAATCCCCAGTCGGGAGTCTTGCGTGGGCTGATGTCGGCGACCGTCTGGTGAGGCGGCGTGATCGACCTCTCCGACTGCGGGGGCGTGCTGTGATCGGGAAACGTATAGAGCGTCGCAGCGCGCCGGGGCAGGGGAGCGGCGACCTCGACCGCCGTGCGCTGGACGTGCCTGAGCGCGGCAATGGCGGCCGCAAACAGGGCAAAGAAGGAGGCCATCGAGATGGCGAACAGGATCACCATACAGAGAGGTTCAGGATACCAAGCATTGCGGGGATGGGAAGAGGATTCCTCAGCCCAGGCGCGCCCGGGCGAGTTTGTTCGGGGAAAGTGGGGGCGCCTTCTGAGGCCCCAGGCTCCGACGAACATCTCCTCTGCCCTCGCGAAGTTGGAGCGAAAGCGATACTCCTGAGATTCCTGCACGTCTTCGAGCGCAGTTTCCGCTTGACCCGCCATGTTCGGTCCGTTGTGATGGATAGGAGATGGGATCTTTCAAGAGAGCTTCGTTCGGCAAGGGACGGTCGATGCTGGAGCGCATTCCAGGATGGCGGCTCCTAAGCTGGCGCCGATGTGCGACGGTGGCGGCGTTCCTGTTGACGGTAGCACTGGGATTTCACGTGGTGTTTGGCCAGAACGGCTTGACGGCGTACCAGAGAAAACGGGACACCTCGCGCGAACTCAGCCGGCAGGCACGTTCTCTCCAACGAGAGAACGAGTTTCTGCGCGGGCATGTAGCCCGTCTGGGATCGGACCCTGGGGCGATCGAACATCAGGCGCGCGAGGAGCTCCACTACACGCGGCCGGGCGAGGTGATCTACACCCTTCCGGCAGCACCGGCGCCGGTGGCTCCGGCAAGCCCGGCCGTGCGGGTCGCGCAATAGGGGCAACTTCCCTCTTTGATCGTCCGGAGGTCGCTTCCGACCACCGTCTCCACTACGGACCGGCCGCGTCCCAGTTTGGCGATCTTTGGCTTCCCCGGCCGAGAGCCGGGGCGCGATGGCCGATCGTCGTGTTCTTTCACGGGGGATGGTGGCAGAGTGCATTCAATCTGAGTTACTGCGGACCGATCTGCCGGGCTCTCCGCGAGGCGGGGGTCGCGGTGTGGTCGGTCGAGTACAGACGCGTGGGAGATCCGGGCGGGGGCTGGCCCGGGACGTTTCAGGATGCTGCTGCCGGATTCGACTTTGTCGAGCTCTTGGCGCGCACCTACCCGATCGATCTCCGGCGGGTGGTCGTGGCTGGGCACTCGGCCGGCGGGCACCTGGCGTTCTGGGTCGCCGGTCGCGTGCATGTCTTTGAGGGAAGCGTCTTGCGCGATCCGCAGCCAAAACTGCCGGTGCGCGCAGCCGTCGCTCTGGCGGGTGTGGTCGACCTGCGTGGACTGATCGAGCTGGCGAGCACGGCCGGGCCGTTTTCTCTGGGCAAGAAGGCTGTGGAGCGTCTGTTGGGCGGATCGCCGGAGATCGTGCCGGAGCGTTACCTGGCCGGCGATCCAAGGAGCCTCTTGCCGCTCAACTGCCCGCAGGTGCTGCTTCAGGGAACGGCCGACGAGCAGGTGCCGCCCCGTCTCGCGGAGCTCTGGTCGAGAGCAGCGCGGGGGCACGGCGAGATGGTGGAAGTGGTGACGATCGCGGGAGCGAACCACTTCGATGTGGTGGATCCGGAGAGCCGGGCCTGGCCTCGGGTGCGGTCGGCGATCCTCCATGCCGTGGCCGCGACGGCCTAGTCTGGCTTGCAACCCAGATCGGACCAGACCGACCTCAGGAGAGGTACTCCTTGAGCCACGGATCCTGGCTGCGCACCAGACCTTCGGTGTCGCCGTCGTAGACGACGTCCCCATCGTTGAGCACGAGGAACTTGGTGCTGGGGTCGATGCCACCGTTCCGGTCCTTGGGTATGGGTTGTACCTCGTCGGCCTCGGAGTTGAAGCAGTGGGTGGCAAGGCTGAAGGCGTCCTGAAGGCGATGCGTGACGAGAAGCGACGTAGTGTGAGAGACGTCGCGCTGCTTGATCAGGAGTTCGATGATGGTGGTGGACGTGATGGGGTCGAGGCCACCGGTCGGCGAGTCGTAAAGGATAAGATCCGGGCGGG
Organism: uncultured Acidobacteriaceae bacterium; assembly: GCA_964236945.1. Taxonomy (GTDB): domain Bacteria; phylum Acidobacteriota; class Terriglobia; order Terriglobales; family Acidobacteriaceae; genus Edaphobacter. Next base: position 20,160 of record CAXSGC010000023.1, on the reverse strand, counting down.
AGACGATGGCGCGGGCGATGGAGGCGCGGCGACGCATGCCTCCAGAGAGCTCGGAGGGAAACTTCGCTTCGGCGTTTTCAAGCGCGGAGAACTTGAGCGCTTCGATCGAGCGGGTGTGGGCCTCCGGGGGGGCGACACCGTCGGCGTTGAGCCGATAGGCGACGTTGTCCTCAACGTTCAGGGAGTCAAAGAGCGCGGACTCCTGGAAGACCATGCCGATGCGGGCGCGCAGCTTGTACAGGTCGACCTCGCGCATGGTGGTGATCTCCTGGCCGAAGATAGAGATGGAGCCCGAGTCTGGGCAGAGAAGACCGTTGGCGAGCTTGAGCAGGACGGATTTGCCGCAGCCCGCCGGCCCTAGGATGACGCGCGTCTCCGCCGGAGCAACCGTGAAGGAAAGGTTCTGGAGCACGGATTTGGCCTCAAATCGGATCGAGACGTCCTTGAAGACGACCACCGGAGCGGTGGAGTCGCCGGGTGCAACGCGATCTGAGGCCGGATTCTGGCGGAGAGAGTCTTTCATAAACCGATCTCCTCGGGCGTAATGGCGATGATCTCGCGGAAGCGTGTAAAGTCGCTCTTGTTTGAAGTCAAGAGAAGGTCCAGTTTGTGTACCAGCATGCTTGCGGCCAGCTTGGCGTCATGGACTTGCTTGCCGCGCACGGCGTAACGCTCGATCAGGTCGCGCCAGTAACGGTAAACCGCCTGCGTGTCGGCCAGCAGCGTTGTTCTCGCTTCGAAGTCCCGCAAAAGCTCTCCGGCGGCTGCAGTCGACAGGCCCAGACCGTTATTCTGCCTGGGTCGGGTCGCCGTATTCCAAAACTCAGAGGCGTTCTGAAATGTGATATACAAAACGACCTGGCGCGCGCCAAGAAGTGAGAGAACCTGCTTCACGGGAGTCGACCGCGCTGGATCAGAAGCAGACAAGTCGATCAATATGTTCGAATCGAGGAGCACCCGGGTACCCCGGGGCAGGTCAGCCGCGGTCATCGTTTGAGACGATATCCCGAGTCCAAAAGCCGGCAGGGTACTTCGGTATCAAATGCGAAAACCGACCCAGCGAATTAAGCCATCGTTCAAACTCCTCCCGGCTCTCCACTGACTCACGCCCGAGTATCCCGGCCGGCCCCACTGGAGGTAAATCCTGCGCTGGTTCGCATGAATTTTGACCGGACGCCGCTGAATCCTGCCCAGTGATGGCCCCTTCCACGATAAACAGAACATAATCTTCCACCGGGATGTGGCGCGCTTCCGCCGCGGCACGAAGGCTCTGTTCGGTTTCGGGCTTCAGATCGAGTTGGAGGGTCATGCCGTGCGTCCTCTGCTGCTGCAATGATACTGCCGTCTAGCGTCCGAAGATGCCGATCATGGTGCGCGAAACAAGGAAGTCGACGACGATGATGGCGACCGACGAGACCACCACCGCCTGCGTGGTCGCTTTGCCGACACCTTGCGTTCCGCCCTTGGTGTTCATGCCGAAGTAGCAGCCCACCGAGGAGATGATGAAACCGAAGAAGATCGGCTTGGTCAAGCCTTGAAGGACGTCGGCGTAGACAAGCGCGCGATAGGAGTTGTTGAAGTACGAGCTGGCGTTCAGGCCCAGGAGAAAGACCGAAACCAGAGCTCCGCCGGCAATGCCCACGGCGTCCGAGACGATCGTCAGGAAGAACAGCATAAAGACGGTGGCGGAGACGCGCGGCGTGACCAGCTTGCGCGTGGGATCGGTGCCCAGAGCACGCATGGCGTCGATCTGTTCGGTCACCTTCATGGAGCCGAGTTCGGAGGCCATGCCGGAGGCGTTGCGGCCCGACACCATCAGTCCGGTCAGCACGGGGCCGAGTTCCTTCACCATCGACAGAGCGACGAGGTTGCCCGTCATGCCGACCGCGCCGAACTGTTGGAGCGATGTGGCCGATTGCAGAGCCAGCACGCAGCCGGTGAAAAAGCCCGTCAGGATGACGATCGGCAACGATCCAATGCCGATCGAGTCCATCTGGGTGTAAATGTCGGAGAGGTAGATGGGCGGCGAAAAGAGATTGCTGACAGACCGGGCAGCGAGCAGGGCGTAAGCCTGAACGGCAGCAATAATTCGTTTGGCAAAGACCTCTGGGGAGACGAAGGGCATCAGGCTGGGCTCAGGGTATCAGATGCCGGGATCGTCTCGCGGACGCGGAAAGGATTGAGGTTACAACCAAAGATGCAGGAGTGAGAAGATAGGAAGATGCAGTCGGAGATGATGGCGGCGGTGCTCTATGGTCGTGAAGACCTGCGCCTGGAGCGGGTCCCAAAGCCGGTGCCCGCGGCGGGTGAGTTGGTGGTCCAGGTGGGCGCTGCCCTGACCTGCGGGACCGACCTCAAGGTGTATCGGCGGGGGTATCACGCGGCGATGCTGAAGCCTCCCATGCTCTTCGGACATGAGGTCGCAGGTGTCGTCGCGGAGGTGGGGACGGGCGTGACGGGGTTCAGGATCGGAGACCGTGTGGCGCCGATGAATTCGGCTCCATGCGATCGGTGTTTCTGGTGCAACAGCGGGCAGCAGAACCTGTGTGAGGATCTTCTGTTCAACAACGGAGCGTATGCGGAGTACCTGCGGGTGCCGGCGCGCATCGTCGAAAAGAACACCCTGCGGGTGCCGGACGAGGTGCCGATCGAACATGCCGCTTTGACCGAACCTTTGGCGTGCGTGGTGCGCGGCTTTGAAGAGAGCGGCGCTCGCGCGGGAGACACGCTGGCCGTGATCGGAGCGGGGCCGATCGGCTTGATGTTGATGCAGGTCGCGGCGCTGGCCGGAGTTCGCGTCATCGCCGTCGTCAAGCGCGAAGACCAGGTCGAGGCCGCGCAGATCTTCGGTGCGACCGATGTCGTGCGAACCGGCGAGACGGAGGACGTCGTGTCTTCCGTGCGCGCCCTGACGCCATCCAGGCGCGGGGCCGACGTGGTGATCGAGGCGGTCGCCACGCCGGCAACCTGGGAGCAGGCCGTCGGCATGGTGCGGCGTGGCGGCGTAGTGAACTTCTTTGGCGGACCTCCGTCCGGAACAGTGGTGGGCCTCGATACCAACCGGCTCCACTACGGCGAGATCACGTTGAAGGCAAGTTTTCATCACACGCCGGCCACCTGCCGGACCGCCTTCAAGCTGATCACCGGCGGGCAGTTCCCGAGCACGGCGTGCATCACGGCCAGGGCCGCCCTTGAAGACGTGCCCGAGGTCTTTCGGCGGATGTTGGTGCGGGGCGAAAAAGCAGCAGGGAACAGGGAACCGGGAACAGGGAACAGGGAACAAGACAGAGAAGACCGCGCATCGGAAGTTGCCCGGAAGCGACCGCGGCAAGAAGCCGGCGACCGAGGCGGCCTGGCGCTGGCGGCCGCAGCTGCAACAGAGATTCCCACAGGGGAAAAGCAGATGCCGCTGGGGATGGAGATCAAGACCGTGATCTATCCGGCCGGGACGGGGGTGGAGCTTTGAGCGTCGCCCCCCAGAGCGCAGTGGGCACGGAACAGACCCTCCATCGGACGATTCCCGGCGACGATCTTGAAGGTGCGCGCCCAGACGAGAGAACGCCCGAGGAGCGACCGACCCTGGCCGAGGCCAGAGCGTGGTGTCATCGGCTCGCGAACACGCACTATGAGAACTTCCACGTCGCCACCATGTTTCTGCCACGGCGGGTGCGGCCGCACTTTGAAAGCCTTTACAGCTACTGCCGGGTCGCGGACGATCTCGGCGACGAGGTCGCTTCGACCGACGTTGCGTTGCGTCTGCTCGACACCTGGGGACAGATGCTCGACCAAGCTTACGACGCTCCCGAAGAGAGTCGCCATCCGGTCTTTGTGGCTCTGCGCGAGACGATCGTTGCATGCGATCTCCCGCGAGAGCCCTTTGCCGATCTCCTGCGCGCGTTTCGTCAGGATCAGGTGAAGACCGATTACGAGACCTGGGACGAGGCTGTCGCGTACTCGCGCGACTCCGCCAACCCGGTGGGACGTCTGGTGCTTCTGGTCTCGGGCTACCGCGACGAAGATCGAGCTCTGCTCTCGGACAAAATCTGCACCGGGCTGCAGCTCGCGAATTTCTGGCAGGATGTGGTCCGCGACGCCGAAATCGGTCGCAGATACGTGCCGGCGGAGTATATGGAGCAGTTCGGGGTCGAGGCCGGACAGATTGAAGGCCGCGTATTTACGCCGGAGTTTGGCGCCATGATGCGGGCTCTGGTCGATCGGACGCGGTCCATGCTGGTGGAAGGCGGGGCACTCTCGGCGACCGTCGATCCCGATCTGGCCGTCACTCTGGACCTCTTCCGCAAGGGCGGAGAGGCGATCCTCGACAGCATCGCCCGGCAAGGCTACGACACCTTGCGCGGCCGGCCTGTCGTCTCGAAGGGGCGCAAGCTGCTTCTGCTCGGCGGCGCTCTCGCGGGCAAGCTTCGCGCCGGTCGAAGCTCGTCGGGCAGCGTCCCCGGAGCTCTGGAGGGCCAGTGACATCGGCGCAGGCCTTTGCGTTCTGTCGCGACCTCGCCCGGCGCGAGGCGAAGAACTTTTACTGGGCGTTTCGCGTCCTGCCCGCGCATAAGCGCGACGCCATGTGCGCCGTCTACGCGTTTATGCGGCAGGCCGACGACATCGCCGACGACGAGACGAAGTCGCTGGCCGAACGGCGAGCCGAGATGGAGCTGTGGATGGGAGCCTGGCGCGCCGGACGGAGGGGCCCCGCAGCCGTCGCACCGGTTGACCCTGTCTTTCTCGCCCTGGGCGAAACGCAGCGGAGCTTCGGCATCCCCGACGCTCTTCTCGAAGATCTGGTGGCCGGCACGACGATGGACCTGCAGCCGGACGCCGGAGCCGGCGACGACCTGCAAACCTACGCGACCTTCGACGATCTCTACCGCTACTGCTATCTGGTCGCGTCGGTGGTCGGTCTGGTCTGCATCCGCATCTTCGGCTACACCGACAAGCGCGCCGAAGGCTACGCCGAGGAGACGGGCGTCGCCTTTCAGCTGACCAACATTCTCCGCGACGTAAAGGAGGATGCCGAGCGTGGGCGCGTGTACCTGCCCATCGATCTGATGCAGGAGTTTGAGGTCGGTCTGGAGCGCTGGGGCGAACTGGCCAAAGGCTCGCCGATGGGCGAAAAGGAGCGCGCCCTGCTGGCGACCCTGGGCGTGCGCGCGGAGCGGTACTATCTGGCGGCCGGCAAGCTGATCCCGCTGCTCGACCGGGACAGCCGCGCTGCCATGTGGGTGCTCCTGACGATCTATCACCGCCTTCTGGCGAAGATCGCCGATCGTGGGATGGACGTCTTCGGCGAGCGCGTGCGCGTGCCGACGTCCGAGAAGCTCGCGATCCTCCTGCGCGGGGCCGGCATGGCCGCCCGGAACAGGGTTGCGGGATGAGTGCTGCACAGGATTGCGGGATGAGTGCTGCGTCGCGGGATGTCGTTGTGGTCGGTGGAGGCCTGTCCGGACTGGCGGCGGCTTCTTCCCTCGTTGCGTCTGGGGCGGACGTTGCCCTGCTGGAGCGCCGGCCGTACGTCGGTGGGCGCGCGTACTCGTACCCTCACCCGGCGCTTGAAGAGGTTGTCGACTCGCAGCATGTCTTGCTGGGGTGCTGCACCAATCTGATCGACTTCTGCGATCGGATCGGGGTGTCGGAGAAGGTGCGATGGTACGACCGGCAGACCTTTCTGACGCCGGACGGTGGGTCGAGCACGATTGCGCTCGGCGGTTTGCCGGCGCCGCTGCACTATACGGGAAGCTTCATGGCGGCATCCATGCTCCGCCTGAAAGATAAGGCGGCGATTGCGCGAGGGCTGATGGGCTTCAAACGTGGTTACTCTGCGAACGATGCCGAGAGCGCCACCGCATGGTACCGCCGCACCGGGCAGACGGAAGGCGCCATCCGACACTTCTGGGAGCCTATCTTGCTGGCCACGCTCAACGATACGGCCGAGAACTGCTCGATGAAGTACGCCGGCAAGGTGTTCTACGAGCTGTTTCTGAAGACGTCGGAGGGCGGGCGGCTGGGCATCCCGACGGTTCCGCTGAGCGAGTTCTACGGCTTCGGTGCTCGGGCGATCGAGGAGAGCGGCGGCCATGTCGAGCTTCGCGGTGGCGTGGAGGGCCTCGCCCGGCAGCCCGACGGCCGTTGGCTGCTGCGAACCGGAGGCGGCGATGTTTTGGCCAAGGATGTCATCCTCGCCCTGCCTTTCGAGCAGACCGAGCGCCTCCTCGCCGGGATGGAGGGCATCGATGACGCCGGGAAAGCTCTGCAAGCGGACCTGCTCGCGAAACTTGGCCGCTTCGGCCATTCCTCGTTTATCTCGATCCTGCTGTGGTACGACCGGCAGATCTCCGATCTCGATCACGCATGGCTGCTCGACACAACCATTCAGTGGTTCTTTCACAAATCGAAGATTCGCGGCTTCGCCCCCGAGCAGGGAAGCTATGTTGAGTTGGTGATCGCCGGATCGAAGACGGAGTTGACGATGAGCCGCTCGGAGATCCTGGCGCCTGCTCTCGTGGAATTGGCCCGATTTTTCCCCGAGGTCCGAGCGGCTCGGCTGATCAAGAGCGGCATCCTCAAAGAGGCCCGAGCTACGTTTTCGGTGACGCCCGGCCTGGATGCGAGCCGGCCGGAGCAGGCAACCGGACTTCCGGGCCTGTTTCTCGCCGGCGACTGGACGCGGACCGAGTGGCCATCGACGATGGAAGGCGCCGTCCGGAGCGGACGTTTGGCGGCGGGCGCCCTCCTGGGAGAGCCGCTGAAATTCATGGCTGCGGAGCTTCCGGCGTCCGGTCTCATGCGCCTGCTGAGTCTTGCCTAGTCTAGTCCGGCAGCTCGGCCTTCCACCTATTACTTTCGTGCAGAAGATAAGAGGTCAAGGTCTAGTGCGCCAAGAGAAAAACGCCGATACATACAAAGACAGCGGCGAGCCATCGGCGGCGGTCGACGTTTTCGTGAAGGAAAAACTTTGCCGCAAAGGCGTTGCCGATAAACGTCAGAGATGCAGACGCAGGTGCGGCAAGGGAGACATCCACGCGGGAGAGCGTGAAAAGGAGGGCAAAGAACGAGAGTGCCATCGACAGGACGCCGAGCAGAAACATGGGACTTGCGACCACGGCACGGATCGCGCCGAGGAGTCCACTCCGTGCGCGAATCAGATCCAGGTCGCCGAGCCGACGCATCGCTGCGGCGGTCAGGACATCGCCGGCAACAGCCGTTGCGGCGACCGACAGGATCGTCGTCCAGGTGACGAAAGCACTGGCTGGAGGCGGGTGGGTTGCGATCAGAGCCGGCCTCCAGGGGTCTGCTTCGGAGATGGATCCAAGCGGATAGCAGAAGGCCGCCTCAAGAGAACACCTTGTCCGCGGCAGCAGAGGCCGTGTGCTCGGTCAGCAGAGGTCCGTTCGCAACGAATCCAACGCCGCAGACGATCAGGACGATCCCCGCCCAACGCGAAAGACTGATGTGTTCGCCGAGCCAGAAATACGAAAGCAGAGCGACGACGACGTATCCAAAGGCCGTCGCAGGCAGGACAAACGTGAGATCGGCCCAGGAGAGTGCCGAAAGATAGGAGGCAAAGAACCCGAGGAGACAGCAGATGCCGGCGATCACCCACGGATTGCGCAGAGCACGCAACAGCAAAACGGGGTGCGAAACCGAGACCGGGCCGACCTGACTCATGCCGTGCGAAAGCAGCGTGTCGCCGACCGATGCCGTCAGCATCACCGCAAGCAGGACAAGATATCGAGATGGCGTAAGTGTGTTCGGCATCCGCTAGAAGGAAACGTCGACCGGCTGAGTGACCTTGAGCACGGACTGATCGCCCGTCCGTTGTTTCCAGGCGGCCCGGATTGCTTCGATGCTGGCAGGGTTCTCAGCCGTCGCCGGGTGGTAGACGATCAGGAGTCGGGACCGGATGCGAGAGGGCGCACGCAGAGCCTCGCCCCGCTGCGGCTTGCGCTGCCACTGCCCATAGATGTTGACCACAGTCAGACCGGAGGGAAAGCGAGGCGTGACCTCCTTGTCCAGGAAGTTCCGCCAATGGCCCTCGCTTACGCCGCCACTGGGAGCATCGGCCGGGCCGAGGCCGAAGTAGAGCTTCGTCTCCACCCATCCACGGGCTTCCGCGGGATGATTGGGGTCCCCTTCGAAGTTGGCGCCTGGGGGACTCTGCCGGTGCGTCACCGGGGCGAGGGCGTGAGACAGCGGCTCGTTCAGGGCAAGCTGCGCGAAGATGGTCGAAAGCAGGAGGATGCGGACGGACAGTCGAATAGGCGGCATGCGGTCCTGCTTAGTTTATCCGTGCCGCAAGGACGTCAAGGCAGCAATCTTGGACGGAACACCGCGCGATTGGAGAGAGGAGGTATCTCCGCAGATCACCCGCTTCAAAAGAAGAGGCGGCAGAAGAGGCGGCCGGCACATCTCTATGCAGGCCACTTGGGCTTCCGATGTACCCGAACTTAGGCGTTCATGCTGACGGATTCCTGCTGCTTCAAGGCACTCTCAGCGGCCTTCAGGCGCGAGGCCTTGTTGCGCTGCGCGCGCAGCTTCATAAACGATTTCGCCTCTTCGTACAGCCGGGGAACGTCGCGGTTCACGATCGCCTTCCACACGACGCGGGCCGCGGCCTTTGGCCGGAAATAATACTCGTCGTAGAACTTGTGGACCATCTCCATCACGTACTCGGTGGGCAGGCCGGGGTACTCGATGTGAGCCATCTGATGGCCGCCGTGGTCCGACATATTTTCGTTTGTGATGAACTTGTTTTTGGCCGCAAAATCGTAAAATTCGGTCCCAGGATAGGCGTGCGCGATCGACACCTGGATGGTCTCGCAGTCGAGTGTCTTGGCGAAGTCGATGGTATTGCGGATCGACTGCTTCGTCTCGCCGGGCAGGCCGAGGATGAAGTCGGCGTGGATGACGAGGCCAAGGTCATGGCAGTCCTTGACGAAGTCGCGCGCACGTTCAACCGTAGCGCCCTTCTTGATGTTCTTGAGGATCTGCGGATCGCCCGACTCAAACCCGACAATCAAGAGACGGCAGCCCGCGTCCTTCATCGCCTTCAGCGTATCGCGGTCCGTCGTGACGCGCGAGGTGCACGACCAGGTAAGCCCGATCGGCTTCAGCTTCGCGCAGAGCTCGATCGTGCGCGCCTTCTGGATGTTGAAGGTGTCGTCGTCGAAGAAAAACTCCTTGACGTGCGGAAACAGCTTCTTCGCATGAGCCATCTCGGCGGCCACATCGTCGGTCGACCGCTTGCGCCACGCGTGGCCCGAAAGCGTCTGCGGCCAAAGGCAAAAGGTGCACTGGGCCGGGCAACCGCGCGTCGAGTAGAGCGCCACGTACGGATGCAGCAGGAACGGCACGTTGTACCTCGTAACGTCCATGTCGCGCGCGTAGATGTCGGTCACCCACGGCATCGCATCGAGATCTTCGACCTGCGGACGGTCGGGATTGTGCTGGATCGCGCCCGAGGCGTCCTTGTGCGAAATCCCGAGAATCTCGGCGAGCGGCTTGCCCTGTGCAAATTCAACGACCGAGAAGTCGAACTCGCGGCGGCAGATAAAGTCGATTGCCTCGCACTCGTTCAGAGCGCGGTCCGGATCGGTGGTGACCGGAGGCCCGACAAAGGCGATCTTGATGGTCGGATTGGCCGCCTTGATGGCGCGCGCCAGTGCGTGGTCGCCCGACCACCCGACCGTCGAGGTAAACAGCACCAGGAACTCGTACGACTTCGCAATCTCAATGGTTTCGTCGGCCGAGACGTGGTGCGGCGGAGCGTCGAGCAGACGCGAACCTTCGAGCATGCCCGCCGGATAGGCGAGCCACACGGGGTACCAGTAAGACTCGATCTCGCGGGTCGCGGGCCAACGGGAGCTGGCGCCGCCGTCAAAATTCTCAAAGGAGGGCGGGTTCAGAAGCAACGTCTTCAAGGGTGCCATGTGTGCCTGAGTTTACCATTCTGCAACGGGTTCTGGAGAGTTTCGGATAGCAAGACGGAGTCTGCCGAACAGTTTGGGGCAGATCCGGCTTGCACTGCGGACAGTGCAAGTCTTGGCCGGCACGATCCAAGTCAGCGCGGACGCCTTCACGTCGCGGGACGTCTCACGGCATCTGCGCCGCAGATTTCAGCCACGTTTCGAGCTGACCCGTCTGGCGCAGGAGATTGATCTGCACCTGCTGCATCTGATAGCGAGCGTCGATCAGGGCCAAAGCTCGTTCCCGCTCGGCAATGCGGGCGTTTTGCTCGTCTTTGGGCGTCATCGGAGCGCCATTCGGTCCTGCGCCGGGGGCGTTGAGCTGCACCAGAAGCACATCGATCTGCTGTTGGGCGAGCTGCTGATCGAGGTCGGCCACCTCGGCGCGAGCGGCGAGTTCCACCAGCGATCGCCGGGTCCGGAGCCGGCCGTCCAGGAACTGGTCGCGAATCACCTCCGCGTCCTGCTGGGCGTGTGTGGCGTCGGCAGCGGTCTCGCGCGCCCGTGCCTTGCGAACCGCGTCCACCACCGGAAGGCTGATTTGCACGCCGATGGCCGCAGCGTTGAATTGAAAACCGAGCTGGTTGCCCGAGGCGTCGCGTCGTCCGTAGTACTCCTGGTAGTTGTTGAAGTTACTGAAGCGGCTATAGGCCGCGGCAAAGGCGACCTGGGGACGCCAGACGTAGCGTGCGTCGCCGAAGGCCTGCTGCAGCTTCGATCGGGCGTTTGCAAAGGCGGCTTGGACGGCGGGAGAGGTCGGTTCCGGTCCCGGCGACGAAATTTGCTGCCCCGATTCCGACGGCGGGTCCGGCAGCTTCGCCGGTCGGGTCTTCAGACCCTCCGCGGGCAGGCCCGTCAGGCGGGCAAGGTGGCCGGCGTCGACCGCCGCGTCGTCCTCCGCCCGCAAGAGCGCCAGATGAATCTGGGCGGCGGTCAGCTTGGCCGTCGTCAGGCCGATGGCTGTGTCTTCGCCGGCTTCCAGACGATCGCTGACGATGCTGACCAGACGTCCGGCGAACTCACTCTGCTGGCGCAGCGCAGCCTGTCGATCCTGGTCGCGGGTCAGAGCGATATAGGTCAACGCGGCGTCCTCGGCAACTGCCTGGCGGACGTCCATCAAGGCCAGGTTGGCCCCTTCGAGGCCGGCGCGCGCTGCCCGGATGTAGTCCTTTTGCGAGTAGGAGAAGAGCAGACTTTGCGATTGAAAGTTGAAGATGGTCGGCTGGCCGAGCGGAAATCCATAGGAGTATCCCAGGCCGGAGCCGCCCACAACCGTGGGGATGTACACGTCGCGCGTCTCGGCAAGCACCGCGCGTGCCTTGTCCACGTCGGCCTCGGCGGACCGGACCCGCGGACTGTTGCGAAGCGCCAGGTCGACGGCCGTGGTCATCGAGATTTGCGCGCGGCCCGAAGCTGTCGCGATGCAGGCGAGACTGGCGATCAGAAAAAGCCGCAAGGACATGCGCGGAGATTCAATCATGCGGGCAGAGGTGCTCCTGTGCTCTGTTCCGTGCCTGTGCTCTGTTCCGTGCCTGTGCTCTGTTCCATGCGGAGGCTCGAATGCCCGTCCATCATGGCTTGGGACGATGGTAGCTTCGGCGGCGCGGACGCGTTGCCGGTCGCTCGTCCGCGTGCCGGAGCGAAGGTTGGGGCCAGGCCGGCCGCGACCGCGTACTCCCGTCCGGCGGCCGCGCGGTCGCCGGACCTTGCAAGCAGGTCGCCAAGCTGCAGGTGCACTTTGAACGCCGGGGCTGCGTCGGACTTCGCCGGCGAGCTGAGGTAATCGCGCAAACATCGGATGGCGAGTTGCGGCGATCTCCCAGCCAGGGTAAGCGTGCTGGCGGCGTCCACCAGAGCGGCATCGTGGGCGCGATCGGCCTCAGCCGCCGCCGTCAGGACGGCAACCGCCTCGTCGACGCGGTTCTGCTGCACCAGGAACGAGCCAAGATCGACAAGCGCTTCGGGCGATCGCCCGGCGAGGCGGAGTTCGGCTTCAGCCCTTGCCGGGTCTCCCTCCTTCTCCGCGATTCGGGCGAGCAGCTGGTGGCCGCGCCGCGGTGACTGTGCCAGGATTCGGGGCGCAAGGGCACGCGCCTTGTCCAGACCGCCCCCGACAATCGATGGAGCGTTGACGTAGAACTCGCCCAGATCGCTCAGCGCCGGGAGATTCGCACCGTCTCTCGCGACCGCCGTCTCAAACGAAACGCGCACCTTGCGAGCGAGCGCAAATGCACTGATCGGGTTTACCCTGGCCGCCTTTCTGCCTTGCGCACGGCCCAGCCACAGATAGCTGTCGCTCGATCCGCCGGAGGTGGCGGCCTCGCACTGCTCAATGGCCTGATCCGTCATCTCCTGCGCGAAAAAGACGCGGCACAGCAACAGGCGCGCAGCGGCGTCGCCGGGCTTCTGGGATAACGTCGTCTGGAGCGTGCGTGTGGCGTCCTCCATCCGGCCGTCCAGCAACGCCCGTTCCGCCGCGGCGTTGTCGGCGCGGAGGTTGGCCGAACCGAATCCAAACAAAAGAATGGCCAGCAAAACCGCAAACCGGGATGGGGGACGGACAAACATCATTCGATCGGCTTCACCCGAAGACCGTTGGCAAGATCTCGGTTGCTGGTCGCGTTCAAGGCCACGGTGTCCTTTTCCGTCAGGCCGGAGGCGATTTCGACCCGTGTCAGGTTGACCACACCCACGCTGACCGGGGTCCGCACAAGCTTTCGTCCAATGACGCGGAAGACGTAGTTCACGCCGCCCTCTATATGGAGGGCCTCGCGCGGGATGCTGAGGACGTTGAAGCGTTGCGACGTCGTCACCGTGACCGTGACGTTGGTATTGGGCAAGAGGTCGCCGTGGGCGTCGTCCACGGTAATGATGCACTCCCCCACGCTGCGCGTGCCGTAGGTGATGACGGTTGTCGGAGCGATGTCGATGTGTCCGTGCCAGACCTGCCCGGGCCTGGCGTCCCAGACGATTTTGACCGCTTGGCCCGCGGCGAGCCGGCCGATCTCCGGCTCATCGAAGTACGCCCGCACCTGAATCTGGTTCAGGTCGGCGAGATCGAGAAGACCCTCGCCGGCCGGAACGAAGTCGTAGGCATTCACTGGAACCGCGTAGACCGTCCCGGCAAAGGGCGCGCGGACGTTCTGGCTGTCGTAGCCGGCCCGTGCGGCGCTCATCGCGGCCCGGGCATCGGCTAACTGTGCCTCGGCCCGGCGGCGATCGGTCGGCGCGAAACGCCCGGTCGACCTTTGCTGCGAGCTTTGCAGCGTACTGTTGGCCAGATCGAGACGCTGTTGCGCGCCCGCGATCTCGCCGGCCGAGGCGGCCCCTTTCGCCTGCAGCTGCTGGAGCGCCGCGAGGCTCTGCGCCGCCTGCTGCTGTGCAAGCCGCGCCCGGGCAAGCTCGCCCGAGCTCCCAATGCGTTCGTCCTGGCTGCCGCCGTGCTCCACGTCATTCAAAGTTGCTTCGGCCGTCCGCAGCGACAGGTTCGACGTCGCCAGGCGCGACACGGCCTCGGAGTCGTCGAGCTTCAGCAGAAGTTCGCCCGCCTTCACGTGCTGCCCGATCCCGACATACACCTTTCGGACCACGCCCGGGCCGGAGGCATGCGCCTGAAACTGATGGATAGGCTCCACCTTGCCGTTGGTCGAGACCGAGCTCACCAGATTCTCGCGCGTCACCGGCGAGACCCGCACCTCCACATCCGGCTCCGTGAGCGAGCGAATATAAAAAAACGCCGCGATCGCCAGCACCGGCAGCACGCTCCACCAGAGAAGCGGCAATTTACGTTTTGTCTCGACGGTGGTGACGGTTGGCATAGGACGGAAGTCGCAGTATATAAGACGCGCAGCTTCGCAAAACGAAGCACAGATGTGGCTTATGCGTCTCTATATATTTGATTCCGATCGAGATCCGGTCCCCGCGAAAGGAGCCTGCACATCGGCGATACCGAGATCCACAATCTCCATCTCCAGGCCGGAGAACCACTGGTCCGATCGAGGCCGAAGGCGGTAAAGGACGTCGATCGCCGACCCGGTGCTGAGCCCGAGCTCGGCGGCGCGGGCGGGCCAGGGCACGGCGCGAGATTGGCCGGCCCGCGACCACGCGATCGCTTGCATGGGCGGCCCACCCGGGGCAGGGGCGAGCTGCAGACAGAGATGGAGATCCTTGATCAGCCGAACCGGTCCGCTGAGCACCAGACCCCGCGTGACAAAGAGAGGTTCAGGATGCCCGTTGCCGAAGGGAGCGCATCGCCCGAGCCACTCGGCCAGGCTGAACGTCAGCGCGTCCGGCGCAATCTCGGCGTCGGCCACCCTCGGCGGCCGGAGCACAGGTCCGGTAAGAAGGTCGGCGCCGTGCTCCCGCAGACGATTGCGCAGCAGAGCGACGTGCTCGGAGCGGAGCGAGAACCCGACCGCGTGAGCGTGGCCGCCAAAGCGATGGAACAGCGTCGCGGCCGGCGCCTGATCGCAGCTTCCGGCGTGCGCCGCCGCCAACGCGTCCAGGAGATGAAATCCGGCGACCGACCTTCCGGAGCCGTGCGCCGCGCCATCCTGATGCGTGAGAACAAGGGCGGGTCGAGCCGTGCGGTCGACCACCCGCGACGCCAGGATCCCAAGAACGCCGCGATGCCAGTCCGGGTGGTCCAAGACCAGAGTCTCGGCCGGGTACTCGCCCGACGTCTGGTCGAGCAGCGTCAGCAGATGCTCTTCGATGGTGTCGAGCGCTGCGCGTTCGGTGGTGCGGCGGTCCTGGTTCAGGCCGTCGAGCTTGGTGGCGAGTTCCTGCGCGCGTTCGGGCGAGCGGGTGAGAAAAAGCTCGATCACGTCGTCGGCAACGTCCATTCTGCCGGCGGCATTGATGCGGGGAGCGATCCGAAATCCGACCTCGGCGCTGGTAGGCGCGCGATCCGGCGGGAGGTCGGCCACGCGCATCAGAGCTCGGAGCCCGGGCTGGACCGGATTCGCCAGCTCACGCAAACCGAGCCAAGCCAGGACGCGGTTCTCCCCCGTCAGCGGAACCGCGTCGGCGATGGTGGCGATCGCGACCAGCTTCAAGAAGCTCGGCAGGAGCCGTGTGTTCAGACGATCGACCGCGGTCGCTGGATCCGGCTGAGCCTGGGCATGCTCCAGCAGAAGCGCATGCGCGAGCTTGAACGCGACCGCCGCCCCACACAGGATCTTCGACGGATACGGACATCCCGGCTGGCTGGGGTTCAGCACCGCAACCGCCTCCGGAACGCCCGCCATCCCGTCTGCGAGGTGGTGGTCCGTGACGATGAGATCCAGTCCCAGCGACCTCGCCTCCTCGGCAGCGGCAAAGGCCCGAATGCCCGTATCGACCGAGATCACCAGGCGTATGCCCGCCCTGGCCGCCTCCCCCAGCCGGCCAGTCTGCATCCCGTACCCCTCGCGAATGCGGTGCGGCACATGCCACGTCACCAGAGAGAGCTCCGCCGGTGAACCGATGCGGTCGATCGCCGACTTCAGCAAAACGGTCGCGGTCGTGCCATCCACGTCGTAGTCGCCGTAGATAAGGATGGGCTCGCGCTGCAGGACGGCCCGCTGGATCCGATCGACCGCCTGCCGCATCCCCAGCATCCGGCCCGGCGCGTGGAGATGATCGATCGACGGATGGAAGAAGGCCTCCGCTTCCGTCGCCGTTGCAATGCCTCGCGAGACAAGGAGGTGAGCGATCGCGGTCGGGCACCCCAGATCGGCAGCCAAGGTCCCGACGAGTTCAGGATCGGCCGGAGTGACAAGCCAGGTTGCGCGGCTAGACGGTGCGTTCAGGTCAGGCAAGGTGCTTGGTTGCCTCGCTCCCGCTCAGCAGCAGGCTGGCGAGGGAGAAAATCTATCGGTCTATTTCGTCTAATTTCTGTCTGATTTCGTCTATTCGTCGTCGCGATCGTCCGCGACCAGGCCGCCCAGCTCCGAGACGGCTTCCATAAGATCCTGAAACTGGTCGTACCACTCGGTCGCCGTTTCAAAGACAAACATGACGCCCTGGTGGGCAAAGCCGAGTTGCAGATAGCCGATCTTTCCGACGTGGTTGACCAGGTACTCCGCATCGTCGATCTCCGGGGCGGCGTCCTCCGGAAAACTCCCTTCGCGAATCTGTTCCAGCAGAATCGCGATGTCCGACTTCTCGAGGACGACCTCGCTCATCGTAAGAAAGATGGCTCCGGCCGCCTTCGCGTGTTCGACAAAGTCCTTCCAGCTGTCCGGGGTCTCCTCTTCGTAAACCACCGTCGGGACCTCTTCGGTGACGTAGGCAGGAACGCGGCGCATGCCGTGGCCGGCGATAAAAGCCACCATGTCGTCTTTGAGCGTGATGAGGTTGTCAGCGAGCATGAGGTTCCTATTTTCGCAGAAAGCGCCGGGGAGCGCACAAGGGAGTTGCCGGGGAGCGCACAAGGGAGTTTCAGAGCGTGCCGCGAGGCTCCAACAGGCGCGTCACAAGACGCGATCCAGGATCGGCCAGGAAGTTGGCCGCGACGGTGTAAGCCGCTCGGTTTCAGAGTGATATAGTCAGGAAGAGCCATGATTTTTTCCAGGGATTACGTTGGGTATCTTGCGCGACAGACGGCAAAACACCTCGTCGAAGCCAGGATGATCGAGACTGCAAAGCCGGCTTTGGTGAATGAGCGGTTGACCGCGGCGATGACCGAAGAGCTTTCACTCGAAGATCGGATCAACGACGAGGTCCGCGTGATCCTCGAAGCCATCCAGGACGAGATGCACAAGGGCGGCGTCAGCTACCCGGAGATGTTCAAAAAAGTCAAAGTGAAGCTCGTGGCGCAGTACAAGGCGGTCCTGTGAGGATCTCGCGCGACAAGTTGAACAAGCTGGCGCATACGGTCGCCGACACCCTGGCGGAGATCCCCGAGGTCGACTTCAAAGAGGACCGCAACACCATCCGGCAGGAGGCGCGCAAGGCGCTCGAAAAGCTCCTGACGGATGAGTTGAAGATCGATCAGGCCGCTCGCCTGAAGATCTCGGCGCAACGCAAGATCATCCTCGAAGGCTCCCAGGAGTGGGACATCCTGTACCGCAAGTACTACAACGACGAGGTCAAAAAGCTCGGTCTGTAGGCGGCGGCTTTGGTGCGGGCGCGGATTGGGATCGCCCTGGGCGGTGGCGCCCTTAGAGGCGCCCTTAGATAGCGCTCATAGAAGCGCTCTCATAGAGCGCCAACACGCGCATCCCCTGCCGGTATCATAGGCAATAACCGGCCCCGACACCGACCCAGCCCGGCCCCATACAAGGACCCCACACCACCTTGCCGCCCTTCGCGCTCGCGACCCTCGCCGCCACCACCCGCCTCCGTCCGGCCGACCTCGCGCTCGTCGCGCTCTACCTCCTCGGCATCACCCTCTTCGGCCTCCGCTTCCGCGCCAAAAAATCCGGCCCCAACGCCCAATCGCTCCAGTCCTACTTCCTCGCCGACAACACCATCCCCTGGTGGGCCATCGGCCTGTCCATCGTCTCCGCCGAAACCTCCACCCTCACCATCATCTCCGTCCCCGGCCTCTCCTTCGCCGGCGACATGGGCTTCCTCCAGATCGTCTTCGGATACATGCTCGGCCGCATCCTGGTCGCTCTCCTCTTTCTGCCCCGCTACTTCCAAGGCAACCTCCTCACCGCCTACCAGCTCATCGACCGCCGCTTCGGCCCCACCCTCCACAAAACCACCGCCGGCCTCTTCCTCCTCACCCGAGCCGCCGCCGAAGGCGTCCGCGTCTTCGCCATCTCCATCGTCGTCGGCATCGCCATCGGCACCGGCGACATCCTCTCCATCGCCATCATCTCCGCCCTCACTCTCCTCTACACCTTTGAGGGCGGCATGGCGGCGGTCGTCTGGACCGATGTCGTCCAGATGGCCATCTACCTGCTCGGCACCGCCGTCGCCCTCTTCACCCTCGGCGCCCACATCCCCGGCGGATGGCACACCATCCACGCCGTCGGCGCCGCGCAGGGCAAATTCCACGTCCTCCACCTCGCCCTCAACCTCACCCCGTCGTTCTGGAGCCAGCCCTACACGTTCTGGGCCGGCTTCCTCGGCGGCACCGCCCTTACCATGGCCTCGCACGGAACCGACCAACTCATGGTCCAGCGCATGCTCGCCGCCCGCTCCCTCAACCAGTCCCGCGCCGCCCTCCTCGGCTCCGGCCTGGTCGTCCTCCTCCAGTTCACCCTCTTTCTCCTCATCGGCGTCGGCCTCTCCGTCTTCTACGCCCAGCACCCGCAAGCCCTCACGAACGGAGCCGTCAGCACTTTGAGTGGAGCCGTCAGCACTCCATCTTCCGACCGCATCTTCCCCACCTTTATCGTCCAGCAGATGCCCACCGGCATCGCCGGCCTGCTCGTCGCCGCGATCCTCGCCGCCGCCATGTCCAACCTCTCCGCCGCCCTCAACTCGCTCTCCTCCACCACCGTCGTCGACTTCTACCTCCACTGGCGCCCATCCGCCCGCCTCGCCAACCCCGCTTCCGACCGCGAACGAGCCCTCGTCTCCCGACTCTCCACCGTCCTCTGGGCCGTCCTCCTCTTCCTCATCGCCGTCTACGCCGTCCGCGCCGGAGGCAAGGGCCACGTCGTCGAAACCGGCCTCTCCATCGCCTCGGTCGCCTACGGCAGCCTGCTCGGCGTCTTCCTCCTCGGCACCCTCACCCGCTTCGCCACCGAACGCGGAACCATCCTCGGCATGATCGCCGGCTTCTCGCTCAACCTCCTCCTCTGGCTTCATCCGAGCCCGATCCACCTAGGCCCCCTCCACCTCCCGCACATCGCCTTTACCTGGTACGTCCTCATCGGCGCCGGTGTTACCTTCGCCGTCGGCGCGCTCGCCAGCCTCCTCTTCCGCAAGCAATCCCGTCGTTCCACAGCCGTGGCCGCATCCTTGCCGTTGCTCTTCTTGTTGTCCTTCCCCCAGGGAATCGGTGTCTCCCCCGCCCAAGCACAATCCCAAGCACAGACGCCGACCCCCCCAAAGACCCCGGTGCCCCATCCTCTGCGCAGCCTCACCGCGCAAAGGTTGGGGTCGGCCACGGAAGCTCAAAGCCCACCCCCCAACGCCCCCTCCCAAAAATCTGTCATCCTGAGCGAAGCTGCTCCCGCACCTGGGAGCAGCGCAGTCGAAGGACCTGCGTCTCCCCGTACCCCCGCCCAGACGCCCGACTTCACCCCCGCAGACCACCTCATCACCACCGCCATCGCCGCCCACAAACTCCCCGGAGCCGTCCTCCTCGTCGGCCACGCCGGCCGCATCGTCTACCAGCACGCCTACGGCAACCGCAAACTCCCCGGCGAGCCCGGTCTCGACGGCAAGTCCTCCCCCGCCGAACCCATGACCGTCGACACCATCTTCGACATCGCCTCCCTCACCAAGGTCGTCGTCACCACCACCGCCATCCTGCAGCTCCACGAGCAGGGAAAACTCGCGTTCGACGACCCCGTAGCCAAGTACCTCCCCACAAACCCGGGTGCCCCATCCTCTGCGCAGCTGTACCGCGCAAAGGGTGGGGTATCGGGCGAACCGGGGTCCCCCACGAGCGTCTTTGCTCGTGGGGGTGGAGAAGCCCGACCGCCTTCCTCCCCCGACTCACTACCTTCCGGCTCCGGACATCCCGGCGGCCCAACTTCGATTGACAAACCCCAGATCACCCTCCGCGAACTCCTAACCC
Source organism: uncultured Acidobacteriaceae bacterium (assembly GCA_964236945.1). Lineage (GTDB taxonomy): Bacteria > Acidobacteriota > Terriglobia > Terriglobales > Acidobacteriaceae > Edaphobacter. Next base: position 501 of record CAXSGC010000023.1, on the reverse strand, counting down.
ACACCTCCGGCCTCCCCCCCGACATCGACCTCAAAGACCCCTGGGGCCTCGCCGCCCCCGACCGCGCCGAAGGCCTCCGCCGAGCCCTCAACGCCACCCCCACCACACCCCCCGGAACCCACTTCGAATACTCCGACATCAACTTCATCCTGCTCGGCGACATCGTCGAAACCCTCTCCGGCCAACCTCTCGACATCTACGCCGCAGTTCGCATCTTCAATCCGCTCGGCATGAAGGAAACACGGTATCTCGCCTTCGATAAGGTTTGCGGTTTTAGCAAGGACATTCCCACACCTCTTCGATCCGACTTTCTTAATCTGATGGCGAAAGATGACCCCGGCGTCGAGATCGATTGCGACCGGCTCTCCTGGACAGCAGCCAATTGGATCCCCCGGACCGCCCCCACCGCCCACGACAACGAAGGCACCCCCGCCCCCCACCCCCACTTCGACCACCCCCTCCGCGGCACCGTCCACGACCCCACCCCACGCCGCATGGGCC
>CAXSGC010000022.1:0-64129 GCA_964236945.1 uncultured Acidobacteriaceae bacterium | reverse complement strand
GAGCGGATTCGGGTGATTCGTGGGGTCGGGAGCGAAGGTGCGGGAGCGGAGCTGACGGAGCCGATCGCTGCGGCGTGGGATGCCTTGCCGCGCGAGTACCAGAGGCAGGGTCGGCTCGATTTTGGGGCTCGGCTCGATTTGCTGGAGAGCCGTTTGCGGGACTATGACGCGGAGGTGACGCGGGTCCGGGACGATGAGGTTGCCGGGGCGGTGGAGGCGGTGCTGCGCGGGCGAGGTGGGCGGCCGACGCTTTTGCCGCCGGGGTTTCCGGAGCGGTGGCGACCGGAGGGGGTCTCGCTGACGGTGGACGACGGACTTTCCGCGCGGGCGATGGACGGCTTCGATGGCGTTGTGGTGACGGTCTCTGTCGCGATCGCGGAGACCGGAACGCTGGTGCTGCGGCATGGCGCTGGCGAGGGCCGGCGCGCCTTGACGCTGGTTCCGGACTTTTCGCTGTGCCTGGTGCGGGCGGAGGATGTGGTCGAAACGGTGCCGGAGGCGTTTGCGCGTATGGAGGTTGAGAGGACCGGGCCGATCACGTTGATCTCCGGACCGTCGGCGACGGCGGACATTGAGATGACGCGGATCAAGGGTGTGCACGGTCCACGATTTCTCCATGTTCTTTTGGTCGGCGGGTGACGAATTGCCGGATGTGCGTCGCTTTCATGATGGACCGGAGGCACAACTTTAGGAGCTTGTTGAAAAACGAGAGCGGAAGGCGAAAGCCGTACCTCAGCGGCTAAAGCCGCACTGCGTGGATAGCGCTTACGGCACGGCTGAAGCCGTGCCCTTAAGCGAGACGGCGGGTCTGGCTTTGGGGAGCTCAGGCGCTGAGCGCCTCGTTGAAGCTGGGCAGCGTGATGGTGTCGGCGCGATCGGGGCCGGTGGAGACCATGCCGATCCGGGCGCCGGACTCGCGCTCGAGAAAGCCGAGGTACTCCTGGGCGAGCGGGGGCAGATCGTCGAAGCGCGTGATGCCTTCGGTCGAGGTGTTCCATCCCTTGAGGGTGGTGTAGACGGGCTCGATGGCGTCGAAGCCGCGCATATCGGCGGGGATGGTGTCGGTGAGCTGGCCGTTGATGCGGTAGTGGGTGCAGACGGGGATCTCGGCGCACTCGTCCATGACGTCCATCTTGGTGACGACGAGCCACTCGGTGCCGTTGATCATGTTGGAGTAGCGGAGCAAGGGGAGGTCGAGCCAGCCGCAGCGGCGTGGGCGGCCGGTGACGGCGCCGTACTCCTGCCCGCGCGCGCGGAGGAGGTCGGCGGAGGAGTCGTTGATCTCGGTGGGGAAGGGGCCTTCGCCGACGCGTGTGACGTAGGCCTTTGTGACTCCGATGACGGTGCCGATGCGGGTGGGGCCGACGCCGGTGCCGGTGACCGCTCCGCCGGCGGTGGCGGAGGAGGAGGTGACAAAGGGGTAGGTGCCGTGATCGATGTCGAGCAGAGCTCCCTGGGCGCCTTCAAACATGACGTTCTCGCCGGCGGCGAGCGCCTGATTGAGCATCGCGGCGGTGTCGGCGACAAAGGGGGCGAGCTGCTCGGCGGCGCGGGCGTACTCCTCGTACATGGCTTTGGGGTCAAGGGGTTCGGTTCCGAAGAGGGCAGAGGCGACGGTGTTCTTTTCGTGGCAGGCGTTCTGGATGTGGGTGCGGAGGAGGTGCGAGTTGAGGAGGTCGACCACGCGGAGGCCGCTGCGATGCATTTTGTCTTCGTACGCCGGGCCGATGCCGCGGGAGGTGGTCCCGATCTTGGTGCGGCCGGGGGCGTTTTCGGCGGCGAGCTCGATCATGCGGTGGTAGGGGAGGATGACCTGGGCGCGGTTGGAGACGAAGAGCTGGCCGCTGGGGCCCCCTTCGATCGGCAGTCCGGCGTCCCGGAGCTTGCGGACTTCGGACAGAAAGGCCATGGGATCGAGGACGACGCCGTTGCCGATGACGCCTTTAGTTTCGGGGCGAAGGACGCCGCAAGGGATGAGTTGGAGGACGAACTTCTTGCCGTGGATGATGACGGTGTGTCCGGCGTTGTGGCCGCCGGCGTAGCGGGCGACGATGCGGAAGCGCTCGGAGAGGACATCGACGATCTTGCCTTTGCCTTCGTCGCCCCACTGGGCGCCGAGGATTACCGCTGATTTGCGATTTTGCACGAGCTTTGGAGATCTCCGCGGAGGTTTAAAAGGCAGGCAGATGGGCCGTCCAGGGTTGATTCTATACTGGTGACCGGTCCGGCCTTGATGACGACAGCGGAGTTTAGAGCACTCAAAGTTCTTGAAGGAAACCGGGTGCGAATCACCTTTACGGATGCGCAGGAAGTCCTCGCGACGCTCATCGATGTCAGTGTGGATCAGGACGGCAGCCAGCACTTGCTGTACGACGACGTCCTCTGGTCGGCGCTCCCGCACGTGGATGCCGGCCGCGGAGCTTTCTATGCGGGCGGCTCTGAGCTGGTCGGGGTCTCTGGGGCAGAGGAGCCGGATGCCTGAGTTGCCGGAGGTGGAGACGGTTGCCAATGGGGTCGACGCGCGGGTGCGGGGGCAGCGGGTGGTGCGGGTTTGGACGAGTGGGAAGCCGCAGACCTTCAAGAGCCCGGAGGCGGAGATTGCGGAGGCTCTGACCGGGGGTCGGATCAGCGGTGTGCGGCGCGTGGGGAAGACGATCGTAATGACGTTGCATCGAGGTGCCGCGGATGAGGCTGACGACCCGGAGCAGGTGGAATTTCTGGTCCATCTGGGGATGACGGGGCGGCTTCTGGTTTCGGTGCCGGAGGCGCCTTTGCCGGCGCATACGCATCTGGTGCTGACGCTGGGGGACGGGCGCGAGGTGCGGTTTGTCGACCCGCGGCGGTTTGGGCGATTGTCGGTGCGGCGGGAGGCGTATGCGGGGCCCGGGGTGGAGCCGCTGGGGGTCTCGGCGGAGGAGTTTCGGGCGATGTTTCGCGGCCGGCAGACGCCGATCAAGGCGGCGTTGTTGAATCAGTCGATCCTGCATGGGGTGGGAAATATCTATGCGGATGAGGCTCTGGCGCGGGCGGGGGTGCGGCCGCGGCGGATGGCGGCTCGGCTCTCACGGGCGGAGATGGAGCGGCTCCGGATGGCGTTGGTGGAGGTGCTGGAGCGGGCGATCGAGCTGGGCGGGTCGTCGGTTTCGGACTATGTGGACGCGGACGGGGTGCGGGGGTTCTTTCAGCTGGAGCACCGGGTGTATGGGCGTGGCGGCGAGCCGTGCCGGGTGTGCGGGACGGCGATCCGGAAGATCGTGGTTGGGGGGCGAGGGACGCATTTTTGCCCCGTGTGCCAGAGGTAAGGCGGCGACAAGCGTTTGCTATGATCCGTCTGTGAGGCAGACATCCATCTCGAAGTTCGATCGAGCGGCCTACGGCAGCAGCGAGGCGGCAGAGTATCTGCGTTTGCCTGTGCCTACCCTGCGCCGGTGGATCGGGGCTGATGGGGTCGTGCGACCTGCCGAAGATGGCGGCTTATCGTTCAACAATCTCGCGGAGCTTCACGTGTTGCAGTTCATTCGTCGGGATCACAGGATCTCTCTTCAAAAGGTGCGCAGGAGCCTTGAGGACTTGCAGCAACGATTTGGGGCAGAGCATCCTTTGCTGGAGCTGAGCTTCGCGACAGACGGTGTGGACCTGTTTATTCGCGATGCAATCGGGCCGGTGAACCTGTCCCGGGGCGGTCAGAGAGCGATCCCCGAAGTTGTTGATCTGTATCTGCGCCGGCTCGGACGCAACCGTGAAGGCGGGACCACGCACCTGTTTCCTTTTATCGGCGAAGGCCGCGAGAACGAGCCCAGGAACGTCAGCATCAGCCCGGATGTTTCTTTCGGCAAGCCCGTTCTTGCAGGCACCGGGATTTCGACGGCAGTGATCGCCGGACGTTTTGCGGCTCGAGATTCGATGGAAGAGCTGGCGTCCGAGTACGGTGTTGCGCGCGACCTGATCGAAGACGCAATCCGTTGGGAAACCTCGTACAAGAGGGCCGCCTAGAGTTCCGTGGGAGAGTTCATCGTCTTTCTTGACGAGAATCACTGCCGGAATCCACATCTGCTTGCCGCTCTCGATGACGCCGGGGTGCGGTGTATCAAGCATCACGAACGGTTTGCTGGAGGTGCCGAAGATGTCACATGGCTCCCAGAGGTAGGGCGAGCCGGATGGTGCCTGCTTACCGCGGAGAGAGCAAATTACCTGTTGCTATGGAGCGGGAATGTTCGTGCAGAGCCGTTTTCCTCCGGAGAAAACGGCGTTGATCCCTGTGGCTCCCTACACACCGACAGGTAATTTGCTCTAAGCGAATTCGCAGTCATCCTCTGGAACGGGAGATGGTTCGCGAGCACGCTGTGCGTATGTTCTACTTTGCCACCAACGATGTGAGCGGACGCGAGATGGGCGCGGCACTTCGGAAGGCGCTACCGGCGATGCGCCGTCTCTTTCAAGAAGTGCCGCCGCCCTTTTTCGCATCGCTCAACAGAGCGGGTGAGGTCACGCTTCGACGGAAACTCTAGCAGCGTGCGGCGGCTTGTTCGGCGGCTACGGCGGCTCCGATGACTCGGGTTTTGGCGTCGTCTTCGACGATTTCGAAGGAGTAGGCCTGGAGCGGGCTCATCTTGACCATTTGGCCGACGTAGTCGCGCAGCATGGGGAGGTCGACGAAGCGGACGTTGAAGCCGGTGAGGAAGAATTTGCCGGCGCCGTCCTGGTGGATGGAGCTGGCGGAGGCGGCGGCGAGCGCCTTGTGCCAGAGGCGTTTGAAGTCGAGGCAGCGGGTGTCGCCCTGTTTGGCGGCTTCGAAGACCTCTTCGGGTTCCATGTCGAGGAAGCGGAGGCGCATGGCGCGGTGTCCCATGATGCCTTCCATGTGGCCTCGGCCGCCGCATCCGCAGTAGCGCTCTTTTTCGTCGAGGGTGACGGTGGAGTGGCCGCCCTCCCAGACGCCGGGGACGAAGGGGTAGCGGCCGTAGCCGATGCCGACGCCGAGGGTCCAGGCGCGGATGATGGAGTCGAGTTTGCCGTGGGCGCTGGCGAGGCCGGCGGCCATGGCGTCGGCGTCGTTGACGATGGCGACGGGAGCCGTGAAGCCGGAGCCGCCGAGCTGCATCTGGAGCAGCTCCTGAATGCGGGCGCCCTTGAGTTGCGGCAGATTGGGAGCTTCCTCGACGACGCCGTTGCGGATGAGGCCGGGGATGGCGACGCCGACCGCGTCGATATCGGTGGCGCCGGCGGCGGCGGCGACGACCTGCTCGCAGATGGTTTTGACCAGGGCGTCGGTGTGCAGTTCGATGAGCGCGTCCTCGTCGCTGACGGCGGGAGGAAAGGTATGGAGCTCACCTGCGAGCTTGTGATCGAGGATAAGTGCTGTAAGGATTCGTTCGGAAAGAACGACGCCGATCGCTTTTGCCATGGTGCTTGTGCCCTTTGCTCGGGCCGCGTTTGGTTACTCGAATTTGCTGACGCGATTTAACCCGTTGAAAGCCGCAACTTTATAACATTCCGCGAGGGTTGGATAGTTGAAGACGGTATCGACGAAATAATCGAGGGTTCCGCCGAGCGACATGACGGCCTGTCCGATGTGGACGAGTTCGCTGGCGCCCTCGCCGATGATGTGGACGCCGAGCAGGGTGTGGTTCATGCGGTGGAAGATGAGTTTGAGCCGGCCGGTGGTGTCGCCGCGGATCTGGCCGCGGGCGATTTCGCGGTAGTAGGCGACGCCGACCTCGTAGGGGACGTCTTCTTCGGTGAGCTGCTCTTCCGTTTTGCCGAGAAAGCTGATCTCGGGGATGGTCCAGATGCCGTAGGGGTAGAAGGAGGGGTTGGAGAGGATGGTGTTGTCGCCGAAGGCGCGGGCGGCGGCGACGCGTCCCTGCTCCATCGAGACGGACGCGAGCGACGGGAAGCCGATGACATCGCCGACGGCGAAGACGCTGGGGCACTTGGTGCGGAAGTCCTTGTCGACGGGGATGCGTCCGCGGCTGTCCGATTCAACCGCGATGGCGGGAAGGTTGAGTTCGTCGACGTTTCCCTGGCGTCCGACGGCGTAGAGGAGAGCGTCGCCCTGAACCTTTTTCTTGGATTCGAGGTTGGCGACCACCGATCCGTCGGGCATCTCTTCGACCGACTCCACCTCTTCGTTGAGGCGCATGGTGACGCGCGAGTCGCGGAGGTGGTAGGAGAGCGCCTCAACGATCTCCTGGTCGGCGAACTCGAGCAGGCGAGGCCGGCGCTCGATCAGGGTGACGCGGACGCCGAGCGCCGAGAACATGCAGGTGTACTCGACGCCGATGACGCCGCCGCCGACGACGATCATGGTTTTGGGAAGCGCTTTGAGGTCGAGGACGAGATCGGAGTTGATGATGCTGTGGCCGTTGATCGGGACTTTGTCGGAGCTGGCCGGCTTGGTTCCCGTGGCGATGAGGATGTTTTTGGCTTCGTAGACGGTCGCTCCGCGGGAGTTGGTGACGCGGAGGTGCGTGGGGTCTTGAAAGCTGGCGACACCGACGAGCATCTCGATGTTGTTGCGCGAGAGCTGGGCTTCGGTGACGTCGACCTCGGTCTTGATGACGTGCTGGACGCGAAACGCCAGGTCCGACATGGTGATGCGTTCCTTCACCCGGTAGTTCATGCCGTAGATGGACTTGTAGTTGTAGCCGGAGAGGTGGAGGACGGCCTCGCGCATGGTCTTCGAGGGGATGGTGCCGGTGTTGATGCAGGCTCCACCGACGACCTCGCGCATCTCGACGAGGGCGACTTTCTTGCCGAGTTTGGCACCGTAGATGGCGGCTCGCTGGCCGGCGGGGCCGGAGCCGATGACGATTAGATCGTAGACACTGCTCATGCGTGGAGTGTGGGTCTCTGGACGGTGTGAGGGCGCCGCTTGGAATGGGTGCGGCGCCGGATGGAGATGCGTCTGGTCCCAACGAGTTGCAAGACCTTTTCTATTCTAGCTCCGAGCTGATTGCCGGCGCGGGAGTTTTGGGGGATAGACTTTCGACTGTGGTGCGCTATGCCATTACGGACGGGGGTATGTTTTCGGGGGACCAAGGTCTCCTTTTGGAGGACGGACGTCTCCGGAGCGCGGCTCTGGGGTCGTGTGCGCAGAGGTGGGCGGAGGCGGGGATCGATTTTATACAGGTTCGGGAGAAGGATCTCTCGGAGGCAGATCTGATCGCCCTGGCACAGCGGATCAGGGCGGCGCTGCCTTCGGGAGGCGGGACCCGTCTGCTGGTGAATGCGCGGTCGGAGGTGGCGGTCCGGGTGGCTGTGGCGAGCGGAGCGGATGGCGTTCATGTGCCGTCTGGAGATCTGCGGGGGATCGGTGCGTGTCTCCTGGATGCGGGATGGATCAGGGCGCCGAAGCCCGTGGTGAGTGTGTCGTGTCATGGTTTGGCGGAGGTCCGGGAGGCGCGGGCGTTGGGAGCGGATCTGGTGTTGTTTGGGCCGGTGTTTGAGAAGCGGGTCGGGGGGGAGGTCGTGCGTGCGGGCGTGGGTCTGGGAGCTTTGCGGGAAGCTGCGCGGCTGGCGCCGGGGCGGGTGCTGGCGCTTGGCGGCGTCACGTTGGAGAACGCCGGGAGCTGCGTCGGGGCGGGGGCGGTTGGGGTGGCGGGGATCCGGATGTTTGCGGGGTTCCAGGAAGCTTGTTGAAGAACGGGAGGGGAACGCGAAAGCCGTGCCCTTGAAAGCGAAACGGAGTATTCCAAGCGAAACGGAGTACTTCGAGAGGCTCCTCGAGGCGGCGGCGCGCTATGAGAAAATGGAGATGCCATGTTGATTCGAACTGTAGATCTGCAGGATGAGCCGCTTGCTTTCGATGTTGTGCTTCCCTCGGAAGGAATCGAGTACGCGCCGGATGTCCGGCAGGCTGGGCCGATGGACGTCAAGGGGCAGGCGGATCTGATTGTGGAGCACCGCGGGCCAAAGGAGTTTGTGGAGGATATTCGTCTGCGGGCAGGGTACGACGGCGAGTTTGAGCTCTTGTGCGCGCGTTGTCTGGAGCCGGTGCCGCAGCATTTGCGCGGCGATTTCGACCTGATCTTTCGGCCGGAGAGCGCGGACGTCGAGGCCGGAGAGCGGGCGATTACGGAAGAAGAAACCGAAATCGGGTATTATGGGAGGAGCGGGCTTCTGCTCGAGGATGTCGTGCGTGAGCAGGTGCTGCTTGCCCTGCCCAGCCGCACGCTTTGCCAGCAGAGCTGCAGGGGATTGTGTCAGAGGTGCGGCCACAACCTGAACTCCGGGGAATGCGGCTGCGAAGTTGTCCCGGATCTCCGTTGGAATGCCCTGGCGGGGCTTGCCGGGAAGCTGCAGAACTAGGCTGGGGTCTCTGGGCTGTTGCGGCTCTTGGCGCCTGGCTGTTTTTAGTTTCGTTTGCGATGCGCGATGTCCGCGGCCAGGTTTGCGTCTGGGCTTCTGGGCTTCCGGGCTTCGCGACTTCAACAAAAGATAGAGATGTGAAAGGAACTTTGCGATGCCTAATCCGAAACGGCGCCATTCTAAACGGCGTACCGCGCTTCGCCGCTCCCACGATTTTCTGACTCCGACCGGGCTTTCCGAGTGCCAGAACTGCCACGAGCGCAAGCTTCCGCACCGGGTGTGCGCGAACTGCGGACAGTACAAGGGCCGGGCAGTTCTGCCTGCCAAAGAAGCCAGCTAAGGCAAGAGATCTCCGATTCCTCCCCGCCCCTCCCGGGCGCGTGTTTTCTTTCTATGCCGATCGACATCGCTGTGGATGCAATGGGTTCCGACAAGGCGCCTGACGCCGAGGTCTGCGGGGCCATTGCGGCCTGCCGTCTGCTGGACGTGCGCGTGCTGCTTGTGGGGCCGGAGGCGACGCTGCGGCCGGCGCTCGATGGACGTCTGCGCGGCGAGACCTTGCCGATTGAAGTCGTACCCGCGACCGAGTGGATCAGCATGGAGGACAAGGCCGCGCAGGCGGTTCGCACCAAGCGCGACTCCACGATGCGGGTGGGTCTGAAGCTGGTGCGCGAGGGCCGGGTTGCGGGGTTTTTTACGGCCGGCAACACGGGAGCGGCGATGGCGACCGCGAAGATGGTCCTGGGCATGCTTGCCGGTGTGGACCGGCCGGCGCTCGCAACCATTCTGCCGACGACGGCCGGGTCGCCGTCGCTCTTGCTGGACGTGGGCGCCAACGTGGACTCGGACCCGGACAACCTGGTGCAGTTTGCGATCATGGGCGACATCTACGCGCGCAATGTCCTTCGCATCCATAAACCGCGGGTGGGCCTCCTCTCGATCGGCGAAGAGGACTCCAAGGGGAACTCGCTGACGCGCGACACCCTGCCTCTGCTCCGGTTGCTCCCGCTCAACTTCATCGGAAATGTAGAAGGCCGCGATCTGTACAACGGTCGGGTCGATGTGGCGGTGTGCGACGGCTTTGTGGGCAACGTTGCACTCAAGACCTCGGAGGGTCTGGCCCGTCTGGTCAACATCTCGCTCAAGGAGAGCCTGAAGTCGACCGTGACCTCGAAGGTGGGGGCGCTCTTGTCGAAGCGGGCCTTTCTCGACTTCAAACGCCGCCTGGACTACACCGAGTATGGTGGCGCTCCGTTGCTGGGCGTGCGCGGCGTGTGCATTGTGGGGCACGGGTCGTCGAACGAAAAGGCGATCATGAACGGGATTCGGGTGACCGCGGAGTTTGCCCACGCGGAGGTCAACGCGGCGGTCGAGGCCGCGGTCGAGCGCGTGGCGCGGCCCACTCTCTGAGGCTTGCGACCCGAGCGCAGCATCCCACACATCATGAAGAAATGGACAGCTCAGGACATCCAGGACGGGTTCCCGGTCGCAGCTCGAGCAGCGGGCGCCGGGCTGTGCCTTGCCCTCCTGCTCGGGATGAACGGTGCGGGCGCCGGAGCCCAGGAGCTCTCCCCTGAGCTGCGCGGCAAGGTCGATGGAGCCGTGCGGCAGGTGCTGGCCGAGACCGGCGTGCCCAGCGCGGAGGTAGGCATCGCGCGCGGGGGCAAGGTGGTGTACACGGCGGGGTTCGGCGACGCGCGGATCGCATCGAAGTCCGTGCCGAAGTTGGCGGCGACGGCGAGCATGCATTACCCGGTGGGGTCGATCTCGAAGCAGTTCACGGCGGCCAGCGTTTTGTTGCTGGCACAGGATGGGAAGCTGACGCTCGACGACCCGGTGTCGCGGTGGTATCCGGAGCTGACGCGCGCCTCGGATGTCACGTTGCGGATGCTGCTGTCGCACACCAGCGGGTACCGCGACTATGCGCCGCAGGACTACACGATTCCGGCGTTTACGCGCCCGGTCGATCCCGAGGCGCTGGTGCGCCTGTGGGCGGGCAAGCCGCTCGACTTCGATCCAGGCGCCAAGTGGCAGTACAGCAACACGAACTTCGTGCTGGCCGGATTGATCGTCGAGAAGGTGAGCGGCGTGCCGTTCTGGACGTTTGTCTCGACGCGTGTGCTCCGGCCGGTGGGGATGCGCGATGTTTTGAATATCGATACGGATCGCGAACGGATTGAGCCGCTCGGGTACATCCGCAACGCTCTGGCGCCGGTGCGGCCGGCGACGCTTGAGGCTCCCGGGTGGTACTTCGCGGATGCGCAGATGGCGATGCCGGCGAGCGATCTTTTGCGGTGGGACCTGAGTCTGATCCAGCGGTCGCTGCTGTCGCCGGCGAGCTACGACGCGATGGAGACCGAGGTGAAGCTGAAAGATGGCGCGGGCAGCCACTACGGTTTGGGCGTGTTTGTGCGGACGGCCGAGGGGCGGCGCGTGATCGAGCACTCGGGCGAGGTGGGCGGCTTTGTTGCAGAGAATATCGTCTACCCGGACGAGGGACTTGCTGTGGCGGTGCTCACGAACCAGGAGGCGTCGAGGGCCGCGGGCAAGGCGGCACGGGCGATTGTGCCTCTGCTGCTGGGCAGCGGCGTCGGGGCTTTGGGATCGGGATCGGGCCCTGCCGCCGTCGCGGCGAGCGAGGCGCAGATGCGTGCGATCCTCACCGGGCTCGAGGCGGGCAGGCTCGACCGAACGCTGTTTACGGAGGATGGCAACTTCTACTTTTCGCCGGAGACGATCGAGGATTTTCGATCGAGTCTGAAGCCGCTGGGTGCGGTGGCGGAGGTCAAACAAGGACGAGAGGCGACGCGCGGAGGCATGACATTTCGCCTCTTCGATGTCCGTTTTGCCGACGGAAAGAAGGTTGCCGTGACTACATACACGATGCCCGACGGAAAGCTGGAGCAGCTGCTGGTGGAGACGTCGGAGTGAGCCGCGAGGTGGCGGTCTGTAGTCCCGATACGACGATCTGTAGTCCAGATACGGCGGCGATCTATGACGTGGCGGTGGTGGGTGCGGGACCGGCGGGCGCGACGGCGGCGCTGAAGCTGGGCGCGGCCGGTCTGCGCGTGCTGTTGCTGGAGAAGGCGGCGGTGTTTCCGCGCGAGAAGCCCTGCGGCGGCGGGATTACGGCGCGCGCACTCGGCCGGCTGCCGCAGCTGCGCTCGGTGCTGGACGGGATTTCGGTCCATGCGCTGCGGAAGATGTATCTCGAGAGCCCGGACGGGACGGGGATGGAGTATGAGGACCCGGCGGGCGAGGCGATCCTCTATCTGGTACGGCGGATCGAGTTCGATGCGGCGCTGTTTCGGCGGGCGGCGGAGGTCGCCGAGGTGGCGATGGGGGCGGTGGTTCGCGGGATGGAGGTCGGCGCGGAGGCTGTCCAGATCGAGTGCGCGGATGGTCGCAGCTTCCGTGCGCGGATGGTGATCGGGGCGGATGGAGCGAACGGTGTGGTGGCGCGGCAGAGCGGTCTGCGGACGGGCGAGGTGCATGGGCAGTACGCGATCGACATGATGGAAGAGACGCCGTATGCGGAGCTCGACACGGCGCATCGCGACCGCGTGACGCTGCTCCTGAGCCTCGAATCGAGTTACGGCTACGGCTACCTGTTTCCCAAGGAGACGCACCTGAACCTGGGCTTCGGGTCTGGTCCGGAGTACTTCAACGAGCACGTGCGCGGCCGGGCAAAGGAGCATCATCAGGCGTTTGTGGAGCGCATGCGCGAGCGTGGGTGGGTGCGCGGGGAGAGCCGTCCGGAGAACTACCGGGCGTTTCCGATCCCGATCAGCGGGCCCCTCGATCGGACGTACGCGGACCGGGTCGTGCTGGCGGGAGACGCTGCCGGCATGGTGAATGCGTTTTCGGCCGAGGGCATCTACTTTGCGATGGTCTCGGGGGATCTGGCGGCGGAGGCGGCGATCGAAGCCGTGCGCGCGGGGCGATTCGATGCGGCGCAGATGAGCCGGTACCAGAGTGCGTGGGAGCGGGAGATCGGCGCGGAGTTGCGGCACTCGGTGCGAATCCAGCGGCGGCTGTTCACCGAGCGCGGACGTGTGAACTCGCTGATGCACCGCGCGCAAAAGGATGCAAAGCTGCTTCGGCTCCTGTGCGGATACGCGATGGGCTTTGCGACGTACGAGCAGCTGCGAAGCTATATGGCGTGGACCGTCATGCCGGCGTGGGTGTGGGGTAAGGTGCGTCCCGGGAAGCGCACGGGAGCGGCGGATTCAGTTCAGGCTTAGAGGCCTGGGGACGCAAATGGACTAGATCTTCTGGACGCGCTGCACGTCGCGGACGCCCGGGACGCGGCGGAGGTTCTGGACCAGGCGATTGAGGTGCCGGACGTCCACGGTTTCGACGACGAAATCGACCACGGCGTTGCCGTCGGCGGTGGGTTTGGTGTCGACGGAGCGGATGTTGGTGCCGTCGTCCGAGATGATGGCCGTGAACTCTTTCAGCATGCCGGTGCGGTCGTCGCAGAGCACGGTGAGTTTGACGGGGTAGGTCTGCTGGCGGGCGGCGCCGGGTTCGGCGGGAGGTTCGCCCCACTCGACCTGGATGCGGCGGTCGCTCTCGTACAGGAGATTCTGGACGTTGGAGCAGGAGCGGGCGTGGACGGCGACGCCTTTGCCGCGCGTGACGTAGCCGACGATCTCTTCGCCGCGGATGGGGTTGCAACAGCGCGCGCGGTAGACGAGCAGGTCGTCCTGGCCTTCGACCTGCAGCGAGTCCGAACCTTTGCCGAAGTAGACGCGCTTGACGGCCTCGGACATCTGCCCGACGACGTTTCCGGGGCCGGCGTCGGCAGCAGGGCTGGAGGGCTCGGCGGCGGCCATCGTCGAGCCGGGTTCGAGCTTGTTGAGCACCTGGCGGGTGGAGTATTTGCCGAAGCCGATCGAGGCCAGAAGTTCGGCTTCGGTACCGAAGCCGTAGATGCCGGCGACGCGGATGTAGTCGGCTTCGGTGAAGCGGGCAAGCGCGACCTTGTACTTGCGGGCTTCGCGTTCGAGCAGCTTGCGGCCGATCTCGATGGCGCGTTCGCGGCCGTGCTCGTTCAGCCAGTGCTTGATTTTGTTGCGGGCGCGCGAGCTTTTGGTGAAGGAGAGCCAGTCGCGCGAGGGCGCATGGCCGGGCTGTGTCGCGATCTCGACGATGTCGCCGTTGCGGAGGCGGGTCTTCAGAGGGACGATGCGACCGTTGACCTTGGCGCCGGTGGTTGTGTTGCCGACCTCGGTGTGAATTGCGTAGGCGAAGTCGATGGGGCTGGCGTCCTTGGGCAGGACGACGACCTTGCCTTTGGGCGTAAAGGTGTAGACCTCCTCGGGGTACAGGTCGATCTTGAGCGTGGACATGAACTCGTTGGGGTCGCTCATCTCGCGCTGCCACTCGACGAGTTGCCGCACCCAGGCGAGACGCTGCTCGTCCTTGGCGGTGACGTTGTCGGAGGCCTTGTACTTCCAGTGCGCGGCGATGCCCTCCTCGGCGATGCGATGCATGTCCTCGGTGCGGATCTGGACCTCGAACTGGTGCCCGCCCGGCGCGATCAGCGTCGTGTGCAGCGACTGGTAGAGGTTCGGTCGCGGCATCGCGATAAAGTCCTTGATGCGTCCAGGAACGGGACGCCAGATGCTGTGCAGGAGACCGAGGACGGCGTAGCAGTCCTGCACGGAGCGGCAGATGACGCGGATGGCGAAGAGGTCGTAGACCTGATCGACGGGCACCTGCTGCGAGACGAGCTTCTGCTGGATCGAGTACAGGCGCTTGATGCGCGATTCGACGCGGCCGGTGAGGAGGTGTTCGCGAAGCTTCTCCTCGAGGGTGAGGACGATACGCGCGAGAAAATCTTCGCCCTCGCCGCGCAGAAGGTCCACCTCGTCTTCGACCTGTTTGTACGCAAACGGGTCGGTGTAGCGGAAGGCGAGATCTTCGAGTTCGCCGCGCAGCTTTCCCATGCCGAGCCGGTGCGCGAGCGGAGCGAAGATGTCGAGCGTCTCCTGGGCGATCTTCTGCTGCTTTTCGGGGCGGAGGTGCTCGAGGGTCCGCATGTTGTGGAGGCGGTCGGCGAGCTTGATGATGACAACGCGAACGTCCGTGACCATGGCCAGAAGCATCTTTCGGATGTTCTCGGCCTGATGATCTTCGCGGTTGGCGAATTTTATTTTGTCGAGCTTGGTGACGCCCTCGACGATGTGGGCCACCTGCTCGTTGAAGCGGCGGGCGATCTCGGTCGAGGTGACGTCGGTGTCTTCGACGGCGTCGTGAAGCAGGCCGGCGGCGATGGCGGTCGAGTCCATCTTGAGCTCGGCGAGCACCTGCGCGACCTCGAGCGGATGAATGACGTAGGGCTCGCCTGAGGCGCGCTTCTGGCCCTCGTGCTGCTCCAGGCAGAAGATCCAGGCCTTCTCGATGATCTCGAGGTCGTCGTTCGGGCGGTTGGTGTGAACGGTCTCGAGCAGCCGCTGGAAGTTCGCGTCGATCCTCGAGACGTCGGCCAGCGGGTTGCCGCGGACGTGCGCGGCAGCAGACTCGACCGACGTGCGAGCGATCGGCGAATGGAGAGCGCCGGCCGGTTCGTCGAGGCTCAGGGCGGCGGCGTCGGACGGGGGTGGAAAGAAGACGAGTTCCGGCGACGAAGGACCGGCCGGTCCGGGTCCTACCGCGTAGATCCCGTCGGCGAGGTCCGAGGCCGCCGGAGCAGCGCCGCCAGAGAGCAGCGAGCCGGAGAGATGCGAACCGGACCTTTGCAAGGCGGCTTCGAGATCGATGCCGGCGTCGGTGGGCGCGCCGTCGAGCTCCGGCGGAAGCTCCGGAGCACCCGAGGCGTCAGGCACAGCAGAGCTCAGCCCGGAAGAGCTGTCGGTGAGGGCCGCCGGATCTGCGTGCGCCATGCTCCATTATAAGGGGGCGACCGGAACGTATAAGGGGGCGGCCGGAACGTATAAGGGCGCGACCCGAACGATTCCGCATTGTCCTCAGCAGAGGTCGGCGCTTTGTCAATGCCGCTCCAGCCTGCATCTATCGGGTCATTGCCGCGTCTACAGAGGGAGTGTCACTTTGTTAACAAAGTTGGGTGTCGCTTGCGGACTATGTCTTCTTTTGTGCTTCTGGTTGTAGCGGTGCTGGCGATACTGTGCGGTGCACGGCAGGGATCGGGCCAGACGTCGGGTGTGTCGTCCTCCGCCCAGCCGGGCCGGTCTCTGCTGGTCGGGTACTTTCCGCAATGGGGCGTGTACCAGGGGTACTTTGCCCGTAATCTGGTCGACAGCGGCGGCGCCGGTCTGCTCGACCAGATGAACTATGCGCAAGGTTTCGTCACGGGCGGACGTTGCTCGGTCGCGGACCCGAATGCGGATCTGAACTGGACATTTACGGCCGCGAACTCGGTTGACGGGAAGCCGGACGATCCGGCTTCGTCCTTTCGCGGCAACTTTCACCAGATGGCGGAGTTGAAGCGGCGGTACCCGAAGTTGAAGATTCTGATCTCGCTTGAGGGTCATGCCGAGGACTTCGCCAAGGATGCGCAGCCCGAGAACCGAGAGGCCTTTGTGAAGACCTGCGTGGACATTTTTCTGCGCGGTCACTTTCTGCCGGGAGTGGAGCAGGCGCCCGGTGCGCCGCCTATCTTCGACGGCATCGACGTCGATTGGGAGTACCCGCACGGCGGCGATGCGGAGAACTACCTGCAGATGCTGGTTTTGTTTCGCCGCGAGATGGATCGGGTGCGGCCTGGGCTGCGGCTTGCCGTGGCGGTGGGTGTTTCGCCGCGCATGTATAGCGGTGTCGATCTCGGGCGGCTGGCCGCGATGGTGGATCAGGTCGGGCTCATGAACTATGACTACAGCGGTCCATGGAGCCGGACGACGGGATTTCTGGCGCCTTTGTATACGCCGATTCCAGACCCGGCGGCGGTGGTAAGTCCAACCGGCGGCGGCGAAGAAGGAACGGTGGAGAGGAGTGTTGCGGCGTGGGTGGCCGCGGGTGTGCCGGCGCACAAGTTGCTGCTTGGCCTGCCGTTCTATGGCTATGGCTGGCGCGACGTGGGCCATGCCGGCCACGGCCTCTTTCAGCCGGGCCGGCCCATCCGGGGCGACCGGCCCTACAACTTCCTCGCCGCTCTGCTGGCCGATGGACACGACGATGAAGATGAGCCGGATCCGGGTCAGGCGCCCCCCAAGCCCTTTACCGTCTACCGGGACCCCGAATCCAAGGCGCCGTGGATGTTCAACGGCGAGACCTTCTGGACGTATGAGGACGCAGTCTCGGTGGGGGCGAAGATCGAGTTTGCGCGGGAGCAGAGGATGGGCGGCGCGATGCTTTGGGAGCTGAGCGGCGACACCGGATCGGCGACGCTGTTGAAGGCGGCGCGACACGGTCTGGATACCTCTACGTCCGTCCAGGCGGCGGCTCCTTCGGTCGGCGAGGCGCACCGGACTCCACCGGGAACGCCATGAGACAGTGAGGCATGGCAACGCGCGTTCCGTCGTTTGCGAAGATCAACCTCGGCCTGGCGATCGGCCCGGTTCGGCGGGATGGGTTTCACGATCTGGTGACGCTTTACCAGACGCTGGCGATCCACGACGTGGTTTCGGTCGCGGCGCGTCCGGTGGCGCCGGGTGCGGAGACGCGGATCCGGCTGACGGCAGACCACCCTCGGGTGCCGACCGACGATCGCAACACGGCGTGGCGCATGGTGGACCGGGCGCTTCGGGCGATGGGGGTGAGCGCGGAGGTCGAGATCGGGATCGCGAAGCGGCTGCCGATCCAGGGGGGGCTCGGGGCGGGCAGCGCCAATGCGGCTGCGGCGCTGTTTGCTTTGGGGCGGGAGATGCGGGGGTGGCCTGGTCCGCGGGCGGTTGGGGGGGAGCACCGGCGGTTGGATGGGCCGGAGCGCCTGCGGCTGGCTGCGGAAGTGGGTTCGGACGTGCCGTTGTTTCTGCTGGGGGGATCGGTTCTGGGGCTGGGTCGAGGGGAAGAGGTAGTGCCTCTGCCGGACCTTCTCGGCGGCTTGTGGTGTGTGGTGGCCGCGCCCGAGGTGGGTGTGTCGACGCCGGCGGCGTTTGCGGAGTGGGACCGGCTGCAGAGTCAGGCAGGCTTGACTTCGGAGGCGCTCTCCTCTAGACTAGGGGAGTTGAGTCTCACGTACGCCTCAGCGTTTTCCCGGACCACTACGGTGGAAGGCGATGGATTGACAGCCTCCGGCGCAGTTCCGGGACAGGCTGACGGGGCGGTGAGTTACCTTCTCGCTCTTGGCCGCGCCGGGATCAGGAATGACTTCGAAGACATTGTCTTTGCGTTTCAGCCTCCTTTGCGCCAAGTGAAGTTGCTTTTGTGCGGGGAAGGCTCAGGTGAGCGTGCGATCTTTGCGGCGCTTTCCGGCTCCGGCTCTGCGGTCTTTGGCCTGTATGGCTCCGAGACTGGGGCACGCGATGCTCAACAACGGGTTCAGGGTTTCGGCGTTCCGACGTTTCTGACCTCGACGACCTCTCGATCGGCATACCAAAAAATGTCATTTCAGGACTAAAGTGTTCTGAAATTTTGCCGATAAGGAAGTTGGAGGCGCAACGCGGGTTAGACTTAGATCTGTTCCTGCCGTCTGGGTGACTTCTGGGCGATCGACTAATGGTAGGTCAAGTGCCTTTGGAGCACTTTGTCTAGGTTCGAATCCTAGTCGCCCAGCCAGAAGTCATCGTTTCGCGCCTGGATCACCTGGGTTGGAAGGGTCGAGTTTAGCTGACATCGGGCAAGAGTCGGCCGGGAACAAGGATTTCACAAGGGACGCTCTTTGGGAGCATCGGCAGAAGGCTGATTCTCTCCTGGAGCGAGGCCGGGAGGGCGTGGGAAACAAGCCATCCAACCGAGCCGAGATGGATAGATGTCTTACTAAAGTTTGCAGGATTCGCAACAAGGACGTGCAATACGAGGTAAAACAGGGCCGCAACAAGGCTCTGAGCAAGACAGAAAGCAGCAGGAACTACCAAGGTCAACCAACCTGGAGGTTTCAAACGTGAACCAACAAGGCACGACTGCAGTTCTTCCCCCGAACGAAGATCGGGATGCGAGCGAAACATCTGTTTCGTTGGCGTCTCTGCAAGCGGCCCCGGTCTCCGGGGCCCTGAACACACCCAATGGAGCTGGGGTGCAGATCGCTGGAACGGCCTCTGCCCCGACGCTTCAGGCAAGCGCGGCAAATCCGAAGCCGGGCCCGGAACGCAAGCGTTCCGGACGTCCGAGCGAGGACAAACGCTTCAAGATCTTTTCCGGTTCGGCAAACCGGCCGTTGTCGGAGGAGATTTGCAAATTTGTCGGAGTTCCGCTGGGCGAAACCCGCCTGCAGCGCTTCTCCGACGGCGAAGTTCACTTTCAGCTTCTCGAGAACGTGCGCGGAGCGGATGTGTTTCTTGTGCAGCCTACCTGTTTTCCGGTCGACCAGCATCTGGTCGAGCTCCTGATCATGATGGATGCCCTGAAGCGCGCGTCAGCCGGGCGGATCACCGTCGTGATTCCGTACTACGGGTATGCTCGGCAGGACAGAAAAGATCGGCCCAGAGTCGCGATTACCTCGAAGCTGGTGGCCGATCTGCTGACCACCGCGGGAGCGAACCGGGCTCTTCTGGTCGATCTTCATGCTGCGCAGATCCAGGGGTTCTTCAACATACCTGTGGATCATCTGTTTGCCAGCCCGGTGCTGGTGAGTTATTTTCGCGACCTCCATCTGCCGAACCTGACGGTGGTTTCGCCGGATGCAGGCGGCGTGGAGCGCGCCAGGTTTTTTGCCAAAAAGCTGGATGTTCCGCTGGCGATCGTCGACAAGCGCCGTACCGACATCAACGTGACCGAAGTGATGAACGTGATCGGCGACGTGCGCGGACGGACGTGCCTGATTCTTGACGACATCATCGACACGGCCGGGACCATGGTGAAGACGGTGGATGCTCTTCTCGATCAGGGCGCGGACAAGGTGTATGCCTGCGCTTCGCACCCGGTGCTGAGCGGGCCGGCGGTCGAGCGCATCCAGAACAGCCGGCTCGAAGAGCTGGTGGTGACGAACACGATACCGCTGCGCGAAGATGCGCAGCGGGTGGAAAAGATCAAAGTGCTTTCGATCGCGGGTCTCCTGGGCCGCGCCATTGAAAGCATTCACATGGAAACGAGCGTCAGTACGCTGTTCAACTAACGACTTAGCCGGCCCTGCTTTGGTCCATCCCATGTGAGCGCTTCTCCTCACGTCCGACCTGCCTAACCGCTTCAGTGACAATCACCGAGCAATAAGCGCCTGCGGCATCGATCAGGCTGCCGTACTTCTGAAGTGCCATCTGCAGGGCTACTCGGGTTGCGTTCCTGTCGGGACCGCGGACAATTATCTTCTTGCTATGCAATCGCTGCTGCCAAAGCTCTGGGGAAGTCTGTGCGGGCGTTTTGAGACCGTGCTCGGTGGGCAAGTCGGAGATGGTCCGGATCGCACCGGTTTGCGGGCCGGGACTCTGGCCCACTCCATGGGCCTTCGAGCCATCGTGCATCCGGAACAAGGCCTTCGAGTCCCGTCGCGCTTGTGCAGGCGTAACCTCGCGGCTGTAGCCGATTACTGATGAATCAAACACTTTAAGGCCATCTCGAAAGTGGTCTTGCGGGCCGCGATGGTGAATGTTTTCGCGCGGGTTTGCTCACTCTTCTCACGGATCCCATTCAGCTCGATCCGGGCGTTGCGTCACCGCTTCGTTGCCTTCCTTGTCCCACCAGAAGAGCCTTCCGTCTCCCACCAGCCGAACTCGTCCTCAAGCTCCCACGTGACGCTCACAGCACTTGGCTGTAGCCGCATTCTCATGGAAATCTGCAGGTGAGATTTCGACATGCGACAAGCTCACATCGGGCCACCCATACTGATCCAGTTGAGAATGCGGTCGGATTGCTACATGGTGTTTCGACCACTGCGGTCGGATTTAAGCAGGACACTTCAACCGGAGCCCTGATGTTCAGGCCGCGCTCCAACATGGGGTTCAGCGTCTCGCAGCCGTGGATCGTGGAGATTGCGCCCTGCACGCTTAAGGTGTCCATATCGAGCGAAAATGGATGTGCTTGGCGGGCCCGGAGCGGCTCTTATTTCGATACAGAAGGTCGAGTAATCCTGCTTTCTCTATAAATGTATGTCTTCCTTGTTCGTTGAGACCGTCGGTGGACAACCGCGTGGTCAACACTGTCCAGGGGATGGGATTTTTCGTATAGTTGAGAGGTTTCCACGCGCCCGTCTGACGTTTCGGCTTGCGGTAGGCAGGGACCTTCAGCCGCTCTATGTCCAAAACGCCCGAACAACTCGCGAGAGAAGGGATCGATCAGCTTCTCTCGCTTGCTGGCTGGGTACTTCAGGACAAGGACGAGTTCGACCGAAACGCCGCGGAAGGAGTCGCGGTTCGAGAGTTTGCGCTGCCAAACGGAGAGTGTGATTACCTGCTCTTCGTCGGTGGCAAAGCGGCCGGCACCATCGAGGCGAAGAAGGCTGGATCGACGCTCAGCGGCGTTGAGGTGCAGTCGGCGAAGTACATCGCCAGGCTTCCAGGGCATCTGGCGCGCTGGTCAGACCAGCTTGTCTTCCACTATGAATCCACAGGTGCTGAGACGTACTTTTGCGACCGGCGCGATCCGCAGGCTCGATCCCGGCCGATCTTCGCCTTCCAAACACCAGCGACTCTCCACGCCTGGCTCAAGGACGATCAGACGTTGCGGTCGAGGCTGAGAGAGATGCCTGCGTTAGACGTTTCCGGCCTGCGGGCCTGTCAGGTGAGCGCGATCCAGGGCCTGGACGCCTCGCTCGCACTCGATAAACCACGTGCGCTGATCCAGATGGCCACCGGTGCCGGGAAGACATTCACCGCCTGCACCTTCAGCTGGCGTCTTCTGAAGTTTGCGAAAGCCAAGCGCATTCTCTTCCTGGTGGACCGGACCAACCTGGGCAAACAAACGCTCAAGGAATATCAGGAATACGATCCGCCGGGCTCAGGGCGCAAGTTTACTGAGACCTACATCACCCAGCATCTGCATAGCAACCGAATCAATCCCGACGCAAAAGTTGTCATCACGACTATTCAGCGGCTTTATGCGATGCTGCAAGGGCGCGAGCTCGACGAGTCCGCCGAGGAGACCTCCGCCTTCGAGACCTGGACGACGGACGAGGGCGATCTGAAGCATGTCTCCTACAATCCGGCCCTGCCGATCGAGCTTTTCGATTTCATCGTCACCGACGAGTGCCATCGTTCGATCTATGGTGTCTGGTGTCAGGTGCTGGATTACTTCGACGCCCACCTGATCGGCCTCACTGCTACGCCCACCGCGCACACCCTGGGCTTTTTCAAGCAGAACCTGGTCGCGGAGTACCCGCTGGAGCAGTCGATCGCGGATACCGTCAACGTGGGTTTTGAGATCTACAGCATTCGAACGGAGGTCGGCGAGCAGGGCGGCACGGTCGACTCCGGATACCACGTCCCCGTGCGCGACCGCCGCACCCGCGCGCTTCGCTACCGACAGCTGGACGAGGACCTGCCGTACACGAGTAAGCAGCTCGACAGGGCGGTCACCGTTCCCAGCCAGATTCGCACCGTGCTGCAGCGCTTCCGCGATGTGCTCTTCACCGAACTGTTTCCCGGCCGCACCGGAGAATGGGTGCCCAAGACCCTGATCTTTGCCAAGGATGACAACCATGCCGAGGAGATCGTCCGCATCGTGCGGGAGGTCTTCGAGCGGGGCAATGACTTTGCCCGGAAGATCACCTATCGCACGTCCGAGGACACGGAGGCGCTCATCAAGGGCTTCCGCATCGACCCGTTCCCCCGGATCGCGGTCACGGTGGACATGATCGCGACGGGAACCGACATCAAACCGGTCGAATGCCTCATCTTCATGCGCAATGTGAAGTCGGAAGGCTACTTTGAGCAGATGAAGGGCCGCGGCGTCCGCACGCTGACCGATGCCGAACTGCGGCAGGTGACACCGGATGCGCAGACCAAGACCCGCTTTGTCATCGTGGACGCGGTGGGCGTGACCGAGAGCCAGAAGACGATCTCGCAGCTGCTCGAACGGAAGCGAAACGTTCCCTTCGACAAGCTGATCGACCAGATCGCGCAGGGCCGGCGTGACTTCGACGCAATCTCCAGCCTGGCCGGGCGCCTCGCCGCGATGGACCGGGAGATCGACGAGGAGGACCGGCAGAGGATTGCGGCACTTGGTGTCCCGGGCGGCACCTCGCTCGGCCAACTCTCCGGTGTACTGCTGCAGGCGATCAGCCCGGACGTGATCGATGCCGAGGTGATTGCGCGGCACGGCAACCTGGAGGCGGCGACGGACGCGCAGATTGAGACCGTGGAGGAAGAGTTGAAGGACCGGGCGTGCAGGCCGATCGACAATGCTCCGCTGCGGACGCTCATCAAGACCATCAAGCAGAAGTCGGACATCGTGATCGATGAAGGGACAATCGACCAAGTCACCTCGGCCGGGTACGACCTGAAGCAGGCGGAGCTGCGCACCACCAGCTTCCGCCAGTTCATCGAAACGCACAAGGATGAGCTGCTGGCGCTCGAGATCCTGTACAGCAAGCCGTACCCGAAGCGGCGGTTGACGTATGCGAGCATTCAGGACCTGGCACAGCGGCTGACCGATCCGCCGTACCACCTGACCACGGCCGATGTGTGGCAGGCGTACCGCCGTCTGGAGTCGTCGCTGGTGCGCGGCATTCCGGCAGACAAGGTGCTGACGGAGATCATTTCGCTCGTCCGGTTTGCCACCGGCCAGGCTGAGATACTGGAGCCGTACGCCGGCCGCGTGACGCAGCGGTTCAATCTTTGGATTGGGCGGCAGATGAACGCCGGACGCACCTTCACCGAGGATCAGATGCACTGGCTCGAAGCTATCCGCGATTACCTGGCCGTGAATGTTGAGATCGCCCCGGCGGATCTGGTGCGGGATAATCCGTTCAGCGCATGGGGCGGCGTGGTGGCAGCGCGGCAGGTGTTTGGGGCGGAGTTGAATGGTTTGCTGGATGAACTGAGTGAGGCGTTGGCGGCTTGAGCGAACTTCCGAAGGGTTGGGTCGAGACTGATATCGGAACGGTCGCCCGCTACATTAACGGCCGAGGTTTTAAGGAGTCGGAGTGGCGGTCGGACGGAATACCTATCATCCGAATTCAAAACCTCACGAAAGTGGACGCACCATTCAACTACTCAGACGCTGAGCATGAAGAGAAGTACAGGGTTTCTGATGGCGACCTGTTGGTGGCGTGGGCCGCAACTCTGGGAGTCTACATCTGGAATAGAGGACCTGCGTGGCTCAACCAACATATCTTTCGAGTCGAAGTCGAAGAGCGGGTGATCCTTAAGCCGTTCCTGCAACATTCGTTAACCCATGCGCTCGATGACCTTTACGACCGAGCTCATGGTTCTGGCATGGTCCACATCAAGCGCGGCGCGTTCGAATCGCGCCCCTTGCTGCTGCCGCCCATACAAGAACAAGCGCGGATTGTCTCGAAGATCGACGAACTCTTCAGCAGCATTGACGAGGGGGAGCGGGCGCTGGAGCGGGTGCGGAAGCTGGTGGAGCGGTATCGGCAGTCGGTGTTGAAGGCGGCGGTGACGGGCGAGCTGACGCGGGAGTGGCGGGAGCAGAACGCGGGCGAGTTGGAGTCCGGCGAAGCCTTGCTCAACCGCATCCTCGAAGCCCGCCGCCAAGCCTGGGAACAATCCGAACTCGCCAAAATGAGCGCCAAGGGCATTCGGCCTACAAACGATAACTGGAAGAAGAAGCATGAAGCCCCATCAGAATCTAACGTAAGTCATCTTCCTCGGCTGCCGGATAAGTGGGTGTGGTCCTCGCTCGGTCAGCTTGGAGAGGTATCAGGTGGTCTTACCAAAAACAAGAGCAAGACTGGCCAAACGCTGACTCGTCCTTACCTTCGGGTCGCAAACGTTTATCGCAACCGGCTCGACCTGGAGGACGTACAGAGTATTCCAGTAACCGAAGGCGAGCTCGAACGTTTAACCCTGCAAAAGAACGATCTTCTAGTGGTGGAAGGCAACGGCAGTCTAAGTCAGATCGGCAGGGCCGCACTATGGGACGGCAGCATCGAGGATTGCATCCACCAGAACCACATCATTAAAGTTAGAGTGTCTAGCCCGGAACTGGCTTGGTACGCGCTCATCTGGTGCATGTCCCCAGATGGAAGACAGGTGATTGAGGACGTAGCTTCATCGACTGCCGGCCTGCATACGCTTAGCATTTCGAAGATTCAGGCTATTCCTATTCCGCTTCCGACCGAGCAAGAGCTTTCTTTGATTCGTAATGAGTTTGATCGCCTAGACTCCATCATCACTGCGCAGCTGCGTGCGGACGAAGGTACATCAAGGAAGGCGAAGGCACTCAAGCAAGGTGTACTCAAATCCGCCTTCTCCGGCCACCTCGTACCGCAAGACCCAACCGACGAACCCGCCTCCGTCCTCCTCGATCGCATCGCGGCGGAGCGTGTCGCTGCTCCCAAGCGCGTGACCGCGAAGAAGCGAACAGGCAAACGCGGATTCCCTTCCCACCCCATCGAGCAAAAGCGCTCAATGGGGACCCCGGCTTCGGGAATGACAAATGGGGAACTGATGACAAACAAGGGAGCCAAGACCAAAGCATGAGCAGTGTCGATTACAGCAGTCTCGTCTCCAAGGTGTGGAGCTATGCGCATGTGCTGCGCGACCAGGGCATCAGCTATGGCGATTATGTGGAGCAGATCACATTTCTGCTCTTTCTGAAGATGGACCAGGAGCGCACGGAGCTGCTGGGCGAGGCCTCCATCATCCCGCCGCAGTGGCGATGGGAGAAGCTGGGCCCGCTGGCCGGCGACGACCTGGAGCTGCAGTACCGGCACACGCTTGAAAACCTGGCGAAGGAGGGCGGGCTGATCGGCACCATCTTCCGCAAGGCGCAGAACAAGCTGACCGACCCGGCCAAGCTGAAGCGCGTAGTCTCGCTGATCGATGCGGAGACGTGGATCGGCATCGGCGTGGACGTGAAGGGCGAGATCTATGAGGGGCTGCTGGAGAAGAACGCGGGCGAGGTGAAGTCGGGCGCCGGCCAATACTTTACGCCGCGGCCGCTGATCAATGCGATTGTTGACGTAATGAGCCCGCGCATCGGGGAGACGGTGCACGATCCGGCCTGTGGTACGGGAGGGTTTCTGCTCTCGGCCTACGATCACATGAAGGGGCAGTCGCGGGACCGGGAGCAGCAGCGCAGGCTGCGGGAGAAGAGCCTGAGCGGCGTAGACATTGTGGATGAGGTGGTGCGGCTCTGCGGCATGAACCTGTACCTGCACGGCATCGGCAACGGCGAAAGCCCCATCCGTTCGGCGGACGCTTTGGCGAACGATCCGGGTGAGCGTTACAAGGTGATCCTTACCAATCCGCCGTTTGGACGCAAGTCCAGCTATCGTGTGATCGGGGATGACGGGGTCGTGGATACAGAACGCGAAGACTACGAGCGTTCGGACTTTAAATTCACTACTTCGAACAAGCAGCTCAATTTTCTGCAACACATCATGACCATCATGGATACCGCTGGGCGCGCCGCCGTGGTGCTGCCGGACAATGTGCTGTTTGAAGCGGGGAGCGCGGGTGAAGGCATCCGCAAGCGGCTGCTGATGCAGTTCGACTTTCATACGCTGATGCGTCTGCCGACCGGCATCTTTTACAAGCCGGGCGTAAAGGCGAATGTGCTGTTCTTCGACCAACGGCCGCCGCGTTCGGACGGGAAGCCGACCTCGAAGGCCCTGTGGATCTACGACTTTCGCACGAACCGGCACTTTACGCTACGCAAGAACACGCTCAAGGCGGCTGATCTGGACGACTTCAGTGCCTCGTACGCAGCCGGAGACAGGACCAAGCGCAAAGAGACGGAGTGTTTCAAGCGGTTTGCCGTGGACGATCTGCTGAAGCGGGACAAGCTGAACCTGGACATTCTTTGGCTGAAGGATGACAGCCTGGATGATATCGACAGCCTGCCACCGCCGGATGAGATTGCCGCGGAGATCGTAGAGAATCTCCAGGCGGCGTTGGAGCAGTTTGCGGCCGTAGCTGAAGCCCTGGGATCGAAAGGCACGGCAGAAAACCCGATGTGAACCGGACCGTCGTTCACAGAAGCACGATACTGTTCGTATCTGCTCTCAGACCCACGGATGCGGAGGTTGGATAGGGAGAAAGCTCCGGGTGGTTGGCCTGAAACCAGGTCACAACACTCTGATGAAGCGTCTCTGCCGTCAGGAGAATCTGTTCCATCTCCTGGTTCGAAATGCTGCGGGCATTTGCGCATTCGCGCCATTGATCTCCGCATCCCGACAGCGCGGTGCAATTCCTCGGCCTGGGTCTCGCTGAAGTTGGCGACGATCATGGCGATGCGCAGCAGCTGCTCCTGGAAAAGTGGGACGCCCAGGGTGCCCTCCAGCACAGACTCCAGCGAAGTGCGCCAATGGCTTCACTTCCGCGCGATGGACCGACCGCAGTCTGCGACATCGTCGTGCAGGTGGCGACGATCCGGCCCGGCCCGATCGTCGGCAAGATGATGCACACTTACATGCGGCGCCGACAGAAGTGCTGGTAAACGTATTGAATCGCCTGCTCACGCTTATCGCCAGAGGGCAGGTCGATGTCGGGCCACTCGCCACGGCTCTCCGAGAGAAAGCGTTCCAAGAGCAGCTTCATGCGCACTGGATTGACGGCGGTGATCTCCAGCATGTAGCAGACAGCGGAGTTGGCCGCCCTGCCACGGCCCTGGACAGAATGTCATTGCTTTTGCAGAAGCGAACGATGTCCCACACGCGAGCGTTACATCCAGCCGTGACGATTCCGGCAGCTGCGGCGCGAACAGTCCGAGCTGCACCTTTTTGGTCGACGCTGCTTCCGCCGACAGCCGTAATTGCTTGACCGCAGCCTGCGGCAGATGCGCCTGCAGTTCGAGATGCAGCAGCTTCAACAAGAATGGCTTGTCCTCACTCGGAATGGCTGGCCGCTGCGTCAGCTTCTGCTCGCTGCCGTTTTCCAGCGTTAGCATCAGATCAATCCGTGACAGGGCCAGCGCGTGAGTTCGCGCCCGCAACAATAGAGCAAATTACCTGTTGCTGTGAGGCGGGCGTATACGTGCAGAGCCGTTTTCCTCCGGAGAAAACGGCGTTGGGACCTGTGGCTCCCTCTACACCTACAGGTAATTTGCTTTAGCCTGGGGGCCAGGACATGGCTCGTCCGCCGAGCAGGTGGATGTGGAGGTGGTCGACGGTCTGGCCGCCGTCGGGGCCGGTGTTGATGACCAGGCGGTAGCCCCGGTTCAGGTGCTCTTTGCGTGCGAGATCGCCGGCCGCGGCCATCAGCTTGCCAACGAGTTCGGTGTGTTCGGCGAGCGCGTGGGCGTGGGACGGGAGGTGCAGCTTCGGGATGACGAGCAGGTGCACGGGCGCCTGGGGATGGAGGTCGGCGAAGGCGAGGCAGAGGTCGTCCTCGTAGCGGCGCTCCGCGGGGATGGTGGCTTCGACGATGCGGCAGAAGATGCAGTTTGGGCTCATCGGGTCCTTCCGGGTTGAGTGAAGTATCGGGGTGTTTGTGGGGGAAGCCAGGGGTTGTAGGCGCGGGCGAAGGCGGCGCGGCGGCTGATGGAGGGGTGGCTGAAGGTCCAGAACTCGAGTAGAGGGTTGGGGTTGGGGTCGGCGAGGCTGGTTTCGCCGAGGATCTGAAAGGCTTGTTGCGCGACGGTTTGCGGGTCGGCGACGATGCCGTGCATGGCCTCTTGACCGTAGACGTCGGCGTCGTGCTCGTGCATGCGGCTGTAGGCGTTGGTGATGGGTTCGGAGAGGAAGCTGAGCACGGAGAGGACGAGGAGAAGGACGACGAGCGAGGCCCAGCTTTCGATGGACGGGATGTTCCACCGGGCGCCGTAGCGCTTGAGGAGCCACGTAACGAGGCGGTAGCCGAGGTAGAACTGGGCGAGGAGAAAGAGGGCGAGAAAGGCGAGGGTCTTCCAGATGTGTTGGAGGACGTAGTGGCCGAGCTCGTGGGCGAAGATGAAGGAGATTTCGTCGGGCGTGGCTTTGCGGATGGTGGTGTCCCAGACGACGACGCGTTTGGAGGCGCCGATGCCGGTGACGTAGGCGTTGAGGCCGGTGACTTTGTCGCTGGCGCGCATGAGGAAGATGCGGTCGGGTGGGATGGTGATGCCGCCGCGCTGGACGACGGATTCGAGGCGATGGACGAGGCTGGGGTCGGATTGGGCGAGGGGCTCGAAGCGGTTGAAGAGCGGGTCGATGAGGACGGGCGTGACGAAGACGCCGAGGACGACGAGGAGCATGGTGGGGATCCAGAACCAGAACCACCAGTGGCGCGGGGATCGGCGGATGACGGAGAAGAGCAGGAGGACGCCGAGGGTGCCGAGGACGAAGGTGAGGGCGAGGGATTTGGCTTGGTCGGCGAACCAGCCTGTCCAGCCCTGGACGGATTGGGCGTAGAGGAGCGAGAGGTGGTGGCGGTAGAGGTCGAGCGGGAGTTCGGCGAGGGCGGTGACGGCGAGCAAGAGCGCGGTGAAGAGGACGGCCTGGAGCGGGCGGCGGTGGGTGCGTCGGGTGGCGAAGCTGGCGATGCGGGCGGCGGCGCGGGTGGTGAGCAGGAGGGCGAGGACGAGGATGCTCCAGAGCTCGGCGGCGAGGCTGAGGACGGCCTTTTGGCGCGAGTAGAGGATGGCTTGCTGGAGTTTTTCGGGGGGAAGGCGGTAGGCGGGTTGGGTGGGTTGTGCCGGGCTGGTCTGGGTGGTTGTGGGTGGCGGGGGTGAGGCGCCGGATGGGGCCGCCGAAGCGCACGCCGGCCGAGCGCAGGCCAGAACGGCGAGCGAGAGGAAGAGCATGCGGAGGGAACGCTTCATTTTCGGTCAGGACCCGATTTCTGGTCTGGTGATCTGGTGGTCTGGTCCCGGCGAAGGGCGTTCGTGACTGAGAGGGAAGACTCTGTTCCTATCTTCCCGGGGCGGCGTACGTCCTTTAAGGTACGGGAGATTGGCCGGGCGTGCACGGTGTGATCCGATACACTCGCCAAGAGCTGACTTCCGCTAAGAACGGGCCTAACCTTTGATATTAGATCGCTGTTTTTTTTGTGACTCCGCCGCGCCGCGGGTGTGTCCGTCTTTTGCGCGCCTCGCGGCTGCCTGTGCTTTGGTTGTGGTGTGCGGGTTTTCGGGTTTTCGGGCTGTGGGTGCCGAGCCGGGGGGTGCTGGCGGGCGACCGGCGGATTCGGTGTTGCTCGGGACGATGGATGCTGAGCTGGGACGGGCGATGCGGGATCTGGGTGGAGCGCAGGGTTCGGGGTCGCCACGTGCGGGTGCGGCCGGGGAGGCGACGGCCCAGACGCCGAAGCCGTACTTTCTTTCGTATGCGGTGTCGGATGCGGATCAGGTGGCGATGTCGGCGCAGTTTGGGGCGTTGACGGGGGCGAACCGGTCGCACCGGAGGTCGGCGGATGTGGAGATTCGGCTGGGGTCGCAGGCGGAGGACAACACGCATGGGGACCATCGCAACTCGGCGTTGACGACGGTTCCTTTGCCTCTGACGGATGACGCGGCGGCGATCAGCCGGTCGCTTTGGTTTGCGACGAATCGGGGGTATGGAAAGGCGCTGGACGGGTATTTGAAGGTGAAGACGGAGCAGCAGGTGCGGGCGCGCGAGGAGGATGTTTCGCCGGACTTTTCGAAGGAGAAGGCGGTGAGCGAGGTGCTTGCGGCGTCGCCGGCGCTGCGGTTGGAGGACAACGCCTGGAAGGATCGGATACGGGAGCTATCGGGGTTGTTTCTGCAGTTTCCGGATGTGTTTTTCAATACGGTGGCTCTGCAGGCCTCGACCGAGACGGACTATTTTGTGTCGTCGGAGGGGACGCGGGTGGCGACGCCGAGCCATGTGGCGCGGCTGGTTGTGGTGGCGCGAACGCGGGCCGCCGATGGCATGGATCTGTTTCGCGTGGAGACGTTTGAGGCGGACACGGTGGCGCATCTGCCGGATCAGAAGACGTTGACCGAGAAGACGCTGGCGATGGCCAAGAATCTGGAGGCGTTGCGGACGGCGCCGATCACGGAGCCGTATAACGGACCGGCGATCCTGTCGGGGCGGGCGTCGGCGGTGTTCTTCCATGAGGTGCTGGGGCATCGGCTGGAGGGGCAGCGGCAGAGGGGCGATGAGGAGGGGCAGACGTTTACGAAGCTGCTGGGGAAGCCGATCCTGCCGACGTTTCTGTCGGTGGCGGACGATCCGACGATCGCGGAGTTTCAGGGGCATCCGTTGTCGGGGCACTACAGCTTCGACGATGAGGGGCAGCCGGCGCGGCGGGTGGAGTTGATCAAGGACGGCGTGCTCCAGACGTTTCTGATGTCGCGGCTGCCGATCGCGTCGTTTGGGAGCTCGAACGGACATGGGCGGGCGGAGTCGGGGCATATGCCGACGGGGCGACAGGGAAACCTGATCGTGACCTCGACCAAGACGGTGGATGACCAGCGCCTGCGGCAGATGCTGATCGACGAGGCGAAGAAGCAGGGCAAGGCGTATGGGCTGTATTTCGAAGATATTTCGTCGGGGTTTGCGGTGACGACGAGGCGAAGTCCGCAGGCGTTTCAGGTGATTCCGCTGGTGGTGTACCGGGTGTTTGTGGATGGCCGGCCGGACGAGCTGGTGCGGGGCGTGTCGATTGTAGGGACGCCGCAGGCGGCACTGAATCGGATTCTGGCGACGGGGGATCGGGAGGACATCTTCAACGGGATCTGCGGGGCGGAGTCGGGACAGATTCCGGTGTCGGCGGTGGCTCCAGCGATGCTGGTGAGTGAAATTGAGACGCAGCGGCAGGCGCAGGGGAATGCTCGGCCGCCGATTCTGGCGCCGCCGGGGGCGAAGGAAGAGCTGAAGCGGCGGTAGGGAACGGAAGAGCAGAACGGCAGGAAGAGCAGAAGGGCAGGAAGAGCAGAAGGGCAGGAAGAGAAGGAACAGGGCAGAGCAAGACAGGAACAGGACAGAGTGAGACCGGAACAAGGCAGGGGATTGGAAGCGGGGATGATGGCAGAGACGCGGTTGTGGGTGGGAAGAGGTTCGGGGCGGGCTGGACTGGCTGGAGTAGCGGCTGTGTTGGCGATCGTGTTGTCTCCGGGCGCGGTTACGGCTTTTGCGGCAGACGCTCCGGCTGAGGCGGTGACGGACCCGATGTTGCAGGCGATGCGGTCGGAGCTGGACCGGGAGCGGGCTGGGCTGGTCTTGCCGGGGATGCAGCGGCCGTACTTTATCGAGTACCGGATGGACGATCTTGCCAGTTATGAGGCGCTTGCGAACTATGGGGCGCTGACGCGGGAGGAGAGCGGGCACCAGAGGGTGGTGCGGGTGACGGTGCGGATTGGGTCGTATGCGTCGGACAACTCGGGTACGCGCGGCGATGGCAATGTGCAGCTGGCGCCGGAGGACAACGATCCTGAGGCGTTGAAGTATGCGTTGTGGCTGGCGACGGACGAGGCGTACAAGGGGGCTTTGCGGGCGTACACGGCGAAGCAGGCGGCGCTGAAGCAGTTTGAGGGGCAGCGCAAGGAGCAGGACTTTGCGGCGGCCAAGGCGGTGACGCATATCGAGCCGGTGCGGACGCTGGATTTCGACGATCGGACGAGGGCGGAGTGGCGGCGGCGGCTGGTGGAGGGGAGCGGGCTGTATGCGACGGACCCGGAGGTGCGTGGGTTCAGCCAGGACGTGCAGTATTCGACGGCGAATCTGCGGGCGGTGGCGATGAACCGGTATCTCGTGAATACGGAGGGGACGACGCTGCGAACGGGGTATACGGGGTATCAAGCGAATATTTCGGTGGGTGGGCAGGCGCCGGATGGGATGCGGGTGGGACGGGACAACGGATCGACGGCGGCGACGGTGGCGGAGCTGGAAAGCTGGACGGCGTTTCGGGCTCGGATTGTTGCGGATTTGAAGAGCTTTCATGCGTTGACGGAGGCGCCGGTGGTGGCGGCCGACGATTATCACGGGCCTGTGTTGTTTTCGGGGGATGCGTCGGCGGACGTGCTGAACCGGTTGTTTGTGCCGAATGTCGAGGCGGACCGGCCCGATCCGGGGACGACGGCGCGCACGCAGGGGACGTACACGTCGTCGTTGCACACGCGGATCTTGCCCGAGTTGCTGTCGGCGACGGACGATCCGACGCGCGCGAGCTTCGATGGTCGGCGTTTGCTGGGGTCGTACCAGGTGGATGACGAAGGTGTTCCGGCCGAGATGGTGGACGTGGTGAAGGCGGGCAAGCTGAGCAGCTACCTGATTGGGCGAGAGCCGGTGCGGGATTTCCCGGAGTCGAACGGGCATGGGCGTGCAGGGCCGGGGCAGGCGGCGCACTCGCACTCGGGGGTGATGGTGTTTGAGCCGGTGCCGGGGACGGACGGGCACGCGCTTTCGGACGCGGCGATGACCGACCGTCTCTTGGCTCTGGCGCGGGAGCAGAAGCGGGACGTGTATGCGGTGGATACGCTGGGCGGCGAGCTGTCTCCGAGGGTGCTGTATCGGGTGCATCCGGATGGCCGGAGGGAGCTGGTGCGGGGC
This sequence comes from uncultured Acidobacteriaceae bacterium, assembly GCA_964236945.1. Classification (GTDB taxonomy): domain Bacteria; phylum Acidobacteriota; class Terriglobia; order Terriglobales; family Acidobacteriaceae; genus Edaphobacter. The sequence goes on along the minus strand of CAXSGC010000022.1, from coordinate 31,209 downwards.
GCGGCGTTCGATGAGCTGGACAACCGGAGCCTGCGGTCGTCGGTGGTGGCGGCGGGGGGGACGCCGTATCTGGCGAATACTCTGGGGGCGATTCCGCAGACGACGATCGCACCGGAGTTGTTGTTTGACGACATTGTGGTGAAGCGGGCGAGTGAAGAGCAGCAGAAGCTGCCGTACTATGCTCCGCCGCCGGCGGCCGGGGCGCGGTAAGACGGTGCATTCGGAGCTGCGCGATCTGCAAGTGGGCGCGATGGTGCTGGTGTTTGCGCTTTTGTTTGCGGGGCGACTGGTGAAGGGATGGCCTCGGCGGACTTCGGCGGGACTTGAGTTTCCGCTGAAGCCGGTGGTGGTGTTTTCGCGGGCGGTGGCGCTGCCGCTATACGCGCTCTTGTTTGCGTATCCTTTGTGGATTTCGCAGCGGTCGATTCCACCGTGGCTGTCCATCCTGCTGTTTGTGGCGGTGGTGTTTGGGTTGTACCAGTACCCGGGGACGATTGTGCTGACGGATGGGGCGGTGGTGCAGAGGTTCTGGCTGCGGGCGGAGAAGCGGGTCGTCTACGCGGACGTTTTGAATGTTCTCGCTCTGGGTGGGGGTGCGGTGACGCGGGTGTTTGGACAGAATGGTGTGCTGATTACGCACACGTTCAACCATGCGGGATCGGCGGAGTTTCGGAGGGAGTTGGAGCAGAGGACGGGGAAGCCGGTGGTGCGGTAGAGGGGTGGTGGCTTGCGGGTGAGCTTGGTGGGGGGAGTTGGAGTTGGCGCAGATTCGTACGGGTGTGTAGAGGAACTGGCAAGAGCGAGAACAACCGCAGATTCCCTTCGGAATGACAACAAGACTTCGGGAATGACGACAAAAGAAAGGTCTCTACACCAACTGCTCCGGAGCTAGTCGGTGCGGGTGAGGTAGGGCTGGGCTTCGTCGGGAAGGTGGATGCTGTCGGCGACCTCGGTGGCGTGGGTTTTGTCGGCGAGTTTGGGGTTGAGGCGCACCCACCATCCGGTAGGTCCCTGGAAGGCGATGACTTTGGCGGTGGGGAAACGCTGGACGAGGTCGGATTTTTCCTGTCGGGCGTCGGCTTCGGTGGGGAAGGCACCGATCTGGACGCACCAACGGCCTCCTTGAGGTACGTTTGCGGGGAGCGGGGGTGGGTCGAAGGCCTCGACGCGCACCTTGACGACGCCGGCCCGGTAGACGCCGGTGCTTTTGGCGGCGGCGAGCGAGAGATCGATGATGCGGCCGCGGACAAAGGGGCCGCGGTCGGTGATGCGGACGACGGCGCTTTCGCCATTGGCAAGGTTGGTGACGCGGACGGTGGTGCCGAGAGGGAGGGTGAGGTGGGCGGCGGTCATGGCGTTCTGGTCGTAGACGGTTCCGTCGGCGCCTCTGCGTCCGGCGTATGGGGGACCGTACCAGCTGGCGAGGCCGACGGCGGTGTCGAAGGGGCGGCCATGGAGGAGAGCCGGGTCGGCTGGCGGGAGGTTGCCGGGGGAGATGCCGGACGAGCGACCTGGACGGGATGTCCCGTCGCCGACGATGGCGGCGTCGGGGTCCGATGCGGTGTGGGTTCGGCGTGGGGCGCGGGAGGCGGTTGGGGGCGGTGATGGGGAAGGGGCGTGAGTGTGGTGATGGCAGCCGCCGAGGAGCAGAAGCGGAGCCGCCAGTGCGGCTGTGAGGGCGTAACGACAGGTTCCGGTCACCGCAATCCCGTTACCGATGCGGGTGGTTGTTGCGAGTGTTGTTTTCGATGTGTTCGGCGAGACGTTGGAGCTCTGTGGCGGCAGCCCGGAGGGCGGCGGAGCCGTTTCTGCGGACGTCGGGCACGACCTCGTCGTTGAGGAAGGCGATGGCTTTGCGGAGATCCTCTTCGACGCGTGTGCCGGCGACCTCCATGCGTTGTTCCCAGCGTGTTTTGTCCTGTCCGGCGGTCATAGCGATGTCTCCAAAGAGATGATAGACCGGCGATCTCCTCCGAACGGAGACGGAGGTGGCGGCAAAGGTATCGCGGTCTCTTTGTGGTAAATGGGGTTTTGAGCAGATTTGCTGTAGAAGGCCTGCCGATCCTGGGATGCGACGCGATGCGAGGCAAAAATGCCATCCATCGAGGAATGGGCTCATCTAACTCAGGCAGATTGCGCAGGTCAGGCAGATGCGCAGGTAAATTTTCGACTACGAGGTGAGTTTTGGGCCGTTCTCTTTGTTTTGGAGCTGTTGCCGGTTCACGGTTTTGCCTGATGCCCGTTTCCTGTGCGCGCGGTTTGGCGGGGATGTCGGTGGGACTCCTGTTTTGGATAGGGGGAGCTGCGTTGCTGCGGGCACAGGCCCCGGCGAAGGTCTTGATCTCCTCGTCTATGGGAGCGACTGTGGCACCGGAGGATGTGTCGGATGCACCGGATGGGGAAGCGAGGCCTGATTCCAAGGTCGGGGCGGGATCGGGACATGTTGTTCGCCCGACCGACATGATTGTGGGGGCTGGGGAGACGGCACCGCGGCAGAGCGGACGCGACAAGGTGGTGGGGGCCTTGCGGAACACGATTTCGCCGTACGGTTTGGTAGGCGACTTGATCTCGTCCGGGTATAGTCAGGCGGTCGATGGCCGGCCGCAGTATGGGACCGATAGCGGGGCGTTCGGTGAGCGGCTGGGGGCGGCTGCGCTTCGGGGCGCAACGCAGACTATGTTTTCGGCTGGAGCCCTGGCAGTGATTCTCCGGGAGGATCCGCGGTATTACGTGCTTGGACCGAGCGAACCGTTTGGCAGGCGGGTGCTGTATTCGGTGACGAGGCCTTTGGTGACGCGGACGGATGCAGGTCATCGGACGCCGAATTTTGCCTTGTTGGGCGGGTACCTGGGAGCGGCTGCGCTGACGCCGACCTACTACCCGGCGCGCAACCAGGGTGCGGGGGATGTGCTGGTGACTTTTGGGGCGTCGATCGGAGGCGCCGCACTCGGGGATGCGGTGCACGAGTTTCTGCCGGATGTTCTCCGATGGACGCATCTTCGGAGGCATCGGTAGGAGCTGATGGCGGTCATTGACGCGGAGCCGGGCCGTTTCGGAGGCGTTTGAGGGTTCGTTGGAGGCATTGTCGGAGGTCTGTGGGCAATTGCCCGAAAGTTGTAGGCATCTGGGGTTTCGCGCCGTTCAGTGTGAGAGTTCGCCGTTCGCTGCGTCAACTCGCTGCTCGCTACCGACCGCTTTTCGGGCGCGGCGGTTCCCGAGTAACCTGAACCTCGACAAACAGATGCGCTGGCTCCGGTCGGCTGAACGAACCTCCGGGTTCACTTCCGCTGGAACCAAGATGAACTTATGCTGAGGGGTAAAGCTCGTAGTTTGCTGCGAGTCCGAACGCTTTCAGAGACATCTGATCTGTAACTTTTAGGAGATCCAGACCTACATGGCCACTGCATTGAAGCTAGCCGAGAAGACTCTTACCGTTGCTGCCAAGGGTGGATGGGTGGTCTTCAACAAGCTCAATTCCATCAGTCCCAACGCGTCCTTTACTCCGAAGTGGAGCGACAAGCCTCTGCTGAAGAGCTATGAGAAGGAGAAGCCGCCGCTGGGCTGGCCGCGGACGACGGATTCGCTGTGCCCGAAGTGCATACCGGAGATTCGGCAGCAGATTGTGGATGGCAAGCTGCCGCACGAGATCCTGCTGAACGAGAAGGTGGGCGAGATCAAGGCGCAGATCATCGAGCGCGACGGCGAGATCCTGATGGTGAAGGATTGCCTGATTCACGGCCACTTTGAGGACGTGATGTCGATCGACACGGCATTTTTCAAGCATCTGGAAGAGGTATTTCCGGGGCGCGATATCCGGGCGCACAACGATGAGAAGCTGCACAATCACGGAACTTCGACGGTGACGCATGGCCGCGGGTCGGTGTTGACGATCGATCTGACGAACCGCTGCAATATGATGTGCGATCCGTGCTTTATGGACGCGAATCAGGTGGGGTTTGTCCATGAGCTGACGTGGGACGAGATTAAGACGATGCTCGATAACGCCGTGACGATCAAGCCGCGGCGGCAGATGTCGGTGCAATTCTCGGGCGGTGAGCCGACCCTTTCGCCCTACTTCCTGGACGCGGTGGCGTATTCGCGCAAGGTTGGATATACGTCGGTGCAGGCGGCGACGAACGGCATTGAGTTTGCGAAGTCGAAGGAGTTCGCGAAGGCGGCGGCCGAGGCTGGCTTGCGGTATGCGTACCTACAGTTCGACGGCATCGGCAATGCAGCGAACTCGCACCGCAAGGTGGGCAATGCATTCGATGTGAAGCTGCAGGCTATTCACAATCTGCATGAGGCCGGCGTCGATATCGTTCCGGTGACGACGATCGTGAACGGCATCAACAACGAGCAGGTTGGGCGCATTATCGAGTTTGCGCTGGATAACCCGAAGAAGATCAACTTTCTTTCGTTTCAGCCGGTTTCGTTTACAGGCCGCGACGAAGAGGTGTCGGATGAGCGTCGCAAGGCGCAGCGGTATACGCTGTCGCACCTGGCGCACGATGTGAAGAACCAGACGGGGTTGGGCGAGCCGACGCGCGACTGGTTTCCGATCTCGTTCATGTCGACGTTCTCGGACTGGGCGGATCTGGTGCATGGACCGGATCGCGACTGGGGCCAGCTTTCGTGCGGATGCCACCCGAACTGCGGCATCGGCATGGCGCTGATGATCGACAAGGAGACGAAGGAAGCGGTGCCGGTGACGGCGTTCTTGAATGCGGATCGTCTGGCGAAGGATGTTGCGCGCGTCAATGACGCTGCGCGGGGCAAGTATCTTTCGATCCTCGGGGTGTCGCTGGCGCTGTTGCGCAACTACGATCCGACCAAGGCGCCGACGCACTTCAAGATCATGGATCTGTTGAAGAAGTTCGATAAGTGCTTCGGCGCGACGGGCAGGAGCTATGGCAAGGTGACGGCGGATCGCACGATGGAAGACATCAAGATGCGGCGCGCGGACCGGTGGAACTTCCTGTTTATCGCCGGCATGTGGTTTCAGGACCTGTTCAACTACGATTTTCGCCGGACCGAGCAGTGCATTATTCCGTACGCGACGCAGGAGGGCGAGATCAGCTTTTGCGCGTACAACACGGGCGTGGGCTGGCGCAACATTATCGAGAAGATGCACATGACCTCCACGCTGACGAAGTGGTATGAGGAGCATGGGCGGCATGAGATCTTCGCGGGCGGCAAGAAGGTGGCGATCGAGAAGCAGGACAAGTACGACCTGGTCTTGAACGACGAGCACGTGAATGCGGCGGCGAACGATACGCATGAGAAGTCCGGTGTTGCCAAGAACGCGCGTGAGGAGAAGATTCGCGCGCGCGATGCAAAGCTGAAGCAGGATGCGGAGAATGCGCGGATGGCGAAGCTCTATCGCAAGGAGATTTTGCAGGAGCCGGAGCTGCCGGGCGGGTTTGTTGCGATCGGGGATATCGGCGGGTTGGGGTCCGGTTTGGGATCGAGCTTGGGCGGGATCAAGCCTGCGCCGGTGCGGACGGTTGAAGTGGTGAATGCGATCCGGGATGAAGAGACGGTTGCGGGCGACTGAGGTTGGGTCGATTGCAGTAAACAAAGGCCGCCAGCGATGGCGGCCCTTTGTTTGCTTAAAGCATCAAAATTTACGGCATCTTGTACGTTGAAGCCACGCTGTCCCGCTCTTGCAATTCAGGCTGTTCGCCGTTTGAATTTGAAAGAGTTTCGGCCTGCGTTAGTCTTTGCAGACTCTGCCTCGCTCGGCATTGCTCCGCCCTGGTTCCCAGCTGCGACGCCCGCTTGGCGATCTCTGCCGCTATCTCTCGAAGGGACTTCTCCTCACACGCGAGCAGACCGAGGCCTTCGATGGCGGAACAGCGGACTACGTTTCCGTCGTCTTCGGCGAGGAGTTGCATGAGGCGGGCGGCGCGAAGTCGTTGCTCGCGGGTGTGAGCTATGCGCGGGACGACCAGACCGAGGTGCCAGCGCGTTCGTTTTTCTGTGGGGTCCAGGTCGGCGAGTAAACCGGCGAGTTCGTCGGCGTGCTTCCAGAGAGGCTCGGGACTTTGCTCGGTGATGCGGCGAGCTACGTCGGCTGCGCGCTTTCTCTGCTCGGCGTCGATGCTGAATAGGACCTCGACGACAGCCCGCACCGCCGGCGGATGCGTTTCTACCTGACGGGCGACCTCTCGTGCACGGGGAAGGGTCCATCGGCCCTGACCCAAAGCCCGGACCGAAGCGATTGCCGCTCTATGCATCTCGCGAATCATGGCGGCAGGATATCAGCGTCATTCAAGATTATGCGGCTTAGATTGCGTGGAGTTGACCCCGTCCTCCGCACAAAAAAAGGGCCCCGTTGATGCTGGGACCGTTTGGAGAGGAAGATCTGAGAGTTACATGCCGCGTGAGAAGCGGGCGGCGTGATGATGCGATCGTACTCTGGCTCGGAGACTGCTGGCTCGCTGGGTGCCTGCTCGCAAGGTGCGGCTGAAGCCGCCGTACTGCCATTCGCGGACCGGGCCGACGTCGACGTGGACGAACTGGCTGATGGGGTAGTAGCCGACGCCGCCAGCGCCGAGGCTGAGGGCGGCATCGCGCAGGACGCGGGTCTCGACGCCGGGGACCCGGATGTCGATGGCTTTTGCGAGCATGTGCTGGCTGTGCTCGGCGACGCCGGTGGAGGCGGACCGGGTGCGGAGATAGTTGTTGCTCTGCGGGGTTCGGTAGCCGCAGACGATGTCGATGAGGCCATCGGGGCGGCCGAGCCGGGTCATGACGGCGTGGAGCAGATCGAATTCGGACGGATCGTAGCTGCTTTCCGCCTGCGTTCTATGGTCGCGCAGGAAGAGGTTCAGTTTTTTGAGCGCGTCCGGCAGGTAGACGTTGCCGACGCGGTAGACGACGTTGAGGTCTTCGCCCGTGTGCAGGTGGTGCAGGTGCAGGGCATACCGCGGGCCGGGCGTGGATGCCGCGGCGGCGCTTGCGGGTCCGACGACACCGGGTTCGAGCATATCGTTGGCCTGTGCTCTTTGGCTGATGGCCAGAAGTCCTATGATGGCCGCCACCGCGACCTGTTTCCCAAAGCGTAGTGCCATATTTCTCCCCCATTGAGCTTGCCGGAATGCGAGATCGCCAATGCGCTTCAGCGACCGCGATTCCTGTTTTACCAGTCTAACTCCGTCGAGCGGGTGGTTGCGCCAAGGAAGGGGATCTCGTATGTAACTTTTGTGTCACTGGCGAACCTGTGGTGGGGAGCTTCTGATTTAGTCCTCCAGCATTCCCTCAGGGGTTAAAACCCCATTGCTTAATGGCGCTTTTATGGCACGGCTGAAGCCGCGCCCTTAACTAACGGAGCAATGCAGGTTTGTGGCAGGCTTGAACGATGACTCTTTCCGTTGTTGAGATGCGGGTGCTGGGTGCCTTGATTGAAAAGGAGATCACCACGCCTGAGTATTATCCGCTGTCGCTGAACGCTCTGCTGGCGGCGTCGAACCAGAGATCGTCGCGGGACCCGGTGATGGAGCTTTCCGAGGAGGAGGTTCGGCAGGCGCTGCATGGGTTGGAGGATCTTGGGCTGGTGAGCCCGACCAGGGATGGTCGCGTGTCGAAGTGGGAGCACCATGCGCGGACGGTTCTGAATTTGCGTCGCGATGAGACGGCGGTGCTGGCGCTTTTGCTGTTGCGCGGTCCGCAGACGCCTGGGGAGGTCCGATCGCGGGCGGACCGGCTCTACAGCTTTGACGATCTTGCGCAGGTGACGTCGACGCTGGACCGGATGGCCGGGCGGCCGGCGGCTGCGCCGGGGGAGCCGATGACGCCGGAGAGTACGGGGCCGTTGACGGCGGTTCTCCCGCGGCAGCCTGGAGCTCGGGAGTCGCGGTATATGCACCTGCTTGGGCGGGAGGTGCCGTCTTGGGCTGCTGCTGGGCCGGATCGGGCAGGGGAGTTTTCCGTGAGCGCGGGCTCGGGTGTGGGTTCCGCGGTGGGTTCGAGCGGGGGTTTGGGCACCCAAGGGGAGCGGCTGATGGAGCTGGAACGAACGGTTGCGGGTCTCGTGGCGGAGGTTCGCGACTTGAAGGCTCGTGTCCATGCGTTGGATGGAGGCTTCCCCGAGGATCTCTGAAGGTTCTCTGAGAAAAACCCAAGAAAGTCCGACCCTCCCGATGAAAACGTGGATGCTCCGGTGTAGAATCCGACCCACCGCACAATCTGGAGAAACCGTGAACTTCGAGACGTTTGATGCGCTGTATCTCGAAAGGCTACGGAGCGGCGATCGCGAGACGGAGCGTCATTTTTACGCTTATTTCAGTGGTCTGATTACGCTGAAGCTCCGGTCGCGTTTGCAGTCGAAGCAGGCGATCGAGGATGTCCGGCAGGAGACGTTTTCGCGGGTCTTTGTGTTGTTGCGCAAGGAAGGCGGGGTGCGCCAGGCAGAGCGTCTGGGGGCTCTTGTGAACTCGGTCTGCAACCACGTTCTGTTTGAGCAGTATCGATCGAACAAGCGAGCCGAGCCTCTGGAGGACAGTGTGGCGTACCAGTTGGTGGATGGTACGTGCGATGCGCTGACGAGCGTGATTTCGACGGAGACGACGGAGAGCGTGCACAAGGTGTTGGACGACATGAGTGAACGCGACCGGAAGATCCTGCGATCCGTGTTTCTGGAAGAGCGGGACAAGGACGAGGTATGCCGGGAGCTGGGGATCGATCGCGGGTACATGCGGGTGCTGGTGCACCGGGCGAAGGAGTCGTTTCGGCAGAGTTACCGGAAGCGGGCCGGCGGCAATCTTGTAGGCGGGCGGACCGCGTGATGTCCAGGAGCTTGGTGAAAAAACAAGAACGAAAGCCATACCGTAAAGCGAAACGGGGCGTTTCAACAGGCTTCTGGAGCGGATTCGGAGATGGTGAAAAGAAGAGCAAGAGCAACCGCAGCTTTCCTTCGGGAATGACAACGAAAAGGCTCTCTGTACCACTGCTACGTTGCGTTAGAGGTTGAGAGGACTGAAAGTTTGTTTCCCTTGAAACGTTTTGGAACGCTGGCGCACTATTTTGTAAGATCGGAGGTTCTCTATGGATCATCAGGACGCTATCCGGCAATCGAGTGTTGAACGGTACATCCTGGGGGAGATCTCCGGCGGGGCGAGGGAGAGTTTCGAGGAACACCTGTTTGAGTGTGCGCTGTGCACGGAGGATTTGCGGGTTGGGGTGGAGTTTCTTGAGGCATCGCGACCGGCGCTTGCCGTGCCGGTGCGGGTGCGGGCGAGTGTGGGAGAGAAGCGCAAGGGACGGTTTGGTCTGTGGTTGAATCCGGTATGGCTGGCGCCGGCGCTGGCGGCGAGTCTGGTGGCTGTGGTGTATGAGTCGGCGGTGGTGATTCCGCGGGTGGAGCAGCAGCTGGCGCGGGCGGAGGCACCGGCGATTCTGCCTGCGGTGACGCTGGCGGCGGGGCCGATGCGATCGGACGCGAGCGCGGCCCGACAGGTGCATGCGGCGGAGGGTGGATCTTTTCTGATTTCGTTCGATATTCCGACGAAGTCGACTTTTTCGGCGTATCGTTGCCTGTTATATTCTCCTCGCGGCGCTGTAGTGTGGCAGGGGGAGGTGACGGCGGAGGCTGCTCGGGACACGGTGTTGCTGCGTGTTCCTGTGGCGGTGACGGAGCCGGGAGTTCACCGGCTGACGGTTGAGGGTATCGCTGTCTCCGGGGCGGGCCAGAAGGCGTCTCCTGAACTGCTGAATTACGAATTCGATCTGAGAGTCGAAAAGTAAGAGCCAGAGCAGAGTTTCAAAGGCATTTCGTAAATTCACTTATTCCAGGGAGCAATGTTTATGAACAGAAGTAAGAAGCCGAGCTTTTATTTTCACGCGCATGCGAATGCGATTGGCGGAACTCTCCGGCATCCGATGGAGCGGGTGATTACGAGCCGGGCTTCGGCGTCGCTGTCGCAGGCGGGTGGGTACAGCGAGTCGCGCGAGGAACGTCTGCGGGTGGATCACATTTTGTCGTGTGACGCGGCTTCGGTTCACGTTTCTGGACGTCATCATCAAGAGACTGGGGTGTTTCGAACTTTGGTGACGGCTACGATCGAACGTCTGCATTTGCTGGAGGTGGTGACGGCGGATCGGATTGTGGCGCAGGTGTCGGTGGCGCACTCCGCGGGGGAGAAGTCGCGGATATCGCTGCTTGGGACGCACTTTGTGAACCTGAAGCTGGCGGGGGTGCCGGTGGAGGCGAAGATGCATGCGGGGGTGTTTGCACCGCACCCGAATGTTCGGCAGGACGGTCTGGATACGGTTCCGCACCCTGCGTTTGAGGACTTGTTGGAGGTGGCATCGGATCAGCACAAGGCGAGGTCGGCGCTGAAGCATCCGGAGTGGCTGGAGGGCAGGCTTGGAAAGAACGATCCCAGAAAGGATGTTGAGGAGAAAGGATCTGCGCTATGCTCCGTCGTTGGAGAAGTGTCGGTAGGGGCCCCTGGGACGAGCTTCGCGCATGTGTTGCATATCCCGGACTTTGGCAACGTGTTTCTGGGCGAGCTTTTGTTGGGCCGGCATTCGTTTCATTTGACGATGCTTCGGATCGAGATGGGATGCATGGCGGACGGCGATCTGAGCGTGTGCTCGGCGTCATCAAATGGCCGACATATGCCTTAGTTCTTCTGGCACCCTTGTTGCTGAACGGGATGCACTGTCAGCGTGAGAACGCGGTGTCGATTGCGACGTTATTTGATAACGTGGAGCGCCACTTTATAGCTGGAGAGCTCACTCTGGCCGAGATGGAGACAGTTCGCTGGCAAGCAGTGATTCGCCGGAGTGGGCCCGCGTGGAGCGAGCGATTCCGATTGCAGCAGGCAAAGGTTCGCCTGTACCAGGGCCGGGCAGGCGAAGCGATTGACCTGCTTCGAGGCCCTGGAATCGGGGCACCGATGTCTGATTCCGCGGCGGTGACCCGCGATGTCCTGCTCTCGATGGCCTACAGCAGGACGGAAGTTGGACTCGCGCGCGAGGCACTTGCAGATGCGGACCGACGCTCGGTGGACGAGAGCTCTCGGGCGGCGATCCTGATGGCGCGCGGCATCATCGACCTGGACAACGGCAAGCTGCAGGAGGCCGATCGCTCGTTCAGTTCGAGCCTCACGAGCGCTCGAAGCGCCGACGATCGTTTCCAGCAGGCGCAGGCACTTCTGAATCTGGGTGTGGTTTCTATCCGCGAGGAGCACTTTGAAGATGCGCTCTTACAATTTGAACAGGCCTCGGATGTAGCTCGGAGCATCGGAGCCCGGCGCGCGCTTGAGAACGCGATGGGCAATGTGGGCTGGGTGTCTTACAAGCTGGGGGATTACAAGAAGGCTCTGGTGAGTTCAGAGGCAGCGCAAAAGGAAGCTGCTGCGACTGGAGCGACGAGCGATCAGGTGGCCTGGCTTTGCGATGCAGGTCTGGACTACTTTCGGCTCGGGGATCTGACCAAAGCTGCGACGGCGTATAAGAAATCGCTTGCACTTGCGAGGTCGATTGCGAACGGAGAGGAGGTTGCTGAGGCGCTGGTCTCGCTTGGACAGCTTTCGCTCAAGGTAGGGGATGCAGGTGCGGCTCTGGAGTACGCTCGACAGGCTCAGGCCGAGGCGCAGGTCGGGTCGGACGAGAGTGGGACCTTTCAACCGGTGCTGCTGCAGGCGCGAGCTCTGAAGGATTTGGGAAGGACAGACGAAGCTAGGGCGCAGCTGCTTGGTCTGTTGGGCCGCGTGTTTCGGAGGCCGTCGGTGCTCTGGGAGGTGCAGGAACAGCTGGCCGAGATTGAAGTGGCGGCGGGCAACGACGGTGTGGCTGATCTGTGGTTTGAGCGAGCGATCGAGACGTTTGACCGGCAGAGGTCGACATTTCGGACGGTTGAGTCGAAACTGCCGTTTCTGGAGAACGGCACGGATTTGTACCTGGGGTATATGGAGCAGTTGATTCGAGAGGGTCGGACGGACGATGCGTTGGCGGTGCTGGATCAGAGCCGGGCGGCGACCCTGGCGGATGGTCTGGGGCTTTCGCGCGTCGGCCGGTCGCCGCGGACAGGATTGCACGCGCGGGAGCTTGCGCGGCGGCTGGACGGGACGATTCTGGTGTATTGTCTGCGACCGAAGCGATCGTATCTTTGGGCGATCGGGGCTTCGGGAACGAAGTTCTTTTTCCTTCCTGACAGGGAGCGAGTGTTGACCCTGGTCCAGACGTATACGGATGCGATCGTGCACGGTCGCGACGTGTTGGGCGAGGGTGGGCACGCCGGAGAAGCGCTTTATGACGCTCTGTTGCGGCCGGCGGAGAGCCTGCTTCCGGGAGGTGGCGGAAGGGTATTCCTGGTGGGGGACGACGCTCTGCATGGTCTGAACTTCGAGACGATCGTGGTTCCTCCGACCGTTGTTTCCGGGTCTGTTGTTTCGGGGTCGAAGCCACACTTCTGGATTGAAGACGCAACGGTTTCGAACGCGGCTTCGCTGAGTTTGCTTTCCGCGGGCAGGCACGATGGGGTGAGAGCCCGGAAGGGTGGGAAAGGCGCGCCGAATCTTCTTCTGATCGGGGATCCAGTCCACGGACCTGGAAGCGAGGACAGCCTTCCGGAAGCTGCGCACGAGGTGGCGGCGGTGGCGGGGCATTTCGCGCCGGAACATCGTCTGGTGTTGACTGGGGCGGACGCGTTTCCCGGGGCGTATGCGGCGAGTGGGCCGGGGCGATTTTCGTTGATTCACTTTGTGGCGCATGGTGCGGCGAGCGAGTTGAATCCTCTCAGTTCGTCGGTGACGCTGTCTCCGACGGGAGGTCGGCCGGATCTTTACAAGCTGTATGCTCGGGACATTCTGAATGAGCGGATTCGCGCCGACCTAGTCACGATATCCGCGTGTTACGGTTCGGGATCTCGTTTCTACTCGGGCGAGGGTCTGATCGGTTTGGCGTGGGCGTTTTTGCGAGCGGGATCGCACACGGTGATTGCGTCGCAGTGGGAGGTAAGTGACGCTTCAACGCCCGAGTTGATGAGCGGACTTTACGGCGATATTGTGAGTGGGATGCGACCGGACGCGGCGCTGCGTGCGGCCAAGTTGAGGATGCTGCACACGCAAGGTGTTTTTCGGAAGCCACTGTACTGGGCGCCGTTTCAGTTGTACTCGGGCGCTTAGAGCAAGTCTAGACCGCAAAAGCTGTCGTCTACCACGGGTCGGACAATCCCAACTTTGCCTGGGCCTCAGCCAGGAGAGCTACTGTCCGGGCAATCGGCAGCCCGACGACGTTGAAGTAGTCGCCCTCGATCTTGGGAATCCAGCGTGCCGCAAAGCCCTGGATGCCATAAGCGCCCGCCTTGTCGAGCGGCTCGCCCGAAGCGAGATACCGCACAAGCTCGCGATCGCCGATCTGGTCGAAGTAAACCTGCGTCACCTCTACGTCGGCAAAGGTCTCATCGCGCGTCAGCACGGTAACCCCGGTAAGCACCTGATGAAATCGACCGGAAAGCAGATGGAGCATGCGGCGCGCATCGGCCTGGTTCAACGGCTTGCCCAGAATCTCGCCAGCGCAGAGCACCGTCGTATCCGCACCCAGGACGATCAGGGGATCATTCGGCGTGTCTCCGCTCTGATGTTTCGCCCAAACCGCCTGGGCCTTCGCTTCCGCCAGCCGCAAAACGTACTCGGCGGCAGATTCACCCGGCTTGATGGTTTCAGGGACATCGGCGGTCTCCACCTGGAAACGAAGCCCGGCCTGTTCCAGCAATTGGCGGCGACGCGGCGAAGCAGACGCAAGAATCAGCATGACCTTTGGACGCCTCAGACCGGGTTTATGCCGTCCGAACGCTGATCTCGGCCGCCATGGTGTGCGTCTCACCCGGCTCAAGCGTCACCCGATCGACGCCCGCATTGGCCGTCTCGACACAGAGCATACGGACCCACTCGTCGGCTCCCAGATCAGCCATCGCCTTCCACGGATTGAACACCACGGTCGTACGGGAGTTCGTCTTCTCGACCGCGATGTGCCGGCTGCTGCCACGGTCGTGCAACGTACAAGCTGCCTCCGTGCCGTTGTAGACGCGATCCGTCGGTCCGCTGCACAGCAGGGGAACTCTACTGGCCGGCTTCATCTCCATGCCGTCGATCTTGTCGAGGTAGGGCGTGGCTTCGAGCCCGCTCACCGGCGTTTCGCGCACGTCCGCCACCGCAAAGTAGGCATGAAACGCCTCCTCAAAGCCAAGCCGGTCGGCAGCATCGTTGGCGACGGTCAGCCGCAGAGCGAGCCTCTGCCCGATCGTCACCTGGTACGCGAGACGGAAGCGATCAAAGCCAAGCTCGCGACTTCGCGCGGTCGGCCCCAGAGTAAACGTGAGATGCACATCTTCGCCGGCAACGGCCGCAAACGCGAGCGTCCAAAGCTCCGTGCGGGCAAATCCATGCGCCGGCCCGGGCTTGCCGCCAAAGCGCGCCGGGTTGGTATCGGTAGCGAACCATGGAAACGAGATCGGGACGCCGCCGCGAATCGCCTTTGCGGGCACAAACCCGGATTGCGGGCTCAGAAAAAGCACCGGTCCGGTGTTGGCCGGCGCCCAATGGGTCAGGTGCGCGCCCTGCAGATAGATCGTCGCCGCCGCATGCGGTGTGGTGATCTCCGCCGAAACCAGCCCGGACGCGTTCTCTCGAAAGCTGAGAACACCGGGGATTCCGAATTGGGCTGTCATCTGTTCGGCGTTTGCGGGCATCCGGTGCTAAGCTCCGTCCGAGCTTCCATCGTGAAACACCGTCGACACATCGCTCCGGTGTGCGCGAGCCTCGGCACTGCCGTACCGAGCGCGCCGGTACCGGTTCACACCCCGCAAAGCTGCAAACGTAGCTACAGCCTGAATGAAAATCCGGGACAGATTCATAGGAATGCCTCGCCGACGATCCAGACTCAGCATAGACGTGGTCTGCGATTCCTTCAACGGAAGCCTTCCATTGATGCAACGAAAGTTAGCCGACGTCCCTGGAGGAAAAGCGGAACCTTTCTACTCCACGGGTGCCTGTGTCGAACGTATGCAAAAAGGTGTAGTATGACGGCCCTCAGGAAGATCGTCTTCCGCGACTCATTCTGTGCGCGGGCATAGCAGGCTGGCAACACACAGAAGAACCTCCAGAGGAGATCAGCATGGCAATGTCTCACAGATCGAACAAGGGCCGGGCGCGAACAGGTTTTGGCCTCGCCGCCACGGCACTGACGCTGCTCGCGGGATGCCAGCAGAGTGCTCCCAAAGAGCAGTATTACCTGCTGACCACCAGCACAAACCTGCCCTACTGGCAGACGGCCGTCGCCGGATTTCAGAGGGCAGCGAAAAGTTACAACGTCTCCGCGCAGATGCTGGGCCCCGAGCGCTTCGATCCGCAGGCGGAGGTCGATGCCTTTCGAGCCGCGGTCGCCAAAAAGCCTGCCGGCATCCTGGTCTCCGTGGCAAACTCGAGCATGATGACTCCGGAGATCGATGCAGCCGTCTCCTCCGGTGTGCCCGTCATTACCATCGATTCGGATGCCCCTGAAAGCAAGCGGCTCTACTTCATCGGCACAAACAACCTTGCCGCCGGACGTCTGGGGGGACAAAGAGCCGCCGCGCAGCTGAACGGCAAGGGCAACGTTGTGCTGTTTAGCATCACCAACCAGCCGAATCTTGAGGAGCGCCTCAAAGGGTACAAGGACGTCCTCGGCTCCTACCCCGGAATCAAGATCGTGGATGTCTTCGACACCAAGGGCGACTCCGGAGCAACCATGCAGAAGGCAGCGGACTATCTGCAACGCACCGGCACCGGCAAGGTCGATGGATTCCTCTGTCTGACATCGGCTGCCGGCCGCGACGTGGGCGAGGCGATCCGCCGGACCGGCGCGCAGGGACGCCTGGTCGTCGCCATGGACGTTGACGGGTCCACGCTGCAGCTAGTCAAAGAGGGCCTGATCGATTCCACCATCTCGCAAAAGCCCTACACCATGGCCCTGCTTGGCCTCGAGGCCTTGGAAGAACTTCACCACCACGCTCCAGGATCAAAGTCGCTCAGCGGCGACTATGGGCTCGATCCATTTGCGCCGTTCCCGGCGTTCGTCGATACCGGCGTCTCGCTTGTGGACAAGTCCAACGTTCAGACGGTCATGGATCAAAGCGCCAAAGTAGGAGCGCAGTAGATAGCAAAGGAGCGGGAATGCCAGGAGCAAAGCATCCGTTCTTGGCTTCCTGTTCTTTTGACCTTGACCCTCTATCGTGTTTTGTGTCCCTGGTTTTGTGTCTCTGTTTGTGCCTCAGAAAGACAGCCGAGCGCCAAACTGAAACTGCCTCGGGTCCGAGCTGGCCGTCGGTCGGCCAGCGTTCGTATACAGCCGGTCGACATCGAGAACATTGTTCTTGTTCAACAGGTTGAAACCATCCGCCGTAATCTGTAATGCGAGCTCGTGCGGCAGCGGGATCGCGCGGGCCAGGCGAAGATCCGTAAACGCCACAAACGGCCGGATCCCCGTGTTGCGGCCGAGGCTGCCGTTGAAGTACGAAGTGCCCGCGGCCGCCGGAGCATCGATGTAGCACGGCAGATTGAGCGCTCCGGTAGGTGAAAATCGTGAGAGCACGGCGGGGGTCCCGCAACTCGTCGGTGGGCTCCCAGGCGCAACGGCGTTCGGCCGATCCGTAAGCGGGTCGAAATCGAAATTCGTATCGGTGCCGGTTACGATATTGAACGGACGGCCAGACGCGATCTCAATAATCGGCGCGACTGTGAAGCCGGAGAAGACCCCCGGAAGAAAGCGCGATCCAAAGATCGATCCCGCGAAATGGCCGGAGTTGTACACGCCCGAGAGAACCATCCGATGACGCTGGTCAAACGTCGATACGGCGCGTTCGGCGTTCGGTGCAAAATTATTCTGGGGCGCATCGGCCGTCGACACAACGTCGGTCGAGTCGTCGATCGCGTGCGACCAGGTATACGACAGCAAAAACTCGTAATTCCGCGAGAGGCGCTTGCGCAGATTCACCGACAGACCGTTATAGGAGGAAGTTCCCGTCGTGAGATTGGGACTCATGTCGCCGAAGGGAACGGCGACACCCACGCCCAGGGAATCCGCAGCGGCAATCTGGCTGGCAAGCTCGACGCACTGTGCAGCGCCCTGAGCCGCCAGAAACTGCCCAAGCGAGGTATTGAGCCCGGACCGCCGGAAAAAATTGAGCAGCGGTGGAGCAACATACGGCCCGGCCGGTCCCTGACCGCACGGCGCCGTCCCTGTTGCGGTGGCCACTGTGAGCGGGTTGGACGTCCCGCTCGCGACCGCGCGGATGTTTCCCCCGGGCAGAATGCTCGCCGTCCCAGCCGCGACCGCTGCGTTTGCAGCCTGCCAGTTGCGCACCAGCAAGGCCGGATTGACCGGGTTGACGTTGATCGGGCGGTTCAGACGCCGCCCCCCCGTCGAGTTGTAAGCGACGTTCAGTGAAAGATTGTGTCCGAGATCGCGCTCCACGCCGAACGAGATCTGCTGGACGTACGGCGTGTGGTACTTCAGATCCGCAGGCAGACCCGAGGGAAGAATCGCCAGGGGAAATCCGGCGGCAAGAAAGTTCTGATCCACAAACAATGAAGCCGAATTGTTGGGATCGAAACGCTGCTGGCTCGCCTGATAGTTCAGGCCCGCCACCGGCAAACAATTCGCGTTCGAGAGCGAACCCTGAAACGTGTTCGTCGCATTCAGATTCAGCGGGCTGATCGTGCTTGCCGCCGTGCACGGAGATCCACCGGCCAGAATCACCAGCGGCACCTGCGTCGAGTTGAAGATCGACGACTGCGACTGCAGATTGCCCGGCGCGCGGTCATAGAAGAGACCGTAATTCGCGCGCACAACCGTCTTCCCGTCGCCTGCAGGGTCGTACGCCAGACCAAACCGTGGCGCCACATTCTCGTACTGCAGACGGATTCCCTCGCGCACGCCAAACGCTCGTTCCGCCGCCTGCGTGTTGGCATTCAGGGCATTCTGCGTCGGAAACGCCTCCACGTCATAGCGAACGCCGTAGTTCAGCGTCAGATGGTTGTTCACGCGCCAGCTGTCCTGTAAGAACGCCCCCAGTGCCTTCAGGTCGTACTTGTATCGTGTAAGCCCAATCCCCTGCACAAACGATTGCGGAAGTCCCAGACCGTATGCCTGGATCGGCGAAAATCCGGGCAGACCCGCCAGTCGCGAAGAGATATCGGTGGCGCTCAAGGCCGCAAACGTATAGTCTCCGCCCCCATACAGCTGGCCCTGCTTGAGGTTGATCGGAATATAGCGCAGATCGACGCCCACCTTGGCCGTGTGCCCACCTCGCGTATAGGTGAAATTATCCTGGATCTGCGTCTGATCCTCGATGCGATCGACCACCGAGAAGGGCGTTTTGCCGAAGTACGCGAACCCAGGAATATTTACCGCCGTGTTGTAGCCGCCCGGCGAACTGGACGGCGCAAATCGAATCGGGTGCCGGGCAAATTGAATGCGCAGCTCATTCACTTTGTTGTTGCCCAGCAGGTATGTGTGCTGGCCCAAAATGCCGAAATCGTGAAAGGTCTGGATCGCCGTTCGCGAAAAGCTGTTCTCCCCCAGATTCTGGTTCGCAGCGGACTCTCCGATGCCGGTGATGTTCGATGGACTGACATTGCCGCGAAGCAGCAGCTGCTGATTTGCCGTCAGCTTCTGGTCCAGCCGAAGCGAGTAAACCTCGGTCTTCTCCGAGATCGGATAGTTGCCCACCAGGGCATTCAAGGGCTGAAACGTCGCCGGCGTCGCCTGGCCCGAGGTAACGAAGCGGTTGGTCCCGATCGTCGGCGCAAGAAACGCAGGATTCTGGCCCGTGAGCGCGAGCGACGAGGAGGAGCCAACCAGAGCAACGTACTGCTGAATTCCCGCGGTTGTAGAGGGAACCGCAGCCAGAAATGCCCTCTGCGCCGCCGTTCCTTGAACGCTGAGCGCGCCCGTGGGTGCGCCAAAGAACTTGCTCACGTCGATCGGCACAAGTCCGAAGTTATTTCGCCCGATGACCGAAAACCCCGTCTCCTGTCGCCGCGTGATCTCGGTCGCAAAGAAGTAAAAGGTCTTATCCCGAACAAGGGCGCCGCCCACCGTGAAGCCGGCCTGAACGCGCGTGTACGCCGGCTGGTACACGGTCGAAAATGGATTGGTCGCCTGAATGTAACGGTTCCGTAAAAACCCGAAGGCGCTCGCGTGCGTTCGGTTTGCGCCCGATTTGGTTACAATATTGACGACGCCGCCCGACGCCCGGCCGTACTCCGCGGCAAACCCGTTTGTAATGATCTGGAACTCCTGCACAGCATCCTGCGACACCGTTGCACGCGTTCCTCCGGAGATGTAATCGCCCGCATCCGCGCCGTCGATGTTGATCGAGTTCGACCGCGCCCGAACGCCGCCGAAGTTCAATCCCGAGGTAGGGATCGCTCCCACCGACGGTGCAGCATCTCGCGCGATCTGCGAATTGGTCAGCGTGAAGTTGATGTAGTTGCGGCCATTGATGGGAAGGTTGACGATTCGCGCCTGATCCACCGTCGTCGACTGGGACGATCGCTCCGTCTCGATCATCTCCGCCCCGGAGGTTACCGTCACCGTGTCCGAGTTGCCGATCGTGAGTGCCAGTGGAAGATCGGCCTGTTGGCCCGTGGTCAGGACGACATTCTGCTCCACCAGCTTGCTGAACCCGGCCGAAGTCGCCGTCACCGTGTACGTTCCCGGCGGCAGCTCCAGCATCCGATAGTGGCCTTCTCGGTCCGTCGTCTCCGTTCGAGAATAGCCCTTGGAGGGGTCGCTGAGGGTCACCGTAGCATTGGCGATAACGGCGCCCGAAGGATCCCGAACCGTTCCGTTCAACTGCGCGGTCGAGACGTTCTGCGCAAACACCGGCACTGCGATCCGACAAACAAAGATAAGGCAAAACGCCGCGACAAAACTGACCTGATACCGCGAAAGGCGGTTAAGCATCTTGAGTGACTCCTTGCGTCCCCGCACCTCTCCGACCATTTTGAGACGGCCAGAGAGAACCACGGCTGTGCCGCGAAATTCTTACATGAATGGACGTTCAGTGTGCAAGAGAAAGTGTTTGCGGTGTGGGTCCCGTTACATTCTCTCCCGTCCGCTGCATCTAAACACAGAAGCACCAGAGACAACCAGAACAAAGGAATGGAATGATTCAAGCATTGCTGTGCGACATCGACGGAACCCTGGTCCAAAGCAACTGGCTGCACGCAGCCGCATGGAAGGACGCGTTTGCAGGCGCGGGAATTCAGGTTGAGCTTGAGGACGTGCGCCGGCAGATCGGCAAAGGCGGCGACACCCTGGTCCCGGTCTTCGTTCCGTGGTGGCGCCGGGAAGCCATCGAGGAGCCTCTCAAGGCCTATCGCAAATTCATCTTTCACCAGGACTATCTGCATCAGGTTGAAGCTCTGCCGAAAGTTCGCGACTTCCTCCTTCGCCTCAAAGAGGCCGGCATCCGGCTCTCCCTCGCGTCCTCGGCAGACCAGGAGGATCTCGCCATCTACAAGAAGCTTGCCAACATGGAAGATCTCATCGAGGAAGAATCCTCAGCCGACGACGCCGATAAATCCAAGCCAAACCCCGACATCTTCATCGCTACACTGAAAAAGCTCGGCGTCGAACCGAAGCACGCCCTGGCCCTCGGGGACACCCCTTACGACGCCGAAGCCGCGGGAAAGGCAGGCGTCTGGACCATCGGCGTCACCACGGGTGGATGGAGCGAGGCAGATCTGCTCGCAGCCGGATGCATCGAGGCCTACAAAGACGTTGCCGATCTGCTCAAGAACTTCGACCAGAGCGCTCTCGTGCGCTTTTAGGAGCTTGTTGAAAACAAGTGCGGAGGCGAAAGGCGTACCTCAGCGGCTAAAGCCGCAGGGCAAACAAAGCGTTTCCGGCACGGCTGAAGCCGTGCCCTTAAGCGAGACGGGGTATTTCAACAAGCTCATAGAGCAAATTACCTGTTTGCTGTGAAGCAAGCGTATTCGTGCAGAGCCGTTTCCTTGGGAGAAAACGCCGTTGGGACCTGTGGCTCGCCATAGGCTGACCGGTAATTTGCTTTAGCCCTTCTGTGCGGTCTGCCTCTGCCCATGCGGACACAGCTTCAGCAACGGGCACTCCGCGCAGCGCGGATCGGCAAACGTACACAGCGTCTGCCCATGGATCTTGATTAGCGAGTGGTGCTCGTCCAGCATCTCGGCCGTCCAGGTCTCGGGCACAAGCCGCATCAGCAACTCTTCCGTGCGGCGAGCGTCCGCCCGCGGCGTCAACCCCAGACGATGCGTCACCCGCAGATGATGGGCATCCACGCAGATTGCGCGGCGGCGCAGCGTCGAGAAGTTGACTACCGCCGCCGAAACTTGGGGCCCCACGCCCTCAAAGCCCTCCAGCCATGCACGAATCTTCTCCGTGCGGTACTTCGCCAGAAAATCGAGCGTCAGCGACCCATAGCGCGCTGTAATGCCGACGAGCGCAGACTTCAGCCGCGGCGCCTTGACCTCGGGAAATGTGACAATCGCGACTGTACGTTCGATCTCCTCGACAGAGGCGTCGCGAACGGCTTCCCAGTCGCTCGCAACCGGATCAGCCGCGTTCGGACTCGGACCGAAACGGCCGCGCAAATCCCGCATCACCTGCTGTGACTGCGGCTCCTTGGTGCGCGACGAAAGGAGCGAATACACGAATTGCGTCAACGGATCCCAGGGAGCGCGGGACGCAGGCTGGCCATAGTACCCGAGCAGCAACCGATGGATATACGGCAGTCGGTCAACGTCGATCGTCGGCGTCGCTGGAGGCGCGATGTGCACGTCGGGGAAGAGGCTTTCTGCCATGCACCCTCTAGAGCAAATTACCTGTTGCTATGGAGCGGGGATATTCGTGCAGAGCCGTTTTCCTTGGGAGAAAACGGCGTCGATACCTGTGGCTCCCTATACACCGACAGGTAATTTGCTCTGAGATGCACAGACGGGCTCGGGCATCCCTTACGCGTTGCGCGTGACGCCAACCTCCGCGCCCGCCCCGGTCTGGATTCCCCACGCCATCCGCGGTGTGTTGTGGGCTATGCCGAATCGTCCATCCGGCCCCAGAAGAATGATGCCCGCATGGCCCCCCAGACGCCGGTAGACATATTCGATGGCCGCTTCCGCCGCAGCCTGCGGTGCGCTTCCGCGGGCAACCCGGTCCACCGCCCACTTGCCCAAAACCAGCTTCATGATCGGTTCGCCCCAGCCCGTCAAGGACACCGCGGCCGACTGATTGTCGGCGTAGCATCCACAGCCGATCAGTGACGAATCCCCGACGCGCCCGGGCGCCTTCGAAAGGGTTCCACCCGTGGAAGTCGCCGCCGCCAGATTGCCCGCAGCATCGAGCGCCACGGCACCCACGGTATCGTGCGAATTGAGCGTTGGATTGTCGGTCGGAAGAAACTCAAGCGCCTCATGCACCGAAGCAGAAACCGCCTGACCTGCCTGCTCATCCGCCTCTCGAACATCAGGCGTGGCCGGTTCCAGATCGCCCGTCCTCGGCCCCGGCTCACTCACGCCGGCCCTGAACCGATCTCCTGCAACTCCGGAGAAGGTGGTGTCCTCGGCGCCGAGGAGCTCGGCTCGCTGAAATCGCATCAGACGCTCGCGCTCGCGCGGCAAGATCAGCTCGGTGTTGTCGCAAAGCGCCATGCCATGCTGCCGTGCAAAGCGCTCCGCACCTACGCCGACGAAGTACACATGCGGACTCTTCTCCAGCACCAGACGCGCGGCATGGATCGGATTGCGCAGCCGCTCCACGCACGCCACCCCTCCCGTGCGCAGCGTCGCTCCGTCCATCAGCAATGCGTCCATCTGCACACGTCCGTCCCGCGTTAGAAACGATCCCCGCCCGGCGTCAAAGGTGTCGTCATCCTCCATCGACGCAACCGCGGCTTCCACCGCATCCACGGCACCTCCACCCTTGCTGAACGCGGCGTAACCCGCTGCTAACGCCCCCCAGATGCCACGTTCATGCGCAGCGACCGCGTCATCCGGCAGCGCCCACGCGCCGCCATGCACCAGAAGTGTAGGACCCATCGTCATAAGCTGCATTCTACGGGGGAGCAGACGTCTCAGGCTGCGCCGTCTCCCGCCGGATGGTGGTAGAGCGCTACGTCTTCGCTCGCATTGCCGAAACGATCCGGGAGCGCGTCTTCGGGCGAGAGATCGACGGTGTACTCCCATCGCTTTGTAAACAGCCCAGAGCCGAGCAACTCGCGATCACACGCAGGATTGACGTACAGGAGCCAGACCTCGCGAGGTCTCTGTACAAGCGATCGCCTGAGATTGACCAGCAGCCGCCGAAACACCGGCGCCAAGAACGGGTGATACAGAAACAGCACCAGAGGCGTCGCCGGAAGCTCGATCCGCGCCGCATCACCTTGCCATACCTCCACTGACCGGCATAGCTGCCAAGGCGCTCTAAAACGCCGGACGTTTGCGTCCGCAACCGCGTGCAGCTCAGAAGAAAGCTCCACCCCGACGATGCCTCGAAACGCTCTCCCCGAAGCCAGCAGAAGCGCTCGCCCCTTACCCGAGCCAAGATCGACAAACGTGAAATCGTCCCACGCAATACCCTCCCGGTCCAGAAGATGGAGCGCAGATTCAAGCACCGGCGGCGCAATTGCGTAATAGGCCGTGCTCCAGAGTGCGGGTCCACGCGTCCATCGAGAGCGAGTCCCCCGCGAAAGATCCTCTCCCCAGACCAGACCGCTCGTATCCGTCCCGTGCTCTGCGTCAAACGGATGGATCGCTCCCGGAACGGGCGGCATCGCGGCAAAGAATGGCTCGGTCACCTCCGGTCGCGCTCTTCCGAACAGGCGAGCGATCCCCTTGCGGACCAGCAGGTTCGACGCTCCGATCGAGCCCCGTCCAACGAACATCTGAAGCGTTCGACGGGCGATCGTGCGCGGTACCTGCATGCTCTCAAGAGTAAGCGAGTCGAACCCCAGACCAGCAGCCTCGCCACCTCGACATCCGTGTTCGGTGCATAACACTCACGCTTGGGTTCAGACATAAAGAGGGCAGAGTACTTCGATTGAGAAACGCTTCGGGGTCTGGCGATCATCGCTGCCAGGAGGGCGGTTCGCGGGAGCAGATGTTCAATGGAGACGGACTCGTGCGCAGCGTGTGCTCCCTCTCCGACGGCGCCCATTCCGTCCAGCGTCGGGATACCCAGGGCTGCCGTGAAGTTGCCGTCCGAGCCGCCGCCGGTAGATGCTTCGTCCAGAGGGAAACCGAGTTCGGCTGCCAGGGCCTGAGCCTTTCGGAACAGAGCTACCGTTGCTTCGCTACGCTCCATGGGTGGGCGATTGAGACCGCCAGTGACGGTGAGACGGCAGCCTGTGTCGGAGACTTTGAGGGTGCGGAGTAGCTGGTCGATATGGGGTGCGTCCTCGGCGTGAGCGACGCGCACATCGATCTGTGCGCGGGCGTGCTCGGCGACTACGTTGGGCCGGATTCCGGCGCTGAGAAGCCGCAGTTGACGGTGAGACCGCGACTGAGGTCGGTGAAGGCGGAGACGGTTTGGACCAGCTTTGCCAGTTCGACGGCGTCGGAGTGTTCGCGCTCGAAGTCGACGCCGCTGTGCGCCGCGACGCCGGTAACTTCGAGGAGGTATTCGCCGACGCCTTTGCGGGCGGTCTTGTAGGCCAGCCCCTGGGCGGGTTCGAGCACGAAGACGGCGGCGGATCGGCGCGCCAGACGTTCCGTGATGGGACGGGAGACGGGACTGCCGACCTCTTCGTCGCTGTTCAGGAGGAGCCGAACCGGGCGGTCGAGGCCTAACCGGTGCAGGCAGCGGGGGGCTTCGAGAGCCATGATGACGCCCGCCTTCATGTCGAGAATGCCGGGTCCGTAGAGGCAGCCGTTCTCTTTGCGCCAGGGCATGTGACGAGGGTTCCGAGCGGCCAAACGGTGTCGAGGTGGCCGAGCAGGAGGACGGGCGGTCTTGTGCTCGCCTCCAGGCCGAAGCCGAGTTCGAGGATGTCGCCGAAGGCGGTTTGAGGATGGCGCAGCGCGACGCCGCCGGCCTCCGCGGCCCAGTGTTCTATCTGTTGTATCGCCTGGTTGACGCCTCCGATGCTCTCGGTTGGGAATTCGATTTCGACGAGTACGCGCAGGCGCGCTTCCAACTCAGGACTGGCCTCTGCCAGACATGCCTGAATCTAGCGGGCGACGCTCTGGTCTCCGGACATCTGGCCTCGATCCCTGCTTTCCGACCCGTTCTGGCCTGGCCTATACGGTGTTGCCGTGCGGTTGACGTGTGTCTAAATTACCGCACTTTGTCGATGTCCGGTGTGTGTACTGTAGTTGTTGTTCCCGGTGAGGAGGTCTGATCGTTGTTGGCCCAAAGCTCGTATGAACGGACGATCTGTTCCGAGATCCGCTTCAGCGGAAGGGGCCTGCACAGCGGGGCCGAGGTGGTGATGCGGCTGGTGCCGGCGCCGGCGGGATCGGGGATTGTGTTTCGCCGAACGGACCTGGAAAACTTCGAGATTCCGGCGAATGGGCGCAATGTTGCGCGTGTGAGTTACGCGACGAGTTTGATGCGGGGAAGCGTTCTTATCTCGACGACGGAGCATCTGCTATCGGCGCTGATCGGCTTCGGCGTCGACAACGTCATCATCGAGGTGGACAACCTGGAGGTGCCGATTCTGGATGGCAGTGCCCTGCCCTATGTCGAAGCATTCGAGGAGGTTGGGTTGAAGCAGCAACGCCGCCGACGGGAGTATCTGCGGGTTTTGAAAGAGGTTGAGGTCCGGGACGGATCGAAGTTTATTGGCGTGTACCCGGGCTCCGGCTACAGCATTCATTACACGATCGACTTTCCCGACCCGATCGGAAGCGAGACGTTTTCGGGCGATCTGGAGGAGGGTGGATACGCTCGCCTGATTGCGCCTGCGCGCACCTTTGGGTTTCGGGAGGATGAGGCCAAGCTCCGTGACATGGGTTTGATTCGCGGCGCGTCCGAGCACTGTGCGATTGTTGTGAGCGGAGGCAGAGTGCAAAACGGACCTTTGCGTTACCCGGACGAGTTTGTCCGGCATAAAGTTCTGGATCTGATTGGGGATCTGGCGCTTGCGGGCCGAAGAATCCAGGGCCGGGTGGTGGCGGAGCGGGCAGGCCATGCGATGCATACGGCGCTGGTGCAGCGGCTGTTGCGGGACCGGTCGGCGTGGGAGTTGACCCACGGGGTGGAGACGGGGAAGCACCAGGATGCTGTGGAAGAGATGCACAGTGCCGTTGCCTGAAGCGGAGGGTGCGGGGCGTGTGGGAGTTGCGGCCCTTGCGCTCGGATCGAATCTCCAATCCAGGTTCGGCGACCGTGAGGCGAATCTGCGCGAGGCAATTCGGCGGATCGGTTCGATCGGGAGGGTGCGGGCGGTTTCGCGCTTCCACGATACTTCGCCAGTCGGGGTGGTGGAGCAGCCGCGCTTTCTGAACGGGGCTTTGCTGCTCGAGACGACGCTGCGCCCTGAGGGGCTGCTGGATGCTCTGCTCCTGATCGAGCGTGAGATGGGGAGGGATCGGGCCGCGGCGGTCGACAAGGGACCGCGCGTCATCGATCTTGACCTGTTGCTGTATGGGGAGGAGGTCGTTTCGAGCCCGAGGCTCAGGCTGCCCCACCCGGCTATGCACACCCGAGGATTTGTGCTGGAGCCGATGGCCGAGATCGCACCCGAAATGGTGCATCCGGTGCTCCGGCAGACGATTGCGGAGTTGCTGGATCGGCTGTAGTTCGGGGCGCTACTTGATGATGCCGCGGGTGCTCGTGGCGATGAAGTCGGCGAGGTACTGGACGTGGGGGGTGGTGGGGTCGTCCGGGGGGAGTTCGGCTAGCCTGGAGCGGATGGCGGCCAGGGCGTCGGTGGTGTTGAGTCTGGAGGCCTGGAGGGTGCGGTAGGCGGAGCGGAGTTCGCGGATCTGTGCGGGGGTGAAGCCGCGGCGTTCGAGGCCGACCTTGTTGAGGCCGTAGGCGTGGTTGTTGCGCTCGATGGAGGTGAGGGAGTAGGGGAGGACGTCCTGGGTGATGGTGGTGCCACCGCCGATGTAGGAGTGGCGGCCGATGCGGCAGAACTGGTGCACGGGGCAGAGGGCGCCGACGACGGCGAAGTCTTCTACTGTGACGTGGCCGGCGAGGGTGGCGGCGTTGGCGAGGATGCAGCCGTTGCCGATGTGGGAGTCGTGGCCGATGTGGGTGTAGGCCATGATGAGGCAGTCGGAGCCGACGGTGGTGAGGCCACCGCCGGCGGAGGTGCCGCGGGAGATGGTGACGGACTCGCGGACGCTGTTGTTGTCGCCGAGGGTGAGGCGGGTGGGTTCGCCGGCGTACTTGAGGTCCTGGGGGGCGACGCCGAGGCAGCTGAAGGGGAAGACGCGGTTGTTGCTGCCGAGGGTGGTGTGACCGTCGAGGACGACGTGGGAGATGAGGGTGCAGTGATCGCCGAGGATGACGTCGGGGCCGATGGTTGAAAAGGGGCCGATGGTGCAGGTCGAGGGGATGTGGGCGGTGGGGGCGACGATGGCGGTGGGGTGGATGGGCATCAGTCGACGATCGGCGGGGTGGAGGGGGGCGCGCTGCCGGGGCGGGGGACGATCTGGCAGGTGATGGTGGCCTCGGAGGCGAGTTTGCCGTCGACGGTGACGGAGCCTTGCATGCGGACGGCGCGGGAGCGCCAGTTGAGCACGGTGACCTCGATGCGGAGCTGGTCGCCGGGGACGACGGGACGGCGGAATTTGGCGTTGTCGATGCCGGTGAAGACCATGAGTTTCTCCTCGCGGTCGGGGATCTCGGTGAGGAGGAGGGCGCCGCCGGCCTGGGCCATGGCTTCGACGATGAGGACGCCGGGCATGATGGGGTAGTCGGGGAAGTGACCCTGGAAGTGGGGCTCGTTGGCGGTGACGTTTTTGAGGGCGACGATGCGTTGGCGGGGGTCGATTTCGACGATGCGGTCGATGAGGAGGAAGGGGTAGCGGTGGGGGAGGATGCTCATGATCTCGACGATGTCGAGGGTTTGTTTGGGTGGTGGGGGTTGGGGTGGGAGGTCGGTTGGGGTGGTGGCCATGGCAGGTGTTGAGTATAAGGGATGTGGTGGCTGGGTGCGTGCCTGATCGAGGGTGGCAGGATTGATCAGGACCCCTCCCCCTACGATTGTGTGCAAAATCTTCGATCGATTGGACTTAGATCTGGATCCTGATATGTGTTGAGGTCCAGATCAGATCAAACCTCCGCCACATCCGGAGCAGGATGGATTCGTTTTGGTCATAGAAGGGTTATCAAGTTTAATTGTATGCAATGGGCCGGGGTAGATGCGCCATGCTCGACCGGCAAATCGGATCGCGATTCTTGCTCTGGCACCGAATACCAGATTCCTTTCGGGAATGACATCAAAAAAGACTACTGCAAGGGCAACGGCAGACGCAGATTCCCTTCGGGAATGACAACAAAAAGGCAAGGGTACGGCAAGGAGGAGCTTACAAGGTCTTGGAAAAGGCTACTTTTTGCGTAGGGGGGCGTCGGGGTCGAAGGTGTCTGGGGAGAGGTCGGTGGGGTTGTAGGTGACGTTGGTGAGGAAGCGCTGGTTGATCATGTCGCCGTTGCGGTAGCGGGTGAGGGTGAGGGGGGTGGGGAGGCCGCCGATGGTGTGGTAGTCGTCGTAGGTTTCGCGGTCTTCGTCGTGGTCTTTGAATTTTTCGTTGCGCCAGGTGAAGGTTCGGCTGACGGGGAGGTGGGACCGTCTGTCGAGCGCGAGGGTGACGGCGTCGTTGTCGGCGGAGAGGATGGTGACCTGGTCGACGAGGTGGCGCTCGACCACCGTGGGATCTTCGGCGATGACCATGACGCCGGGGGCTCGGAGCCAGGTGCGGACGATCTCTTCGACCGAGTGGTGGCGGCGGCGGAGGTAGTCTTCGACCTGTTCCCTGGGGAGGGGGGACTTGCCTTTGTAGGTGATCTCGTAGCCGTTGTCGGCGGTGAAGACGTGGGCGACGTCGCGCTTTTTGCCGGGGAGGATCATGCTTTTGTCGGAGATGAATTCGACGCGTTCGGCGGGGGTGCGGGTGGGGTCGGGGAAGCGGAAGAAGGCGATGTAGTCGATGGTGGAGCCGTTGGGCTGTCCGCGGAAGAAGGCGGCGGTGCGGCCTTTGGCGGACATGGTGGAGCGGGAGATCCAGGCGGGGCCGCCGAGGGCGGCGATCATCTGGTCGAGGAGCTCCCTGCCGCGGGCTTCCTGGGTTTGGCCGTTGGGGAGGGGGCTGGAGGCGAGGGGGATGTCGCGGGCCTGAGGGTGGGCGGCGAGGTTGGCAGAGAGGAGGACGAGTGCGGCAGAGAGGGTGCGGAGCTTCATGAGTTTTAGGGTATCGGGTTGGGGGTTTGGGTAAAAGGCAAAGAGGCTGGAGCAAGAGAAGCAAGTACAAGAGCAAAGGCGAAAGCGACTGCAGATCTCTCCGCTGCGGTCGAGATGGACCGTATGTTGCCGCTTCGACCCCACCCTTTCCGGCGATAGGACTGCCGGAGAGGATGGGGCACCCGGCGATCGAACTGCAGGTCGCTCCGCTGCGGTCGAGATGGACCGTGTGTTGCCGCTTCGACCCCACCCTTTCCGGCGACAGGACTGCCGGAGAGGATGGGGCACCCGGCGATCCCCTACGGGGATGACAACCAGAAGGGCGGCGACCAGAGGGGCCAACCAAAGAGGCGGCGACCTTTAGCCGACGAGAAAGGCAACGGACTTTAGCCGACGAGGACGGCGCCTCCGTTGACGTTGAAGATTTCGCCGGAGATGAAGGCGGCGAAGGGGGTGCAGAGGAAGAGGATCGGGCCGGCGATTTCATCGACGTGGGCGAGCCGGCCCAGGGGGATCTGCGCTAATGCTTTGTTGGACGCGGTGGGGTCCTGGAGGGCAGCGGCGGACATCTCGGTGGCGACCCAGCCAGGGGCGACGCAGTTGGTGAGGATGCCTTGGGGCGCGAGCTCGGAGGAGAGGCTTTTGGTGAGGGAGACGAGGGCGCCCTTGCTGGCGGCGTAGTCGGCGTGAAAGGCCTCACCGCGCTGGGCGGCGGTGGAGGCGACGAGGATGATGTGGCCGCGCGGGCTGACGATGGGGCGGCGGGTGCCGGCGATGGGGTCGTGGGCGCTGCCTGGTGAGGCGGATGGATCGTGGATGGGATGGTCTGTGGGCTGCGACAGGGGCTGCGCGAGCATGTGGGCGGTGGCGGCCTGGACGAGGCCGAAGACGCTGTCGAGGTTGGTGCCGAGGGTGCGGCGCCACTGGCCGTCGGGCATGGTTTGGATGGGCTGGTCGTGGGCGGGCCAGACGCCGTGGTTGACGATGAGGATGTCGATGTGGCCGAAGATGGCGGTGGCTGTCTGGACGAGGTTTCGGCCGTGTTCGGGGGTGGAGAGGTCTTGCTGGAGGGCGTGGCAGAGGCCGGGGCCGCCGAGACTGGCGGCGAGGGCTACGGCTTGCTCGGCAGAGGTCCGGTAGCTGAAGACGACGCGGGCGCCGGCCTGTCGGAAGAGACGGACGGTGGCGGCGCCGATGCCTCGGGAGCCGCCGGTGATGAGGGCGACGCGACCGTTGAGCGTGAGGGCGACGCAGTCTGGGAGCGTGAGGGAAGTATTCTGCATCCGCCCTGACGGTATCGGACATCCCATAGGGGATGCAACCTGGGGCGATTCTCTTTGGGCCGGGCAGAGTGAGGGTAGAGCGATGACGAAAGCGATCGTGGTGGTACGGGTTTTACTGGGGTTGCTGTTCTTTGTGTTTGGGATGAACGGTCTGCTTCACTTCTTGAAGATGCCGCCGATGGAGGGCGATGCGGGTGCGCTGGCGGGGATTATGACGGCGCACGGATGGATGCGGTTTGTGTCGGTTTTGCAGGTGATTGCCGGGCTGTTGCTGTTGGTGGGGCGGTATGTTCCTCTGGCGCTGGTGATCCTGGGGCCGATCATTGTGAATATTCTGCTGTTTCACTTCATGCTGGCGCAGAGCGGGGCTGCGCTGGGGGTGCTGGCGGCGTTTCTGGAGGTGTTTTTGATCTGGGCGTACTGGAGGAGTTTTCGGGGGCTGTTTGACTCTGGGCCGGAGACGCTGGTCTAGCGGGTGTCTGGGTGTCTGGGCTCGCGGGAAGCTAGCGGAGTCGCAGGCGGATGGGGCCTTTTGCGGTGGAGGGGTCG
>CAXSGC010000021.1:0-64648 GCA_964236945.1 uncultured Acidobacteriaceae bacterium | reverse complement strand
CCCGCACCACCCTGCCTCCAACGTAAAGCAAGAAGCCCGGGAAAAACAGGAATAATTCAGACCTTCCCTAGGAGGTTTACGGGCCAGGCTAGGCGCGGTTCAGGGACCGTCTGCCACGCGATCCTGGTGCTGGGGCCGACGGGCGGGTTGACGGCGAGCTGGCGGGCGTGGAGGTCGTTGGCGGGACGGATTTGATTTTAGGGGGCAGAAGGAGGCGGCCGGACCCGTGGATGCGGTTCCGGGATGGGCGAGAGCGCACGGGTGGTCGGGCGGGCGGGTGGCACGCAGCGAGCGACTGGGCTAGTCTGGGTCACGCTGGTTTGGGCTAGTCTGGGTCACACTGGTTTGGGCTATGCCCTGGTCTCCAAGTTCGAGAAAGTGAGTATCTCCTGATGCTGTCGCCAAAGGTCCTTGGACTGTTTCTTTTTGTGTGTGTTTTGTGTTGCTCAGTTTCTGGCGTGTGGGCGCAGGGGTCTGAGGCTCAGAGTGGTGCGATCCGGTTTGATCCGGCGACGCGGGTGTTTCGGATCGATGCGGGCCCGACGACGTACGCGTTTGGCATTACGCCGGAGGGGGAGCTGCGGTCGATGTACTGGGGCGGGCGGTTGGGGGCGGGCGATGGATTGCCGCGGCCCGAGCGGAATGGGGAGATGGCGTCGTTTGACAATCCGACGAATACGACGCCGGAGGAGTATCAGGGGTGGGGTGGGGGGCTGTATCTGGAGCCGGCGCTGAAGGTGACGTTTGCGGATGGGAATCGCGATCTGGTGCTGCGGCATGTCGCGCACACAATGGCGGGCGATGAGCTGGTGGTGACGATGAAAGACGTCGTGGCGGAGTTGTTTGTGGATCTGCATTACACGGCCGATCCGGTGACGGGCATTGTGGGGCGGAGGGCGGTGATCCGGAACCGGACCAAGGCGGCGGTGGTGGTGGAGCAGGCGGCGGCGGGGACGTGGAATCTGCCTGCCGGCGCGCGGTACACGCTGCGGTCGCTGACCGGGCGATGGGCGGGCGAGTGGAACTTGCAGACGCAGGCGCTGCACCAGGGGCAGACGGTGCTCGAGAGCCGGCGGGGGTCGACCGGGCACCAGAGCAATCCGTGGTTCGCGATCGAGCGCGGGACGGCGGGGCTGGCGGACGAGGACGCGGGCGATGTTTGGTTTGGGGCGCTGGCGTGGAGCGGGTCGTGGCGGATCACGGTGGAGGAGACATTGACGCATGCGGTGCGGGTGACGGGCGGGTACAACCCGTTTGATTTTGGGTACAAGCTCGCGCCTGGGAGCAGCCTGGAGACGCCGGTGTTTTACGGCGGGTATTCGAACGAGGGGATCGGCGGGGCGTCGCGGATGCTGCATCGGTTTGAGCTGACGAAGATCCTGCCGGAGAGGCCGCATCCGCGACCGCGGCCGGTGCTTTACAACTCGTGGGAGGCGACGGAGTTTGCGGTGGATGAGGCGGGGCAGATGCTGTTGGCGGAGAAGGCGGCGAGCCTGGGGGTGGAGCGGTTTGTGATGGATGACGGGTGGTTCGGGCAGCGGCGGAACGACCATGCGGGGCTGGGCAACTGGTATGTGAATCCGCAGAAGTTTCCGCGTGGATTGAAGCCGCTGATCGACCGGGTGCATGGGTTGGGGATGGATTTTGGGTTGTGGGTGGAGCCCGAGATGGTGAATCCGGACAGCGACTTGTATCGCAAGCATCCGGACTGGGTGTTGAATTTTCCGGGGCGGCCAAGGACTGAGTCGCGCAACCAGATGGTGTTGAATCTGGCGCGGCCGGAGGTGCGGGCGTATGTGTTTGGGTTCTTGGACAAGCTGCTGAACGAGAACGACATTGCGTTCTTGAAGTGGGATTACAACCGCAACTGGTCGGAGCCGGGGTGGTCGGCGGTACCGGCGGATGAGCAGAAGGCGGTGTATGTCGCGTACGTCGAGAACCTGTACGGGATTTTGCGGGAGCTGCGGGCCAAGCACCCGGGGCTCGAGATCGAATCGTGCTCGGGCGGCGGCGGGCGGGTAGATCTGGGGATCCTTGGTCTGACGGACGAGGTGTGGACGTCGGACAACACGGATCCGTTTGACCGGCTGAGTATCCAGGACGGGTTTACGTACGCGTACTCGCCGGGGGTGATGATGAGCTGGGTGACGGATTCGCCGCACTGGGCGAACGGGAGGTCGACGTCGCTGCAGTATCGATTTTTGTCGTCGATGCAGGGCGGTCTAGGGATAGGGGCGAACCTGAACAAGTGGACGGCGGAGGACTTCAGGACGGCGAAGGAGCTGGTGGCGGCGTACAAGGGTGTGCGGGAGACGGTGCAGCATGGGGCTTTGTACAGGCTGGTTTCCCCGCGGGATGGGAGCGAGCGGTCGGTGACGGAGTCGGTGTCGATGGATCGGCGGCAGGCGGTGTTGTTTGCGTTTTTGCACTCGAGCCAGTTTGGGAATACTTACCCGACGGTGCGGTTGAAGGGGCTCGATCCGGACGGGGTGTATCGGGTGACGGCGATCTCGGGGACTTTGGCGAAGGGGATGCCGACGAGCGCGACGGGGGCTTTTTGGATGCGGTACGGGGTGGATGTGACGTTGCGGGGAGATTTTCAGGCGGCGGCGTTTCGGTTTGAGCGGGAGTGAGCGTCGGTGGGTGAAAACACTGCGTTTTTGGAGGCGCGAGGCAGAGAGCGGTCGTTTGCTTCCGCAAACGATACCCCACCCTTTCCCTTCGGGAGAGGATGGGGCACCCCATTCGGGCCGGCCCGAGAGGATGGGGCACCCGATTTTGGGTGGGTTAGAGGACGGCTATAGATGAGCTAGACGGGCTCCGGTGAGACGGGGGTGAGGGTGAGGGAGACGGTTTGCGCGCCGAGACGGGGGTGGGTGGCGGTGAGTGTGACGGTGCTGGGCTGTTCGCGGGCGCGGATCCAGACCGCGCCGGTACCGCCGATGAGCGAGAAGGGGTTGTCGCCGATGAGGTCGGCGGGGCCGGTGAGGGTGAAGCGGACGGGGTCATCGGCGTAGGTGCGCGGGGCGCCGAACTCGTCGGTGACGCGGAGGACGACGCGGGTGGTGTCGGCGCCGTCGGCGAGGAGGTTGGTGTCGTCGGCGAGGAGGGCAAATTTCTGGTCGACGCCTTGGCCGGAGAGGGTTTTGGAGATGACCTGTTTGCCCTGAAGGAAGCCGTCGATGCGGAGGTCGCCCCAGGGGTGCCGCTTGTCGCCGGTGTTGGATTTTTCGAGGTCGAGGACGAAGGGTGGGTAGGGGAGGTGCGGGAACTCGGCGCGGTCGGGGTCCAGATCAGCGTAGAATTCCCAAGCGGCGTTGGATTGGTCGAGGGGGCGGACGAAGAGCTTGAGGTGGTCGCAGTTGGAGCAGACGACGGCTTTGGTGAAGCCGATGGACTCGTCGCCGCGAGCCCAGTGGAAGGCGGGTTCGAGGACGATCTCCGTGGCCGGGTCGCACTGCGATTTGTAGAAGCCGGCGGCGGGCTTGTTTTCGCGGAAGATGTCGGTGACGCCGTGGTAGCAGATGCGGTCGCCGGAGCCGAAGTTGGCATGGGTATTGTAGTCGAAGGCGCACCATCCGATGCCGCCGGCGAATTGGGGATCGGAGGCGAGCTGGTTGTGGATGCGGGCGTGGCGGAGGGTGTGTTCGCGCTGGCGCTCGTCGTCGTCGGTGATCTTGGTGGGAAAGGTGTGGCCGACGAACTCGGTGTTGAGGTACTTGGGGTGGTTGGGCTTTTTGAGGGGGAAGCCGAAGTCGTTCATGGTGAAGACGTCTTCCAGGAACTCCGATTCCTGGAAGTAGCGGATGCCGCCGGTCTGGCGGGTGGTGTCGAGGACGTGCGAGAGGGCGTTGGTGCGGGTGTAGAAGTCGTGGTTGTCGCGCGACTCGTTGATGCGGACACCCCAGAGGAGGATGGAGGGGTGGTTCCAGTCGCGGGTGACCATGCGACGGACGTTGTCGACGGAGATGTCCTGCCAGGGGAGGGGGCCGATGTGCTGCCATCCGGGGATCTCTTCGAGGACGAGGAGGCCGAGCTCATCGCAGGCGTCGAGGAAGTGGCGGGACTGGGGGTAGTGGGAGGTGCGGACGATGTTGCAATGGAGGCCGGTGCGGAGGATGAGGGCGTCCTGGCGGTTGGGGCGGGCGGGCATGGCCTGGCCGACGAAGGGAAAGGTCTGGTGGCGGTCAAGGCCGCGGAGTTTGACGACTTTGCCGTTGAGTTCGAAGCCGTGGTCGGTGAAGTTGGCTTCACGGAAGCCGATGCGGCGGGTGAGATCGTCGATGGGCCGGCCGTCTTCGAGGAGGGTGACTCGGACGGTGTAGAGGTTGGGGTGTTGGAGGTCCCAGAGCTGGATGTCTTTGAGGCCGGAGAGGCTGATGGTGTGGGTAGGTTTGGTGGGGAGTGCGTGAGGGTCGGTTGGGGGGAGAGCGCCCTGGGCCTGGCCGGCGTCGGCTGGATTGAGGACGGGGGTTGCGGCGGGAGTGGGGAGTTTGGCGGTGGCGGTGGCGAGGGGCGCGGAGGTGGCAACGGGTTCGACGGGCGGGCGAGGGGCGCCGGAGAATTTCGGGGTGGGCGTGGTGGGGAAGAGTTCGGCGCGGAGTTCCAGCTTGCCGGTCTTGTGGGAGGCGGTGGCGGGGAGGTCGAGGAAGACGTCGATCTCGAGGCGGGGGTTGGTGAGGATGTCGAGGGTGCGGGCGTGGATGTTTTCGATGGAGGTGTGCGGGACGATGCGGAGCTGGACTTCGCGGTAGATGCCGCCGAAGGTCATGTAGTCGATTTCGTTGCCGAAGGGCGGGATGTCGGCGCGCTCGGTGGAGTCGAGGTGGACGACGAGGACGTTTTCGGCTTCGGGGTTGAGGTGGGGTGTGAGTTCAAACGAGAAGGGGGTGAAGCCGCCTTTGTACTCGCCGAGGCGGGCGCCGTTGATGAAGACTGTGGAGGCGGTCATGGCGCCTTCGAAGTCGACGAAGACGCGTTTGCCGCGGGCCTGGGCGGGGAGATGGAAGCGGCGGCGGTAGGTGGAGACGAACTCGTACAGGCGGTCGTCGAAGTTGTGCCATGGGAGCTGGACGTTGGTGTGGGGGAGGACGACGGCGGTGAAGCTGGAATCGTCGAAGCTGGGGGCTTCGTCGCCGGCGACGACGGAGGGGTGGAAGCGCCAGTTGCGATTGATCGGGAGGACGGTGCGGCCGGCGGCTTCG
This sequence comes from uncultured Acidobacteriaceae bacterium, assembly GCA_964236945.1. Lineage (GTDB taxonomy): Bacteria > Acidobacteriota > Terriglobia > Terriglobales > Acidobacteriaceae > Edaphobacter. Next base: position 59,444 of record CAXSGC010000021.1, on the reverse strand, counting down.
GGGGCGCTCTGGGCGAGGGCAGTGTGCGCGGGGGCGGAGGCGGCGGCGGCGAGGAGGGTGCCGGAGGTCTTGAGGAAATCGCGTCGGTGCATGGGGTGAGCTTTGTCCTGTGTCTGTTCTGTGTCTCTTTTAGGTAGACGGTACCGGGTTGAGATCCGTGTTGGAGGTGCGTGCGCGCTACTTCTGCTGGACGATAACGAGGTCCCAGGGAGGGAGGGTGATGGATTGGCCGGTGGTGATGGGTTTGCCGGTGAGGAGGTCCGTGCCGGGGGCGTGCTGGTAGGGGAAGGTTTGGGGGGTGGAGGAGTAGTTGAGCAGGTAGGTGAGGCGCTTCCCTGCTCCGTTGGTTCCGGACTTTTCGCGGACGGTAGGTGGGAGGGCGGTGGGGATGGGGATGCCGGCGTCGCGGAGAGTGTTGAGGACGACCACTCCCTGGAGGTTGTCGGAGAGGAAGGTGCCTTCGTAGGTGAGCGAGCCCGAGCCGAAGCGGTTGCGTGTGATGGCGGGCCATCGGCCGAAGAAGGGGTGATCGTAGGTGGCGAGCGGTTGGGCGTGTTCGAGCTGGAGGAATTCTGCCCAGTACATGACTTGATTGTTGTCGGGACCGGCGCTGAACGGGTCGCCTTTGAGGCTGAGCGGATGTTCTAGGTTGGAGAATTCCTGGTAGTTGAAGCCGGCGGCTGCGCGGAGGGGGCCGGGTGCGCGGACGGAACGGACGGCGGAGTTTTCATTGGCGAAGCCGCTCTTGAAGCTCATGAGGACGTGGCCGCCGGATTGGACGTAGTCGGAGATTTTGGTGAGCAGGGCGTCGTCGGCGATGTAGAGCGGAGGGATGACGATCAATTTGTAACGACGAAAGTCTGGGTCTTCGGGGAAGACGAAGTCGGCGCCGACGTTGGCCTGGAAGAGTGCTTTGTGCATCTGGTGGACGACGGAGTTATAGTCGGCGACGGTTTTGCCAACGCTCCATTGGGGCGCGGCGGCGAGGGCGAAGGGCATGAAGTCGAGGGCGTTGCCCGAGTCGACGCTGTAGAGGATGGCGACGTCGTTTTTGATCTGGAGGTTGACGAGGTCGGGGCCGATGCGCTGGAGCTCGTGGGCGGTGCGGGCAACTTCGGCGTAGGCGCGGTTGGGTTCGAGGTCGTGCGAGAGGACGCCCTTCCAGTAGGTCTCCTGGCCGGAGGGGATGGACGCCCAGTGCCAGTATTCCACCATATTGGCGCCGCTCGAGAGATGGGTGTAGACGTCGAGGCGGAGCTGTCCGTCGTAGGGCGGGTACTGGTAGCCGGAGGTCCAGTCAGTGGTTTGGGCGTTGGTTTCGGTGACGAGGTAGTTGGTGTGTTTGAGCGATCGGGTGAAGTCGCCCTGTTCGGCCTGCGACTGGCCGTCCATGTGGTCCTGGGTGCCGTGGTAGGGGTTGTCGGCGACGACGTCGAGGGCTTTGGCGATTTCGAACTCATTGACGTCGCGCTTCATGGCGCCGCCGAGGTCCTGGGTGACGAACTGGTCGGGACGGCGGTACTCGCGGACGATTGCGGCCTGCCAGGAGAGGTAATCGGTGACGCGCATCTGCTGCCAGCGCGACCATTCCAGTTTGTAACCCGTACTGATCGTGCCGTCGCGGGGAGGCATGTTTTCCCAGCCGTGGACGTTTTCGCCCCAGTAGTTGAGGCCCCATGCCTGGTTGAGGGCTTCGGTTGTGCCGAACTTTTGTTTGAGGTGATTGACAAAGCCCGCGAAGACGTCCGGGTTGGAGGCGCCGTAGGAGGAGGTTTCGTTGTCGATCTGCCAGCCGATGACGGCGGGGTTGTCGCGGTAGTGGGTTACGAGATTGCGGATAAGACGTTGCGCGTAGAAGCGAAAGGCGGGGCTGTCGGTGTCCATGTTCTGGCGCATGCCGTAGAAGGTGGCAGCGCCGCCAAGGGGACGGGCGAAGATTTCGGGGTGGCGGGCGGCCATCCATGTGGGGAGCGAGTAGGTGGGGGTGCCGAGGATGACCTTGATGCCGGCCTTGCCCATGGCGGCGACGACCTCGTCCATCCAGGCGTATTCGAAGTGGTTGTCTTCGGGCTCCCAGAGGCTCCATGTGGACTCGCCCATGCGGACGACGGTGAGGCCGGCGTCGTGCATCAGCTGGACGTCTTTGTCGAGACGTTCGGGCTGCAGATGGCTGGGCGTGTACTCGTTGTAGAAGGCCGCGCCGTAGAGGATGTCGGAGAGGGTTCCGGGGGTGGGGCTGGCTGCTCTGGTTGAGGTGACAACCGCGGGTCTCCCCGTTTGGCCGGGCTTGAGGATGGGTTTTCCGTCGACGAGGGGGCTGAAGCGGCCGCCCTTCTCTTCGAGGCGCGGCATGTCGGGAGCTTCCAGAGACGGCGGGGTGGCGAGGAGAGTTTGCGGAACGGCGGCGGCGAGAGCGACTGCGAGAGCGAGCAGGTGTGCGGTGCGGCGGTGCGGCAAAGAGACCTCCGGGGAGATGGCGGAGCGGAGATGTTGGTGAAGGCAAGAAGAGGTCTTCAGGACCGAGAAGACCTGTCTTGACAGGCGTCCTTACTAGACGACAAAATCCCGTCTGTGTCCAGAGGGGCACGCACGGGATATCCAGACCGAAGCCAGGCGTTGCGGGGCCGTTTGCTGAGCTGCGTCGGCGGAGCGCGGCGAAGTCCAGGATGCGCGGCAGAAAAGAGAGGAAAGTATGCGGTATGTGCTTGCGCTTGACCAGGGGACGAGCAGTTCGCGGGCGGTGATTGTGGACGTTGCAGGGACGATTGTCGCCGTGGCGCAAAGGGAGTTGCCGCAGATTTATCCGCGTCCGGGGTGGGTGGAGCAGGATCCGGAGGCGATCTGGTCGTCGCAGATGTCGGCGATCCGGGCGGTGCTGGAGCAGACGCAGCTGACGCCCTCGGACCTCCTGGCGGTGGGAATTACGAATCAGCGAGAGACGACCGTTGTATGGGATCGGGTGACGGGGGAGCCGATCGGCAATGCGATTGTTTGGCAGGACCGGCGGACGGCGGAGTTTTGCGAGGGTCTGAAGGCGGCGGGTCACGAGGAGATGTTTCAGAGCCGGACTGGGCTGATTCTGGACGCGTACTTTTCGGGGTCGAAGATCCGCTGGCTGCTGGACCATGTGCCGGGGGCGAGGGCGGCGGCCGAGGCTGGGCGGCTGGCGTTTGGGACAGTCGACTCGTGGCTGATCTGGAAGCTCACGGGCGGAAAGAGGCACGTGACGGACGTGACGAATGCGTCGCGGTCGTTGCTGTTCGATCTGCGGACGCTGAGTTGGGACGACGAGCTGCTGGATCTGATGGGGGTTCCGCGGAGCATGATGCCGGAGGTGATTTCGTCGAGCGGGGAGCTAATTGCGCTGGACGGTTTGTTGGCCGGGGTGAGCGTGGCGGGGGTCGCTGGGGATCAGCAGGCGGCGCTGTTTGGGCAGATGTGCCTGCGTCCGGGGATGGTGAAGAACACGTATGGGACCGGGTGTTTCATGCTGATGCAGACGGGTGGGGAACCGATCGCGTCGCGGCATCGCTTGTTGACGACAGTGGCGTGGAAGATCGGGGACCGAACGGAGTATGCGCTTGAGGGGAGCGTGTTTATTGGAGGCGCGGCGGTGCAGTGGCTGCGCGACGGTCTGGGGATGATTGGGTCGGCGGCGGAGATTGAGCCGCTGGCGCGCTCGGTTGCGGACACGGCTGGGGTGTATTTTGTGCCGGCGCTGTCGGGGTTGGGAGCGCCGTTCTGGGATCCGCACGCGCGCGGGTTGATTATCGGGCTGACGCGTGGGACAACGCGAGCGCACCTGGCGCGGGCGGCGCTTGAGGGGATTGCTCTGCAGGTAACGGACATTTTGACGGCGATGCAGGCCGACTCGGGGATTCGGTTGCCGGAGTTGCGGGTGGACGGCGGGGCGTCGGAGAACGATTTGCTGATGCAGATGCAGGCGGACCTGCTGGGCGTGCCGGTGGTGCGGTCAGGGACGCCGGAGTCTTCGGTGCTGGGGGCGGCGTTTCTGGCGGGATTGGGGACGGGTTTCTGGGGCAGCCGTGAGGAGTTGTCCGGCCTGTGGAGAGAGGGTCGGCGGTTTCAGCCGGAGATCGGGCCCGAGGCGCGCGATCGGCAACTGCTACGCTGGAAGGACGCTGTCGGCCGATCGCGCGGGTGGGATCGGCCTGGGACAGCGACGGCCGACGAGGGCCATTAGAGGCCGGTATCCATGGATCGCAGCGCGGGTTTGAGGGAAGTTCGGACGCAGGCCGGGCCATGGGACGTCGTGGTGATCGGCGGCGGGGCGACCGGGCTGGGCAGCGCGGTGGATGCGGCGACGCGCGGGTACCGGACGGTTCTGGTGGAGGCGGCGGATTTTGCGGCGGCGACGTCCAGCCGGTCGACCAAGTTGAGCCACGGCGGTGTGCGATACCTGCAGCAGGGGAACCTGCGGCTGGTGCTGGAGGCTCTAGAGGAGCGCGGGCGGATGCTCCGCAATGCACCGCATCTGGTCTGGCGGCAGCCGTTTGTGATTCCGGCGTACAAGGCGTGGGAGGTGCCGTTCTACGGCGTTGGCTTGAAGGCGTATGACGCGCTGTCAGGGCGCGGGAGTTTCGGGCGGTCGGAGATGCTGGGGGCGAGGGCGGTGCGGGAGCTGTTGCCGACGGTGGTGTCGAAGGATCTGGCGGGTGGGGTGGTGTACTTCGACGGCCAGTTCGATGATGCGCGGTACGCGCTGGCGCTGGCGCAGACGCTCCATGAGCTGGGGGGCGTGGCGCTGAACTACACGCGGATGGTGCGGCTGTTGAAGCGGGATGGTGTGGTGGCGGGGATTGTGGCGCGCGATGAGGAGACGGGCGAGGAGTTTGATCTGCCGGCGAGGGCGGTGATCAATGCGACGGGGGTGTTCTCGGATGCGGTGCGGGTGCTGGATGAGCCGGAGGCGCCGCCCGTTTTGTCGGTGAGCCAGGGATCGCATTTTGTCCTGCCTGCGTCGTTCTTGCCTGGGGGACATGCCTTGATGGTGCCGAAGACGGAGGATGGGAGGGTGTTGTTTGCCATTCCCTGGCACGGGTCGGTGGTGGTTGGGACGACGGATGAGGCGGTGACGGCGGCCGTGCTGGAGCCGCGGGCGCTCGGGACGGAGATGGAGTTTCTCCGGCATCATATTGAGGTTTATTTTGGGCGTAGGCCGGAGCGAGCGGAGATTCTGAGTGTGTGGTCGGGGCTGCGGCCTCTGGTGCGGAAAGAGGGTGCGAAGAGCACGGCGGCGCTTTCGCGAGAGCACACGGTGCTGGTCTCCGGGTCGCGGATGGTGTCGATTACGGGCGGCAAGTGGACGACGTACCGTCGCATGGGGGAGGATGCGGTGGACATTGCGGCTCGGTTGGCGGGGTTGGCAGGACGGAGGTCGGGGACGGCGGAGCTGCGGTTGCATGGGTGGAGCGAGGCGGCCCCGGCTGGGGGTATGTCGCGGGCGAGGTCGATGTATGGGGCCGACGGGGAGAAGATCGACGCTCTGGTGGAAGCGGACCCGGAGCTGGGGCGGATGCTGCATCCGCGGCTGCCGTACCGGATGGCGGAGGTGGTGTGGGCAGCGAGGTCGGAGATGGCTCGGACGGTGGGGGATGTGCTGGCGCGCCGGACGCGGGCACTGTTTCTGGATGCGCGCGCGGCGATCGAGGCAGCGCCTGGGGTGGCCGCATGTCTGGCTGGGGAGTTGGGGCGGGGTGAGACCTGGCAGTGCGCGCAGGTGGAGAGCTTTGCGGCGGTTGCGGCGGGGTATGTCTATGGCGGGGATTGAGTCTGGTGAGGGGAGCCAGGCTGGACTTCGACAGGTAAGTTGCTTAACAAGAGCGCCACCGGTCCATCCCTTCTCACGTCGCATGCTCGCCGCTCCCTCTGATTCCCGTCCGCGGACCAGAGCAGCGGCGTTTCAGGGCAGAATCAAGCTGTCGCCCGTCATGGCACCGGGTTTGTCGAGATGGAGCAGATCGAGGATCGTTGGGGAGATGTCGCGCAGGCTGCCGCCGGAACGCAGGCCAGTTCCCTTCCCGGCGTGATCCGACACGAGGATGAACGGCACGGGGTTGGTGGTGTGAGCCGTGTGCGGGCCGCCGGTTGCGGGGTCGATCAGGAGTTCGGCATTGCCGTGATCGGCAGTGACGAGGAGCGATCCACCGTGTTCCCGGACGGCGTTCGAGATCCGTCCTAACTGGGTATCGACCGCTTCGACTGCTCGGATGGTTGGCTCCAGCTTGCCCGAGTGGGCGACCATGTCGGCGTTGGCGAAGTTGACGATGATCACGTCAACGGTAGCTTGGTCGATCGCTTTGACGACGGTGTCCGCGATGCCGGCAGCGGACATTTCGGGGGCGAGGTCATAGGTTTTTACCTTCTGTGACGGGACGACGACGCGCTCTTCTCCAGGAAACGCCGCCTCGATGCCGCCGTTGAAGAAGTAAGTGACATGAGCGTACTTCTCGGTCTCGGCCACGCGGAGATTGCGGAGATTGGCCTGGGCAAGCAGGTTCGCGAGCAGGTTGTCCATGCTTTCAGGCGAGATGACGATGGGCAGCCGAAACTTCTGGTCGTACTCCGTCATACAAACGTAGTGGATGTTTTCGGGCGCGAGGGCTCGGGGTATCTCGATCTCGAGCTCAGCGGACTTAGGAAGATCGTAGCCGTTGTCGGCGGTAAGGCCGCCGGGTACATCCGGGTTACGGGCGAGAACGCGAGTGATCTGACGAACGCGGTCGGCACGGTAGTTGTACGAGATGCAGACGTCGTTGTCGCGGATAGGACCGACCAGGGCACCGCCGGCGTCGACGACCGAGAAAGGAGGGATGAACTCGTCCGTGATGTTGTTGTTATACAGATCTTTGACCCGATCGGCGGGATGCGTGTAGGTGCCGCCTTCGGGCGCCCCGGTCACCATGGCATCGAAGGCCTGTCGCTCCTTCTCCCAGCGAAGGTCGCGGTCCATGGCGAAGTATCGGCCGGAGACGCTCGCGATCTTTCCCACACCGATGGTTGTGATCTGGGCTCTCAGGGCTTCGAGGTGGCCAGCGCCGCTAGTCGGCATGGTGTCGCGGCCGTCGGTGAAGGCGTGCACGAAGACGCGCGTGAGGCCCTGGCGCGCGGTCATCTGTAGCAGCGCGTAGAGATGCCGCTGGTGCGAGTGAACGCCGCCGTCCGAGAGCAGACCAAAGAGATGGAGGGCGCGGTTCCCGCTGGCCGCGATGTGCATGGCACCGAGGAGTATCGGATCCGAAAAGAAGGTCCCGTCGGCGATAGCGGCATCGATGCGCGTCATATCCATGCGGACGACGCGACCGGCGCCGATGTTGAGGTGTCCGACCTCGGAGTTGCCCATCTGTCCGTCCGGAAGACCGACCGATCGATCGCTCGCCCGAAGCAGCGTGTTCGGGTAGTCGCGCAAAAGGGCGTCGTAGACGGGCTTGCGGGCGAGCGCGATGGCGTTGCCAGCAGTTTCGGGGCGATACCCCCAGCCGTCAAGGATAGCGAGGACGATCGGTTTTAGAGCCATCTGGAAGGTACGCGTCTCACTCTCTGAGAAGGAGTTATTGGGATAGAGTGCGTCAGGGAAGAAGCCCCAGCATGATGGCCTCGCTAACTTACAACAGAACTTAGGCGGTGCTGTCCCGCAGAGCTTTGACTTTGTCGTGAGATTCAAGGACATGCTTCTGCTGCTGCGAGAGCAGATCGCGAATGTCCCCCGGCAGATAAAGCTTGAGGATCTCCTCGTATGATTTCTTGGCGACGTCCTCGCCCTGTTCCGCCGTGGCGAGCAGGGCGTGATCGCCACCACCAAGTTTGGCTTTGAGCTCGCCCCAGGTCCGGTGGATGGTGCCGGAGAGCATGCCGCTCTGGTGAACATCTTTGACGCCGAGGCGGTGCAGCTCATTTTCGAGCTCGCCGGCGAAGTTTGCCCGCTTCTGGGTCTCTTCCAGGAAAAACTTGCGCGCGGCAGGGTCTTTGAGGTTCGCTTCAAGCTCTGCGAAGCCCTTCTGGCTGTCTCGCAAAACGTCGACCAACTTTTCGAGTGCTGTCTTTACGGCTGCCAGATCAATACTTTGTGCCATGTACGTCCTCTCGGTTCTGTTAGGATGCTGAATTTTGATGCTCCGAAGCAGCAACATGATGCCGGCAATGTTTGCTTCGTTGGTGCGCAAACCTTTACCGACCGGGTAGCGTCTGAGGAACTGCGACTAGAGATGGCGGTTGGCAACCTCGACCTCGTCTCTTCGGCAATTTGCCACGAAAAAACTAAGAAGCGAGGTCTGTCCCATGCCGCTACTCGAAGGTAAGGTCGCCTTGGTCACCGGAGCCAGCTCCGGCATCGGTCAAGGCATTGCGGAGCGTTTCGCCAAGGAAGGCGCGAAGGTCGTGATCGACTACATTGGCGCAAGCCAGCAAGCCGATGAGACGATGAAGCTGGTGAAGCAGGCCGGAGGCGAAGGGCTCCCGGTCGAGGGCGACGTGACGCAGTCGGCCGATATCCAGAAGCTGGTGAACGCCGCTTATCAGACCTTTGGCAGTCTCGACATTCTCGTCAACAACGCCGGGATGGAGAAGAAGGCGCCGTTTGCGGAGGTGACCGAAGCCGACTACGACAAGGTGCTGGCGGTGAATCTCCGCGGGCCGTTTTTTTTGACGCAGGCTTTTGTGCAGAGACTCCAGAAGAGTGGAAAGCCGGGTCACATCGTGAACATCAGCTCTGTCCACGAGGATATGGCGTTTCCAGGATTCACAAGCTATTGCATCAGCAAGGGCGGGGTTCGGATGATGATGCGCAATCTCGCGGTGGAGTTGGGGCCGTGCAATATCACGATCAACAACATCGCTCCTGGGGCGATCGAGACGCCGATCAATGCGAAGATGATGAACAACAAGGAACAGATGGCGGCGCTGATCAAGAACATACCGCTGGGTCGGATGGGAAGCGTCGCCGACGTTGCGGGTTTGGCGGCATTTTTAGCCTCAGATGAGGCCGGTTACATCTCAGGCTCGACTTATGTGGTGGATGGTGGGTTGATGCGGAACTACCACGAGCAATAAGTTGGCTTGGGTAAGAGTCCTCCGGTGTTAGTTAGATCGAGTTATCGCTGTTGTGGCATAAGGTAAACTTGCCTTTTGGTCTGATACCCTGGTGAGCATGGGCCTGACCCTAACCAGCGTCTACGCAAAACTAGCTCGCGCTCAGGAACATTTCGAGTCGGTTGACGAAGAGATTCTCAAATGGATGGCCGATAGCCATCATACTTACTCTGTAGAACCTGGTGCTTACGATACCCGGGTTGGTCTGCTTATTCACTTCCAAGGAGCAACTCCGGATTTTGTGAGATGGAGCTTGATCATCGCTGATTGCGTCAGCAATCTCCGGTCGTCGCTTGACCATCTCATCTACGCAGTTGCGCAACACTACATGCGCAACCAGTTGTCCCCTGATATAGAGCATTTGGCGTTTATCATCACTGACTCGCCGGATTTGTCGACAGAAATAACAGGAACGTCTCCAAGGTCTGAGTAATGGTGTAATTTCTGCTATCGAACACCTCCAACCTTTCAAGCGGGCTCATCCCACGCTGCCGCCTTTGCTGAAGATTTTGCGGGAGTTCTCCAATACTGATAAGCATAGGCTTCTCCAACTGGCGGCGGCTGGCGTATCGGATGTTAGGGGCGTTATCAGAGGAACTGAAGACAAAGGTAGCAAGACGGTCTTTATCAATCCCGATCCAATCAAAGACACGACATCATTTGCGTGATAACATCCAGCGAGCCCGACCCCCAACTCGCATTCATTGAAATCGGAGTTGCGATCGAAGTATCGCTCTGGCACGGACTGCGGGACGGAGACGCCAATCCCCTCCATACTCGGACCGGCTACAAAACACTCATTCCTATGCTCATCGAGGAAGCGCGATTCGCTATAAATCAAGTGCTAAACAGCATCTGAGGGAGGATAACTAGCTCTCTACAGCACTTGATAAGTTAGCGAACAGCATTGCTGGTGCGATGATTGCTCAAGCCTTCTCGTTTGCCGACAAGCCCCTCTGCTTTTACCCACCTGTCGCGTGTTTCGCAGTCAGCGCCTTATTCGGCGTGGCCCAGGGCGTTGTCCCGGTAGGCCTTTTGCAGGATGGTGAAGGCTTCCTTCTTTTGGCCTTGGTCGGAGATGAGGCCTTTACGGTTGAAGCCGTCCTGCACTCCCGGCAGCTGGCGGGTGGGTGATCGGAAGTCCATCAGGATCCAGGGCGTTGTGCCCCGCAGTTGCCGGATCTTGTTCAGCATGCCGATCTGGTGGCGAAAGACGCTTGCCTGATACTCCTCCGTCCAGCGCTCGGTTGGCTTGCCGTGCAGCCCCGCTTTGGCATCGGCGCCGAACTCGCTCACGATCAGGGGTTTGTCGTAGCTGATAACCCAGGTGATCTTGTCCGCATCCTCGGGCGCGCGTTCGTACCATCCGATGTACTCGTTGAAGCCGATGACGTCGAGCGCCTTGCCGAGCGGGTCGTCGATGTATTTCGTGTTGCCGTCGCCGTGGACCAGGAGAGCGGCGGTGACCAGGCGAGTGGGGTCCTGCTCGCGGACGAAGTTGGCGGAGCGGGTGAGAAAGGCGGTCCGGGCTGGGGTGTCGGGGGTCTCGTTAGCGATCGACCAGAGGATGACGGAGGCTTTGTCGCGGTCGCGCCGGATCATCTCGCGGATCTGCTGTTGGGACTTCTGGAAGACGGCTTCGTTGGCGAACTGCTCGGCCCAGTAGACGGGGACCTCGGACCAGACGAGAATGCCGGCGCGGTCGGCGACGCGCGTCATGCGCTGATCGTGCGGGTAATGCGCGAGCCGCATGTAGTTGGCGCCGAGCTCCTTGACCCAGCCGATGAGGGTGGTGACGTCCTGGTCGGAGTTGACGCGGCCGGTGCGGAAGGGCGCCTCGGCGTGGATGCAGATGCCGTGGAGGACGATGGGCTTGCCGTTGAGCAGGATGCGCGAGCCCGAGGTCTCGATGGTGCGGAAGCCGATCTCGTCGGTGAGCGTGTCCGCGCCGGCGTGGAGGACGACGTGGTAGAGCTTGGGGCTCCCGGGCGACCAGAGTGAGAGGCCTGGCGCTGGGAGGGAGACCGGGACGCGGCCGCTGGCGTCGGTGGCTCCGGCTGTGTGCAGCTTCAGCTCCGGGATATCGACGCTTACCTGCGTGCCGGGGGCGGCGTCGGCGACGTGCACGTAACCCTGGATGGCGGAACGCGTGGCGCGGTCGAGGTGAAGGTCGAAGTCGTCGATGAAGCTTTGCGGTACGGTGACGGCGGAGACGTCGCGCGTGAGGCCGCCGTAGTTGTACCAGTCGGTTTTGAGCGTGGGGACGCCGTCGGCGATGCGGGTGTCGTCGACAAGGATGACGACGCTGTTGTCGCCGGATTTGACGGCGGCGGTCATCTCGCAGTCGAAGGGGGTGAAGCCGCCTTCGTGCTGGCAGAGGTTTTGGCCGTTGACGAAGAGGCGTGCGCGGTAGTTGGCGGCGCCGATGTGGAGGAAGGCGCGCTGCCCCGCGGCGGGCTGGAACGGGAAGTGGCGCTCGTACCAGAGGCCGCCCTCGTACAGTCGCAGCGACTCCTGTTGCGTGTTCCAGTCGCCGGGCACCTTGATGGTGGGGCTCTTGCGGAAGCTGTACTCGACCAGGCGATTGTCGCCCTGCTGCCACTCTTCGTCCTTGAAGAAGCCGTTGGGGTTGAGCGCGTTGTGGAAGCTGTAGAGGCCGCCGAGGTAGGGGTCGGCGATGATGTGCCAGTCGCCATCGAGGCTCTGGGCGGCCCGCTGATCGACCGCGACCAGGAGCGTGGGCGCGGGTGGGTCCGGGATCTGAGTAGCAGGGGTTTGCGGGTGGGAGAAGCGGGCGGGAAGGAGGCAGAGAAGGAGGGCGGAGGAGAGCAGAGCGAATCTGGATAGGGCGACGGGACGGGCCATGGATCTCCTCGACAGGGGCAAACGTTGCTTGAGCGGCGGCGCAGATCGGGTCCAAATGGAATGCACTGCGCTGGGTGAAACTGGGCAGCCGCCATCCTTTCATACGGGTGTGCCGATCGCCAACTGTCGGCCGTGGGTCGAGTCTCGCGGTGCCTGCTAGTCTGGCTAGAGATCCTTTGAGGCGATGGGGTTCCGCCTTACAACCGCCCGGCTGAGTTCGATCAGTGGCCGCGCTGATGACTCCTATGATTCCTATCTATAGGAGCACCATGCCCGCCGCCGAACCTTCGTCTCCGTCTCCAGCCAAACAGCATCCAGACACGCAGCATCCAGACACGCAGCATCCGGAGACGCAGCCGCCGGGCCGGTTGAGGCTCGCTTCTGGTTTCCTCGCAGCCGCGCGAGCAGCCTTGCGCTTTGATCTTCGATGGGCCGTGCTTTCGATTGTGGCAGGCGTGCTGGCCGGCTGTGCCTCGGCGTGTCTGATCTGGTCGCTGAACGTGGCCACCCGAACACGCGAGGCGCACGTGTGGCTGATTGCGCTCCTGCCGTTGGCGGGGCTGGCGGTGGGTTTGATCTACCACTACTTCGGGCGCTCGGTGGAACGGGGAAACAACCTGATCCTCGAGGAGGTGCATACCGAGGCTGCCGACCCGCGCAGTACGATTCCAGCGCGGATGACGCCACTGATTCTGCTGGGAACGTTTATGACGCACCTGTTTGGCGGGTCGGCGGGGCGCGAGGGGACCGCGCTCCAGACCGGAGCGTCGTTGGCCGACCAGATTACGCGCGTGCTTCGTCCATTTCCGGCGCTGGCGCTCTCGGGGGCCGACCGCCGCATTCTCCTGACGGCAGGAATCTCGGCCGGATTTGGTTCGGTCTTTGGGACGCCGCTCGCCGGCGCTGTGTTTGGTCTGGAGGTACTGACGATCGGGACCGTGTCGTACGAGGCGCTGTTTCCGTGCTTTGTTGCTGCGTTCACGGCGGACCTGACGACGCGCGCGTGGGGTATTCACCACGATGTCTACCGTGTGAGTGCGGAGGGTTTGGCGACGCCTGCGAATGCGCGCAATCTCCTGTTGTCGGCGGCGGCCGGCGTGGCGTTTGGGAGCACGGCGATGCTGTTTGCACGCTCGGCCCACTCGCTTTCGCGACTGTTCCGGCGCTCGATTCCCTTCCCTCCCTTGCGGCCGTTTGTCGGCGGCATCCTCATCGCGCTGGGCGTGTGGGCGGTCGGGACGACGCGGTACATCGGTCTGGGAATCGGGACGACGATGGCAGCGTTTGCCGGGCCGGTGCGGCCCTACGACTTCCTGGGTAAGTTTGGATTTGCGGTGCTTACGCTGGCGTCCGGGTTCAAGGGCGGTGAGGTGACGCCGTTGTTTTTTGTCGGTGCGACCCTGGGAAATGCTCTGTCCGCGATCGTTCCTCTGCCGAGTTCCCTATTGGCCGCGATGGGTTTTGTTGCGGTGTTTGCTGGCGCTGCGAACACGCCCGTGGCGTCGATTTTGCTGGCGCTGGAGCTGTTCGGTCCGGAAGCCGGCGTCTTTGCGGCGATTGCCTGCATTACGAGCTATCTGACCTCCGGAAGCAGCGGGATCTACGAGGCGCAGCGGCCGGGCCGGAAGATCGCCGGGAGCTGAGTTCAGACGGCTGTGGGAGCTGAGCCGGCGCGCCCGGGTGTGCCTACTTCGAATCTTCCTCGGGCTCCTGGTTCCAGTGCTTGACCACGTGGGTTTCGCGCTCCCATCCGAGAACGCTGACGCTTCCCGTGCCGAGGGCGAAGATGTGGCCGGCGCGGGCTTCGAGGCCGACCCACCGGGCGGCCAGGATGCGGAGGATGTGGGCGTGAGCGAAGAGGGCCACCTTGGCTGGAGTGTCACCGGCGGCGGGGTCCGACGCCGCAGCCAGAGCTCGCGCGATGACGCCATCGGCCCGCGCGCCGACCTGCTCCGCGGTTTCGCCGCCGCGAATCTCGTTGACCCAGACGTTCCATCCGGGCTCGGTCTCCCGGATCTCCTTGGTGGTTTTACCTTCGTAGACGCCGTAGTCCCACTCGCGCAGGCCCTCGTCGACTTTGGCCACGTCGCCGTATCCAGCCAGGTCGGCGGTCTGGCGGGCCCTCTGCATCGGGCTGGTGAAGACGGCGGCGAAGGTCGTGCCTGCAAGGTAATTTCGCAGATCGGCGGCGCGCTCTCGGCCACGGTCGGTCAGCGGGATGTCGGTCCGGCTGGTGTGTGCCCCGCTCAGACTCCACTCGGTCTCTCCGTGCCGCACCAGCCAAAGCTCCACGCCTGCGCTCATCGTTTTGTCTCCTCGCCGTCTCGCTGTACGGTGTGATGCAGGCGTGCCGGGAACAGGTGCAGACGCTGTAGACGGTCAACATTTATTCTGAAAGGTATGGATTTTCAGCTCACGACGACGTACAAGCCGCAAGGCGATCAACCGCGAGCGATCGCCGAGCTCGTCGGGGGCCTGGCGGCGGGCGAGAAGGATCAGGTGTTGCTCGGTGTGACCGGCTCGGGCAAGACGTTTACGATGGCGTCGGTGATCGCCGAGTCGAACCGACCGGCGCTGATCCTGGCGCACAATAAGACGCTAGCGGCGCAGCTTTATCACGAGTTCAAGCAATTCTTCCCGAAGAATGCCGTCGAATATTTTGTCTCCTACTACGACTACTACCAGCCCGAGGCCTATATTCCCGCCGGCGACTTATTTATTGAGAAGGAAGCGACGATCAACGAGGAGCTCGACAAGCTGCGGCTGTCGGCGACACGTTCCCTGTTTGAGAGGCGCGACGCAATTATTGTTTCGTCGGTCTCGTGTATCTACGGCCTGGGTTCGCCGGAGGCTTACTACGGGATGCTGTTGCTACTTGAGAAGGGCCAGAAGATTCGACGGGAAGATATCACGAAGCGGCTGGTAGAGATCCTGTACGAGCGCAACGACGTTGACTTTCGGCGCGGCACGTTTCGCGTGCGCGGCGACATCATCGAGGTTTATCCGACGTACGACGAGAATGCTTTTCGGATCGAGCTTTTTGGCGACGAGATCGAAAGCCTGGCGCAGATCGATCCGCTCTTCGGCACAGTTCGGCAGAAGTATTCTCGCCTGCCGATCTATCCCAAGTCTCACTATGTCGTCCAGCCGGAGAGGAAAAAGGCGGCGAGCGATTCTATCCTCGCCGAGCTGTTCGAGTGGGAGGCGCAGCTGGAAAAAGAAGGTCGTCTGGTAGAGTCACAACGAATTCATCAACGAACCAGATTTGACTTAGAGATGATTAAATCCGTTGGCTACTGCCATGGCATTGAGAACTACAGCCGGCATTTCTCCGGGCGACTTCCTGGCGAGCCTCCACCTACGTTGCTGGACTACTTTCCGCGCGACTATCTCTTATTTATCGACGAGTCGCATGTGACGGTGCCACAGCTTCATGGGATGTGGCACGGGGATCGATCGCGCAAGCAGAACCTGGTGGATTACGGCTTTCGCCTGCCGAGCGCGATGGACAACCGGCCGTTGAAATTTGAGGAGTTCGAGGGTCGCACCGGGCAAATTATCTATGTTTCGGCGACGCCCGGACCGTATGAGTTGACGAAGGCCGCGGGCGTGGTCGTGGAACAGATTATACGGCCTACCGGTTTAATTGACCCCCAAGTAGAGATACGGCCGATCAAAGGTCAGATTGACGACTTACTTGCCGAGATACGGGACAGAGTGGATCGAGACGAGCGGGTTCTTGTAACTACCCTGACCAAACGTATGGCGGAGGATCTGGCCAACTACTACACGGAGGTCGGCGTTCGCTGCCGGTATATGCACTCGGAGATAGAAACTCTGGAACGGATCAAGTTACTGCGCGACTTGCGCAAAGGCGAGTATGACGTCCTGATCGGAATTAACCTACTTCGAGAAGGTCTCGACTTACCCGAAGTTTCACTGGTCGCGATCCTGGATGCGGATAAGGAGGGGTTCTTGCGGTCGCAAGGATCGCTGATCCAGACGATGGGCCGCGCTGCGCGGCATCTGGAGGGACTGGCGATCCTATATGCGGATACGATGACCGATTCCATGCAGCGCGCAATCAACGAGACAGACCGACGGCGCGAGGTGCAGGTCGCTTACAACGAGGAGCACGGCCTGACGCCGCAAGCGATCAATCGGCCGCTCGAGATGGGTCTCGCCGGGATACTCAAAGCCGACTATGCCGACCTGACCGATGAGGCAGAGGGGATGCCGGACTTTGTCTCGCAGGCGGAGCTGGATGTGTACATCGGCAAGCTGGAGATGGATATGCGCGAGGCGGCGAAGAAGTTTGAATTTGAGAAGGCGGCCAAGCTTCGAGATACGGTGAAGGAGTTACGAACCAAGGAGTTTCTATTTGCGTAAGTCCACCTAAGGCCGGTATCTGGCCGGTCTTGGTCACTTGGGCGATCTATCAGGATTGCCTGGCCTTCTCATCTAGACTGCGTGCCTTCAAGGATAAGCTTTGCCGTAGCTTCGGGCTGATCCCACTGCGGAAGATGGCCGCAGTGTTCGATCCAGTGCAGATGGGCGTCCTGAAACAGGTCCATCGCGCGGTTGGCCTGAGATGGAAGGCAGACGCGATCCTGACGTCCCCAGACGATGCTCACAGGCTTGCGCAGGCTGCCGGCGGGAGCTCCCTCCTGCTCGGGCAGGGAGACGAGCGAGGTGAGCAGTTCGTCGAAGCATCGCGCGCGCAGATAGCTTTGCATCTCGTCCTCGACCGCGGAGCCGTCGACGGCCCACGGCCGAGCCGAGAATTGCGAGCAGAGAAGCGTTCTTCCAACCGGCGTGTGGCACAGGGCAGCAAAGCTGCGGGGCATGGTGCGACCGAGCTGGCGAACCATGCGCACACTCGTCCAGACGGTGCGGTGGAAGTAGAACCGTTCCCAGCCGCGCCAGAAGCCGCCTGGAGCGAGCGCAACGGTGGCTCCGGTGACCCCGCGGCGCGCCAGTTCCAGCGCGAGCCGGCCGCCCATGGAGCTGCCGACGACATCGACGCCGAAGAGTCCCTGGGCGCCGAGAAACTCGGTTACGGCATCGGCGAGCGAGGGGATGGACGTGCGTCGACTGAGCGGAGGCGTGTCCCCGAAGCCCGGCAGATCGACCGCGATGACGTCACGGTGTGGTCGCAGGAGCGGGAGCATGGTGCACCACGAGCGCCAGCTGCCGCCGAGGCCATGCAAGAGCAGAAGTGGCCGCCCCGATCCCATCCGAACGCAATGAAACTCCATCTTTGGGCGATCGCCTCCGAACTTTATGATGCCTCACCTGGGAACGTCAGGGTGAACGCGTGGATGCGGAAAAACGCACGTCGGGTGCGCCGACCATCCCGGTATTCTAAGCTTGCGCCCCGAATTTGAGCGGCGGCGGCGAGAGGAGACCTGCATTGGCGGTTCTAGCGCCGGTTCTGCCGGCGAGCTTCAATGATTTTCTGGGCAATGCTTCGGCTGTCGAGCTGCTGCGCACGGCGATCGCCGCGGGGCGTCTGCCGCATTCGCTGATTCTGGCCGGTCCGGCGGGCGCCGGAAAGTACACCCTGGCGCTGATGCTGGCGATGGCGGTGGAGTGCGAGCGTCAGCCGCGCGACTTGTGGTCGAACGGGCAGTCGCTCGCAGGATTTTGCGGTGCGTGCCGGAACTGTGTGCGCATCGGCGAAGCTGCCGATCTCGAAGCTGCCGTGGCCGCGGCGGTCGCCGCGCGTGAGGAGATGCGGGAGGCGGACAAGAAGGAGACGCGCATCTTTGTTCAGCCGCATCCGGACGTCCTGATTGTGCCGCCTGATCCGCCGCAGCTGCTGATCAAGCTGGGCCAGGTGCGGACCGTGATCCAGAGAGCGCAGTATCTCCCGAACGAGGCACCGCGCAAGATCTTTGTCCTGACGAGTGCAAACCTGATGAAGGAGGCAGCGAACTCGCTCCTGAAGGTGTTGGAGGAGCCGCCGCCGAATGTGCACATCATGATCCTGGCGGAGAACCCGGCGGAGTTGTTGCCGACGATTCGATCGCGCTGCGCGACGGTCCGGCTGGGTGCCTTGCCGGTGGAGGAGATTGAAGGTCTGCTGGCGGACCGACGGCCGGAGCTGCCGCCCTCGGAGCGTGGCTTGATCGCTCGTCTGGCTCAGGGTGCGGCCGGACGCGCGCTCTCGTTCGACCTGCCGGCCTACACGGCCGCGCGCGCGGATGCCTTGCTTCTATTGCGCAACGCCGCTGCCGCGAACGGTGCCGACGCGGACCATAGCGCGCTGTTTCGCACCACCGAGGGGTATCGCGCCGGGGCGGAGGGGCAGGCGAAGACTACGGCGTTGTTGCGAGCGTTTTCGCTCCTGCTCGAGGATCTGCTCCTGCTTCTGGCGGGCACGCCGGAGCTGTTGCGCAACACCGATCTTCGACCGGAGCTCGACCGCCTGGCTCAGAGCTTGTCCTTCGCTTGGATCGAGTCAACGTCGCGCGGGCTGGACCAGGTTTGGAGCGGCTTGCGGCGGAACCTCTTGCGTAATCTGTCGCTCGATGCGTTTGCGACCGGGCTGGAGGGATCGCTCTAACGGTACGTTTACCTGGGCCGGGCGGCCTTGGATAATCGGTCGCGGATCGCGGCGCCGGAGCCGTTGGCGGGCGGGACGGGGCAGACGATGGTGGAGGCGCCGAGGTCGTCGAGGGTTCGGAGGCCGGCGTAGAGGCGGCGAGCCAGCATTTCCGAGTCGTTCCAGGGTCCCCAGGGGTAGATGTGCGTGGCGGATGCGGGGTCCCATCCTTCGGGCAGCATGACGCCGAGTGAGGTTGTGTGTTCCGTGTCGAGTTGGCGTGCGGAGAGGTTGTGGATGCTTTCGGCCCAGGTTCGATCAGGCTCATCGACCAGCACGAGACGTGCGCGGGGGGCGTAGTGGCGCAGGCCAACGCCGGGGGACGGCAGGCTCTCGGGCGTTGACTGCGTGCTTTGAGGGACGGCAATGTACGGAATGACCGGCCCGGCGACGGCCCGGATTTGTTCAAGGGTGATGGCCCCGGGGCGGTAGAGGACCATGGGTGAGACGGTGACGTCAAGGACGGTGGATTCGACGCCAACCGCGGTCGGGCCACCGTCGAGGACGGCGTCGATGCGGCCGTCGAGGTCGCCGAGCACGTGGGCGGCGGTGGTTGGGCTGATGTGGCCGAAGCGGTTGGCGCTGGGCGCGGCGACGGGCACCCCCGCAGCGGCGAGGAGAGCGAGGGCGACCGGGTGCGCCGGCATGCGAATGCCGACCAGGGGGCGCCCGGCGGTAACGACGTCGGGGATGGCGGCCGTTCGGGGCAGAAGCAGGGTGAGGGGGCCGGGCCAGAAGGCGGCGATCAGGCGGGCGGCGCGATTGTCTAGAAGATTGTCCAGCATGACGACTTGGTCGAGCATGGCGCGGTCGCCGACGTGGATGATGATCGGGTCCCATCTAGGCCGGTCCTTGGCGGTAAAGATCCGGGCGAGCGCGGCGGGGGCGAACGCGTTCGCCCCCAGGCCGTAGACGGTTTCGGTCGGAAACGCGACGATGCCGCCTGAGCGCAGGAGTTCCGCCGCCCGCGCGATCGCCCACGGCTCGGCGGCGGGGAGCCGCTCGGTGATGCAGGGCCGGGTCATCTGGTACTCATCCTAAGCGGCCCCAAACTTATAGGGCGACAGCGGCAGTCCGCGTGGGCCGCCGTATACTCCAAGGCATGCAGAGTGCCGAGATTGAGCTCAAGATCGCTGTCTCCAATCCCGCCGCGTTTCAGGGCCGGCTTCCAGGGCTCGGGTTTGTGTTGGAGTCGCCGCGAACGTTTGAGATGAACACGCTCTTCGACACACCCGGGCGGGAGTTGCGCGCGCGGCACCAGGTCTTGCGAATTCGGCAGTATGGTGAGGTTTGTACGCTGACGCACAAGCGGATGCCCGAGGCGGGTGGGGCTGGAACGGCCGATGCGGCGCGCTATAAAACGCGTATTGAGACCGAGACAACCGTGGCCGAGGGTGGGGCGCTGGCGGAGATCTTTCGCGAGCTCGGGTATGTGCCGGTGTTTGTGTATGAGAAGTTCCGGACGGTGTGGGCGGATTCGGGGGCATCCGCTGGGCCAGGGATGCCAACGGCGCATCTGGTTCTGGATGAGACGCCGATCGGGACGTGGGCGGAGCTCGAAGGACCAGTCGAGTGGATCGACCGGACGCTCGGGCGGCTTGGTGTGGACGCGGCGGCTGGCCTGACGGACAGCTACGGGAAGCTGTTCCTGGACTGGAAGGCGCGCACGGGAAGCCCGGCGGAGCACCTGACGTTTGCCGAGATTGTGCAGACGGCGTTGGTGGCGCGCTGAGTCGTCGAGGGAAGAGTGATGAGGGAACAGGGAGCAGCAAACGTAAGACTCACACATCCGATCTTAGCCTGTTCCTGCATATCCCTGATCCCTGCACAGATCACAAGATCTGAAAGTTGACCTCGACGTTGATTTCTGTCGCGACGGGGTGGCCGTTCTGCATTGCAGGCTTGAACCTATACTGCCGCAGTGCTTCAATGGCTTTCTCATCCAAGCCCATACCAAGACTTCGAAGCACTCGGAGGTGTGTAGCTCGCCCACTCTCATCCACTACGAGGTAAACAACCACGTTTCCGCTGATTCTCGCTTTGCGAGCTTCTTCGGAGTAGTCAGGCTCTACCTTATAGATCAATTCGGGAGCTGAAACTCCCCCTCCGATCTTAGGATAACCACCCCCTGTGTTTCGACCGTAGCCTGGACCGAGTCCTGAGCCATGGCCCGATCCCATGCCGGTCCCTGATCCATTGCCCATGGACATACCCACGATCGGCGAGTTCGGCACGCCGATCTGCGGGATGCTGGACGCCATCTTGACGTCCTTCTGCACCTCGATCGTCGGCTGGATGGCGATCTTCGGCTGCTCCAGCGGCGGCGCCTTGGGCGGAACGATCTGATGCTCAACGAATTTGGGCGGTGTGCCCTTGGTAACAGGCGTCGGTCCCTTCTGGCCGCCGCCACCGCCCATGGTCTGCGCCTTCGGTGGCGCCTTGGGTGGAGCAACCGGAAGATCGATCGGCGTGACGACGTGCGTCACCTGAGGCGCGGCCATCTTGACGCCCTTATACAGCAGCCACGCGATCAGGCCGATGATGAGGGCGTGAATGACCGCCGAGATGGCGGTCGAGGTCGGGTCGCGCTTGACCGCCATGCGATCGACCACCGGGATGGGCTGCGACTCGAGTACGAGCGGCGGCAGCTTGGCCGGAAAAAAGACGTCGCGGAAGCTCGAGACCAGGGAGGCGAAGACGCCCTCTTCCTTCACCTCGGTCCATAGGGGAGCATCCCCGCCGCGCAACTGCGGCCTGCTCTGCTCGGACTCGCTGAAACTCTTGGAGTCGGTCTCCGGAGGAGGAAACATTGTCAATGCCATAGCTCTATTCGCCCAGTTCTGCAGCGAAAGGGACGCCACCCTATCCGCCACTCTCAAGATCACCGCATCGAAAATACTGCCTGTGGTACGTCCCCGGTCTCGCGCCGGTTTGCCTGGCAGAACGCGTCACTCCTGACCCATCTTTATTCTACTGACTTCTGCCCGGCTCTGCGCTGATTCTCTGGACGCAGCCTTGATTCCTATTGGACGTTGTGAACGGGAAAGAGGTCTCGCTGTGCGCTCACTTCAGCGCTGCGGCTCGCCGGTACAATAAAGGCTTGCGGGACCCTCGTTCTGCGAGTTGAAAGCCAGAGGAGATCGATGCCGGAAGCACCTGCCCCCCCGATCGCGCGGCCGGAGTCCGCCGACATAGCGCCGAAGCCGCTGAAGTCGACGCTGAACCTGCCGGAGACGAGCTTTGCGATGAAGGCGAATCTGCCGGTAAACGAGCCGGCGCGGCTCCTCCGGTGGCAGGCAGAGGACCTGTACGGCCAGATCCGGGCAAAGTGCATGGCGGAGAACCGGCCGAAGTACATCCTGCACGACGGTCCGCCGTATGCCAACGGTCCGATCCACCTGGGGCATGCCCTGAACAAGTGCATCAAGGACTTCGTCGTGAAGACCAAGACGATGGCGGGATTTGACGCGCCGTACGTTCCGGGATGGGACTGCCACGGTCTGCCGATCGAGATCAAGGTGGACGAGCAGCTGGGACGCAAAAAGCTGGAGATGGATCCCCTCGCGGTGCGGTCGGCGTGCCGGGCCTACGCCGAGAAGTACGTCAGTCTGCAGAGGTCGCAGTTTGAACGGATCGGCGTCTTTGGGCAGTGGAGCGAACCGTACCTGACGATGGCCCCGGGGTACGAGGCGGCGGTGCTGGAGCTGTTCTACGACTTCTTTGAGCAGGGCTTTGTGTACAAGGGCCTGAAGCCGGTGTACTGGTGCATCCACGACCACACGGCGCTGGCCGAGGCCGAGGTGGAGTACGCGATGCACACCTCGCCGTCGATCTATGTGCGGTACCGGCTAACGTCGGATCCGGCGGCGATCGACCCGGCGCTGGCGGGTGGCGCCCGCGGCTCAGATATCAAGGACGTCTGGACGATCATCTGGACCACCACGCCGTGGACTCTGCCGGCCTCGCTCGCCGTGGCGTTTCATCCCGAGCTGGAGTATGTGGCGCTGCGGAACACGGACGGCAATGTGTATGTTGTGGCCTCGGCTCTGGTAGAACACATGCGCGCTGCCTGCAACCTGCCTGAGGCCGTCGAGATCGCGTGCTTCCCTGGATCGCGGCTTGACCGCTCCACCTTTCAGCATCCGTTTCTCGATCGCATGATCCTGGGCGTCAACGCCGACTATGTCACCACCGAGCAGGGCACCGGCGCCGTCCACACCGCGCCGTCGCACGGTGCGGACGACTTCCTCACCGGGACGCGCTACGGTCTGTCGCAGCTATGCGATGTCGATGCTGCCGGACGTCTGCGCAACGGTCTGCCGGAGTATGACGGCCTCGAGATCTTCAAGGCGAACCCGACGATCATTGATCTGGTCGCGAGCCGCGGAGCTCTGATGGGCAGAGAGGAGATCCATCACTCGTACCCGCACTGCTGGCGCTGTCATAAGCCGGTGATCTTTCGCGCGACCGAGCAGTGGTTTATCTCGATGGAGACGCCGATGGACAATCCGTCCGACCCCGACGGCCCGCCGACGACGTTTCGCCAGAGGGCGCTCGACGAGATCGCCGAGGTGACGTGGGACCCCGGCTGGGGCGAGGAACGCATCTCAAACATGATCGCGACCAGGCCGGACTGGTGCATCTCGCGCCAGCGCATCTGGGGTGTGCCGATCGCGGTCTTCCTGTGCGAGCGCTGCCACACGCCGCTCAAAAATCGGGCGGTCAACCGCGGCATCGTGGAGCGCGTGCGAGAGGAGGGCGTCGATCTCTGGTACCGGCTCTCGGCGGCGGATCTGCTGCCAAAAGACACGACGTGCGCCAAGTGCGGGGCGCGGGACCACTTTCGCAAGGAGATGGACATCCTCGATGTCTGGTTTGAGTCGGGCGCGTCCTGGCATGCGGTGCTCGACGCAGACCCGGAGCTGTGCCGGCCGCCGAACCAGGTTCCCGCCGACCTCTACACGGAGGGCGGCGACCAGCATCGCGGCTGGTTTCACTCCTCCCTGCTGACGTCGGTCGCGATGCGCGGACACGCGCCGTACAAAAAAGTGGCGACCTCGGGATGGACGCTTGATGAGCAGGGTCGGGCGTTCTCGAAGTCGCTGGGCAACGGGGTCGATCCGGTCGATGTTGCGAAACGTCTGGGCGCGGAGGTGATCCGGCTGTGGGTCGCGTCGGTCGACTTTCGCGAGGACGTCGCCGCAAGCGAGAACCTGATGGCGCGCGTGAGCGAAAACTACCGCAAGCTGCGCAACACGTTCCGCTTTCTGCTGGGGAACTTGTCCGATTTTGTGCCGGCACGCGATGCTGTGCGCGACTTTGCGAAGCTCGAACCTCTGGACCAGTACATCCTGGCGCGTACGGCCGATCTGGATGCAAAAGTCCGGCGCGCCTACGACACCTTTGAGTTTCACCGTGCCTACCACGCCCTGAACGAGTTCACGAACACGGACCTGTCGGCGCTTTATCTGGACGTCATCAAGGACCGCCTATACACCTTCGCCCCGAACTCACCGGGCCGGCGCTCGGCGCAGACAGCGCTGTGGCGGATCGCCGAGGCGCTGACGCGGCTGGTCGCGCCGATTCTTTCGTTCACGGCGGAAGAGGTCTGGGGCTTGCTGCCCGAGGTTGAGGGCCGCGAGCCGAGTGTGCACCTGGCATCTTTTCCGGATCTGGCGGAGATTGTGCCAGGCGATCAACGAGACCTCATGGTCGACTGGGCGCAACTGCTGGAGCTTCGAGAGCAGGTCCTGAGCCAGCTTGAGTTCTTGCGGGCGGAAAAGAAGATCGGCAAGTCGCTGGAGGCGCACGTGTCTCTGAGCGCCATCCGGAGCGAGGAGACGTCCACCCTCCCGGTCCTCGAACGCTACCAGAGTTCGCTCACTGAACTGTTCAACGTATCCTCGGTCAACGTTCAGGCAACACGCATCACGGAGGGCACCCCTGGAACACTGATCGACGCTCGACCTTCGACCGACACCAAGTGCGAGCGCTGCTGGCGCTACGTGCCCGACGTAGGCGACGACACCGACTACCCCACCGTCTGCCTGCGCTGCGCGGCGGCCCTCGTTGCGATCGGCTACCCACCGTATGCAGCTCCACCCGAGTCAGGACAGGAGCCCGCATCCTGATGCCCACACCTCTCGAACCGGAGACTGCCTCCCCCGCGCTTCCGCTCGAAACACAGACCGGACGGTCGGCTCTATCTTCACAGAGGCGACCAGACGCGCGGCCTCTCCTGCTTCTGCTCTCGGCCATGATCGTCGCGCTCGACCACCTGACCAAGCGCTATATCTCAGCACACCTGCCCACCGGCCGCCATCACGTCGTCATCCCTGGTGTCTTCGCAATATCACACGTTCTCAACACCGGCGCCGCGTTCTCCTTTCTCTCCGACTCCACCTCCCCGGAGCACGTGCGATGGGGCCTGATCGGATTTTCAGTACTGGCGATCGGCATCGTCCTGGCCATGCTGTGGCGCGCAGGCCGTGCTCTCTCGGTCACCGGCGTCGCCCTCGTCCTGATCCTCGGTGGTGCCATCGGCAACCTCCACGACCGCATCCGCTACGGGTACGTGATCGACTTCCTCGAAGTCCACATCGTCCACTATCACTGGCCCGACTTCAATGTGGCCGACTCCGCGATTGTGACCGGCGCCTGTCTGTTGATCCTAGAGATCTTCCGCCCGCAGCCCCATGCCGTCATCGAGACACAAGGATAGTTCGCTCCAGATTTAAGTGCGTCGCAGAAACGGATAGTGCGTCGCAGAAACGCTTCCGGAGGCGCTCTCACAATCTTTGTGGTAGAACTATCGGGCCGGGCGATCTTCAGACTAGGCTCGCCTGCCGCAGATCTTCCCCGCATTCAGGCCACGCACTTGGGACCCGTACCTCCACTTCAGAGAGAAGGCCTTCTATGGGAACAGCCGCCGCACCGGTAAACTCCGCTCCAGCTCTGCTCGACATGAACAAACTTCAGGCCTTCATGGGCCGCGCAGTCGGCGACATGGGCGCTTCGCTCCATGCGGTGCTGATCGTGATCGGCGACCGTCTGGGTCTCTACAAGGCGATGGGTGACTCGCTGCCGGTCACACCGGCCGAACTCGCCGCTCGCACCGGAACCCACGCCCGCTACGTCGAGGAGTGGCTAAACGCGAACGCCGCGAGCGGCTATGTCACGTTCGACGCGAGCGCCGGCACGTACACGCTGCCGCCCGAGCAGGCGCTTGCCCTGGCGGTCGAAAACAGCCCGGCGTTTCTCCCGGGTCTCTTTCAGATCGTCTCGGCGTGCTTCAACGACGCCGGCCTGATCGAGAATGCCTTTCGCACCGGCGCCGGTGTGGGCTGGCACGAGCACCACCACGACCTCTTCCACGGAACCAATCGCTTCTTCCGCCCTGGATACATCGCCAACCTGACGACGAGCTGGATCCCGGCGCTCGATGGGGTTGAAGCCAAGCTGAACCGGGGCGCCAAGGTCGCCGACATCGGCTGCGGTCTGGGCTCCTCGACCCTGCTCATGGCGCAGGCTTACCCAAACTCGGAGTTCTTCGGCTTCGACTACCACGCCGGGTCGATCGAGCTCGCCCAAAAGTCCGCCGACGAGGCAGGGCTGGCAGAACGCGTTCACTTCGCGACCGCCTCCGCCAAGGATTATCCAGGCAGGGGCTTCGACTTTGCTGCCGTCTTCGACTGCCTTCACGACCTCGGCGATCCGGTCGGCGCCGCCACCCATATCCGGTCCAGCCTGGCCGCCGACGGGACCTGGATGATCGTCGAGCCGTACGCCGAGGACGCTGCGGAAGCGAATCACAATCCCGTCGGACGCGTCTTCTACTCGGCTTCGACGATGCTGTGCGTCCCCGCCTCGAAATCGCAGGAGGTCGGCCTGGCCCTGGGCGCGCAAGCCGGCGAACGGCGCATTCGAGATGTGGTCGAGGCAGGCGGCTTCTCGCGATTTCGCCGTGCCACCCAAACGCCATTCAATCTGGTCTTCGAAGCTCGACCGTGACCCGGCAGCGAGAAGTCGACTACCTGGTTCACAATAGCGGCACGTTTGCTTCGGAACGCTTTGTAGATTCAGTAGCTCACACCGTCTCTCGTCTGGAGTCATCACTAGGTCGAAGATTGCCCTTCGCGGGAAGCAGGCCAAGTCAGCTGCACTCGATCGCAGTCTCCGGCTCATTGGGCGGTGGCTGGTCTTTTACACCTTTACGGAAGCAGAGCTGCGCGTTCAACGTATTCTCCATGGCTCACGCGATGTCCCTGCTCTCCTAGATCACCTCTGATTCGCCAACCCGGCCCTATCTATCCGACAATAGAGATTGGCCATGATCGACGAAATCACTGAAGCGGAAGCTGCGACGCCGAGTACGATTTCGACACCGCAAACCATCGACCAGATCACCATTCGCGGCGCCCGCACGCACAATCTGAAGTCGATCGACGTCGACATCCCGCACAATGCGCTGACGGTTGTCTCCGGCGTTTCGGGCTCGGGCAAGAGCTCGCTCGCCTTCGACACCGTCTACGCCGAGGGACAGCGGCGATACGTCGAGAGCCTTTCGGCGTATGCGCGGCAGTTCCTGGAGCGCATCGAAAAGCCGGACGTCGATCACATGGATGGCCTCGCGCCGGCGATCGCGATCAAGCAGAAGAACCAGACGCGCAACCCGCGCTCGACCGTGGCGACGGCGACCGAGATCTACGACTACCTGCGTCTCTTGTACGCGCGCTGCGGCACGGTCACGTGTCTGCACTGCGGCGGGGTCGTCCGGCGGGATACGGTGGATGAGATCGTGGACGCCCTTCTGGCGCTGCCGGAGGGAACGCGCATGTATGCGCTGTTTTCGATCGAGCGCAAGGAGATCCGGTTTGAGCCGCTGCAGCCGGCCTCGACCGAGGCCAGCGATGCGCCTGCGCCTCTGGTGAAGCTCGCAAAAAAGATCACGAAAAAGGCCGCAAAGGCCGCCGAAGCTCCGGGGGGTGCACCTCCGATCTTCAACCTTACCGACAGCTTGAAAGAACGCCTGACGGAGTTGCGGCGACGCGGCTACAACCGCCTGTATCAGCCGGCCCCGGATGGTGCTGTCGGGGCGATCGTCGAGTTCTCAACGCCCGAGTCGCTCCTGGAACTGGACTTTGTGCGCCCGATTTATATCCTGATCGATCGCTTGGCGCTCTCGCCCGAGGTCCGATCGCGGCTGGTGGACGCGATCGAGACCGGATATCGCGAGGCCGGTGAGGTGCAGTTTCACACCATGCCTCGCGAAGAGGGTGTGGCGCCTGAGCGTCTGCGATTTTCGTCGGCCTTTGAATGCTCCACCTGCCATCGCTCCTTTCGCGAACCCGAGCCGCGGCTGTTCTCGTTCAACAATCCGTTTGGCGCCTGCCCGCGCTGCCAAGGCTTCGGCAATACCATCGACTTCGATCCCGACCTGATTATCCCGGACAAGTCGAAGTCGATCGACGGCGATGCGATCAGCCCGTGGGCCTCGGGCAAGTACCGGCCCATGCACGGCGAACTCAAGCGCTTCGCCAAGCTGACGGGCATCCCGACCAACGTGCCGTGGTTCGACCTCACCGAAGCGCAACAGCGCCTGATCGAGGACGGCTCCGGTGCATTTCCGGGCATCCGCGGCTTCCTCGCGGATCTGGAGGCGAAGAAGTACAAGCTGCATGTTCGTGTCTTTTTATCGAAGTATCGCGGCTACGCGACCTGCCCGGACTGCCGCGGCCAGCGTCTGCGCGCGGAAGCTCGAGCGGTCCTCCTGAATGGTAAAAATATCTGTGAGGCCTCGTCGCTCACGATCACCGCTGCGTCCAAGTTTTTCGATCATCTCGAACTCTCGCCAGCGCAGACCGAAATCGCCGGAAAGATCCTGGAGGAGGTTCGTCAGCGCATCCGGTTTCTCCACGAGGTGGGCTTGGACTACCTGACGCTGGACCGTCTGTCGTCGACGCTTTCGGGCGGCGAGTCGCAGCGGATTCAGCTCGCCACATCGCTCGGCAGCCGCCTCGTCGGCGCGCTGTATGTGCTCGATGAACCCTCGATCGGCCTTCACACGCGTGACACGGCCAAGCTGATCCGCATCATGCATGAGCTGCGCGATCTCGGCAACACGATCCTCGTGGTCGAGCACGATCCCGACGTCATCCGCTCGGCCGATCACCTGCTCGATCTCGGGCCCGGCGCAGGCGAACTTGGCGGCCATCTGCTGGCCTCGGGCACGGTGGACGAGGTCACGGCCAACCCGAATTCCATCACCGGCCGCTATCTTTCCGGACGCAACTATATCCCTGTGCCGGACGTGCGGCGAGAGCCGGGGCGAGAGCACCTCAAGCTGACCGGAGCGCGCATCCACAACCTCTGCGGCGTCGATCTGGACGTGCCGCTGAACCTGCTTTGCTGCGTGACGGGCGTCTCAGGCTCGGGCAAATCGACCCTGGTGCATCAGGTGCTCTACCCCGCGCTGACCCGGGCGCTGGGAGCGGAAGAGGGCGGCTCGGCTTCGGTGCCGGCGCACACGTTTCGCACGCTCTCCGGCACCCAGCACCTGAATGAGGTAATCCTGGTCGATCAGTCGCCGATCGGGCGCACGCCGCGATCCAATCCCGTCACCTATATCAAGGCGTTCGACGATATCCGGGCGCTGTTTGCGGCGCAGCCCGACGCCCGTCGCAAGGGCTACACCGCCGGCATGTTCTCCTTCAACGTCCCTGGCGGACGATGCGACGTGTGCGAGGGCGACGGCACCGTGACCGTCGAGATGCAGTTCCTCGCCGACATCGAGCTGCCCTGCGAAGAATGCAACGGAACGCGTTACAAATCGACGATCCTGGACGTGAAATACAAGGGCAAAAACATCTATGACGTCCTGAACATGACAGTCAAGGAGGCGCTGGTTTACTTCGCCGGGCACCCGAAGATCGTCGACAAACTCTATGTGCTCGACGAGGTTGGGCTCTCGTATGTGCGTCTCGGCCAGTCGGCGACGACGCTCTCGGGCGGCGAAGCGCAGCGCGTCAAGCTTGCCTCGCATTTGGCGACGGCGCGGTCGATCTCCAGCCGGTCGACGACCAACGAAGCGGCTGCCAAGGCGCGATCGCGGACGTTGTACATCCTCGATGAGCCGACGACGGGCCTCCACTTCGACGATGTCGCGAAGCTTCTGGCCGCCTTTCGCAAGCTGATCGAAGGCGGTGGTTCGCTGCTTGTGATCGAGCACAATCTGGACGTCATCAAGTCGGCCGACTGGGTTGTCGACATGGGGCCGGAGGGCGGTTCGGGTGGCGGCGAAATCGTCGCGGTCGGCACGCCCGAGGAGATTGCCGCCAACCCAGCGTCGCACACCGGCCACTGGCTCGGCCCGGTGCTGCGGCTCTCATCTGCCGCGGCGCGGACCGAAGCGCCGGCGAGCAGAGCTGCGGAAGCGATCTCCGCGTGACGCTCCGCCGGGGCGAGATGGATTTGCGCGATCGACGTCTGAGCAGCGGCGATCCGACGGCCCACGTCCGGGGGTTCGCAGTTGCGCTCCTCCTTTCCCTTTACGCGAGCCTTCACGCCCAGAGCTCTGCTCCGGCGCCGGACAGCAGAGCTCCGGCGCCGGACAGCAGCTCCAGCTCGCAACCGGCACCGTCTCAGACAGTACAAGCAGCCGAGGACCCGCGACGCGCCGAAGCAGCCAAGGCACTCGGGCGCGGAGACTTCCCGCTCGCGCTCAAGCTCCTCCTCCCGCTGGCGGCCGACAACCCGTCCGACGCTCGCGTCCTGTTTGATCTGGCGAGCGCCCAGGATGCGCTCAGCGACTCCGATGCGGCCCAAATCGCTGCGGCCGAGCAGAGCTACCGCCGGTCGATCGCGGCGGATCCGGCCTACTTTGAGCCGCATCTCGCCCTTGGTCTGCTCTTTGCTCGCAATAATCGCCTGGAGGCGGCGCGATCGGAGCTGGTAGCCGCGACGACACTTCACGCGTCCAACCCAGATCTCAAGGCGCGCGCCTACCGTGCTCTGGCCCGAGTCGATCTCACGCTCAATCCGGCCGAGGCGCGCGATGCCCTGCTTCAAACCCTGAAGCTTTCCCCCGAGACCCCGGACGACACGCTGCTGGCAGCCACGCTCGCCGAGCAGTCGGAGGACCCGGCCGCAGCCGAGGCGTCCTGTCGCCGTCTGCTCGCAGCGACGCCGAACGACCCGTCTGCCACCGCTGCGCTCGCACGTCTGCTGCTCCGGCAAGGCAACGCTGCCGAGGCCGAAAGCCTTCTCAAGTCCGCGCTGGCGACCCATCCCGATGACTCTTTGCTCTTGGCCCAGTTTGCCTCGGTTGCGCTGAAACAGAACAAGCCCGCGGAGGCGCTCAGTCTGCTCCGGCCGGTTCAGGCGGAGCATCCAGACAACAAAGATCTTGCCCGGCTTTACGCGCATCTGCTCACCGCGACCGGCGACTACAGCGCCGCCGAGCCTGTTCTCGCTGCTCTCAGCGCGCAATCGCCGGCCGATCCCGGCCTCGCGGACGATGTTGCCGATGTTTTGATTCATCTCCGTCGCTTCCCGGAGGCCGAGGCGATCCTGACCCGCTCCCTGGAGCATCCGGAGCTGTTCCCGACGCCTGCAAGCCGGGCCGATGCCGCCAGCCATCTCGCCTTTGCCGCCTCGCAAAACTCACATCCCGAAGTGGTATTGCAAGCGTTGTCCGTGCGTGCTACATTGCTGCCACAGTCGCCTTCTTCGCTGTTCCTGGCGGCGACCGCGCACGACCGGCTCCATCATACGAAGGTCGCGTCCGACCTGTACCGGCAGTTCCTCCTGGTGGCGAAAGGAAAGTTTCCCGACGAGGAGTCCGAGGCCCGCCACCGCCTCCTCGCCCTCGCTCACACGAGATAGAACCCAATCTCGAGGTGCATTATGGCTCTTTTGTTCCGTTGCTTCCGCGCTCGCCGAACCTCCTTCCTTGCTTGCCTTCCCCTCCTCTTTCTCTCCCTCGCCACCTCGCTTCGCGCGGCGAATACCCACGAGATCCTGCCGGACGACCAGACCCTGGCGCAGCTTGAATTGCGAGCTCAACAGGCCCAGCCGCGCGAGCAGTGCTTTTTGTACACCGAGCTTGTCCACACCATGACCGAGATCGCTGGCAAGCAGATGCGCGACGGCGACGTGGAACATGCCAGCGCCATGCTGAAGCGTACCGAACACTACGCCCAGCTGATTCACATGGGGCTGGCCAGCGACACCAAGCGTCTGAAGAACGCTGAGCAGCTGATGCATCGCACCACGTATCGGCTCGCCGAGTACCTCCATCAGGCATCGAGCGAAGATCGCGCCGTCCTCCAGTCGACGCTGAAGCAGCTGAATCAGGTGCATGACGAAATCCTGACGCACGTCTTTGCTCACTGAGCAGGGATCCCGATCTATGCGCCTGCGCCTTCCCGATCTGCTGCTGATCTTTCTTGTGCAGGCTTCCCTGCTCTGCGCCGGGGCGCGCGCCCTTCCGCAGTCGCATGGGGTGGAGAGCCTCTCGGACGTCGAGGTAGAGCAGCTGCGCGAGTCGGCCTACACGCCGTCCGATCGCATTCTGGTCTTTGTCAAGCTGCTCGACACCCGAACCAAGCGGCTGACGGACCTTCTGGCGAAGCCCCGGCGACCCGGGCGGGAGGAGGATATTCATGAACTCCTCGAACAGTTCACCGCGATCGCGGACGAGCTGAACGACAATCTGGACGACTACGGTCCGCGGCATCGCGATCTTCGCAAGCAACTCCCGAAGCTGCTGGAGGCGACGGACCGCTGGAACACCGTGCTCAAAAGTCCGCCGGACAACGATGTGTACTCCGTCTCGCGCAAGCTGGCGCTCGAATCGGTGCGGGATATTCGCCAGGAGACGACGCGCCTGGTCGAGGACCAGAAGACCTACTTCGCCGCTCACCCCGAAGCCGCCAAAGCCGAACGCGACCGCGAGAATCCCAACGCGAACCGGCCGTTGCAGAGGCCGCGCTAGGTTCTGAGAGGGTCCGTGCGGAGCTCTTGCCAGCCTCTGCGTGTTAACCTCAAGGGAGTGTGCTTTCCCCGCTGACGCCCATCTTTGAAGAGCAGTATCGCGAACTCCGCCCGCGCGCTCCGATGCCTCCGCTCGACATCCGATTTCGCCGCTTCACCTCGCTAAACACAACCATTCGCCTCCGTGAAGGCAAGCTCCACGTCAGGCTCTCAGATCTGTTGGAACACGCGCCGGCAAGCGTCCACCACGCGATCGCACATATTCTGCTCGCCAAGCTGTATCGCAAGCCGATCGCGCCGACGTACGCAGACCGCTACCGCCGCCATGTCTCGTCCGAGGCCGTAGCCCGGCAGGCCGCGCACATCCGCCAGACCCGCGGCCGCAAGCGCATCCTGTCCCCGCAAGGGCATCGCTGGGATCTCGACGAGGTGTTTGAGTCGCTGAACACACGCTTCTTCTTCGGTCTGCTCGGCCGCCCCACACTCACCTGGTCCGCCCACCAGGCGCGCCGCGCGCTCGGCCACTACGACGCCGCGCACAACACGATCGTCGTCAGCCAGGTCTTCGATCGGCCCGACACGCCACGCTGCGCCATCGAATATCTGCTCTACCACGAGATGCTCCACCTCAAGCACCCGGTCCGCATCAAGGCCGGCCGCCGATGCGTGCACTCGCGCGAGTTCCAGGCCGAGGAGCGCCTGTTTCCGGAGCTCGAAGAGGCAAAGGCCTACCTGAAACGGCTCTAAGCCGCTGCTGAGCTCCTCTTACGTACTTGGTTCGGTCGCCAGCACCGGAGCCCAATGCACATGCTTCAACCGCGTTCCGGCAATGATCAGCAAACCCACCACGATGCTCCCGAGCGCGGCGATCTGCGCGTTGCTCAGACCCCAGTAGAGCCTCGGGTTGATGCGAACAAACTCGACCAGAAAGCGCCCGGCGCCGCTCAGAACGAGATAGATTCCGGTCAGCATGCCGACCGGAAGGAAGCGGCGTCCGAGTCGCCACAGAACCCAGAACAGCAAAATCGCGAACAAGAGCTCATAAACCGGCGTCGGCTGCACCAGAGCATCGGGAGGATTGGGCGGAACCAGAGCGTCCGGCCGCATATGCACGCCCCAGGGCAGCGTGGTGTTGATTCCGTAGTCGCCGTCACCGCTGGAGAGGCAGCCGAGTCGACCGACACCGTAGCCGATGGCCGCTGCCGGAGCCGCCAGATCGAGCATCCGCCAGGCGCCGACGCGCTCGCCCAGGGCGCCTTCGAGCGGGCTGTGAAATCGAGCGTTCCGCCCCTGCCACATCAGCGTTGCCACCCCGGCCAGAAGGCCGCCGTACCAGGCAAACCCTGCCTGAAACCAGTGCAGAAAGCCAAGCACCACGCGCCACGGATCGTGCCACCCAGGCAGGCCAATCTGCCGCATCGCCGCGCGCAGCTCCGGGATGTCCTGCACCTCGTGCCACAGCTTTGCTCCGGCGATGCCGGCGATCACAACGAGCGCGACAATGCCGAGAGCATCCCCCGCCACCCCGTTGCGAATGAAGTTCCGGTGCAGCACCAAGGTCGCGACCACCGCGGCCAGCCACAGCAACAGCCCAAACGTGCCCAGGTGCATCGGGCCGATGTTGAGAAACGGATACATGCGCCTCGCCTTCCCTAAGAAGTATATCGGCGCTTCCCACGAAAACTTTAGTCGTTTACCCTTGCCCCTATGCCCACCAGCGCACCTGTCTTCCCTCCAGCCACCGGCATGGAGGTCCTGCTCTCGACCGATCGGATCGCCGCCCGCGTCGCCGAGCTCGGCCGCGAGATCACCGCCGACTACGCCGAGAAGTCCGTTGTTCTGATCGGTGTCCTCAAAGGCGCCGCCATCTTTCTATCCGATCTCGCGCGCGCCATCGAGATCGACGCTACCTTCGACTTCGTCGCCGTCTCGTCCTACGGCCGCGCCCGCGTCTCCTCAGGAGCCGTCAAGCTCATCAAGGACATCGACAACCCGATCGAGGGTAAGCACGTCATCCTGGTCGAAGACATCCTCGACACCGGCCTAACGATGAGCTACCTGCGCGGCCTGATGCTGCAGCACAAACCCGCGTCGCTTAAAATCGCCACCTGCCTCGACAAGCCCGACCGCCGCCTGGTCCCGATCGAAGCCGACTACGTCGCGTTTCGCATCCCCAACCACTTCGTCATCGGCTACGGCATGGACTACGCCGAGGTATACCGCAACGTCCGCGACATCCGGCTCTTCCCGGATGAGACCGCGGGCCACTAGATCGGCCCAGATCCAGGAACAGCCCACCACGCGTCGGACGCGATCCCAAGCAACAGTCCTGGTAAAGCACGTTGGTCTCCCAGACACTCTCTAAGTATCTACCGCTCCAGAGAGCGTGGCCGATCTCTCCCGGCAGTTTGCCGACTCACGAAGCAAGAGCGGTTTGCATCGTGGGTCATCGACTAGCCTGCGGAGCTAACCTATCTTTTTGTTTAGACGAGCGGCACGCGCATGAAGAGAATGGGCGCGTTATATAAGACGGGGCCCAGATGCGGCGCAACCGTTTTTCCAGAAACCTCATATGAGGTTTCATCAGAGTGGAGGTTTGGGTGAATCGAAGAATGTTTTCCATGGCAGGCGTGAGTGCCGCATTAACCACTTTGGTTGAGCCAGGTCCGGCTCGGGCACAGATCAATCCGCCGCCAGCCACACCTCTCAATCTCGAAAAGATTCTCCCGAGTACGCAGCCTGCGCCCAAGCCGTGCTCCGATCTGCCGGAACTCCCGGCGCCTCCTTCAGAAGCCGTCAGTCAGAAGCTGTTTCCAGGATTCAAGACCCAATATCTCAAGACATCGGGCGCGACGATCTGCGTTTTGACGAAAGGCAAAGGCCAACCCCTGTTGTTGATGCACGGCGATCCCGAGACACATGTAACATGGCACAAAATCGCTCCCCAACTTGCAGAAGAATACGCCCTTGTTCTGGTAGATCTTCGAGGGTACGGTGATTCGAGCAAACCCCCGGGCGGACCGAGAAGCGAAAATTATTCGTTTCGCGCCATGGCAAAGGATCAGGTGGAGGTGATGCGGCAGCTCGGCTATACAAAATTCATGGTGGCCGGCCACGACCGCGGAGGCCGTGTTGCTGCACGTTTGTGCCAGGACTATCCCGAGGTGGTGGAGAAGGTTGCCGTCCTTGGCATCGCCCCGACCTTGACCATGTACAAGGACACAAATCAAGTGTTTGCCACCAAGTACTACTGGTGGTTTCTGTTCGTTCAGCCGGCGCCCATGCCCGAACACCTGATAGGCCTTGACCCGGCGTACTTCCTGCGCGACAACCTGGCGGTGACCGGAAAGACGCCCGGCGCGGTGACCCCTGAGGCCATGGCGGAGTATTTACGGTGCTACTGCTGTAAAAGTACGATCCGCGCAATCTGTGAAGATTATCGCGCGGCCGCCGGCATCGACCTGGACGATGACAGGGAATCCGAGAATAAGGGCCAGAATATTCAATGTCCTTTGCTTGTCTTGTCGGGGACGGAAGGGACGGTTAGCCAGCTCTGGGACGTATTTGCAACGTGGCGTCATCAGGCTGTCAATTCCATCACTGGGAAGTACCTGCATTGCGGCCATCTTCTCCAAGAAGAACAACCTGAGGGCGTGCTGGCAGAGTTCCGGGCGTTCTTTCGTACCTAAGACAGATTTTTGTGGAGAGGCTGGGGTCTAAAGATCAGGGTGAACATGCAAACCGATCCCTCCTTAAAGCCAGAGGCTGCGTGTGCTCCCCAGCGTCCGGTTGATAAGAACTCCGAAGCCGGCACGCCTTCGATCCGCTCGGTCGCCGGTCTGTTGGCGATTGGCTGCCTGTTTGCACTCGTCGGCGGATCGCTGGATGCTTACACCTATCTCACGCACGACCACGTCTTTTCGACCGCGATATCGGGAGACGTAGTTCTGTTTGGGGTGTATGCCTCGGGCCAGGATTGGGCACACACCGTCCGTTATCTTCCGCCCATCGGCGCCTTTGTGCTGGGCACAGCGGTAGCCAGGCTGCTTGGGGTACAAACCAAGAAGCACACCTTTCGCGCGACGCTCATCTGCCAGGGTCTGGAAGGCACGGTCCTGTTCTTCCTCACGCTGTTCGGCGCAAATCTCTCCAGCCAATGGGTTGTTCCTTTGATCGCTTTCTGCGCGGCACTGCAAAACACCAGCTTCGGCGCACTCGGACCTTGGACCTTTAATGATGCAATGACCACAGGCAACCTCCGGAACGGCACCTCTGCCATGATCTTCTGGCTCATGGGACGAGATCGCGAAAAGAACCGCGGGCAAGCGATTGTGTCCTTCACCGTCTTTGCCTGCTTCCTCTCGGGCGCTCTACTCGGCGGCCTGTACACACGGTATGACCAACGGCACGCCCTAGCTCCAGGCGTCGTTCTGGTCTTGTTCGGCTTTGTTCTGACCTGGCGGCAGCGCTTCCTGTACAAGCAACACGACTGGCTTATGGGACGTTGAGCCTGGCACGTTGAGCCCGCGACAGTGACGATCGAAGCCATGCGCAAGCCGGGCACTCACCCGCACGAAATCGAAGGCAGGTCGCCGGCTGCTCGGTGGCGCTAGACCAGCACAGATCGCCGGTCGTTCTCCGTATTTGTCCCGGCTGCCATCCCGAATGCTTCGGCCAGCAGATCGTAGCTGCGGAGCCGTGCCTGATGATCCCAGAGAATCGTATTCACCACCAACTCGCCAATGCCGAGCTGGCCGGCCATGCGCTCCAGGCCCTCGCGCACGCGGTCGGGCGTGCCGACGAAGTAGCGGGGCCAATCGCCGTCCTCGCCCGGCCCGACCACATCCCCGCCCGTCAGCCGGAGCCTCTGCAATGCCTCCTCCGGAGCCGACACGGGCCGCCGATCCCCCATCCGGATCTGCCTCTGCAGAAGGCGGACGCTCGCGTGAAGATAGCGCGCCTCCTCCTCGCTTTCGGCGCAGATCACACCGACCGCGGCCATGGCTTCGGGCTCGCTTTGGCGACCGCTGGGGACGAAATCGCGGAGGTAGGTTTCGATCGCCTCGCGGGTTCCCAGGGCACTGAAAAAGTGCGCAAACGCATACGGCAAACCGAACTCAGCCGCAGCGGCCGCGCTCCACGCGCTCGACCCCAGCAGCCAGACATCCGGTCCGCCCGGGCCTTCGGGGACGACACGGATGCGGCTAAACGGATGCTGCGCCGGAAAGCCGTCGCCCAGAAACGCCAGGAGCTCGCTGATCTGGTCCGCGAAGTCGTCCGCGGGCTGCACGCGGCGCTCGCGACGCAAGGCCAGGCTCTCACTCGGTCCGCCACCCGGCGCGCGGCCGATGCCGAGGTCGATCCGGCCTGGATACAGCGCGGAAAGCGTCTTGAACTGCTCCGCTACCTTGAGCGCCGCATAGTGCGGCAACATTACCCCGCCCGACCCAAGCCGGATCCGGTTGGTGGCGGCGCCGATCCTCGCCAGCATGATCTCCGGCGCCGTGCACGCCAGGGTCTCGATGGCGTGATGCTCGCTCATCCAGAAGCGATGGAAGCCGAGCGCCTCCACATGCCGCGCCAGACTGATCGATCGCCCCAGCGCCTCGGCCGCAGTCGATCCGTCTGAGACCGGCGCCTGATCGAGCACCGACAACCGCAACTCTGAGCTCCTGCCGTTCATAGTCTTTGGATGTTTTACCCCGTCAAATGGCTCTAAATCCGGAACGCCGGCAGTTCACCGGATCTTCGCTTTGCCCGGTAAACTGGAACGGAGCCGCCCCTTCCAGTTCGCATCAAAATTTCTAACCCACATCAACTCTATGATGAATATCCAGCAGAAGCTTGAGATTCTCGCCGACGCCGCCAAGTACGACGCATCGTGCGCGTCCTCGGGCGCAAAGCGCGCGGCGACGCCCGGCGGCATTGGGTCGTCCGACGGTGAAGGCATCTGCCACTCGTACACGCCGGACGGCCGCTGCGTGTCTCTGCTTAAGATCCTCCTGACGAACTTCTGCACCTACGATTGCGTCTTCTGCGTCAACCGCGTCTCGTCCGATATCCGCCGCGCTCGCTTCACGCCGGAAGAGGTCGTCAACCTCACGCTCGACTTCTACAAGCGCAACTACATCGAGGGCCTCTTTCTCTCCTCCGGCATCATCCAGTCGCCCGACTACACGATGGAGCAGCTGGTAACCGTCGCCAAGACCCTCCGTCAGGTCCATAAGTTCGGCGGCTACATTCACCTGAAGACCATCCCTGGATGCTCTGAGCAGCTGGTGGCCGAGGCCGGCCTGTTTGCCGATCGTCTGTCGGCCAACATCGAGCTCCCGACCGATCGAGATCTGGTACAGCTCGCGCCCGAAAAAAGGTCCTCCGTCATCGAAACAACCATGGCGCAGATCGCCACGCGCTCCGCCGAGTCCGAGGAAGATCACCGCAAGTCTCGCCTCAAACCGACCCTCAAAGCCCCGAAGTTCGCCGTCGCCGGCCAGTCGACGCAGATGATCGTCGGCGCCACCCCCTCGACCGACCGCGACATCCTCTCGACCGCCACGCATCTTTACGGTCAGTACAAGCTGCGCCGCGTCTACTACACCGGCTTCAGCCCGTACCCCGAAGCCGACACGCGCCTTCCGCTCAAAGCCGCTCCGCTCGTCCGCGAACACCGCCTCTACCAGTCCGACTGGCTGATGCGCTTCTACGGCTTCCAGGCATCTGAGCTCACCTCCGACGCGAACCCCGACCTCTCGCTCACCGAAGATCCCAAGACAACCTGGGCCCGCACCCACCCCGAGTTCTTCCCCGTCGACGTCAACACCGCTCCCCGTGAGGCCCTCCTGCGCATCCCCGGCATCGGCTACAAAAACGTCGACCGCATCCTCCGCATCCGCAAGTACCACCGCCTCGCGCTCGAAGACCTGCGCAAACTCAACGTCCGCGTGAAGAGCTCGCTCCCCTACCTCATCGCCGACGACCATCTGCCGACGGCGGCCATCGTCGGCCGGTCGGACTTGGCCTCGCCTGACCCGGTCGCGCAGATGGATCTCTTCGCGCCGGTGAGCGCCCTGACGGGTGTTGTCTAACCTCGCGGCATGAAGCACATCCTCATCCAACCCGACTTCGCCGACTGGCGCACCCACGCCCGCATCGCGCTCCAGCAGGGCTACACCCCCGAGGACATCGACCTTGAGGACGCGACCGTACCCGCAACGCTCGCCCTTGCCCTCGACGCCGACGAGGCCTCGACAGGCACGCCCATCCTCCAACCGCATGTTCCCAAGGCCTTCCTCGACGCGGCCGAGGTAGTGGCGGCGCATCGTTCACCCGAGCGCTGGAACCTCCTCTACCGCATCCTCTTCCGTCTGCAGGCGAATCGCGATCTGCTGCGGTTCGAGATCGACACCGACATCGGCCGGATGCGCACGATGGAGGCACAGGTCCGCCGCGACCTCCACAAAATGCACGCCTTCCTGCGCTTTCGCAAGGTCGAGCCCGACCCGATAGACGAGGCGAACCCCTTCACCCCACACCCTGCATCGCCGGCCTCCGACACACCCGCGAGCGCAGCCGCGGGCGAAACGAGCCACAAGCCAGAACACTTCATCGCCTGGTACCAGCCCGACCACCGCATCCTTCCACTCGCCGCGCCGTTCTTCGCCGAGCGCTTCGCCTCCATGCAGTGGACCATCCTGACGCCCGACCAGTCCGTCGCCTGGGCCCCTTTGACCCGGCAACTCCACTGGTTCGACGGCCTGCCCCGCGACTCCGCTTCGATTCCGGATTCAGATGAGCTCGAAACGCTTTGGCGCTCCTACTACTCCAGCATCTTCAACCCCGCCCGGCTCAACCCGTCGGCCATGCGCTCGGAGATGCCGGTACGCTACTGGAAGGACCTCCCCGAGATCACGGTCCTCCCGCATCTCATCACCCAAGCCGCCTCCCGTGTAGGAACCATGGTCCAGACCCAAGCCGACAAGCCGTCCGCCGCTCCGTTCGTGCCGCACGAGCACACTCTCCCGGTCCTGAGCGCCGCCATGATCGGCTGTCAGGGCTGCGATCTCTACCTGCACGCCACCCAGGCGGTCCCTGGCGCGGGACCGTCCGATCTCGGCCCAAACCACCCCGCCTCCCTCATGCTCGTCGGCGAACAGCCCGGCGACCAGGAAGACCGGCAGGGCCTCCCCTTTGTCGGTCCAGCCGGCCGCATCCTCGACCAGGCACTCGCGGACCTCCAAATCGACCGCGCACAGATCTACGTCACCAACGCCGTCAAGCACTTCAAATTCGTCCAGCGCGGCAAACTGCGTCTCCACCAGAACCCCCGCATGGCCGAAATCTCCGCCTGCCGCCCCTGGCTTCTGGCCGAGATCGACGCCGTCCGCCCTCGCGTCATCCTCTGCCTCGGCGCCTCCGCCTCAAAGTCGCTGCTCGGTGGCACGTTTGCCCTCATGCGCGATCACGGCAAGGTCCTCTCGACGCCCTACGCCGACCAGGTCATCGCCACCATCCATCCCTCGGCCGTCCTGCGCGCCCGCGATGAGCCCTCCCGCGAGCAGCTCTACAACTTCCTCCGCGACGACCTCCTCCTCGCCTACACCGCCGCGCAAAAGGCCGCGCCCACCCGTCAGCCAATCGCAACGTCAGTGTGATAGAACGTACCCGGCGCGGCCAGATCGCCCTCAAGGCAGTCAGTCCGCGCGCCACCGAACACAGAGGAGCCGCAAGACAACATGAGCACGATCGCCGGCACGCCCACCACCCAACACTTCGACTCCGCGCTCTTCGCCGCCCAGACGCTCGCGTCCCCCTCCGCTCTGGCAGCCGTGCTCGACCACACGCTGCTGAAGCCCGAAGCGACCCGCGCACAGATCCTGCAGCTCGCGCACGAAGCCGCCAAACACCGCTTCGCTTGCGCCATGGTCAACCCCACCTGGGTCTCCACCGTGGCCGAAGCTCTCCGCGGCACCGGCATCCCGGTCGGCGTCGTCCTCGGCTTCCCCCTCGGCGCATCGCTCCCCGCGTCCAAGCGCGACGAGGCCGTGCGCGTGCTCAAGCATGGAGCGCACGACCTCGACATGGTCCTCAACATCGGCCTGCTCAAGTCGGGCACGCCGTCCGACTTCGACGCCGTCCGAGAAGACATCCGCGGCGTGGTGGAGCTCGCCCATGGCTCGGGCGCCATCGTCAAAGTCATCCTCGAAACCGCTCTTCTCAGCTTTGAAGAAAAGCTGCGCGCCGCCGATCTCGCGCTCGCGGCCGGCGCCGACTTCCTCAAGACCTCGACCGGATTCTCGACCGGCGGAGCCACCGCCGACGACATCAGCCTGCTTCGCGAACAGGCCGGCAGCCGCGCCGGCGTGAAGGCCTCGGGCGGCATCCGGTCGCTCGCCGACGCCGCCGCCATGCTGCGCGCCGGAGCCTCCCGCATCGGCGCCAGCGCCAGCGTCCGTATCGTCCAGGAGCTCGCCGGCCATCCTCCAAGCCAGACCTCCTCCATCTACTGAGGCCGACCCACATCCCAAAAAGGGCGAAACGCCGCCCAAAGCGGTACCATCAAACGCATCCGCGCGATGCACTCTTCCCCGCCCAAGCCGACGAGCATATCCATCCCGGCAGCCGGCCCACACACCGGCCCACACACCGGCCCAGACACCGGCCCAGACCCGGGCACGGCCCTCCCACTCAGCCTCGGCGAACAGTCCGTCCACGAGTTCGAGGGCGACTACGCACCTCCGCCCACCGCCACCCTCGTCCCCGCAAACCCCCGCACCGAGCCGCTCCAGGTCGACTTCCTCCACCGCCTCGCCGACGCTCTCAACACCACGCTCGACCTCCAGGCCCTCATGCACCGCGTGGCCGATCTTGTCCGCGCCGTCATCGACTATCGTATCTTCGCCATCCTGCTCTTGAACGATCGCACCAACGAGCTCTGGATGCGCTTTCAAACCGGCCACAATCCCGAGACCGAACGCCTGCGCATCAAGCTCGGTCGCGGCGTCACCGGCGTGGCCGCCCGCGAGCGCCGGTCCATCCTCATCGAAGATGTCCACCTCTTCGAGCCCTACATCAACGCCAATCCCGAGGTCCTCTCCGAGCTCGCCGTCCCTCTGATCGTCAAAAACAAAGTCATCGGCGTCATCGATATCCAGTCCGAATCGCCCGCCTTCTTCACCGCCGAGCACCAGCGCCTGCTCGAGGACGTCGCCTCCCGTGTCGCTATCGCCATCGAAAACGCGCGCCTCTACACCCGCGTCTCGCGCCAGGCCCAAACCCTCGCCGTGCTCAACGACATCTCGCGCGAGATCACCTCCATCCTCGATCTCGACGACCTCCTCGAGCGCATCGGCCAGCTCCTCAAGCGCGTCATCGACTTCCAGATGTTCACCATCCTGCTCTGGAACGAGCGCACCGAACAGTTCGAGCATCGCTTCTCCTCCCGCTACGGCGAACAGATCCAGCGCGGTCGCACCGTTCGTCTGAACGAGGGTCTGATCGGCACCGCCGCCGCCGAACGCACACCCATCCTCGCCACCGACGTTCGCAAAGACCCGCGCTACGTCGCCGAAAATCCCGAAACCCGCTCCGAACTCGCCGTCCCCCTGATCTACAAAGGCAAGGTCATCGGCGTCCTCGACCTCGAACACACGCGCCTCAACTACTACAACGACGACCACCAGCGAACGCTCTCGACCCTCGCCGCGCAGGTCGCCATCTCCATCGCCAACGCCAGCCTCTACCAACGCATCCACGACGAGGAGCAGCGCATGGAGCGCGACCTCCAGATGGCCCGCGAAGTCCAGCTGCGGCTCCTCCCATCGAGCCCACCGCGCCCACAAAACGCCGAAATCTCCGCCCGCTTCCACGCCGCCCGCGCCATCGGCGGCGACGTCTACGACTTCCTCGACTACGGCCGCGAAAGCCCCGAAAATCGCGATGCAAGCCCCGGCAATCGCGATGCCATCCCCGGAAACCGTGACGCTATCCCCGGAAACCGCGACGCCATCTCCCCCGAACCCGGCGGCCGACGCATCGCCATCGCGCTCGGCGACGTCTCGGGCAAAGCC
Source organism: uncultured Acidobacteriaceae bacterium (assembly GCA_964236945.1). Classification (GTDB taxonomy): domain Bacteria; phylum Acidobacteriota; class Terriglobia; order Terriglobales; family Acidobacteriaceae; genus Edaphobacter. Next base: position 15,806 of record CAXSGC010000021.1, on the reverse strand, counting down.
GCCCCCGCCGCCCTCTACGCCGCTCTCGTCTCCGGAATCCTCCGCTCCCTCGCGCCCCAGCACCTCTCCCCCGCCGCCCTCCTCACCGCGCTCAACGACCAACTCCAGGAACGCAAACTCGACGCCCAGTACGTCACCATGCTCATCGCCCTCTGGGACGACAGCAACCGCACCCTCCAGGTCGCCAACGCCGGCTCCGTCCAGCCCCTCTTCGTCTCCCGCGCCCCCACCGGCGAGGTCAACGTCCACACCATCAAAGCCGTCGGCTTCCCCCTCGGCCTCTTCCCCGAGGTCACCTACGAGGAGTTCACCCTCTCCACCCGCGCCGGCGACCTCATCGTCTTCTTCTCCGACGGCATCCTCGACGCCGAAAACTCCACCGGCGAAATGTTCGGCGAGGAGCGCCTCTGCAGCCTGCTCCAGAACGAGCCCGCCGCCACCAGTACCTCGGACTCGGCCATCGAAACCATCATGGCCGCGGTCGCCCGCTTCCAATCCGGCACCGATCACTTCGACGACGAAACCCTGGTCATCCTCCGCGTGCTATGAGCCCGCGTGCCACCTTGCCCTAAGCACGCGATGAGCCTCTTCCCCCTAACCCCCCTAACCGAGAATCCCCAGTTATGACTGGTTGAGAAATCGGGGGCAGGTTGCCCGGGCCCAGCGCTCGATGCCTACAACGGGAATACCTCGCTCGGCATTGAACGTTCTATCCATTTTCCATGCCACTCCTCTACCCTCCGCAAAGACCACTCTGTACTTCCTGATCGCGTTCTCGGGATCGGCGGCCAGTTGGTTCTTCAGCATCGGCACGCTCCATTCCACGCGGCGCACCTTTTGCATGGAGATGCCGTCAACAATGTCGGCCAACTGGGCATAGGTGACGGTATCGCCAGCCGTGTACACGATCTGATTTACGATCCGTGGCTCCGCAAAGAGGATTTCGGATGTAAGCGTGCCGATGTCCTCTGGAGTCGTGACGGTGACCGAGGTGTCCCAGCTCCCTAACGCATGCACCGTGTTTTGCGCCAGATCGACGACACCGAAGGAAGGCTCGAACAAGAAGCTGGTGAACATGCCGGTCGAGATGATGATCCACTCGGTGGGCTGTTGAGCGCGCAGAAGGTCGCGCACGTCCATCTGCTCATCGAAGAGATTTTGCGCACTGCCGCGGCCGATGACATCGTAGTCGACGCCGAACTGCCAAGGGATGTATCGCTTGACGCCTCCGGCGAGCACGGCCTGCGCGAGCTTGAGCTGGATGCTCAGGCCTGCCACGAAGCCCGTACATCCGATGACCGTATCGAACTGCCTGAAGAGGCCGGCGAGATCGGCGACAGAGTCTTCGGCAAGATCGCTGTAAACGAAGCCGACCCCCAGAAGACGCAATTTGGCGATCTCTTCTTGCTTGCGAAGGTCTGGGGAGCGGTCGGCGCCCGGACGAAGGAGAACGGTAAGTTTGACTTCAAGAGAAGAAGCGGTCCGCCTGGCCAAGCCGCGGAGAACAGCCATGCCGAGTTCGCCCGCACCCAGGACAAGAATAGAGGTCTCGTGCGGACCCGCGCTCGCGATGGTGCTTGTAGCTTTTGGCACCGTATTCATGTGCTCCTTTCCCTGTACCTGGTTGGTATCGATACGGGCTGACAATTCCAACGAATGGTCAGTCGCCCTTGCGACCGAACAGGATTTCAAATTGAGTGAGGACCGGTTCGAAGATTGAGTTCAGAAGCCATCTGCTTGCCTTCTCCACGTCGCCATCGGCAGCGTCGAAGACACCGTAGAACTCGAAGAATGAGCCGCCGCCGCGAACGATAGGCCGAACCCGCATGTGCCCTGTGTAGTTGAGGGTGAGATCCGCTCCCTCAAAGGTCAAAAAACTGAGCCGCATCTCCGGATCGGAGAGTTCGAGCAGCCGTTCCCTGACAACTCCGCCATTGCGGGCCTGTAACGTTCGGACCGAACCGACCCTTCCCGGGACGTCCCCTTCTTCCATCCGGCTTGAAGCGATAAAGGGAAACCACCGCGGAAGCGCGTTGAAGTCTCGGACCAGCTCCCACACCTTCTCCGGCGCGGCGTTCACAATTGTGCTGCTGTACACCATTGCCATACATGTCTCCTTGTTTCTTGTTTCGGCGTTGATGAAAGATGCGGCGACGGCCATATGTTCCGCAGAGAGTGAAGCCTGTCTTTAGTTGCCGCCAAGACTGATAACGATCTTCCCGAAGGCGCCGCGATAGAGGTGGTCGTAAGCGGCCAGGGTGTCTTCGAAGGTGTAGACCGTATCGATGACTGGATGAAGCTGCCACTTCTCAAACGAACGGAGCATGTCCTCGAACGCGGCTCTCGGGCCTACAGTGCTGCCGCTGACCGTGAGTTGCTTGACCACGAAGGGAAACAGCGGGATCTCGGAGGTGACCCCAGCGAGAAAGCCGATCAAGGCTACGTGGCCACCGATTTTGGCGGCTTGCAATGAGCGCCAAAGGTTCTCTCCTCCCGCTACTTCCACGACCAGATCGGCACCTTTGCCTGCGGTAAGGCTGAGAACTGCCTGTTCCCAATCAGGCTGCTGCACGTAGTTGATGCCGTGGGCAGCCCCCATCTGCTTTGCGCGTTCGAGCTTCTCATCGCTGCTTGAAGTCACAATCACCTCGGCGCCCAACGCAGCTGCAATCTGCAAGGCAAAGAGCGAGACGCCGCCCGTTCCCTGCACCAGCACAGTCTGTCCGGCGGAGATCTTCGCCTTTTCCGCAATGGCATACCAGGCGGTCACGGCCGCACAGGGCAAAGTGGCAGCCTCAACGTCGGTGAGGTACGCGGGAGCCTTTACAGCGATCTGCTCATCGATGACGATCTGCTCGGCCAAAGCTCCGGAGATCAGGTTTCCCAGCGTGTACGTCGACTCCTCCAGTTGTGGAGGCCCCTCTATCCAGCGGGTGGCGAAGTTCGTAAGAACCCGATCGCCACGCTTCACTCGCGTGACGTTTTTCCCTGTTTCGACAACCATGCCTACAGCATCGCTTCCCTGGATCATGGGCAACGTCAGGTCGGGGTTGTAAGCTCCCTCGACGAGAAGTTTGTCGCGGAAGTTCAATGACACCGCGTTGACCTGTATCAGGACCTCACGGTCACCGAGCTCCGGTACGTTTTTCTCCACCATGCGCAGGTTCTCGCGGCCAAATCCGACCAGTTCCCAGGCTTTCATTTGCGTTATCCTCGGTTTCTTCTGTGCCCACCGGCGTGCGTTTGTGGTCTTCTCGTGAAAGGGGAGCAGCGCCACCTGGTCACCGTGCAGTTCGAGATTTCTCGAACTGCTACGTGCTGAAGATATCGCGGTCCAGCTAAGATGTCAAAAAGTGAAGGTAGTTACTCATCCACGGGTGCAGGATCTGGAACTGACCAAAGTGCTTCATGCGCTCAGTGATCCAGTGCGGTTGGAACTGGTCCGGATGCTGGCTGCCGAACGGGATCTCCCATGTAGCGTTCTTTGTCTGGGGCGGCCAAAGTCGAGTATGTCGCACCATTTCAAGGCTATGATCCACGCGGGCCTGCTTCGCGTGGATGTTGCCGGCAACATCCACCGGAACAATCTGCGGCTTGAGGATCTTGAAAGCCGCTTTCCAGGACTGATGGCTGCCGTTCTCGGACCGCGCCGATCGAAGCACAAGCGCAGCTGAATGCTGAGAACCGCGTGGTGCAGACGGACGTTTCAGCCAAGCAGACGCGACATCCTGTGTCCCTTGTCTACCGACAGGTAATTTGCTTTAGGCGCCGAAGATGCGGATGAGGGTGCTGGCGAGGGCGGCGCCGACGATGGGGCCGACGATGGGAACCCAAGCGTATCCCCAGTCGGCGTCGCGTTTGCCGGGGATGGGGAGCATGGCGTGGACCAGGCGCGGGCCGAGGTCGCGGGCGGGGTTGATGGCATATCCGGTGACTCCGCCGAGCGACAGGCCGATGCCCCAGACCAGGAAGCCGACGAGAAAGGGCGACAGGCCGAGAGCGAGGCCGTGGGGGGCGAGGGCTTTGGAACTGATGGCGGAGATGACGAGGAGGAGGACAAAGGAGCCGATGATTTCGGCGACGACGTTGTTCCGGGGGCTGCGGATGGCCGGGCTGGTGCAGAAGCAGGCGAGCTTGGCGTCAGGGTCGGGGGTGAGCGACCAGTGCGGCCGGTACATGATCCAGACGAGGAAGGCACCGACCATGGCGCCGAGAATCTGGGCGGGGATGAAGACCCACGCTTTGTGCCAATCGCCGGTCTGGATGACGGAGGCGATGGTGATGGCGGGGTTGAGGTGGGCTTCGGGACTGCCCCAGGCGGTGGAGGTGACGATGCCGGCGAAGACGGCGACGCCCCAGGCAGTGGCGATGGTGAGCCAACCGGCGCCTTCGGCTTTGGAGCGTTTGAGGAGGACGCCGGCGACGACGCCGTTGCCAAGGAGGATGACCACCATGGTGCCCATGAACTCGCCCAGGAAGGGTGAAACGAGAGTGTGGGACATGGTTGGGGTGCGACCTCTTTTCTGGTTCTTGCGTAGCGCTCGGAGATGCCTGCAGGGAGTTGGGTGGGAGGGCGTCGTGAGCTGCGAAGCCTTTATACCAGACGGGATGACTATAGCGGTTTTCTTCGGTGTGGTTCCAGATGCGGGCAGAACTGCAGGTCCCTCCACTCTCGAGACGATCGGACTGTCTGCTCCGGTCGAGAGGACCCACAGCTCTATCTATGCGAGAACAGCTTAGGCGAGGAGTTTCAGGACCTGGTGCATGGACATAGGGGAGTTGGAGGTGGTTCCGCGCGGGAGCCCCGGGCCGATGGCGACGGCTTCGCTGTGGTCTTCGAACCAGGCGAGAAAGCGCATGTCTTCGGCGCCGGAGAGGCGGCTGAGGTTGAGAAAGGTGTAGAAGGCGCCCATGTCGGCGTCGACGAGGGAGCCGGCGGGGTCGGGGCCGAGGCTGGCTCCGCGGAGCATCGCGTCGATGGTCTGGGCGGTCTGGCGGGGGGCGTAGCGGAGGAGCAGCGTCTCGGGCTGGGCGCGGCGGAGGCACTCGCGCGCGGCCCACTGGACAAAGGTGGTGGAGAAGATCTGGGTTCCGGAGCCTTCGGTGAGGAGGCTGAGCTGGAAGCGGCTGAGGACGGCGTCGGCCGGGGCTTCGCTGAGGCCGATGTCGCTGGGATGGAGGCGAGCGAGGAGGGTGCGGAGGCCTTCAGGACCGACGGTGCCGGAGCGGATGGCGGCTTCGGTGCGGCGGAGGAGTTGCCGGCGAGCGTCGGCGAGGTCGTCGTAGGAGACGTTTTGGAGGTTTGGGAGGGGTGGGGAGGGGCCGCCGGTGATGGTCCAGTGTCCGAAGGTGTTGTGGGCTGCTTGAGTGAGACCCGCCCGGCGGGCGGCTTCGGCGTGGAGGATTTCGAGGCCGCCGGCGGGCTGGATGTGGGTGAGGTGGACGCCGAGGGGGCGGAGTTTGCGGAACAGCGGGAGGTCGGCGTGCGCGACACCTTCCCCGACGACGACGATGCCGAGGCGGGGCATGCTGGGCGGGGGCTCGGGCATAGCGACGGCGAGGGCCTTGCTGTAGGCGTCGGCGGTGCTGCGGAAGGTCTCCATCTGGTGCGAGCTCCACAGGGAGGCGGTGAGCTTCTCGATGTAGCTGGCGGGGTCGTTGACGGAGTCGATGCGGTCGAGATCCGGGGTTAGGCGAAGGTTGGTGAAGCCTTCGAGGTGCCGGTGACGGTCTGCGGGAGAGAGATGGTGGAGCCAGGTGATCTGGTCGTCGAGACGGCGGCGTTCGGCTGGGAAGCGGTCGTCGTAGGTGATGAGTTCCCGCAGGAAGATGGCGAGGAAGGCTGGGGGCAGGTCTTGGAGGAGAGGGAGCTGGGCGATGGCGAGGGCGCGCGCCTGAGCGGGATAGCTTGTGAAGGCGACGGCGGTGAGGGCGCGGGGCTGCACAGCGTTAGAGGACCTCGTGGAGCGGGCGGCCGGCAGCGAGGGTGGGGGAGAAGCCCATGAGTTTGCCGAGGGTGGGGGTGAGGTCGAGCGAATCGACGGGGCGATCGACGACGAAGTTTTGCCGGACGCCGGGGCCGAGGACCATCATCCATGTGGTGCGGGAGAGGGCGTCGCCGGTGCGGTGGTGCTGGAATCCGTTGCCGGCGGGGTCGGTGTCGGAGTCGCGGCCGAAGTCGGGGAGGATGAAGAGGGTGGTGCGGTCTTTGTACTCGGGGCTGGTCTGAATCGCGCCCCAGATCTCGCCGCAGAGGCGATCGGAGCGGCGGATGCCGTCGAGGTAGAGCGAGAAGGCGCCGGAGTGGGCGATGTCGATGTCGTGGAGGGTGATCCAGAGGAGGCTGGGGGCGACTTCGGCCATGAGCCGGCGGGCGATGAAGACGGAGAGTTCGTCGGGGCTCGCGAGGCTTTTAGCGTGGGCGGAGAAGTCGGCGAGCGAGAGTTGGAGGAGATCGGCGGTGCGATGGAGGCTGAGGCTTTGGCCGTCGATCGGTGGGGCGAAGAGGGGGGTCTCGTAATTGTCGCGAAGGAGGTGCTCGTAGCTGGCGCCGGTTTGGGCGCCCAGGCTGGCGGCGAGGAGCTGCTTAGGCAGGATGACTTCGGCGCCGAGCGATGGTCCGTAGCCTCGGTGATCGCTGCTGCCGATGCGGTTGAAGCCGTTCGAGGGGGCGACGACCCAGGCGTCGTGCGCGGGTCGGCGGAGGTCGCGGCGGAAGTACTCAAAGACGGTTGGGCTGCCGGGAGGTGTGCTCGAGAAGTTGTTAAGGGTCTCGTAGACGCCGGTGGCGAGCGAGGCGGTGGCAACGTAGTGGCCGAGGATGCCGTGGTTGACGACCTGGGTGAAGAAGGTGCCTTGGGGGATGAGGTCGCGGAGCATGACGGGGATGTTTTCCTGTCCTTCTGGGGCGAAGGTCTCCTCGTCGCGGGCACCGCCGCCGAAGGTGACGACGACGACCTTTTGTTTTTTGGGGAGTTCGGCTGCGCGCAAGGGGGAGAAGCCGGAGAGAGCGCCCGCGGCGCCGGCGCCGGCGACCGAACGGAGGAACTGGCGGCGGCTCCAGCTCTGCCGGGCGGAGAAGTCGCGGAGTGAGAGGTTTAGCCCGTTTCGGCCGGCTAGCTGGGTTTCAGGACGAATGTAACTACCTCCGCCAGACGCGCATTCAGGTTGTTTTTTTCTTCTTGGGAGAGCTTTTGCTGGAGAGCGATCTCGGATCGGGCGCCTTCGGTCTGGCCGAGGTGGGCGTAGGCGCGAGAAAGGCGGTAGTGCGCTTCGGACGATCTGGGGCGGAGGCTGACGGAACGCTCGAGGACGTCGGCGCTTTCTTTCCAGCGCAGCTGTGTCTGATCGAGGACGCCTATCTGGTAGAGGGCTTCGGCGTTTTTGGGGTCAGCGGCAATGGCCTGTTGGAGGAGGCGTCTGGCTTCGGCGAGATCGGCCTGTTGTTTGGCGGAGTCGGTGTGGGCCGATCGCATGAGGCTGACGGCGGCGTAGGTGTCGATGATTGCGTTTCCGGGGTGGCGGAGGGCGAAGCTGTAGATGGAGCTGCAGCCGGTGACGCCGGCGGTGTTTGAGGATTCTGGACCCCACCCTTTCACTTCGCGAGAGGATGGGGCACCCGGGTCTGTGGCTTCCTGATGGGATTCGGAAAGGCCACCCGGGTTGTGGGGGCCGTCGGATTTTTCGGCTTCGGGGAGGAGATTGCAGCTGCGGCCCAGGAGATCGGCGGCGGTGAGGTCGTCGGGGTCCGAGGCGAGGAGCGCGGCGAAGATGGGGACGGCGGCCTTGTAGTCGTTGTCGGCGTAGTGAGCTACGCCGGCGGCAAGCTGGAAGTGTTTGCTTTCGGGGTAGCGGGAGGAGCCGAACTGGGCGACGACAGCGGCTTGTTTCCAGGTCCAGTGGCGGAGGAGATCGGCGGTGAGGGCGTAGAGGTTCTGTTCTGAGGGGTTGAGTTGAGCGGCGGTCTGGAACTCGGCGACGGCTTGTTGGAAGCGGCCGAGTCTTTCGTCGATGTCGCCCGCGAGGGCGTGGGTGGCGTCAGACCTGGCTTGTGGGGGAATTTGGTTAAGGGTGAGGTCAGCCTCGGAGATGGATCCGCTTTCGAAGAGCGCGAGCGCGGCGTTGTAGAGCAGATCGGGGTCGGCTGGGCTGTATTTTATGGCCTGGGTGAAGGCCTTGGCGGCGGCAGCGGGTTGGCCGGAGAGCAGCAGCGCCTGTCCAAGGATGGAGGCGGTTACGGTGTTCTCTGGGTCGAGGTCCGCGGCGCGGGTGAGGGTCTGGACGGCGTCGACCGTGCGTCCGAGCTTGAGGTAGGTGGCTCCGAGATTGGCCTGGGCGATGGGATCGTCCGGTGCGGATTTTGCGGCTTGCTGCAGGAGCGGGAGCGCTTTGGCGGGAGTGCCGGCCTCGGCGTAGAGGCCGCCGAGGGCTTCGTTGGCTTCGAAGCTGGTGGGGTAGCGGCGGACGAGCGCCTGGAGGAGCGGCTCCGCTTGGGCGGCTTGGCCAGCATTGTAGAGGTCGAGCGCCGTCTGGAGCGTTCGGCGATCCTGCGCGGACATGGAAGGTGAGTGGGAAATGTGGGCGGGCGTCTGTGCCGGAACGATGGGAGTTTGCAAGGAAAGGACGAGGCAGACGAGGCACGCCGTACTGAATGTGAGGCGACGACGGCGAGCGTTGAGTGGGTGGACGGGCATCGTGAGAGGAGGTAGGGCTGGGCGCCGGCGGGATCGACATCCGGCCGGCGCAGCCTCTAGTGGAAGTTTAGTGCTTAGAAGATGTACTTCAAAGCGAACTGGAAGAAGCGGGAGTCGGGCGTGTTGGCTTGAAAGAAGCGGGCGCCGGTGATGAGACCGCCGGTGCCGGAGATGCTGGTGTTGGGGTTGCCGTAGGCCGGTGTGTTGAGGACGTTGAAGATGTCGGCGCGGACCTGGAGGGACTGCTCACGGATGGTAGGAAAGGCCTTGAACAGCGAAGCGTCGACTCGCTCGTAGCCGGGGCCGCGGGTTTGACCGCGGTTGCTGCCGACATAGGCATAGGCGGCCTGGCCGGAGACGCTGTTGGGGATGGGCGTTCCGTCGGAGTACTTCTGGTTGGTGTAGCCGATGTTGTCGGCCTTTGGGTTGGCGAAGGCGCAGGGATTGAACCAACTCTTGACGGTGCGCACCTTGGTCGGGCAGGTGATGCCTGGGTTGGAGGCGTTGTGGGTTCCGCCGGCTTTGAAGGGATCGCCAATACGGATGGCATTGACAGCGGCCCCGCTCGGACTCGTGATCCCGTTGGTTCCGATGGTGATTGGCTGTCCAGTTTCGGCACGGAAGACGAAGCTGGTCGACCAACCGCCGATGGCATAGTCGAGGAAGCCCCCATTGTTGGCGTATCTCTGGCCGCGGCCGACGGGCAACACATAGTTGCCGTTGAGGGTGAAGCGGTGCTTGACGTCGAAGCCGGAGGGACCGTAGTCGGCTGCGAGGCCGAGGATGTTGAGGCTGCGTGTTCCCTGATCGCCGCTGCTGCCAAGCGGTGTATTGGCGTTGTCCAGCGATTTGGCGTAGGTGTACGTGCTGAGGAAGGAGAGGCCGTGGCTCAGGCGCTGTTCGACCCGAGTCTGGAGCGAGTTGTAGTTGGACGCGCCGTCGTAGGCGGTAAAGGAGAAGCCGTTGAAGTGGGGGAAGGGCTGGAATGGGTTGGTCTTGTCGCCGTTGAGGTCGGTGTAGCCGGAGAAGCCGTTCGGTGTGAGGGCGGTGGGTCCGTTGGGATTGGGGAAGAACTGCAGGTGTCTGGAGAGGGCACCCACATAGCCGACGGAGGCGATCATGGAGTTGGTGATGCCGTACTCCACGGTGAGGTTGAACTGCTCGCTGTAGGGTGTGCGGACCTTGCCTTCGCCGCCGCGCAGGGTGGGAAAGGAGGGCGACTGGATGTTGGTCGGGAGTCCAGCTTCGAGGGTGTAGCCGTTGTTCGGGCAGGCTCCGTTGACGTTGCAGCTGTTGGCGTTGTAGTTGGAGTCGAACTCGAAGGGGAAATTTTCGCCGAAGTTGGGGTAGTAGCCGGTGCTCTCGAGGCCGCCGAAGAAGATGCCGTACCCGCCATGGACGACCGCCTTGTCGGTGGCCTTGAAGGCGAAGCCGACGCGGGGCGCCACGTTGGTCTTTTGCGGCTCGACCAGGTAGCGATTGCTGACATATTTGAGCGTGATGTGGTCTTCGGCGAGGAGGTTGAGGAACTTCGCCGGGATGGGTACGTTCTGCTTGCTGATGGGGATACGGTACTCCGCCGTGGCGGCGCCGCCGGAGACGTACGCGCTGGTGGGAACGACGGCGGCCTGGTTGTCGTGGCGTTCCAGGTAGGGCGTGGAGTAGTCGTAGCGGACGCCGTAGTTGATGGTGAGGCGCTGGCTGGCCTTCCAATCGTCCTGGGCGTACCCGGCACGATTGAAGCGGACGTCGTCCGAGGTAAAGACGTTGGAGGTGGCGGCGGTGTTCATGTTGTTGGTCAGGAGGTCGGCGATACCGGAACCCGTGTTCGGCGATCCCTGTTGCGCGGTGTAGGTGCCGTTGAAGTTGTAGGTGCCGCGTGGCTGGGTGGGTTGCGATGTGGAGAAGCGAATCCGCTGGATGTTTACGCCTGCTTTGAAGCTGTGATTTCCCGCGATCTTGGTGACATTGTCGAGGATCTGATAGACGTTTTCGTACTCATTGGTGGCGTAGAACTGAGGCGATCCGAAGTTGGAGAGGCCGGCGACCGAGAAGAACGGAAGGCCGCTGTTGTTGGCCGCCGTGGTGACGCCGCCGAGGCCGAGGCTGCTGGCGATGGTGGGATTGTTGGCGTTCACGTGCAGGCCGGCGAAGTGGCCATAGTTGTAGCCAAAGCGAAACTCGTTGGTGAGCGTCGGTGCGAAGATGTGGGTGTAGCTGCCGGCGAAGTTTTCGCCGAGGGTGACGAGTTGTCCGGTATCGCCGAAGCCGCCGCCATCGAGAATGGGGCCGAGCGGCGCTGGACGCGTGGAAGGCTCATGGTTGTAGCTGTAACGGGCGAACGCCTGGTCTTTGGAGGTGGCGTTCCAGTCCATCCGCGCGTCCCACTGGAAGGTGTTGTCGACCGTGTTGGTCTGGCTGGTGTAGTTGCTGAAGGTCTGTCCCGGGAGCCCCTGGTTGGGAAGCGGAAAGAGGCTGAGTAACTTGAGGGCGACGGGGTCGAGGGTGACGCCGGGCTGCAGGTCGAGGCGGTTCCCGGCGACCGGGATCTGGCCGTTGTTGGTGTGGTTTGGGACGAAGATCTGGCCGGAGGGCGGCAGTGGTTTCCGACAATTGACTGGGTCGAAGACAGTGCAATTGAGAGAGCGTCCGCTAAGCGCGGGATTGAGCAATTCACTAAAGTCCCCAGTGCGTTCTTTGGCGGTGGGTACGCTGAGGCCGGAGTGTGTCTGACCGAAGACGATGCGGTCGGCTTCGACGTCTCCGAAGAAGAAGAGCTTGTCTTTGATGATAGGGAAGCCGAGAGTGGCGCCGAACTGATTTTGCCGGTATTTGGCGATGGGGGCGGTACCCTGGAAGAACTCGCGGATGTCGAAGGCGTCGTTGCGGATGTACTCCCAGAGCGCGCCGTGGATCTGATTGGTGCCGGACCGGATGCTGGCGTTGATGACGGCGCCGGCGGAGTGGCCGAACTCGGAGCTGTAGGATCCGGTCTGGACCTTGAACTCGGCAAGGGCGTCGGGGGGCGGACGCACGACGTAGCTGGCGCCGTTGAAGAAGTCGACGACGTTTACGTTGTTGTCGACGCCGTCCATGATGTAGTTGTTCTGCTCGGCGCGCTGTCCGTTGGCGTTGAAGTCGCCGCCTTTTTGTCCGCGGGCTCCGTTGGCGGGGGCGACGCCGGCGGTGAGCTGGGCGATAAAGACCCAGTTGCGTCCGTTGAGCGGCGTGTCGTTGATGGTTTTGGACCCGATGACCTGACCGGTGGAACCCTCTTCCGTCTGGAGCAGCGGGGGTGCTGTGCTGACCTCGACGGTGGTATTGGATTCGCCGGATTTGAGCTGGAGATTGGCTTCGACGCGATCCTGGATGCGAACCTGGATGTTGTTCTGGATGGCGGTGGAGAAGCCGGGCGATGTGGCCGAGACTTTGTAGGTGCCGATCTTGACGGGCGAGAAGATGTAATTGCCGCTTTTGTCGGTTTGTCCCTGAAGGACGAGGCCGGTTTCAATGCTGGTGAGGGTGACCTGTGCGTCGGGGATGACGGCGCCGGTAGCGTCCTGGACGATGCCGGTGATGGAGCCCTGGTCCATCTGCGCCTGTGTGCTCACGGCCGCTGCGAGGAGGAGGAGGAGGCACAGCATGGCCGACTTTGCGTTTCCAAACCTCCGAAGATGATCTTTGCCGTGCCGGATCGTCATTGCCTATTCCCTTCTGTGTGGATGAAGCTGAGGTGTTCTAAACGTGTCGGGGTTCTGAACGTCTCCGGGATCTGAACTCGGGTCCGGATGCGACTTTCTCGCAAGGGTCTTGAGAGCAGCGGCCGGAGTTGAGGGATGGCCTGAGATGCTGGTTGAGATCGTGACCAACCTTACCGATGAGGCGCGCTGGCGTCAAGCTGGGGTCGCCCGCTATGTTGCAGTTTTTGAAGGATTAAGGGGTCCCTGCTGAAGGGCCGGGGCCAATGCGGAGAGAGCGAGACAATCGCTTGTCTTCAGCTTGTCGAGGGCTTCTTCAGAGGAAGGAGCGGGGTTCTCTTGGAGGGACCTGCGAGGCGGGGTCTGCGGAGACGATTTGGGGCCGTCTTTCTGGCGTGTCGGTGAAGACTTGTCAGACCAACGCGTGCGCTTTCCAAGCTCGGCCGGTCGCTGCCCGGCTTAGCGGTCGGTGCTCTTCCCTGCTGCGCCGGCGGTCGGTGCCGGGCCGTTGACGGTGTCCTGGGAGGCGGCGTAGCCCTGGTTGCGCATCCAGGCGATGAGCAGGTCCGGCCACACCTTGAGCTCGGGGAATCCGGGGGCGAGGCCGACGCCGTGCGGGCCGTGCTGGAAGAGGTGCATCTCGACGGGGACGCCGGCGGCGCGGAGCGCCGAGAAGAACATCACGCTGTTGGCGACGGGAACGAGGTCGTCGTCCGCGGTGGCGAAGAGAAAGGTGGGCGGCGTCTGTCGCGTGACCTGGGTCTGGGCGGAGAGGGAGTGCAGGAGGCGAGGGTCGGGGTGTTCCCCGAGGAGGAAGCGGCGGGATCCGCCGTGGGTCGCGGGACCTTCGAGCGTGATGACGGGGTAGGCGAGGATGAGGAAGTCCGGACGGTCGCTTTGGCGGTCGATGGGGTCGGTGGCGTCGCGCTTGCCGACGTCGAAGTGGGTGCCGGCGGTGGCCGTGAGGTGGCCTCCGGCGGAGAATCCCCACATGCCGATGTGGTCCGGTTTGATGCCCAGATCGTTGGCTTTGGAGCGGACGAGGCGGAGGGCTCGCTGTGCGTCGCCGAGTTCTACGGGGTGGTGGTATCGGGGGCCGAGGCGGTAGCGGAGCACGAAGCCGGCGACGCCGCGGGCGTTGAGCCAGCGCGCGACATCGGTGCCTTCCTTGTCGAAGGCCAGACCGGCGTAGCCGCCGCCGGGAGCGATGACGACACCGGTGTGGGTCGGGTTGGAGGCGGGAAGAAAGACGGTGAGGGTGGGGATGTCTTCGGGGGCGTCGCCCAGGGCGCCGGGGGCGCGACCGGTCCAGAGCGGGACGGGCTTGGAAGCGGCGGCGGCCTCGTGCGTGGGATCAACGGCCTCGGCCTGGATTTCGGAGTGGGCGTGGGCGAGGGCGAGGGGCGCTCCGGCGAGGAGAACGGTGGCGATGATGCAGAGCCGGATCCAACGTTTTGTCATGGCGCGATTGCTCCTGGAGTTGCTGGGAAGTCAGTTGCCGGATGTCCGGAAGTTGCTGGACATCGGGCAGTTGCCGGAGATGAGTTCCCGGACATCGTACGTGGAGATCGAGGAGACGTGCTTTCCGGTCGTAACGTGACGATCGAGTAAAGATTCTATCCAGCGCAGCAAATCGCATAGACGGCCTCGCCGCCGATCTGTAACAATCCTTGCACGAGCCGACTGTGCGGACCCGATGGTCTCCCAGTCGACTGCAAGCCCCAAGTTGATGTAATTTTCTCCCGCAGGGACAAACGGAGCCTCAATGAGCACAGTGAAGATTGGAAACAAGCTGGTGGGCGATGGCCAGCCCTGCTATGTGATTGCCGAGATCGGCATCAACCACAACGGGGATGTTGACCTGGCCAAGCGCCTGATCAGTGTTGCGGTCGCCGCCGGCTGCGATGCGGTTAAGTTCCAGAAGCGCACCGTCGACATCGTGTACACGGCCAAGGAGCTGGCAACGCCGCGAGAGAACCCGTTTGGCACGACCAATGGCGACCTGAAGAACGGCCTTGAGTTCGAGCAGGAGGACTACGCCGAGATCGACGCTTTCTGCCGGTCGGTGAAGATTCCCTGGTTTGTTTCGCCGTGGGATGAGAATGCGGTGGACTTCATGGAGCAGTTCAGCACGCCCGTCTACAAGATTGCTTCGGCGTCGCTGACGGACGACAATCTTCTGCGGCACGTGCGGTCGACGGGCAAGCCGGTGGTGGCTTCGACGGGCATGAGCACGTATGAGGAGATCGATCATGCGGTGGAGGTCTTGGGCAAGGACAACCTGGTGCTGATGCATACGACCAGCACGTATCCGGCGAAGTACGAGCAGCTGAATCTGCGCGCGATTCCGGCGATGGCGGATCGGTATGGGGTGCCGGTCGGGTACTCGGGCCACGAGACGGGGATCCCGACGTCGGTGGCGGCGGCGGTTCTGGGCGCCTGCATGATCGAGCGGCACATCACGATGGATCGCGCGATGTGGGGATCGGACCAGTCGGCGTCGCTTGAGCCGAACGGCATCTCGCGGCTGGTGCGCGACATCCGGCTGTGCGAGCAGTCGATGGGCGATGGCATCAAGCGCGTGTACGACGAAGAGGTTCCGGTGATGAAGAAGCTGCGACGGGTTGGAGCGGCGGTGTAGATCTCGGACAGTGCTGATGGAAGGGAGAGCCTCACGTTGCCCGCGGGCGCGTGGGGCTTTTCTCTTTGGGAGCGATACACTTTGTCCTATGCCTCTTGACGCCAAGACTCTTCTCTCGCTGCAGGCCATCGCCTTCGATGTGGATGGCGTTTTGACGGACGGAACGCTGACGTGGGGACCGACAGGCGAGGAGTTCAAGACGTTCCACTTCACGGATGTGATGGCGATCTCGCTGGCTCGGCGACTGGGGTTGAAGCTGGCTTTGATCTCGGGCGAGGCGACGCCACAGGTGGATTTGTACGCGGCGAAGTTGCATATTCCGCATGTGGTGAAGGGGTGCCGCGACAAGGCGACGGCGCTCCGGGAGTTTTCGGCTAAGTTCGCCGTGCCATTGGAGCAGATCTGCTTTTTCGGCGATGATGTGAACGATCTGTTTGCGATGGAGATTGCGGGCCTGTGCGCGTGTCCGGCGGACGCTGCGACTGAGGTTTTGCGGCATGTGGCCGGGGCGAATGGGTTTGTTTCGACGAGGCCGGGAGGTCGGGGAGCGGTGCGGGAGTTTGTCGATCTGCTGCTGCACCATGGGAACTTGCGGGGACGGGATGTATTTTTGCTGCGGCCGCCGGTGGAGTAGGTGGGGACAAGGGCAGGAAACAGGGTGGGTTCCGGGCTGCTGCTTTTCTGGTTGATCTTCGTTCGTGGGTTTGTTGCTTGTGGTCCGTGGGATCGGCAGGGCTTCTCTGCTCTTTTGGGGGTGGTGGCTTGGAGGTTGGG
>CAXSGC010000020.1:0-65700 GCA_964236945.1 uncultured Acidobacteriaceae bacterium | reverse complement strand
GGGGTGGTCTGGGTGGGAGTTTGGGGGGGTTGGGCGAGGGTGGCCGCGGAGAGGAGGGTGAGGGCGGCGGCGGTGACGAGGTGACTTGGGCGGTGCAGGGTGTTGGGGTTCAAACGATCTCCGTGATGTTGGCGTGTGTGGGTGTTGGACGCCTTTTGATTCTATCGGTTTTGCGGGAGGTCGTTTGGGAAGGGGATTTCTTGTTTGGGGGGAGGCGACTAACACCTCAGTTCCACGTCGACGGCTTTCGTGACGATAAACTCAGGAGGCGTTTAACCAAGTTTGAATCGCAGGCAGCACGTGGTAAGCCTTTTCCAAAAGGCCCTCAACCGTGACTGCCGCACCAGCCCACTGCTTCAACTTCGTCGCCATTGAAGGCTTGTCAGGATAAGCATTTTTCATCTCCCAGGCAAAGAACTCAGCATCACTGTGACCAGCCGATATTCGAGTGAGTTCGTCGAGTGCAGCACTCAGTTCAGTCTCAACGACATTTACCGAGTTATCGGTCGAGTTCTGGTTGACCCGTGAGTTTGGACCGTTCAAGTTGTAGGTATGCGAGATGGTTATGCTTTGCTCTTCACGAGGGCTAAGTCTCCTTGACTCAAATCTCAGTCGAGCTCGCCGTATTTTATTCTCAGATTCGCGATCTAGTTCTTCTCCTAGCCGCTTCCGAGCTCGCACGTATGACGCCTGGATAACGGGTATGCTACCGACGTGCGTGACTAACAGCCCGGGCGGGAAGTGTAGCGGCACAACTGTGCTGGTCAGCAGATGAACTCGTTCCATAATAAAAAGCTCTACCGATCGATCGATAGTCGCACCAATCACATCTATCTCGGCAAGCGCTACTCGAACACATGACTCGACTCTCTTGCGCGTCGCATCGAGCGCCGCATTTTCGTAAGCAGGCAAAACGGCACCACTGTTGTTGGTGCGACGTGCTTCGGCTAATCTCACTCGCTGATCCCCATCTTTCTCATCGGACCAGCGAACATCGGCAGCTTTCCAGGATTCCTCGATGTGGACCTTCTGCTCAGCGCTTAATGGCATTGCTTGAGTTTACGCCGGGTCATCGGCTATTTAGCGAGATCATGATCGGGAGAGCAGACTGGTAAAATCCGGTCATGGCTTCTCGTGCGGAGTCTTTTTTTGCGAAGCTTATTGATGAACAGAGCCTTCATGGTCTGATTGGGCAGTCGGAAGATGCTGACTTCGATTGCAAGGAATGGCATGGTGTAGAGCGTTCGCGCGTAAGTCTAGCAAAAGCGACTTGTGGGTTCGCAAACGCGGCGGGCGGTGTGATCATAATCGGCATGAAGGCAAGATCGGTCGGAGGCGAACCTGATGTTGTGCAGACTACAGCACCTTTTCGAAATCCCCGGTCCGTAACTTCGGAAGTGCTTGACACCATTTTGAAGCTGGTGGAACCAGGTGTGGAACATGTAGAGACGAGAGTCATTCTTTGTGATGACGATCCTTTATCTGGTTATCTCGTTGTTTATGTACCTGTGTCGGATGGGCCGCCACACCGATCGAGAGTAGATTGGAAGTTCTACGTTCGGATTGCGTCGGGGACAGTTCCTATGGAATATTTCCAAATTGAGGACCGATTTGGACGTGGGCCACATGCGAGGCTTATCCCGGAAATCGCATCCGATGAGGTTACACCTGATAACAAATTTAATCCCACGTACTTCACGCGTCGCATCAAGATAGGCCTCCGGAACACTGGACGGGGTCTAGCCCACTATCCTTGTTTGATGATTCCAAAGGATGCTGGCTTGGAGGTCGAATATCTTTAGGTGGTTATCAGACACGCTGGCCTATGTCTGACTCAGGCGACGATATGACCTCATGCCGGGGTGGAGTGAATGACGTTCTGTACCCGAATGAAAGCGTCATCGTTGCTACTCTTGTCAAGTCCCAAACCATCAGGTATCTCGCTAACGAAAGTTTTCCAGCTATTGCCTTTAGCGTAGATGTCGTTTGCGAGGGCACCGCTATCACTAGGCACTCTATTCCGTTAGCGAGCAAACTCGTAAGAGGCTGAACTCGATAGTGTGATCGAAATGTTAGCCGTTGTAGTTGACGCTGGATAGGCCTAGGAATTCGGCGGATTGGCCTAGTTGTTCTTCAATTCTTAGGAGTTGGTTGTATTTGGCTATTCGGTCGGTGCGGGAGGCGGAGCCGGTTTTGATTTGGCCGGCGTTGGTGGCTACGGCTAAGTCGGCGATGAAGGTGTCTTCGGTTTCTCCGGAGCGGTGGGAGATGATGGCGGTGTAGCCGTGGCGGCGAGCTAGCTGGATGGCTTCGAGGGTTTCGGAGACGGTGCCGATCTGGTTGACTTTAATCAGGATGGAGTTAGCGACTTTTTTGCCAATTCCCTGCTGAAGGCGTTCGGTGTTGGTGACGAATAGGTCGTCGCCGACTAACTGGATCTTATGGCCGAGTAACTCGGTGAGGTGTTGCCATCCGGTCCAATCGTCTTCGGCGAGGCCGTCTTCTAGCGAGATGATGGGATATTGGTTGACCCAGGACTCCCAGTAAGCGGACATTTCTTCGGAGGTTTTTTCGGACTTATCGGATTTTTTGAAGACGTACTTGCCGGTTTCTTTGTTGTAGAACTCGCTGGCGGCGGGATCGAGAGCGATGTTGATGTCTTCGCCGGGTTTATAGCCGGCGAGGGTGATGGCTTCGAGGATGAGGTCGATGGCTTCGGAGTTTGATTTGAGGGATGGGGCGAAGCCGCCTTCGTCGCCGACCGAGGTGGCGTAGCCTTTCTTTTTGAGGACGGATTTGAGGGTATGGAAGACTTCGGTTCCCCAGCGGAGGGCGTCCGAGAAGGTTTCGGCGCCGGTGGGCATGACCATGAACTCCTGGAAGTCGACGTTCGAGTCGGCGTGTGCGCCGCCGTTGAGGATGTTCATCATGGGTGTGGGGAGGATGGAGGCGTTGACGCCGCCGAGGTAGCGGTAGAGGGGGAGTTTGAGGGCGAGGCTGGAGGCTCGGGCGGCGGCCATGGAGACGGCGAGGATGGCGTTGGCGCCGACGGAGGATTTGTTGTCGGTGCCGTCGATCTGGATCATGGTGCTGTCGAGGAGTCGCTGGTTGGAGGCGTCCATACCGGTGAGTTCGGGGGCGAGGATGGATTCGACGTTTTCGACGGCTTTGAGGACGCCTTTGCCGAGGTAGTGGCGGGGGTCTCCGTCGCGGAGTTCGACGGCTTCGTGTTCGCCGGTGGAGGCACCGGAGGGGACGGCGGCGCGACCGATGGCTCCGCCGGACAGGGTGACGTCGGCCTCGACGGTGGGATTGCCTCGGGAGTCGAGGATTTCGCGGGCGGTGATGCTGAGGATCTCGGTCATGTTGCTCCTGTGTGCGGGCGATTCGGGGGATGCGGGTGTGATGCGGTGGGTGAGGCGGTCGTTGAGTCGGTCGTTGAGTCGGGGTCGGCGGTCGACGGAGGTGGGTTGGCCGTGGGTGGTGAGGATGGTTTGGAGGAAGGTTGGGTCGGGGTTCACTTTTGGGGATTTTAGCAGGGGGGTTGTGGGAGAGGGGGGGTAAGGCGGTTCGCGCGTGATCGCGCGAAGACCCCACCCTTTCGCTTCGCGAGAGGATGGGGCACCCGGGTTTGTGGGAGAGGGGCGGTAAGGCGGTTCGCGCGTGATCGCGTGAATACCCCACCCTTTCGCTTCGCGAGAGGATGGGGCACCCGGGTTTGTGGGGGTTGGGGAGGGTGGTGGGGAAGAGGCAGCCGCGGACTTTTGACTTTGGTTGAGGTTAGTGGGTGTGGGGTTCTCTGGTCAGTTATCAGTTTTCAGTTATCGGTTATCGGTTATCGGTTATCGGTTATCGGTTATCGGTTATCAGTTGTCGGTTGTCAGTTGCGCACGGGTTGAGATGACAATTGTGCGGAGGGTTGTTGACGGGCGCGATTCCGGGGGTGGAGATTGGTGGGGCTGGGAGGCGGGTGTCCGGTTAGGCTGTTTTAGGTGAGGTACGGCTTATGTTGCGAGA
Organism: uncultured Acidobacteriaceae bacterium; assembly: GCA_964236945.1. Taxonomy (GTDB): domain Bacteria; phylum Acidobacteriota; class Terriglobia; order Terriglobales; family Acidobacteriaceae; genus Edaphobacter. The sequence goes on along the minus strand of CAXSGC010000020.1, from coordinate 61,683 downwards.
TCGTGGGATATCGGTTGTGTTGATGGGTTTGGCGGGTGTGGCGGCGGTGGGGCAGAGTGCACCGACGACGGGGATTTCGCATCCGGAGGCGGTGGTGATCGATGCGCAGCCGGACGAGACGGTGACGGTGCGGGTGTCGCCGGCGGTGGAGAAGCCGACGGCGGCGGTGCCGTTGCGGGCTCGACCGGGGTATGGGTCGGGTCGGGTGGCCGGGTCGGGTCAGGAGACGGCGCGGGGGTCTGAGACGGCCGAGGTGTATGGGTCGTATGTTCCGTATCGGGGGGCTGGGGCCGCGAGTGGGAGTGCGGCGGTGGCGGATCCGGACGGGCAAATTGTGATGTCGGTGGAGGAGGTGCCGGGGGAGTTGCGGGAGGGCACGATGTTGCGGGCGCGGACACGGTGGGCGATGTCGACGGCGACGACGGAGGTGGGGGCGAAGTGGACGGCGGAGCTGACGTCGGCGGTGGAGAATCGGGGCCGGGTGGTGTTGCCGGTGGGATCGGTGGTGGAGGGCCGGGTGACGCAGGTGCATGGGGGACGGCGGATTTCGGGGGCGGCGATGCTGCATTTGGAGGCGAAGTCGGTGGTGTTGCCGGACGGGACGAGGTATGGGATGCGGGCGCAGCTGGTCGACACGGATGAGGGGAGCGCGGACAACCGTGTGGATGGGGAGGGGACGATCAAGCGGAGGGAGCACGGCAAGGAGACGCTGGCGGTGGTGGGCGGCGTGACGGGGGCGGCGGCGGTTGCGGGCGCCCTGGTGGGGGGCGGCGTGGGAGCGGCGGTGGGCGCGGGGATTGGGGCGGGGGTGGGGACGATTGTGTGGCTGAAGGAGGATCGGCAGGCGACGTTGCCGGCGGAGACGATGCTGGTGTTCAGCTTGCTGGAGCCCATGGAGGTTCGGGGCGGGCCTGTGGAGCGGTAGGTCGGTGCTCTGGTCCGGTGGGGTTGAGTATGGTTGGCCCTAGGGTGGAGGGTGTGGGTTTATGGTGTGGGGCTTGAGGACAAGCTAGGCGGTTCTGTCTGAGCTGGACGTTTTCAGGCGCTTGTCGAAACGTTGTTGTGCCTCTTCGATGTCGTCGAGGTGTTCGACTGTCCAGACATAGAGTGCGGTAAATGGCTCGCTGAGGCTGTGGCCTAGCGGCGTCAGCGCGTATTCGACAGCGACGGGCGAGACCGGGATTACACGGCGGGTGACGAGGCCATTTCTCTCCAGACGCCTGAGAGTCTGGGTGAGGGCTTTCTGTGTCACGCCGCCCAGGCGGCGCTTAATTGAATTGAATCTTTGCGGTGCGGGACAGATACAGGTCAGGATCATGATCGACCACTTATCGGTGATCTGACCGAGAACCGGACGGATGAGAGGGATGGAGGCGAGAATCTCATCTTCTGTGGTTGCCAAGTTGCCTCCTGTATACCTAAGCGATGGCAAGTGCATTCTTGATACTAAGTATAAGGCGTATACCTTCAAGTAAGGACAAAGAAGGAGGTTTGACATGGATTTCAGGGATAAGGTGGCTGTGGTTACGGGTGGGAGTGGCGGGATCGGACTGGCTGTGGCGCAGCGCCTGGTGGCGGATGGGGCGTTTGTGTACATCACAGGGCGACGGCAGGCTGAGTTAGAGAAGGCGGCTGCGAGCCTTGGGCGACAGGTAGCGACGGTTCAGGGCGACGTAACTGTCGCTGCGGATCTCGACCATCTGTACGCCACTGTGCGGAGCGAGAAGGGCAGGGTGGACGTTCTTGTGATCAGTTCGGGGATGGCTGACTTCATGAAGCTTGGCGATATCACGGAAGACCACTACGACCGGACGTTTGATCTGAATGCTCGATCGACGCTGTTTTCCGTCCAGAAGGCGCTGCCTTTGATGGGGAGAGGAGGGGCGATTGTGCTGGTGGGATCGGTCGCCGACGCGATCGGAACGGCCGGATATGGGGTGTACGGCGCCAGTAAAGCGGCGATGCGATCGTTTGCCCGCACCTGGACCAGGGAGCTGGCGCCGAGAGGAATTCGGGTGAATATAGTGAGTCCGGGACCGACGGAGACGCCGATGACGGAAGCTGCGTCGAAGGAGGTGAGGGAGACGCTGACGGGTCTGATTCCTCTGGGACGCATGGGGCGGCCGGAGGAGATCGCTGCTGCTGCATGCTTTCTGGCGTTGGACGACAGCAGCTTTATTGCAGGTGCTGAACTGTGCGTGGATGGCGGAATGACGCAGGTTTAGGTGGTATGGGTCGTGAGGTCAGATCGAGATCAGGCCAGTATGGATGGCGAGGGGCGAGGCCGTCCCGATGACGATCCAGAGGATGACGCCCTGGAGGAAGGGTTTGATGCCGACGGCCTGAAACGTCTTTTTGGAGAGTGACGTTCCGATGAGAAAGAGCGTTGCCGTGAGACGTGCTTTGCCGAGCGGGTTCAGAGCTTCGTTGCCGTATTGGCGGCTGCACCGACACGGGAGAAGGTGTCGTGGATGGCGAGCGCTGCCAACAGGCCGAACTGGTTCTAGCTGAGGTGCAGCCACCAACCGACGGCGGGGCGTACGAAGCAAGGTCGTGGAGAGGTTCGGCTTACATCGAGGCACGGGCGTGGAAAGCTTTGGCGTCATTGAGGCGGTGAGGGGGAAGGCGGTTCGCGCGAATACCCCACCCTTTGCACCCCACCCTTTCGCTTCGCGAGAGGATGGGGCACCCGGCTGCGGTAGGGACTTATGGGATCGGTTACTTGGCGGGGGTCCAGGTGTAGGTGGCGACCGAGCCGGGGGGTAGGTTGGCGGGGAAGGTTTGGGTTGTGGTTTGGATGGTGAAGGTTTGGGGGTTGGGGGTGGGGTTGGAGACGATGAGGACGAGTTGGCCGGAGGGGGTGCGGAAGGCTACGTTGGGGAGCGAGTCGGGGGAGTTGGAGCCGATGCGGGTGGCGCCGGGGCGGACGAATTTGGAGGCGTGGGCGAGGGTGTAGAAGGCGACCTGGCGGGTGACGTTGTCGCCGTCGATGGTGAGGGCGCCGACGCAGCCGGTGCAGCCGCCGTTGTCAGTGTGGGGGCCGTTCTGTGGGTCGGCGGCGAGGTTCCAGAGGAGGACGTTTTTGCTCCAGTTGCGGGTGACGCCGATGATGACGTGGGCGACGGGGCGGCTGAGGTTGAGGGTGGAGGTGGGGGTGCGCTCGGTGATGGATTGTTCGGTGAAGTAGATGTTTTTGTCCGGAAAGGCGTTGTGGACTTCGGTCATGGCTTCGACGGTGCCGCCGTAGAGGTGGAAGCCGGTGCCGTCGACGAATCGGGCGGCGGCGGGATCGCGGAGGATGGAGAGGGGGTAGAGGGGGTGGTCGAGGTTGTGGTCGTAGAGGACGATTTTGGTGTGGAGACCGGCTTTTTGGAGGGCTGGGCCAAGATTGTCTTTGATGAAGATGTCCTGTTCGGACTCGAGCATAAGCATGCTGGGGGTGTTTTTTTCGTTGAGCGGCTCGTTTTGGACCGTGACGGCGTCGATGTGGATGCCTTCGGCCTGCATGGCCTGGAGGTACTTGACGAAGTAGCTGGCGTAGGCGGCGAAGAATTCGGGTTTGAGGACGCCGCCCTGGGCTCCGCCGTTGGTTTTCATCCAGAGGGGTGCGGACCAGGGGGAGCCGAGGATTTTGATTTGGGGGTTGATGGCGAGGATTTCTTTGAGGATGGGGACGACGTCGGTGCGGTCGGGGCCGAGCGAGAAGTGGGTGAGGTTGGGGTCGGTGGGGAGTGGGGCGTGGGTGCGGAATTGGGGCTGGGTCGGGTTGGGGGTTTGGGTTCCGGGTTCGGTCGGGGGGTCGTCGTAGGAGAAGACGCGGTCGTTCATGTCGGAGGCGCCAATGGAGAGGCGGAGGTAGCTGACTCCGATGGTGGCGGGGCCGTCGGTTGCGAAGAGCTCGTGGAGGAGGGCGGCGCGTTTCGTGGGGGACATGCGGGTGAGGAGTTGGGCGCTGCCGCCGGTGAGGGCGAAGCCGAAGCCGTCCATGGTTTGGAAGGTTTGGGTGGGGTCGACGGTGATGGTTTGGGTGGTTGCGGGGATAGAGGTGGTGAGGGGGATGGGGGTTTGGGGGGCGAAGAGGGCGGATCGGTCGGGGTTGGTGAGGTACACCTGGGCGGAGTTTTGGGCGGAGTTTTGGGCGAGGGAGGGAAGGGTTGGGAGGAGGAGGAGGGCGGTGAGGATTTTGGGGGTCATGGGAGCTTTCGGAGTGGGTTTGGCGGTGGGGTATTTCTGTTCAGTTTTCAGTTGTGAGTTTTCAGTTGTGGGGGGTCGGGGTGGGTTTGGCGGTGGGGTGTTTCTGTTCAGTTTTCAGTTGTGAGTTTTCAGTTGTGGGGGGGGGCCGGGTGGGTTTGCTTCTGTTCGGTTCTCAGTTGTGAGTTTTCAGTTGTCAGGGGAGCCGTTGTGAGTTTTCAGATGTCAGTTTAGACCTTGGTGTGGGGCCTGGGTTTATGCTGGAGGTTCATGGTCGCAAGTCAACCAACACAGGCGGATGCTCGGGAGTGGGCCGACCGGCTGGGTGTATGGGCGTCGGTGCTGTGCGTTGTGCACTGTCTCCTGACGCCGGTCTTGTTGTCGTTTTCGGCGGTGATGGCGCATTTTCTGCCCGCCGAGGAGAAGACGCATCGGAGTCTGGCTGGATTGATTGCGTGTTTTGGGGCGTTCGCGTTGGTGAAGGGTTTCCGGCGACACCGGCGCGCGCGTGTGCTTCTGCTGATGGGTTTGGGGCTGGGGTGCATCTTTGGCGCGGCGTGGTGGGGCGACCGTCTGCCGTCGCACGGGTGGGAGGTTGGGGTGACGTTTCTGGGGAGCGCGTTGATGATCTCTGCGCACCGCACGAATCATACGTTTTGCCGGACGTGTGAGTGCGCGGGGGATGTGTGTTCGGGGGGATGACTTCGGGGGATCGGGCTCGCTGGGTAGAGTTCGCGCGTGATCGCGCGAATACCCCACCCTTTCGCTTCGCGAGAGGATGGGGCACCCGGGTTTGGTGGCTGGATCAGAGAAGACAGGCTGGAGTCAGTCGCTGATTTGGGCCAGGAGGCGGCGCCAGTTTTTTTGGTTGCGGCGGTAGCTTTTTTTAAGGTCTTCGAGGATTCGTTCGAAGTCGGAGTGGCCGCTTAGTTTCTTCCAGGCGGGGTTGATGGAGAACCAGGGGTAGTTTTCGTTGCCGAGGTAGATGGCTCGGCGGAGCCAGTGGAGGGCTTCGGATTCATCGCCTTCGACGGCGAAGTAGGTGGCCAGGCGGTAGGCCATTTCGGAGTCGGCTTCGGCGGCGGAGAGGGTTTCGTCGACGATGAAGGAGGAGGCTTTGACGCGGTTGCCGAGCTGGGCGTAGCAGAGGGCGATGGTGGGGTAGACGATGCGGAGGGAGGGGTCGTCGCGGGTGACTTTTTCGAGGGTGGAGATGGCTCCGAGGAGGTCTCCGGAGCGCATTTGCTGGTAGCCGAGGGAGGTTCGGAGGAGGGGCTGGCGGGGTTCGAGGGTGAGGCCTTTTTCGATCTCGTCGGCGGCGAGTTCGAGCTGGTTCTGGTATTGGAAGACGCGGGCGCGGTGGTTGTAGAGGATGGGGGCGTCGGCGGGGTTCATGCGGAGGGAGGTGTTGAACTGTTTGAGGGCCTCCTCGTACATGCCGTCGGTGCGGAGGGTGATGCCGGCGACGAGGTGGACATTCCAATCATTGCCGGCGGTCTGGAGTAAGTGTTCGATGCCGTGGCGGGCGGACTCTTTTTCGCCGCGGGAGAGGAGCATGTAGACGCGGTAGAGGTTGGCTTCGACCGATCCGGGGTCGAGTTGGAGGGCACGCTCGAAGGCTCGGCGGGCTTCGAGGACGTGCATCTGTCCGCCGAGGCCGTGGCGGGCGTATTGGAGGTGGGTGATGCCGAGGCCGGACCATCCGGCGGCGAAGTTCTGGTGCTGCTGGATGACGGATTGGAAGAGGGTGCGGGCGCGGTCGAGGTCGTCGCGGGAGCCGGTGCGGGACATAAAGGAGGAGAGCACGGCGCGTGCCTGGAGGTACTCCTCGGACTGGAGGTTGGTGAGGGAGGGGGGTGGGGGTTGGGGGGCGTTGCGGGGGGTGTCGGGGGAGCCCTGGAGGGTTCCGGAGCCCTGGAGGGTGGAGAAGACTTCGTTGGCGATTTCGGTCTGGATGGCGACGAGGTCGAAGCTGGCGACGTTGATGGAGCCGCCGGCGCGGACGGATTGGGCGGGGACGTCGAGGAGTTGCCAGTTGAGGTCGAAGCCGGCTTCGGAGCGGAGGAAGTTGCCGGCGAGGACGAACTGGACGAGGAGTTTGCGGCCGATGGAGAGGGGGTCGAGTTGCTGGGCGACGAGGGTGACGAGGGAGGAGGAGGGGCGGACGACCAGGGTGGGCATGCGGGCGAGGCGGGCGGCGATGGCGTCGGCGAGGGCGTAGCCGTAGAGGGGTGCGGCGTCGGTGGGGCCGAAGTTCTGGAAAGGGAGGACGACGAGGGTGTTTTGTTTGCCGGCGGTGGAGTTGGCGGCGGGTTCGCGGAAGCGTTCGGCGAGCATGGAGAGGAGGCCGGCGGAGCGTTTTTCGTCTTCGTGGGGGTCGAGCGGGAGGGAGCGCTGGGAGGAGATGCGGGAGGAGATGGCTTCGCCGGGGATGCCGACGGCGTCGAGCTGCATGGTGCGCATGATCATGCGGAGGGCTTCGCGGATGTCGGCGGCGGAGGAGAAGCGGGAGGAGGGCTGTTTTTCGAGGCAGCGGAGGATGACGGATTCGAGTTCGACGGGGAGAGTGGGGTTGATCTCGCGCAGGGGCGGGGGGTCGGCGTACTGGATGGCGCGGATGGACTGGAAGTCGGGGGTGTCGGGGCGGTGGAAGGGGTGTCTGCCGGAGCTGAGTTCGTAGAGGATGAGGCCGAGGGCGAAGATGTCGGACTGGACGGAGGACTGGCCGGTGACGAACTGCTCGGGGGCCATGTAGGCGATGGTGCCGCCGCGGGCGGTGTAGGTGGAGGGGAGGTCGCGGGGGGAGGCGGGGTGGGAGGGGTCGAAGTCGGCTTCGGCGGGGGAGAGTCGGCGGGCGAGGCCGAAGTCGAGGATTTTGACGAGTCCGCCTTCGGTGAGCATGACGTTGGCGGGTTTGAGGTCGCGATGAAAGATGCCGAGGGCGTGGGCGGCGGCGAGGCCGTCGGCGATCTGGATGCCGACGGAGAGGACGAGCTGGAGGGAGGCGGCGCCTTCGAGGATGAGTTTATCGAGGGATTTGCCGGGGATGTACTGCATGACGATGTAGGCTTCGTCGGAGTCTGGGGGGCCGCCGTCGGTTGTTTCGCCGACGTCGTAGATGGCGCAGACGTTGGGGTGGTCGATGGCGGAGGCGAGGCGGGCTTCGCGGAGCTGGGTGCGGCGCATTTGTTCGGCGGTGAGGGCGCCGCGTTTGAGGATTTTGAGGACGACGGGGCGCTGGAGGAGGGTGTCGGTGGCGAGGTAGACGACGCCGGAGCCGCCGGAGCCGATTTTGCGAAGGATTTCGTAGTGCTCGATGGTGCGGCGCTTCATGCCTGTTGATTATCGCTCCGGAGGGTGTGGGGATTTGTGAATTTGGTGGGTGGGGGTGGCCAGGTTATCGAGGACGAACTCGGCGTCTGGGAAGATGGCTCGGAGCTCGAGCCGGCCGCCGAGGGCTTCCACGTAGCTGCGCATGGTGCTGAGAAGCAGGTCCGTGCGACGCTCCATGCGGGAGACGGCGGTTTGTGGGATGTCGAGGCGTTCTGCGAGGGCGACCTGGGTCTGGTGACGGGCCTGACGGAGTTTGGTGAAGCCGATGCGGTCGAGTTCGGCGCCCGCCTCGCCCTTGATTTGGGCGTGTTCGGCTTCGGAGAATTTGTGCTTGATTTGGTTCCAATTCTTTGCCATGAGCTACTCCCTATCGGGTGTTGAGACCGAGCCCGGGTCTTCATTTTCCTGAGTTCACGGAGGTGCTGTTTGTAGAGCGCATCGGCTCTTGGAACTGCTTGCTCGTACCAGCGATCGTTGCCGGTCTTATCGCCACCGAGAAGCAGGAGCGCGGTGCGGCGGGGATCGAAGGCGTAGAGTACGCGAAGAGGCCTGCCATCGTGCTGGATGCGGAGTTCGCGCATATGGGAGACGTTGGAACCGGCGATGCCGGAGCTGTACGGGTGTGGGAGCGTGGGGCCGGCCTGCTCCAGCATTGCGACGAGACGAGCTACACTTTTCTGCTCCGAGGCGGAGAGTTGGACTTCGTACCAGGCGCGGAAGTCTTCAGTGAACTCGACTTCCTAGGCCATAGAGGTACTATACCCTGTGATGTGTAAATTGCAGTCTGGTGGAGAGACGTAAGGGTGGACGATTGAGGGTTTTTACCAGATGCGGTGGATGCCGAAGAGGTCGAGTTGGGGGTCGAGGCTGAGGATGGGGATGTTGAGGGTGAGGGCCTGGGCGGCGAGGATGCGGTCGAATGGATCGCGGTGGGGTGCGGGAAGACGGCCGGCGCGGAGCGCGTCTTCGACGGAGATGGGGAGGAGGGTGTAGCCGGCGCGATCGAGGAGGTGGAGGAAGTTTTGCTCGAGCCGGCGGGCTTCAGGCAGCTTTCCGAGCCGGACCTTGGTGGCGATCTCCCACGCCGATGCGGCGGAGATGAGGATGTCGTTGGCAGCGTCGTCGATCAGAGAGGCTGCTGCCGTGCTTAGCGATTCGGGAGAGCTGGTTGCCCAGATGAGGGTGTGGCTGTCGAGCAGGAGCTTCACTCACTGTCACCTTCCCAGAGGCGGAGTTCCTCTTCTGGAAGCGGCTCCCAGAAGCTGTCGCCGAGGACGAAGTTGGGATCGCGATTGACGCCAAGTCGTTGGTGCCTCGTCGGCTCGATTGCCTGCAGGCGGGCGATCGGCTTTTTGGTGCGGCCGGAGGTAATGACGACTTCTTCGCCTCCCTGGGCCTGGAGGACGAGCCTGGAGAGGTTGGTTTTCGCTTCGAAGATGGTGGCTGAGATCATTGGAATCTCCTGAGTGCTTAGTTATGTTAGCTAGGTTTAGGGGAGGTGTCAATGCCGGGGTTTGGGGTCGCGCTCCCAGGGGCGTGGGGTGACGGGGTCGTCTTGCCATTTTTTGCGGCGGCCGAGCAGAAACATGATGAGGCCGAAGAGGGTCATTAGGGCTCCCCAGGTGAGGTTGAGGTCGACGCCGAGCGATTTGGCGTAGAGGGGGGAGCCGTGGGTGAACGCGCCGTAGATGGCCATGATGCCGCCGATGATGAGGAAGATGAGACCGAGGGGGATGCGGATGTCGAGTCCCATGGGTGGACCTTTCTGTTGAGGGCGCTGGGGTTAGCGGGCGGCCGCGAGTTGGGCGTAGAGGTCGCGCGATGTGTGTTTGAGGAAGACGACCAGGGTATAGATGCCGAGGGCGGTGCCGAAGGGAAAGGAGAGGACGATGATCCAGGCGTTGACGAGGGCGAGGGTTCTGCCGGAGGGTTTGCGTTTGAGGAGGGCGTATCCGGCAGCGAGGGGGAGGGCGATGGAGACGGCGGCGGCCGCGGCGGCGAAGGTGAGGATGCCGGAGAGGAAGGGGATGGTGTGGGGGTCGAAGTTGGTGTCGGGGAGGTTGGTCTGGAGGAGGTTGGTCTGGAAGGGGATGTGGGTGGTTGCGGTGATGGTGGTGGAGCCGGGGATGGCGCCGGGGTGGGCGAGGAAGAACCAGAGGAAGAGGGCAGCCGACCCGATGGCCAGGAGAGCCAGGCCGCCGTAGACGCAGAAGAGGATGCCGAGGATGCGGACGTGGCCGGCGAGGTCTTGGAGGGGGTTGCCGAAGACGGGGTAGGGCGCTGGATAGTTCGGGGAGTAGGTGGAGGTGGGCGGGTTGGGGATGGGGGGTGTGGTCATGGTGTGTTGTGGCAAGGGTAAGGCAAGGGGGGTGGGGTGGGAAGGGGAATTTGCGGGGTGGTGTGGGTGGGAGAGCGTTCGCGCGTTCCCGCGCGAATACCCCACCCTTCACGACGGTGAGGCTGTCGCGGAGGATGGGGCACCCGGGTTTGTGGCGGGATCGGGGGAAGCATACCTCAGGGCTGAAGCCCCTTCATTGTGGGTGTGGCGTGATGCCGAGGCTGAAGCCTCGGCCTACCTAGAGGCAAGGGCGAAAGCGAGAAGCAGATTCCCTTCGGGAATGACAACCATAAGGGCAACAGCAACTGCAGGCCCCTCCGCTCTGGGCGAGAGGACAGGTTTTGGGTTAGGCGAAGACGAGGTTTAGGGCTACCAGGAGGACCAGGACGGCGATGGCGAGGGTGGCGGGTTTCTGGTACCAGAGGAGGTCGGTGTCGACGGGTTTGGGGGTGAGGGAGTAGACGAGGCCGACGAGTTCGGACTCGGGGCGGGGCTTGGTGAGGAGGGAGATGACGACGGTGACGACGAAGTTGATGGAGAAGGCGAAGATGGCGGTCCAGAAGTTCTGGGCCATGTCGGAGGGGTAGGTGTGGAGGACGGTGATCCAGCCGCCGTGGAGGCCGGGCGTGGCTTCGGCGGGGAGGGTGAGGCCGTGGTGGAGGAGGGCTCCGGCGGTGCCGGCGAGCAGGCCGGTGAAGGCGGCGTGGCCGGTGGTGCGCTTCCAGAACATGCCGAGGAGAAAGGTGGCGAACAGGGGCGCGTTGACGAGCGAGAAGATGAGTTGGAGCGAATCCATGATGTTGTTGAAGGAGGTGACGGCGTAGGCGGCGGCGATCGACAGGAGGATGCCGCCGATGGTGGCCATGCGGCCCATCCAGAGGTAGTGGGCGTCGGTGGCGCGTTTGTTGATGTAGGACTGGTAGATGTCGTAGGTCCAGACGGTATTGAAGGCGGTGACGTTGCCGGCCATGCCGGACATGAAGCTGGCGAGGAGGGCAGTCAGGCCTAATCCCAGAATGCCGGTGGGGAAGTAGTGGAGAAGCATGACGGGGATGGCGAGGTCGTAGTTGTAGATGGCGGAACCGTCGGCGTTGAGGGCGGCGGCGCCGGTGATGGGGTTGGTTTTCACGGGGATGAGGCCGTGCGGGTGATTATCTTCGGCGGGGTGTCCGGCGTCGGTTTTGGAGGGGAGTTTGGGGGGTGGGATTTCCTGGTTGGCGACAGTGGAAGACCCCACCCTTTCCGACGATGAAGCTGTCGGAGAGGATGGGGCACCCGGGTTGGAGGCTGGTTCAGACCCCACCCTTTCCGACGATGAAGCTGTCGGAGAGGATGGGGCACCCGGGTTGGAGGCGGCGGCCGCGGAGGTGGTGGCACCCGGGACTGGGGCCATGTGGCTGGTGACGGAGACGGCGATGAGGCCGGGGAGGATGACGAGAAAGGGGAAGAACATCTTGGGGATGGCGGCGATCAAGGGGACGCGGCGGGCGGAGACTTCGGAGTCGGCGGCCATGGCTCGCTGGATGACGAGGAAGTCGGTGCACCAGTAGCCGAAGGAGAGGACAAAGCCGAGGCCCATGGCGAGGCCGAACCACTCGACGCCGAGGGGGTTGGTGTTCGCGTGGGCCATGCCTCGCCAGGAGTGGACCATGGAGATGGGGAGCGTCTGCTTGATTCCCTGCCAACCGCCGACGTTGCGGAGGCCGATCCAGACCAGGGGGGCGAAGCCGGCGACGATGAGGAAGAACTGGAGGACCTCGTTGTAGATGGCGGAGGTGAGGCCGCCGAGAAAGATGTAGCCGAGGACGATGACGGCGGAAAGGATGATGGAGACGTGAAAGATCCAGGCGTCGGGCATGAGGCCGTGGAAGAGGCCGAGGGTCTGGATGAGCAGGGCCATGGCGTACATGGAGATGCCGGAGGAGAAGACGGTCATGACGGCAAAGGAGAAGGCGTTGACGGCGCGGGTTTTTTCGTCAAAGCGCATGCGGAGATATTCGGGGACGGAGCGGGCTTTGGAGCCGTAGTAGAAGGGCATCATGAAGATGCCGACGAAGACCATGGCGGGGATGGCGCCGATCCAATAGAACTGGGAGGTGATGATGCCATATTTGGCGCCGGAGGCGCCCATGCCGATGACCTCCTGGGCGCCGAGGTTGGCGGAGATAAAGGCGAGGCCGCAGACCCAGGCGGGGATGGATCGGCCGGCGAGGAAGAAGTCGTTGGAGGTGCGCATGTAGCGCTTGAGGGCGAAGCCGATGCCGAGGACGAAGGCGAAGTAGACCAGCATGATGAGCCAGTCGATGAGGGAGAGGTTCATGGTGTGTCCGGGTGTCCTTTTCGGCTGGTTGGGGGTGGGGCAGAGGTCGGTTGCGCCTCGGTGCTCAGGGTAAACGGTTTGGGAGTGGGGAGTCTATGGAGGTGCGGGGAGTTGACGTCAGGGGTGTGTCCGGCATCCGAAGGGGGAGGTGGTGCGTTGTTTTTAGGAGGAGGGCACGAGGCGACGGGGTGGCGGACGTTCAGAGAGGGCGGTGCGAACGCGGACGCAGATTCCCTTTGGGGAATGGGAAATGACAAGCAGAAAGGTTAAGGCAAGGCGGAGGCAGATTCCCTTCGCGAATGACAGCCGGAGATGATGACATTGGCCGGGACGGGTAGGTCGTGATGGCGGGAGCGGTTTTGCTGGTGGACGACAATGCGGTGCAGGCGGCGACGCGGCAGACGATCCTGAAGCGGGCGGGGTACTTCTGCATTGCGGTGCTCCATCCGGAGCGGGCTTTGGAGCAGATGCGCGGGAGTGAGTTTCCGGGGGAGATCGGTCTGGTGATTACGGACCACATGATGCCGGGGATGACGGGGGCGCAGTTTGTTCGCGAGCTGCGAAAGTCGGATGGGACGGTGCCGGTGCTGGTGATCAGCGGCCTGGATGAGGCGGAGGCGGAGTATGAGGGGCTGGACGTGACGTTTCGTCTGAAGCCTCTGCTGCCGGATCGGCTGCTGGCGGAGGTGGAGCGGCTGTTGCGTGCGGGACCGGACGGTGGGGGTTTGGCGATGGACGTTTGAACGGCGGTTCGCGCGTCGCCGCGCGAATACCCCACCCTTCACGACGATGAGACCGTCGCGGAGGATGGGGCACCCGGTGTTGTGCCTCCGTCGGGAGGATGGGAGATGTCTCGGCCCTTTGATGGAGGTGAGCGGTGGCGTGGGCGATTTACGGCGGTGTGGGGCGGTAAGCGGCCTGTTTGATTGCGGACGGGGACTCGGCTTGAGAGAATAAGTTGAGGTTTTTATGCCCGTGCATCCGATGCCAGAGTTTGGCAGTTTTTCGTTGCTCCTGGCGCTGATGTTGAGCGCGTATACGCTGGGCGCGGGGGCGCTGGCGTTGTGGCGGCAGAGGTCTGGGTTGGGATCGGCGGTTGGGGTTAGGGGCGCGGGGTTGGAGCCGGGGCTCGACCGGATGGCGGGGGGGCTGGAGTCTGCTCCGGACTTGATGGCGGGGCGGCTGGGCGAGACGGCGCGGAGGTCGGGGATCGCGAGTTTTGTGGCGGTGGGATGCGCGGCGTTTGCCCTGGTGTGGGCCTCGTTTACCAACGACTACTCGGTCGCGTACATCCTCCATCATACGAACCGGAGTTTGCACCCGGCGTACAAGTTTTCGGCGTTGTGGTCGGGGCAGGAGGGGTCGTTGCTGTTATGGGCGTCGCTCCTGGCGGCGTATGGATTTGTTCTTCGCGTGCGGCACCGGGTGGACATCAGGCTGAGCGCGTATGCCTCGACGATTCTTGCTGGGGTGCAAGTTTTCTTTCTGCTGTTGCTGAACTTTGCGGCGCCTCCGTTTGCGATGCAGCCAGGGCCGGTGGCGGCGGATGGGTTCGGTCTGAATCCGTTGCTGCAGTATCCGGAGATGGTGATCCATCCGCCGATGCTGTATCTCGGGTATGTGGGATTCGCGGTGCCGTTTTCGTTTGCCCTGGGTGCGTTGATGATGCGGTATCCAGGGGAGAAGTGGATCCACATTACGCGGCGGTGGACGATGGTGACGTGGCTGTTTCTGACGTGCGGGATCTGCCTGGGGATGCACTGGGCGTACGCGGTGCTGGGGTGGGGCGGGTATTGGGGCTGGGATCCGGTCGAGAATGCGTCGCTGATGCCGTGGCTGACGGGCACGGCTTTCCTGCACTCGGTGATGATGCAGGAGAAGCGCGGGATGATGAAGAGCTGGAACGTCTGGCTGATCTTCGCGACCTTTATGCTGACGATTTTGGGGACATTGCTGACGCGCTCGGGCATTGTGAGTTCGGTGCATGCGTTTGCGCAGAGCTCGATCGGAGGGTGGTTTTACGGGTTCCTGGTGGTGGTGCTGGCGGTGTGTCTGTTTACGTTTATCCGGCAGCGGGACCACCTCAAATCCGAGAACCGGCTCGAGAGTCTGGTGAGCCGGGAGTCGAGTTTTCTGTTCAACAACCTGGTGCTCTTGGCGGCGTGTTTTACGGTGCTTTGGGGCACGCTGTTTCCGATCCTGAGCGAGTATGTGCAGGGGTCGAAGGTGACGGTGGGGGCGCCGTTTTATAACCGGGTGAACCTGCCGATCGGGTTGTCGTTGCTATTTTTGACGGGGATTGGGCCGTTGCTGGCGTGGAGGTCGACTTCGCTGCGATCGATCCGGCGCAACTTTATCTTGCCGGGGATTGCAGTGGGGGTGACGGCGGTGGGTTTGATGCTGGCGGGGGTCCGGCCGTGGAGCGAGGGCGACGATATGCAGGCGACGGCGTTCTCGTTGGTGGCGTTTTCGCTGGGGGCGGGGGTGATTACGGCGATCTCGTCGGAGTTCCTGCGAGGGGCGGCGGTGGTGCGGTCGCAGACGGGCAAGAACTTGCTGGGGTCGATGGTGTTGCTGGTGCGCAAGAATACGCGGAGGTATGGCGGGTACCTGGTGCACTTCGGGATTGTGGTGATGTTTATCGGGATTGCGGGAGGGGCGTTCAACCAGTCGCACGAGCAGGAGATGGGGTTTGGCTCGGAGATGAAGATGGGGCCGTACCGCCTGGTGTGTCAGAGTTTTACGCAGGACTCGAACCCGACGTTTGACACGGAGTATGCGCTGCTGGACGTCTATAAGGGCGGCCGCAAGGTGACGCAGATGGCGCCGGAGAAGCGGTTTTATCAGGCGAGCCAGACGAATGCGACGGTGGTGGCGAACCACTCGACGCTGGGAAGCGATTTGTATGTGATTTATGAGGGCAAGAATCCGGAGACGGACCGGCCGATCATTAAGGTGTTCCTGAATCCGCTGATTAATTGGATCTGGATTGGGGTGGGGATTGTGGTGCTGGGGACCGTGGTGGCGTTGCTGCCGCGGTTGACGCGGGTGGTGGTGCGGGAGCGTTCGACAGCAACGGTTCCGGTGGCAGCCGTGGCCGCCGAGGCCCATCATGCTTAGCCGGCTGCTTGTACGATCCTCTGGACAACTCCCGCTCGCCGGACTTTGGCAGCGGCTGGCGCAAGGCTTGTTTGCCTGCGTGCTGGGGCTGATGGTGCTGGGGGCGGATAGCTCGGAGACGCGGTTCAACCGGATTGGGCACAAGATGATGTGTGCGTGCGGGTGTGGGCAGATTTTGCTGGAGTGCAATCATGTGGGATGTCCGGATTCGGACCGGATGATTGGGGAGCTGCGCGCGCAGCTGGCGGGCGGCGGGTCGGACACGGCGGTGATGAACTGGTTTTCGGCGAAGTACGGGGCTGTGATCCTGGCGGCGCCGATGCGGGGCGGGTTCGACCGAGTGGCGTGGATTGCGCCGGTGGTGGTGTTTGTCTTGTCGGCGTTGGGGACGGTGGTGCTGGTGAAGGTGTGGCATCGGCGGAGCGGTGGGCGCGAGGTGACGGTGGGTGGAACGTTTGGGGATGGTGTGGGGGCGGATGACGGGACGGAGGCTCTGCGGGAGCGGATTCGCCGGGATACGGAGTATTGATGGGGGTTTTGGCGGCTGTGGCTCTGACGTTGGGTTGCTTCGCGTATATGTTCTGGCCGGTGCGGGGCCTGGTGCTGGGACGGGATAAGACGCGGGTGGAGTATCTGCGGGAGCGGCGCGACGCGATCTATGACAACTTGCGGGATTTGAACTTTGAGTATCTGGCGGGGAAGTATCCGGAGCGGGATTATCTGGAGCAGAGGCGCGGGTTGGAGGATGAGGCGGCCGGGGTGGTGGGGGAGATGGAGGCTCTGGAGTCGCGGGGTTTGGGGTGACGGCTGGGGTGTTTGGGTACTTTTGGCGAATAATTTGGGCTTTGGGCTAAAGTTTTTCCGGAAACGGACGATAGGGTTAGGTGTGAGTGAATTTCGGTTGAGGTCGAGGAGTTTGTTTGGGGCGGTGCTGCTGTTCGCGCTGCTGGGCGGTGTGCGCCTCGCTGATGCCGGGGCGGAGACGATCTCGGGGGTTGTGACGAATAAGACTACGGGCAAGGTGTCGGCGGGCGATGATGTGGTGCTGATCCGGCTGGCGCAGGGGATGCAGGAGTCGACGCGGACGAAGACAGACGGGCGTGGGCGGTACAAGCTGGAGGTGCCGGACGCGGGTGTGCATCTGGTGCGGGCGACGCATGACAAGGCGAACTACTTCAAGCCGGCGCCACCGGGCACGACGACGCTTGATCTGGAGGTCTATAACGCGGCGGCGAAGGTAGAGGGGGTTGTCGGCGAGGCCGATGTGTTGCGGCTGCAGACCGATGAGGGTGGCAAGTCGCTGCGGGTGGTGGAGAACTTTTTTGTGAAGAACGATTCGGATCCGCCGCGAACACAGTTCAGTGATCGGCCGTTTGAGTTTTATCTGCCAGCGGGAGCGGTGGTGGAGGGATCGGCGGCTCTGGGACCGGGCGGGATGCCGGTGCAGGCGGCGCCGGTGCCGTTAGGGGAGGCGAATCACTATGCGTTTATCTTTCCGATCCGGCCGGGGGAGACACGGTTTCAGGTGACGTATCACTTGCCGTACAGCGGCGGTCTGACGCTGGCGCCGAAGCCGGTGCTGGCGACCGATACGGTGGCGGTGGTGATGCCGAAGAGCATGACGTTCAAAGCACAGGCGGGGGCGCCGTATGCTCCGGTGAGCGACGAGGTGAACGCGCAGACGTTTGTGGCGCGCGGGGTTTCGCCGTCGCAGCCGCTGGGTTTCACGTTGGGTGGGACGGGGCAGCTGCCTCGGGATACGGTGCAGGGTGGGGGGGGCGCCGGTGGAGGTGGGCAGGATCAGGGCCAGGGGTCGGGCGGAGAGCAGCCAGGGGCGACCGGGAGTGCGGCGACGGATACGCGTCCGGGCGGGGGTTTGGGGACGCCGATCGATCCGGAGGGAACGCACGATCCGTGGGCGAAGTACAAGTGGTGGATCATCGGCGGTTTGGGTCTGGTGTTGGCGGCGGGAGCTGGTGTGATGCTGACGCGGGGGGCTCCTGGGTCTGCTGGACCCTTCGGGGGCTCTGGTGGATCTTTCGGGGCGCCTGGGGGGGCAGGTCCGGTGAGGTTTGGGGTGGGGCATGGGGGTGGAGGGGGCTTGGGTCAGGGTTTGGTCCAGGGCGGCGGTGTGGCGGCGGATGGGTCGGCGCATTTCCATGGTCCAGGGCAGGGTGCGCTGTTGGCGGCGCTCAAGGAGGAGCTGTTTGCTGTCGAGACGGAGCGGTTGCAGGGGCGGCTTGGAGAGACGGAGTATGCGGAGGTGAAAGGGGCTCTGGAGGTGGTGCTGCGGCGGGCGCTCGGCCGCGTCGAACCGTCGGTTGGGACGTCTCATTAGATGAGAAAGCGATGTTTCGGTGAGTGGAGATGAACACGTTGAAGTCGACGTTGCTCCTGGTGGCGTTGACGGTATTTCTGGTGCTTGTGGGAGATCGACTGGGCGGTCGCAACGGCATGATGACGGCTCTGCTGATCTCGGTTGGTTTCAACTTTTTCAGCTATTTTTACTCCGACAAGCTGGCCTTGCGGATGTACCGCGCACAGCTGGCGCGGCGTGAGGATCTGCCGCGGGCGTTTGCGGCTTTGGAGCGGCTGACGGCGAAGCAGGATCTGCCGATGCCGGCCGTGTATGTGTTGCCGACCGAGAGCCCGAATGCGTTCGCGACGGGGCGAGATCCGGCGCACGCCTCGGTTGCGTTGACGCACGGGATTTTGCGTCTGCTGGATGATGAGGAGATCGAAGGCGTGCTGGCGCATGAGCTGGGTCACGTTAGAAACCGGGATATCTTGACGGCTTCGATTGCGGCGACCCTGGCTGGGGCGATCACGATGATTGCGCGTATGGGATATTTTGCTTCGCTGTTTGGCGGCGGTGGTGGTGGTCGGCGGGAGCGCGGCGGTGGGATGGAGGCGCTCTTCATGATTATCCTGGCGCCGATTGCGGCGGTGATGATTCAGATGGCGGTGTCGCGATCGCGCGAGTATGAGGCGGATGCGACGGCGGCGCGGGCGATGGGCAATCCGTATGCTCTGGCGCGGGCGTTGCAGAAGCTGGAGAGCTACTCGAAGCGGTTGCCGATGAGCGCGTCGGCGTCGACGGCGCACATGTTTATTGTGGCTCCTTTGCTGGGGGGAGGCGGGTTTGGGAGCCTGTTTTCTACGCATCCACCGGTTGCGGAGCGGGTCAGGCGGCTGATAGGACGCGATTTTGTCTAAATGCGACTGAGTGGAGCAGCGAAGGTTGGGCTTGCGGGTGGTTTTGGGGGCACGGCCGTTCGCGCCGTTGCTTTGCTTGCACTGATTGTGTGGCTGGGCGGCGAGATCTTTTTTGGGGCGGTGCTGGCTCCGGTGGCGTTCTGGACGCTCCCGAATGCGCATCTTGCGGGCGGTGTTGTGCGCGCTGCGTTGGTGTTGCTGCATCGAATTGGTCTGGGGTGTGGAGCGGTGCTCCTGCTGCTGGAGGGACTTCAATTTGTTTCTCGGGCCGAGCGGGAGCGGCGGCTCGTGGCAGCCCGGTGGGGGCTGGTGCTGGGGATGATGGTGCTGACGGCGGTGTCAGACGTAGGCGTGATCCGGCCTATGGAGCGGGATCGCGTGCTGGCCGGCGGCGACATCACTTCCCTGCCTCGGGAGTCCGTGTTGCGAGGAGACTTCGATCGGCGGCATGCATGGTCGACGCGAATCGAAGGCCTGGTGGTGGTTCTGGGCCTGGGGGTGGTCGGGCTGCTGGCGGTGGAGGGCTGCGGGGACGAGCGACGGTCTCGGGATTGAACCTCGATCGATGTCACTGAGTATCCACCGGTCAGGAGCAAATTATCTTCTGCTTTGGAGCCTAGACTAGTTTTTGGATCGCCACGTCCAGGGCATCTCCGGCGCTTCGACAGTGGCTGCTCGCTAGAGCGAACCGGCGTCGAGGTCCGTGGCTCCTATACAGTGACAGGCAATTTGCTATAGGAGTTTGTTGAAATAGGTTCCGATATTTCCGTAGAGTTTAGGACTTCTTTGGGTCTGTGTTCGTTTCTGTCGTACGCGTGGCGATGATCGGATACAGGATGGGAGGTTCAGTTATGTGACGTTGGAGCAGAGGGTTCCTCACGGCCATCCTTTGCGGGAGATTCGGCGGATCACGGAGGTTGTTTTGAAGTCGTTGAGCCAGGAGTTCGACAGCCTGTACTCGGCGTTTGGGCGACCGTCGATTCCTCCCGAATATGGGCTGCGGGCGCTGCTGTTGCAGGCGTTTTACTCGATCCGATCGGAGCGGCAGATGGTCGAGCAGATCGAGTTCAACCTGCTTTTATCGCTGGTTCGTCCCACCCCAGGAACACAAGCGTTTCCGGGGACCCGGCGCTTTGAACCACTCTGCTATCTTCTGCTTGTCACTCCGTCGCACATACCGTCCACACATCGCGGCTATCCTCGGCACGAGGATATAAGGGCCTGCCTAAAATGGACGTACGCGCAAGACCTCCGTCCTTATATGCGTTCTTGTCTTCAACGCAGCCTTCATATCGAATGCACAGAAGCCAAAGCTGCAGCTGGCCTTAACCTTTGACGATCTGCCCGCAACCGGTGCGGCTCCGCCTGACCTGACGCGTGCGCAGATCATCGAGTCGATCCTCGTCTCGCTCAGGCCGAACAGATGCCGCCCGTCTATGGCTTCTTAGAGCAAATTACCTGTTGGCTATGGAGCGGGAATGTTCGTGCAGAGCCTTTTTCCTTGGGAGAAACCGGCGTTGATACCTGTGGCTCCCTATACACCTACAGATAATTTACTCTAAACGCCCACACTCTCGGGAATGCCGAGCGGCCCTGCTATTTTGCACAACTGGACGGCCTCCGGCAATCTGCTCGGCAGTCACACGTATTCACATCCTGATCTCGAGTCAACGTCTGTCACGGAATTTGAAGACAACATCCTCAGAAACGAACCAGCGCTGCAACAGTATGCGGGCAAGACCGACTGGCACTACTTCCGCTACCCGTTTCTGCACGAAGGCGAAACGCTGGAAAAGCGGCAAGGCATCCAGTCCTACCTCAAGGAGCACGGCTACAAGACCGCCGAAGTATCGCTCGACTTCGAGGACTACCTGTGGAATGACCCCTACGCGCGGTGCGTCGCCAAGCAACGCATGGACAGGGTCGACGCGCTGCATGACAGCTATCTCGCCGCCGCCGATCAGTACATCGATATCTACCGTTCGCTCTCGCACCGGCTGTATGGGCACGACATCCCATACGTGCTCCTGCTGCATGTCACCGCTTTCAACGCAAAGATGCTACCCGACCTAATCGCACAGCTTCGCGAACGGGGCTTCAGCTTCATCACGCTTCAGCAAGCCCTGAGCGACCCCGCTTATACGATCGACCCGGCCATCGGCTATCAGGGTGGCGGCCCCATCCAGGAGGCGTGGCAGTCGCTAGAAAGCTCCCCTTCCCACCGGCTGTCACTGCCCGTCGAACTCTCTATCGACGCTTCTGGCTAAGACATGAAGCCGTCCACAGCCAATGTGGGGGCGCTGCCCTCAACGGATGCTCCTGCAAAGATGCGGTAAGCGCGCCCGAGTGGAATTTTCAACAACTGCTTGATACTTGGCGGACGCAGCGGACAACGCCGAAAACGAAAGAAATCCACCTGCAACGCTTGCGCCGCCAGGATCCGACAGGCGAAGCGCTAAGCCATCCTGCAGGTCATGGATCGCACCATCGGTCAACAATTCGCGAAGCTGCGGAAAGCACGCCTCGACCTGGGATACGGCGTATCCCGCGAAGGGGTGCAGAATCTGATCGAACGGTCTTGGCTTGATCGTTTCCACAACTCCGTTTGCCAGTGTCCGTCCTTTTGGCAGAGTGGGTACCAGCCTCGGGAAGCTTTCGAGTATGGCTTGAAGGTGATGGGCCCACTCTGGCAACGTTGCTAAGTCGGCGTGTGTGCACGTGACCGACGACTCGCATGGCTTCTACCGTGCTCAAACCCTCCCCACTCCAAGAGCTTGGCAAACATCTCAGGGTCGGTGGGAGACACGTGCTTCTCCCACACGGCGAGCTGCTGCTCACCACGCTGCACCTTCAGGGTTTCTCATCAGGGAGCATGCATATTGCGCACCTGCATCAGGGGTGACGGCTGACCGTCGCGTGCACGCTCATCTGCTGGGGTCCCCGGCGAATCGTCAACAGTTTTGTCTCTCCGACTCTGCCGCTTAAAGCAAATTACCTGTTGCTGTGGAGCGGGAGTATTTGTCCAGAGCCGTTTTCCTTGAGAGAAAACGGCGTTCATACCCGTGCTCCTTATACACCTACAGGTAATTTGCTCTAGGTGTTTAGTCCCGGCATTAGATGGGGCACCCTTTTCTGAGGGTGAGAAGGAGGCATTATGGGACAGGTTCTTCACGAGTGCGCCCGCCCGACAGAGGCGGTCCGTCGAGCGATACAGCATAGTCGAGAGAGCCTGAGGGCGCTGGCCCGCCGTCATGGGATCAACCCGAAGACGGTTGCCAAGTGGAGGAAGCGGGAGTCCACGGCAGACCGCCGGACCGGCCCCACCGTGCCGAAGTCGACGGTTCTGTCGGGGGCACAAGAAGCCATCGTCGTCGCGTTTCGCAAGCACACGCGGTTGCCGCTCGACGACTGTCTTTACGCGTTGCAGGCCACCATCCCTCAACTCACCCGATCGTCGCTTCATCGGTGTTTGGAGCGTCACGGCATCAGCCGCCTGCACGAGGTCGACGGCGACACGCCGCGCCGGAAGAAGTCGACACCTATCCGATTGGCTTCTTCCACATCGACCTGGCCGAGGTGAGGACGGCCGAAGGCAAGCTCTCTCTGTTCGTGGCCATCGACCGGACGTCGAAGTTTCGCCGGGTCGAACTCGTCGAAAAGGCCGACATGCGGTCCTTCGCCGCCTTCCTGGACGCCCTCATCGAAGCGGTTCCGTACCGCATCCACACCGTGCTCACCGACAACGGAATCCAGTTCGCCGACCTGCCGAAGAACCGCCAGGGTCCCACCGCACGCTTCCGCAGCCATCCCTTCGACAGGCTCTGTTTGGTTCATGGAATCGATCCCCGGCTCACCAAGCCGAACCATCCCTGGACCAACGGGCAGGTCGAGAGAAGGAACCGGACCCTCAAGGACGCAACCGTCAAGCGCTCCTTCTACGACACCCACAACCAACTCAAAGCCCACTTAATAGACTTCCTCAAAGCCTACAACTTCGCCCGAAGACTCACGACGCTCAAAGGCCTCACGCCCTACGAATCCCTCTGCAAACTCCGGACGCAAACCCCAGACACATTTATCCTCAACCCAATCCTTTGCAGGGATGAGCATGGGAACCGTGACTGGATGGCTGAGTCTAGATGTGGTAACAGGCTCAGCACTTCTGGCGGGTCGAGACAGGAGCACCAGTAAGAGCAACCATGCCTGACCTCGAAGGCGCAGCTCCGTCATTCACCATGCTAAGGCAAAACCGCCAGTTGCCGTTGCAGAGAAGACGATCAGCCCACGCGCTCAGAACATTCAGCTCGCGGTTCCATCGCCCACCATCGACTTACTTCCTCCCCGTTTGTTTAGAACCAACAAGCACCATTATATCTGTCCACTTCCCGCCGTTGCGACACAGCACTTCACAGGCCTTGCAGAGCTTGAGGACGGCAGCATCGGAACAAGTTTGCCAATCCCTACGAAGCGACACAAGCGTCTCAGTTTCACCATGCACTAGCGTTCTTCTAACATTGATCATCGCTTTCTGCTCTGCTGCTGCCCAGACATCCTTATTCCGATAACACAAGCCGTACTCCAACTTGCACCTCCTGGGTCAAACCGCAGTCCCGAACCAGGCCCCGCCACCGACCCACGCCCTCGCGCTACCATAAAGAAAAAGATGTCCACCCAAATCATCCGCCCCGCGCGCAACGTCCAGGGCTCGCTCACCCTCCCCGGCGACAAATCCATCTCGCACCGGTACGCCATGCTCGCCGGCCTCGCCCATGGCACGTCCCGTCTGGCCAACTTTTCGACCGGCGCCGACCCTCATTCGACCCTGGCCTGCATGGCCGCGCTCGGCGCCACAGTCACCGAGGTCGACGCTCGCACGGTCGCGATCACCGGCACCGCGGGCCGCTTCTCTGAACCGGGGCAGCCGCTCGACTGCGGCAACTCCGGATCGACGATGCGGATGCTCGCCGGCCTCATCGCCCCGCACCCGCACACCTTTACGCTGGTCGGCGACGAGAGCCTTAACGTCCGCCCCATGGAGCGCATCCGCAAGCCGCTGGCGGCCATGGGCGCGGACATCGATCTCACGGACGGCCACGCCCCAATCAACATCAAGGGCCGCTCCCTCGCCGCCATCCACTTCACCACCCCGATCCCCTCCGCCCAGGTCAAAACGGCCGTGCTCTTCGCCGGCCTCCAGGCCCAGGGGGTCACGATGTTGTCCGAATCGATCCGAACGCGCGACCATACCGAGCACGCCCTGCGCGCATTTGGCGCTACCCTCACGCGCTCCAGGTCGGCAGCCGACGGCACCGAAGCGCTTTCGATCTCCGGCGGACAGCAGATCCACGCCATCGACGTCACCGTTCCCGGCGACCTGTCGTCGGCTGCCTTCTTCCTCGCCGCCGCCCTGCTCTTCCCCGACGCAAACCTCGTCCTGGACTCGATCGGTATGAACCCCACTCGCTCCGCTCTGCTCGACGTCGTCGGCGCTCTCGGCGCGAAGATCAAAGTCCTCAACGTCGAGGAGCTCCACGGAGAGCTGATCGGCACCGTCCAGGTGACTGCCGACCCGCATCCGCGACGCACGTCTCAGCCGTTCGAGATCGCGGGCGCCCTCGCCGCGCAGATGATCGACGAACTTCCCGTGCTCGCCGCCATCGCTCCCTACACCGCAAGCGGCCTGCGCATCCGGGACGCCGGAGAGCTTCGCGTCAAGGAGTCCGACCGCATCGACCTGGTCGCCCGCAATCTCCGAGCCATGGGCGCCAACTTCACCGAGTACGCCGACGGTCTCGACATCCCCGGCAGGCAGACCCTGCACGGTGCAAGCATCGACTCAGGCTCAGACCACCGCATCGCCATGGCCTTCTCGATTGCCGCTCTGCGGGCCAGCTCCGACACCGAGATCCACGGCGCCGAGGCCGCCCGGATCTCGTTCCCGGAGTTCTTCACCCATCTCGAAGACCTGGCCCAGCGCTGAGCCCACACCCAGATCTCTAGGAGCTTGTTGAAATACAAGAGCGGAAGGCGAAAGTCGTACCTCAGCGGCTAAAGCCGCACTGCATCGATTTCCACTTACGGCACGGCTGAAGCCGTGCCCTTAAGCAAGACGGACTATTCAACAAGTTCTTAGGCCCTCGCCGCCAGCTTCGCGGCAGCAGAGCCAGCGTAGCCACGGCGCGGTGAGATCGCCTCCCTGGCCTCGATCGACCGGCACTCCGCCTCCAGTTGCTGGGCCACCTCGCGCGAGTAGATCAGGAAGTGGTTTGCCGAGAGCATGATGTTGAAGCCAAGCCACAGCTTCGCCGGCGTGCGCGCATACCGGCGAACGATCTCAAACAGAAACTTCCAGTATTCGCGCTTGTACGGCGAACGCACGCCCTGCTGCCAAATCGATGCCAAGAGCACGCGAAGATTGTAGAGCAGCGGAAGCTCAGGAGGAACCTGCGTCGCGCGCGGCCTCCAGACCTCGAGCGATCGGAGCGCCCGCTTGAAGAAGGGCCTCGCCTCATACAAGTCCGACAAGAGCGTGGCGAGCCCGCGCAGGAGCACTGGAAACGGCAGCACCGTCTCGAAGTTCGGCGGACTGAAGTTGGTGATCGCGTCGCTGTTCTCTATCAGCCGGCCTTCCCGCTTCATGCGGTCGAAGAGGGCCGTCGTCGGCGGTGCCTGCAAAACGCCCGCCATGGCCCAGGTGATGGTCGTCAGCTCAATAAACTCGCGCTGCCGGTCGAAGATCGTCTCGTCGTCGGAGTCGAAGCCGACGATAAATCCGGCCAGCACCCACAGGCCTGCCTCCTGAATCACACGCACCTGTTTGACGTTGTCGCTTCGCAGATTCTGGAACTTGCGTGACTGCTTCAACGCCTCGGAGGACGGCGTCTCGATCCCGATAAACACGTACATGAAGTTCGCTTCGACCATCGTTGACAGCAGTTCGGTCTTGTCCGCAAGGTCGATCGAAGCTTCGGTATAGAACGAGAACGGATGATCGTGCTCCACCTGCCACGCCGCCAGATCCTTTGAGAGCGCAAGCGCCTTGTGATGATTGCCGATGAAGTTATCGTCGACGATAAAGACTTCGTTTCGCCAGCCGAGCTCGCGCAGACGATCCAGCTCCGCGATCAACTGCGGCGCCGTCTTTGCGCGCGGCTTGCGCCCATAGATCGTGATGATGTCGCAGAACTCGCATTGAAACGGGCACCCGCGCGAGAACTGCACCGGCATCGACGTGTATTTATGTAACTTCAACAGATCAAATCGCGGCGCCGGGCTTGCGGTCATATCGGGCTTTTCGATGATGCGATACAGCCGCTCGGCGCGCCCTTGCTCAAGCGCGAGCGCGATACCGGCAAAGGCTTCTTCGGCCTCGCCGACGAGCACGTGATCGGCATGTTCGAGCACCACCTCGGGCTCGGTGCTCGCCCACGGGCCGCCCACAAACGTTCGCCTGCCAAGCGCCCGCGCCCGCGCCAAAACGCCCAGAGCATCCTTGCGCTGCGCGTGCATCGCGCTGATCATCACCAGATCCGCCCACCGGAGATCCTCGTCTGGGACCTCTTCGAAGTTGTGGTCGATCAGACGGATCGTCCACGATTCTGGACACAGCGCAGCCACCGTAATCAGACCCAGCGGCGGCGTCATCGCAGCCTCCGGAAGCATGGACAAAACTCCCTCAAATCCCCAGAACGACGGCGGAAACCGGGGCCAAACCATAAGGACGTTGAGGTTGCTTCCAAGAGGTGGAAAGGAGACTTTTTCTGCTGGGAGAGGGGCAATCTGAAGATCGGTTCCGGAGACAGCCTGGAGCATAGGTAACCTCGTGCGCGCTCTCTCGCGACCGTGCGTGCGGTCCACGCGAACCCGTCTCGTCAATATAGCCCACCTCGTTCAAACGGGGGTATATTGCGGGCGCTTGACGGTGGCGGACGATATCCTAACGCCTACGACCCCCATGCCTATGCAACCCCCCAACTCCCGCCCCATCCTGCTGACCGAGATCGTCGCCATGGGGGGCGCCGAGCGTTCCGTCCTGGCGCTCTCTCGCTGGCTCTCGGCGCACCGGCTGCCAAACCACATCGTCACCTACCAGGATCACATCGGCCTCGGCAGCTTCGCGTCGCACCCCATCACCGTCGTCGAGCTTCGCCCCGAGATGCGCGCCATCCCGAAGATCAGCGCTCTCCGCCGATCGTTTGCCGCTCGCCCCGCAGCCAGCCCAAAGCCGCTGATGTCCGGCTACCAGCCCGCGCTCCATGGCGCCCTCGCCGGCCTCCGCGGCTTCCATACCCTGATGCACGACACCCCCAGCCTCTTCTCCGACGCACACACCGAATCCACCTTCCCCAAGCGCCTGGCCCGCCGCGTCTCGGATCGCGTCACCGGGCACGGTCTCCGATCGGGCGGGAAGACCATCGTCACCAGCAGCTATCTCCAGGCCGAGACACGTCGCGTCTTCGGCGTCACCCCCGCCATCGCCCGCATGGGCGGCCTCACGGCGCTAGGCAGCTTCCGCCTTCGCCCCGTCACCACCAGCCTCCAGATGCTCTCCGTCTCGCGCATCGAGCCCAACAAACGGATCCGCTGGATCATCCGCGCTCTGGCGTCACTCGAGTCCAGACCAATCCCACTCTCGTCCGAGATCGACTGGCACTTCAACGTCGCCGGCAGCGGCTCCCAGATCCCCGATCTCCAGACACTCATCGCCCAACTCGGCCTCACCCACCGCATCCACCTTCTCGGCTTCGTCTCGGACCACGAACTCGAACGCCTCTACGACCAGGCGCACCTGTTCCTGATGCCCGCCGTCCAGGGCTACGGCATCCCCGCCATCGAGGCCCTCAGCCGAGGCATCCCCGTCCTTCTCCACCGCGACTCCGGCGTCTCCGACATCCTGCTCGAGACACCCTGGGCCACGGTCTTCACCGGCGAAGAAGCCACCCTAGCCCATGCCCTCAGCCAAGCCATCGAATCCACCCGCTCCGGCCACCACCTCGCCGTACCCCCACCCGATCTACCCACCGAAGACTCCTGGGCAGAACAAGTCGCAACTCTCTGCAGCTGGGTCTGAAGGGGGTCAACTCCACCAAACGTCAAAAAACGTACGCTAGTGCCGAGCCCTGCCCCCACGTCCACGGTTATTTCGGGATCACCCATGGCAGGTCGATGAACGCATCGGCCTGCGCACACCAATCGAAGCGCCACAACGGGGGAACGTGTACACAGAAGCCGACTTATGGGTATCGATCAAACCTCGGTCCGGTGAGCGCTTCGGCGATTTGGCAATAGCTGGCGAAAATCCCCGAAATGTCGATTCTCTAGCTCGGTTCATAAATTGGATTCGCCGATGGGCGTGCTTGGCAACGCCAGCTCCTTACTGGGTTGTTCCAAGTTGTTCAGCCTCTCGGACTGAGTGGCCCTAATTCTTATTGCCTGACGGCGCCATAGGCGCCTCTGGCAGCATCATCGGTAGGTTATTAAGCTCGTCAGCATCATAGAAGAACGGGTTCGAATCACGTTTTACAATCTTTTCTGGATCGGCCTGATCTCCCATCGGCCCTCCAGTGAACGCAGATCTTCGCTTGAGTTCGGCCATGTAATCCTTATCCAGGACAACTTGCGCTGGAACTGGCTCATTCAGCAACAAATCTCTAGGACCGAGATAGAGATAGGCGTCCACCATTTTCGAGAGTGGAGCTTCCGCCTCTTCCGGGCTTTCTGAGAATGTGCCCTTCGCGGGAGCTGGGCCCGCCGGAGCTTGCCGGTGTCAGGCACTCCGAAGAAGATGTTCCCGGTCCTGTTAGTCATGTCTAGCAACTCTGCCAGCCATGTGCCACGAATTTCCTGCACAAGCGATGGAACGGGCCAGGATGCCATGCGTGCCTCAAACCGGTCGTTGTGTTTCTCCAGAGGGCTCCAATTCCCGAATCCCGTGTGATCGGCAATGACAAGGGTTACCCCCGGATAATTCCTCTCATAGAGCGCGACGCCTGTATCTCCTAGGTGATAAAGATGCGCCGTGCCAAAGAGCATGAGCGCCTTAAGGTGTTTCGAGAGCACTTCCTTTTCCATGGCAGAGGCAATGCTGACGTCGCGCCCCCTCAGGAATTGTCCGCGCCCGTAGTCGGCACGGCTCTTGATTTTGCTCCAGTCAATGGGAGAGTCGCACGCCAGCACGCGCAACTTCTTCTCGGCCGGCAGCGCTTGGTTGATCCTGCGAACCAACGGAAAGAACTCATCATAGAAACCGGACAAACCACACATGGTCTGTGTGGTGTCGCGCCAAACCTTCCGCACTTCCGACAACGGGATATCTGAGCCCGCGATGTATCGGTCGAGGGTGGGCTGGTAGAGTGCATTTCCGCATTCCACGGCAATCACGTTGATCCTGCTCGGAAAGGCCGGACTACGGATGAGGTGGAGAATGAAATCGTCAAGGTCCTTATTGCCATGCGCTGCGCCCATACCAACAACTTCAAATTTGTCGAACGCAGCGAGAAGCGTCTTTTCGGCATACCCCGGCTTCGGATCGGCTCCTTTGAGATTCGGAGCCTTAATCTCGATTGGCTTCGGCAGCGGCAGCATAGCTTTACCAGGCTCTTGCGCCGACCCCGCCGCGCTAACGAGCATGGTCAGGAACAGAAGCAGAAGGAAAGAACCTGGAGGGACCAGCCTCTTCATCAGCAATCTCCTTTTTCAGGGCGTGGTTCTTCAATAATGTGATTCGACGCTTCGTTATTTATGAAACATGGAAACGCCTCAACTGCAGACGACAGGCCAGCCACTTATTGAGATCAGTTTACGTCCCGTAAAGGCAGGTGGGGTTTACCGAGAAGCGCGCTTGCGCACGCTTTCTTGCTGCCAAGTAGGTTTGCGCAACCAACCCTGAGCGAACCATCTCGGACGTCTGATGAAGTGACCCAACAATTCCTGGGCGGAACATGCGTCGACCTGTCCGGTTAGGTTTTAAAGACGGCTCAGGCTACCTTCTCAAGACCCGCTTCCCTGCCCTACATCTTGTACCGGCCCATCTCGTCGTCGTTCAAATTTTCGAGCCAGCGCCTCATCTCTTCCGCGTTTGGAGCCTGGTTGCCGACCGCCTGCAAGCGCGAGCGTTCCAGCACCTCGCGGCTGACGTAGATCGGGCAATCCCAACGGAGAGCGAGTGCGATGGCGTCGGATGGCCGGGCGTCGACCGCCACTGTCTCGCCGGCCTGAACCATCCAGATCACCGCGTAAAAGGTGTCCTCCCGCAGCTCCGATACAACCACCTTGGTGACCTCGGCATGAAGACCCCGTGTGACGTT
This sequence comes from uncultured Acidobacteriaceae bacterium, assembly GCA_964236945.1. GTDB lineage: Bacteria > Acidobacteriota > Terriglobia > Terriglobales > Acidobacteriaceae > Edaphobacter. The sequence continues at coordinate 31,859 of CAXSGC010000020.1, read as the reverse complement.
CTGCAAGAGGTCGTGCGTCATGGGTCGCGGCGTCGCGGTTTTTTCGAGCTCGAGCGCGATCGCGTTGGCCTCGTACATCCCCACCCAGATGGGCAGCACCGTGTCGCTCGCTACGTCCTTCAGCACCAGGATGGGCGCGTTTGAGACTGGGTCCAGCATCAACCCGCGAATCTGCACCTCGACTTCGAGCGCCTCTTTCGGCCCCACCTTCACCAGACCCGTCGCCTCACTCATTGCCTGACCTCCCACTCTTCTAGAACCGCACGCTCGGAAAATCGCTAGGTCGATCCTAAACCGCTACTCCTAGAAGGCTGTTCGGAAAAGCCTCCGTCACCCGCACCTGGCAGTAACTCCCTGGAGCCGGCAGAATGGGCGAGCTTGTCGTGAAGTTCAGTGTCTTGTTCTGCGAGCTTCGTCCGATCACCTGCCCGCGCGGCCGGTTGTGCCCCTCAACCATCACTTCCATTACCTCGCCCAAGTGCCTCTTATACGTGCGCTTCTGGATCTCGCGCTGTCGGTCCAGAAGAACTTGCAGACGGCGTGCCTTCTCCTCTTCATGGATCGAATCGAGCATGCCGAGCGCCGGCGTGTTCGGCCGGGGCGAATACTTGAACGCAAAGATGGCGTCGTACCCGACCTCTTCGAGCAGCGTCGCCGTATCCTCCAGATCCTCTTCCGTCTCGCCCGGAAACCCGACGATGATGTCGGAGGTCATCGAGATCTCGCGCCGCGCCGCCTTGATCCAGCTGATCCGTTCGAGATACCACTCCCGGGTGTACTCGCGATTCATCGCCTTCAACACCGCAGTCGACCCTGACTGCACCGGCAGATGCACGTGATCGCAGAGGCTCGGGACCGCATCGATCGCCGCCACGATGTCCGGCGTGAAATCCCGCGGATGCGATGTGGTGAAGCGCACCCGACGTATTCCCGAAACCTCGCCGACGGCAGCCAGCAACTCCGCAAACGTCCTCTTATGAGTAGGATCGAGGTAAGAGTTCACGTTCTGCCCTAACAGTTGAATCTCCGAGAACCCGGCATCGGCGATTCGCCGAGCCTCCTCGATCACCGAGTCCGAAGTCCGGCTCCGCTCCTTTCCGCGCGTGTACGGAACGACACAGTAGGCGCAGAACTTGTCGCAGCCCTCGATGATCGTGATGTACCCGCGATGTGGATTGGTCCGAGCGACAAACTCCGTCTCAAACGCCTCGTCCGTCTGCCGGTCGTCCAGGCCGGTGATCCGCGACTCGCCCTGTTCGAGGCGGTCCAGCATCTCCGGCAAGTTCCGATAGCTCGCCGACCCTGAGACGATCGACACGTACGGCGCCTTTTCGAAGATGCGCTCGCCCTCCTGCTGCGCCACGCACCCGATCACGGCGAAGCGCTTTCCCTCCCCCTGCAGCCGCTTGTATTCGTTCAGGCGGTGGAAGACCTTCTGCTCCGCCTTGTCGCGGATGGAGCAGGTGTTGTATACGATCAGACCCGCGGCGGCCTCGTCCTCGACCCGCGCGTAGCCCTGCTGCTCCAGCGTCCCGATGACTTTTTCCGAGTCATGGGCGTTCATCTGGCAGCCAAACGTCTCGATATAGAAGGTCTTGCTCACGAGAGCAAGTATAAAGCCGACGATCGATCGGGGTGCTTCGCTCGGGTTGGGGTCGCTAACCCTAAGCTCGTTTAATTGACGACCAAACAGGTCCGAATTACACTCAGAGTTACGACACGGCACGCTGAACCCCTCCGGTTCGGGTCGAGTCGAAGACCTCGCATACACCTCCCGCGAGGCCTGTCCGGAGTAGACAAAGGCTTATGCTGCAAGCATTTATCATCACGCTGCGAGAAGGCGTTGAAGCTTCGCTGATCGTCGGCATCGTCTTCGCCTACCTTACCAAGATTGGCCGCTCGGAGCTCAAGCGAACCGTCTTCCTTGCACTCGGGTCGGCCCTTGCGGCCAGCGTCCTCGCCGCCGTGGTTGTCGCCAAGCTCAACTTCAACTCTGACGTCTTTGAAGGTTGGGTGATGCTCGCCGCCGCCGCCTTCGTCGTCAGCATGATCTGGTTCATGCACCGCACCGCGCGTTCCATGAAGGGCGACATTGAGGCCAAAATCGCCCGCTACACCGGCGGGGCGCGAGGCCCCTCGGACGGCGTCTCCGCCGCCAGCATGTCCAAGGTCGGCCTCTTCTTCTTTGTCTTTCTCCTGGTCCTCCGCGAAGGCGTCGAAACCGTCCTCATTCTTTCCGCCGTCACGCTCAACTCGACCGAACTCCTCAGCTTCACTGGAACTCTGCTTGGCGTCGCGGTCAGCGTGGTCTTCGGCGTGATGTTTATCCGCGGCAGCGTTCGCGTCAACCTCCAGCGCTTCTTCCGCGTCACCACCGTGATCCTCTACTTCGTCACCTTCCAGCTCCTGGTCAGTGGCCTCCACGAGCTGAGCGAAAATGGCGTCCTGCCGTCGAGTGCCGCTGAGATGCGCCTCATCGGCCCCATCGTCCGCAACGACCTCTTCTTCTTTGTCACCATGCTCGCTCTCGCCGGCCTGATGGTTTTGCTCGAATCCCGCCGCCGCGGCCCCGCCGGCCCGGACGCAAGCGCGACGCCCGCCGAACGCCGCAAGGCCGAGTGGAGCCTCCGCCGGGAAAAGCTCTGGATGAGCGCCGTCGTGGGCGCCTCGTTCGTCTTCATCTTTCTTTCCACCGCCGAGTTCATCTACGCCAAAAGCTCCACCCAACTCAGCGCCGCCACCCCCGTCACCCTTGTCGGCAGCCAGGCCACCCTGCCTCTCGCCGAGATCAACGACAGCAAACTCCATCGCTTCGGCGTCCACGTCAGCGACGGCAAGGGCGGCACCGCCGAGATCCGCTTTCTGCTCTTCAAGAAGCCCGACGGGGTCATCGTCTCGGTGGCCGACGCCTGCCAGATCTGCGGACCGGTCGGCTTCTACATCGGATCGCAGGGGATCACCTGCAAGATGTGCGCGTCGCCGTTAGTGCCGCAGTCCATGGGCCAGACCGGCGGATGCAATCCGATCGCGCTCAAGTCCACGCAGGCCGGCGGCATGCTGGTTGTTCAGGCCGCCGACCTCCAGGCGCTCGCGCCCATCTTCGAGCGCTAAGACGGGAGAGCTCGATCCATGTTCTTCCGCCTTTTGCTTGAGTCCTTTCGCCGCCAGCGCCGCCGCAAACTGCTCGCCGGGGCCGCCATCCTGCTCGGCACGACCGCCGTCACCGCCATGCTCGCGCTCGCCACCACCATCGGCGACCGCATCCACGCCGAGCTGGCCTCGTACGGAGCCAATATTGTCATCACACCGCAGGCCGAGGCGCTCGCCGTCAACCTTGGCGGGGCCGAGATCCACCCCGCGACGGGCAACGCCTACTTGCACGAGTCGGACTTGGCAAAGCTGCGTACCATCTTCTGGGCCAACAACATTACCGCCGTCAGCCCCGAACTCTCCGCTAATGTTTACATTGCGTCCGGGCCTGGCGATCACGGGTTCAACCAAGGACCTGTTCCGGCTGAGATTACGGGACTCTGGTTCAACCACCAGTTTGGAACGATCACAACTGGAGCCCCTCAATTGCATCCTTGGTGGAAGCTGAACGGCGAGTGGCCACGGCAGATGGACCCTCAAGCGATCAACGACGCCAGCGACGCGGTGATCGGTTCTAGGCTCGCGCAGCAGATGGATCTAAAGATCGGCGATCAGATCTTCTATCACCATGAGCGACAGCGCTTTGTCACACCTCTCGATCCCAAGTGGGGCTATGCTGAACGCTTCGTAATCACAGGGATCATTTCAACGGGCGACGATACAGAGAACAAGGTGCTCATCTCCCTCGCCGATGCTCAGGCTCTCCTGCCGCACACAAATCATCTCCGGATCGGCACGTTGATCGGGAACGCTGACCGAGCACCAGTCATCCCAGAACCTGCTGTCACCCAACCCGCTGCTCTTATACCTGAAGGCGATCCCATCTCTCGTGTCGAAGTCTCCGCGCGCACCCGCCCCGAGGACGCCTTCGCCCGCCAGGACCCCACGAAACTCTCCGGCAAACAGCTCGAACTCTGGTCCTGCAGGCCGTATGCCAACTCGATCGCCTACCAGATCCGTGAGGCCATCCCCGGAGCGGACGCCGAGCAGGTTCGCAAGGTCGAGCAGACCGAGGGCAACATCCTCCAACGCATCTCCGGCCTGATGTGGCTTATCTCGGGCGCAGCTCTGCTCGCCGCCGGATTCGCCGTCTCCGCCGCCATGGCCACGGCCATCCTTGAACGACGCGCCGAGATCGGCCTTATGCGATCGCTCGGGGCGAGCAAATCCACCATCGCCACCCTCTTCCTCACCGAAACCGGGCTGCTCGCCATCGCCGCCGGAGCTCTGGGCTACTTGGCGGGAAGCGCGCTCGCCGCCTGGCTGGGCGCCCGCATCTTCGCTGATTCCTCGACCGCCGCGGCCAGAATCCCCGTGCTCAACCCCGTGCTCTTTCCCATCGTCCTCGCCCTCGCCTTTCTGGTCGCTGTCGCCGGCAGCCTACCCGCCATCCGGTCCGCGCTCCAACTCGAACCAACGTCCGTCCTGCGAGCAGACGCCTAGCTTATGGCCCGCCTCAAATCCAGACTCGGACCGCTCGCCCTGCTTCGCCGATCGCTTCTCTACCGGCGCGCGCGGTCGATTTCGGCCGTGGTCGCCCTCTCCGTCTCGGCCGCTCTGGCCACCGCTCTGCTCACGCTTTACACCAGCCTCGAAGCGAAGCTCCACCACGAGTTCCGTTCCTTCGGCGCCAACATCCTCGTCACCGCCGCGCCCGCCGGCCAGCCGCTGCCGGCCGAGACCCTCGCCCTGGTCCAGCGCGCCGCCGGCCCGGACGCGCTCGCCGCTCCCTCCACCTTCGCTGTCGCCACCACCGACCGCGGGACTCCCGTCGTCGTCGTCGGCACCGACTTCGACGCTGCCCGTCGCCTCAACAGCTCCTGGAAGGTCGACCTCTGGCCCACCGGCCCCGACGGAGCCCTGCTCGGCGCCAAAGCCGCCAACTTCATCGCCGACGAACACCTCGTCAAGCTCCTCTACGCCGGCAAATCCGCCACCTTTCACGGCATGGGCCGGATCCGCACCGGCGGCGACGAGGAGAGCCGCATCTACCTCCCGATCGCGGCCTTCACCGCCTGGACCGGCGTCCAGCCCACCGTGATCGAGGTCCAGGTGCCGGGCAACGCCGCCCACATCAACACTGTTCTCGGAGATCTGCGCCGCGCCCTCCCGAGCGGCGTCAGCGTCCAGCCCGTGCGCCAGCTCGTCGAAGCTGAATCCCGCATTGTCGACCGCACGCGCGCGCTGATGCTCGGCGCCGTCATCCTCATCGTCGCCACCGTCGGCGTCAGCGTCCTCGCCACGCTCTCGGCCTCGGTCCTCGAGCGGCGCCGCGACTTCGCCCTCATGAAGGCCCTCGGCGGCTCGGAAGCCCAGCTTGTCGGCCTCTTCCTCCTTGAAGTTTTAAGCCTCGCCTTCCTCGGCGTCGCGGCCGGCTGGATCCTCGGCTCAGGCATCGCCGACCTCATCAGCGAACTCAACTTCAGCACCAGCACCCTCCCGCGCCTCAGCGTGCTGCCTGCCGTCCTCCTCCTCAACGCCTTCATCGCCGCGTGCGCCGCCCTCCTTCCCGCCCGCGTCCTACGCACGCTCGAACCCGCCGCTCTGCTGAAAGGAGAATAGGAGGACAATAAGACGCATGCCCGAAGCCACCAAACTCCGCGAAGCCGCACCCGCAGCGCAGCCCGTCCCAGAACTCAGCTGGGAGCGCCTCGGCGGGGACCGCCTCGGCCGCACCACGCGCGACACCTGCGCCGTCCTCGCCCTCGATCGCGTCACCCGCGAGTACAATGGCCGCGCCGGCACCGTGCGCGCGCTGGACGAGGCCACCTTCTCCATCGTTGCCGGCGAGTGGGTCGCCATCACCGGACCCTCCGGCTCCGGCAAAAGCACCCTCGTCAACCTCCTCGGCTGCCTCGACCGCCCCACCTCCGGCGAACTCCGCATCGACGGCGTCGACGTCTCCAACTTCACCGCCAAGGAGCTCGACCGCTTCCGCTCCGAAAAGATCGGCTTCATCTTCCAGCAATTCCACCTCATCCCCTACCTGTCCGCGCTCGAAAACGTCATGCTCGCCCAGTACTTCCACTCCATGACGGACGAGAGCGAAGCCCGCGCCGCGCTGAACCGCGTCGGCCTCGGATCGCGCCTCAACCACGTCCCCAGCGAACTCTCGGGCGGCGAACAGCAGCGCGTCTGCATCGCCCGCGCCCTCATCAACCACCCCCCCGTCCTGCTCGCCGACGAACCCACCGGCAACCTCGACGCCGCCAACCAGGCCATCGTCGCCGGCCTCCTCCACGACCTCCACGCCCAAGGCCACACCATCGTCATGGTCACCCACGACCCCGAAATGGCCGGCATGGCAGGCCGCCGCATCGCCCTCAACCACGGCAAAGTCTTCTGCCACCCCATCGGAGCCCCCATGGTCCGCTTCGGCAAATAAGGTCCTAAGCTCAGGTAGCGCGTCATACGACACAAGTCGTATAGGCACGATCTAAAGTGCATAGTACCTTCAGCATGATCGATGCTGTACCGGCATTGGCAAAAGGAGGTTTAAGTAATGAACGCAATACAAACTATCTCCAGTGTCCTCGGCGACGTTTACACGTCCGGAACACAGAGGTCCTCTCTGAAGGGAAACCACACGATAGCGGAGATCCGCGATCAGGTAGATCAAATGGCAATCAGCGGGCAGCTAACGACTGCTCAACAACGCTTGCTGATCGGCGCTGGTTTTCAAGATATGAACGCGGCCGACAAAAGTTATCAGCCAGCGGAGCAAATGGGATACTCGCGTTCAGACGCCGAGAGCATCAACCTGGTGGATATGTTGCACAGCTTTGGAAAGGCCACGGGGGATGCAGCCGCGGCAACTACCTACCAGAGCTTGGTAGATCTGTTCTCGAACGATGGTTCTTAGAGCAAAACATCCATCAGCGCCTAGGCTGGTCTTATATCTGTAAGTGCACCTCTGCATCCGGAACATCTTGTAACATTAGCTTCGTAAATCGTTGCGAGGACACCGTCCATTGAGACAACTGCTTCTATGCGTGTCGGCTGCAATACTGATGTGTTGCGGCAATGTCCTGGCCCAGACCAGCCAACAGACCTCTGGTGCGGCGATTAGTTATCTAAACCACGCGCTCGATCTCATGCAGCAGAATTCCTTGCACCGGAAGTCCATAGATTGGGCAAAGCTCCGGCAGGAGACTCTCGCCCAAGCGTCTGGTTCGCAGAGCCCAGCAGATACCTATGAAGCAGTTCGGTTTTGCGTTACAAAAGCTAGGCGATCACCACAGCTTTCTCCAACTCTCGTCTCCAGAATTGCAATCCAAAGATAAAGAAGCTCGTGAGAGGCGCCATGATGCTAAATCGCCGTCAGGTCCTGGCGAGAAATGGCCTCCGTCCCCTTACATCGATAGACGTATCCCGGGCGGCAGCATTCAGGAGATCGGTGGCGCCAAAATCGCCAGTCTTATCGTTCCTGCACTCGTCAATCCCGATGACGGCCAAATGCACGTTTACGCAGACACGCTGGGCAAGACGATCGCAGATTTGACTGAAAAGCACCCGACAGGGTGGATTATCGATTTGAGAGGCAATCTTGGTGGCAACATGTGGCCCATGCTGGCTGGAGTTGGACCACTCGAAGGAACAGGCATTCTCGGTTCGTACATCGATGCCGATAACAACAAAGACACCTGGTTCTACGATGTTGACGGCTCTGGCGCGCAGACGCACGACGGTAAACGGACGATCCTATGTTGGATACCGTCTCAGCCGGTCTCCTTCAAGACGCCTCAAATAGTCGCCGTTCTCATCGATCACGGCACGGCCAGTTCTGGAGAAGCGATTGCGGTTTCATTTCAGGGCCGCCCTCTCTCAAGATCTTTCGGAAGGCCGACTCATGGACAAACTACATCCAATGACGGCTTTGTACTCGAAGACGGGGCAAATTTGGTGCTCACGACAAGCGTCGAGGCAGATAGAACAGGAAAGATTTACCTGGACGGCATCAATCCTGATGTAGAGCTTCCAGAAGAGTCGCGCCTACCAGCTGCCGGAACCATCGATCCAATGACAGAAGCAGCAACAGCTTGGATCAAGAGCGTGGCCGGGCGGCATTAGAGCCTCTCCGGTATCCGACTCGCTCCAATGGTCCTTAGTCTAGACGAGAAGTCATCTCCCTTCCAGCAACAGAACGTGCTTGCTGTGCTCATCTCCAGCCATGTGCAGGATGGCCTTGTCCATCGTGACCAGCACCAGCCCATCTCGCACCGCAAGACCGAGCAGGTACGCATCTGTCACCTGATTGTGTCCGTGCACACGTTTGAAAAACGGCTTGGTCAAGGTCTGCCAGTCGACAGCGATCGGCTGGTAGTGATACCCCGGTTGTTGTCGCAGCCTGTCCAGCATCGCTGTGACCTGTTCCATGCTCATCTCGCCCGTCTTTGGCCGTGTCAGGAACCGCAGCACGCCAGCCTCCGTGAAGGCGCAAATTGCCCACTGTAGGCCGGGCGTATCAAACCACTCCTCCACCCTCTCGTTGTGGATATGAGCCTGGTCCAGCAGAGCCAAAACCACGTTTACGTCCAACAAGTGCACGGGCGGCTCAGCCAAGATCGTCCTCTGAGAGCTCCTTGACCATCCCAGGTGTGACCACCCGACCCCCTCTTGCCTTCACCAACAATCCACGCCCGGTCGTTGTCAGCAAGGAGGAGGACAGCTCCGGCGCTTGCTCCGCTCGCCGCAAAAGCTCGCTGATGGCTGCTCCGAGCGGAATACCCTTTGCGCTCGCATAGGTCGAGGCGAAGGCATAGACATCGTTATCCAGATTCACATTTGCCCTCATTGGCCCAGTGTGCACCACAAGGGCTATCGGTGCAAGATATGTTCTCTGTGCATGTGACGCTGATGGGCCTTCAGACCCCTCAACGCTCGCCCCACTTCAGCTTCTGCCGCAACACGCTAAACAGCCCGTTCGGCTGGTGCCGCAAGAGCCGCACGCTGAACTCCGACCGGCGGCAGTGGATGTGGTCGCCTACCTGCACGCTCACCGCCTCCTGCCCATCGACCGTCAGGTACGTCTCGTTCGGCACCCCTACGATGTGCACCGAAACGGTCGACTGGGAGGGCACAACGATCGGCCGCAAGGTCAACAAATGCGGGCAGATCGGCGTCACCACCGTCGCCGACACCGACGGCATGACGATCGGTCCACCGGCGGCCAGGTTGTAGGCGGTCGACCCAGTCGGCGTTGCGACGATGACGCCGTCGGCGCGAAACGTTGCCACCAGCTGGGCGTCGATCTCGACCCGAAAGTCAGCCATCCGGGCGATCGTTCCCTTGGCGACCACGATGTCGTTCACCGCGTCCCAGCTCTGCAGGGTCACGCCGTCGCGGTTCAGCTCCGCTCGCATCATCTCGCGGCAGTCGATCGACGCTGTGTTTTCGCACCAAGCCTCGAGTGTCCCGTAGAGGTCCGACAGCGGGATCTCTGTCAGAAATCCGAGCGACCCAAGATTGACGGAAAGAATCGGCGTCGTCGTCTGGGCAAACGCGCGCGCGGCGGCCAGCAGAGTTCCGTCGCCGCCGAGCACAATTACCAGATTCGGCTCGCGCCGCGGCAGGAGCTCGCGGGCAATCGCGTCACGGGCGCCGACATAGAGGGCGCTGTCCGGGTCGAGAACACAGTCATACGACCTCTGCTTCAGCCAGGCAATCAGCTCCGGCAGGATGACGGTCAGCTCGGGCTTCTGCGGCTTGGAGATGATGGCGGCCAGGTGCATTGCAACCTAGTGTACCGGCAGAGGGGAGGGTCAGTTTTCGTCGTTTCCGAAGCTCGCGTAGAGCAGGAACTCCCGGTTCCCTTCCATCCCGAGGATCGGCGAATCGATCACCTCGATCGCCTTCCCGCCAAGCTCGTCGACCGTACCCCTGACCCGCTGGACGGCAAAGGCATGCGCCTCCGGATCGCGCACGATCCCGCCCTTGCCGACGTTCTCGCGCCCCGCCTCAAACTGCGGCTTGACGAGGATCACAGCGCGGCCCTGCCAGGGCTGCTCGGGCCTCTCCGACATCGCCCGGAGCACCGCCGGCAAGACCAGTGTCGCCGAGATGAAGGACACATCCATCGCCAGAAACGCCGGTGCGGGCGTGCCCGAGAGGAGCAGCTCCCCAGGCCCGAGCAGGCGCGCATTGGTTCGTTCGAGGAGCCGGACCCGGCCATCCTGCCGCAGCTTCTCGGCGATCTGCCCGTACCCGGTGTCGACCGCCAGGGCCGAGCTCGCGCCATGCTGCAAGAGGCAGTCCGTGAACCCGCCCGTCGATGCGCCGACGTCGACGCAGGCCTGACCGGTGACATCGATCGCCCAGTGGCTGAGCGCGTGCTCCAGCTTGAGCCCACCGCGGCTCACGTAGCGGAGATCGCCTCCCAACACCCGGAGGACGGCATCCTCGTCGACCGGGGTGCCGGGCTTGTCCACCTTCTGCTCCCCCACCAGAACGCGCCCGGCAAGGATCAGCGCCTGCGCTCGCTCGCGCGAGAGGGCGTCCCCCCGATCCACCAGAAGCTTGTCCAGCCGCAGCTTGCTCTTTCGTGTCGGCATCCGGTCAGGGGAGATCGTCCTCTCTGAAAGACTACAGCGGTGAAGACGGGGCGCCGGCACACCGGTCGCGATTTCCTGTAGAGTATGGGTCTTGCTTGTATCGCGTGTTTTAGTATGCGGACGGGCGGTGGAGTGTTCTGCCAGGGTTGTCGTAAGTGCGGCTCCCTTGTACTTTCGAGGTATTACTTTCGTGCGAATCGCCAATCGATAAGGCGAATCTGTTCCAGATCCGGGTGCGTTGGCATGTACAGAGACAGAGAGGGAAACGTGGATTCGCTGTCGTCGCAAGACGATGCGGCGCTGTTGCTGCAAGTGCAGCACGGCGACGAACAGGCGATGAGCGCGCTGTTCGACCGGTACTCGCGAGTGGTGTACTCCGTTGCTCTGCGTGTTCTGCGCGACCCTGCCTCTGCCGAAGACGTGTTGCAGGAGATCTTCATGCAGGTCTGGCGCAATCCGAACGGTTTCATTGCCACACGCGGCAGCCTTGGCGGCTGGTTGGCGGTGGTGAGCCGGAACCGGTCGATCGATGCACTCCGGCGCCGGCGACCCACCGACTCGGTAGACGAGATGGTTCTGCCCTCGAACTACAATCTGGCGGTCGAGGCGGAGCGGAACGGAATGATGGAGAAGGCCCGGGTCGTCATTCACGGTCTGCCGACCGAGCAACGGAAGACGCTCGAGATGGCTTTCTTCGACGGCCTCACGCACTCCGAGATTTCGGAGATGACGGGCGAGCCCCTTGGCACGGTAAAGACACGCATCCGCAGCGCCTTGTTGACGCTGAGAAAGGCATTCAAGGCATGAGCGACAACTTCGATTACGACCAGGACGATCTTGCCCTGTTTGCCATGCAGCTTCTCTCGGAACAAGAGGCGGCCCCGCTGCGGGCGCGGCTTGAACGCTCTGGGGAGTTCCGTCGCGAGCTGGGCGAGGTTCAGGGCGATCTTGCTGTCTACGCCTTGAGCTCGGAGACGCACTCCCCGCCGGCGCTTGCGCGAGAGCGGCTGATGAAGCAGATCGCTCGCGAGAAGACGGTTCAGGCGATCAACCGGTCCGAGGAGTATGGCGTTTCGGGCTCCGGGATGCGCGCGGCCGAGCCTCTCCGCGCAGAGTCAGCAGACGACGCTCTCAGACCGGGTCGACGGTTAGACGAGGTGGAAGAGCCGGTGCGCCGCGGCGGGATGGGACGTGTGCTTCCCTGGGTTGGCTGGGCGGTTGCGGCTGGGCTTGGGATTGCGACGGTCAACCTGTTTCAGCAACGGAACGCTCTGCGTGAGACGGTGATTGCGGATCGTGGGCAGGTTGCGCGCCTTTCTGTCGAAGCGGCCTCAGCGCATGAGGTACTCGATCTGATGAACGATCCGACCGCGGTTCGGGTCTCGATCACCAAACCGCACACTACGCCTATTCCGGAGGGGAAAGCCACGTACTCGGCCCGCACCGGGACTCTGTTGTTCACGGCCAGCAATATGGAGCCGCTGCCGCCGGAGAAGACGTACGAGTTGTGGATCATACCTGCTGACGGCCGGGCTCCGGTTGCGGCTGGCCTGTTCCGTCCGGATGAGCATGGGTTTGCGACCGTTGTTCTGCCGCCCTTGCCGAAGGGCGTTCCGGCGAAGGCGTTCGGGATCACGGTGGAGAATGAAGGCGGAGCGACCACACCGACGATGCCGATTGTGATGGCGGGGAGCTAGAGCAAATTACCTGTTGCTATGGCGCAGGAATGCTCGTGCAGAGTCGGATTGCATTTACGGCACGGCTGAAGCCGCGCCGTAAAGCAAAACGGAGTATTTCAACAAGTCTCAAAAGCAAAATTACCTGTTGCTGTGGAGCGGGAATGTCTGTGCAGAGCCATTTCCTTGGGAGAAAACGGCGTTGATACCTGTGGCCTCCAAATACACCTACAGGTATTTTGCTTTAAGGCGCCGTTACGCGAACCTGCACGCCCGCTCCCTGAAGGTCGACATAGGTTGAGGCCTGATCGAGATCGGTACGGATGATGGTCATCAAGCTGGTTTCGGCGGAGGTGACATAGACCTTGCCGGTGGGCGTCCCTTGCGTCGTGACGAGGAAATTTGGATGACCGGCCACCGGGATTGTGGCCGTTACGGTGTTGGTGGTGAGATTGACGACCGACACCGTGCCGCAACCGTGAGTGATGGGGATTGCCGGGGAAAGCGTTGCCAGAGCCGCGGCGCAGGGTACCGTGTCTCCGGAGTTTGCGACATAGGCGCGCGTTCCATCCTGGAGGACGGAGACGACTTGAGGATTGAGACCTACGGGAACATTGGCGAGGATCTGCCCGAAGCCGGAGCCATCGGTCGGGTTATAGGCGTCGACGGGGTTGTTGGGGTCGCAGTTCGGGTTGCTGGGAAGAGCAACGGAAGAGCAAAGGGGAATGCTGATGATGCTGAGGGATCCTCGCGTTGTACCGTTGCCAGCGTTGGCGACGACGAGCTCGGTCCGGGTTGGGGCGAAGTCTGCCCAGACGGGCGATACCCCAACCGGGATGACACCTCGAGGCACAAGTGTGGAGCTGTCCAAGGTGTTGGCCTGTGAGTTGATGACCGATACGGTGCCGTCGCCCTGGTTCAGGATGAATGCACGCCGGGTGTCGGCGGTCATGACTCCATACACGGGCTTGACCCCGACGGCGATGGGCGTGTCCAGTGTGCCAGTCGCCGTTTCGATGGGTGTGACCTGTCCATTGCCGCCGGTGGTACTGCTATTCACGACATAAGCGCGCGCAGAGGAGCTGGTGCCGACGATGTAATTTGAGTTTGCTCCCGGTTGGATCGGCAGCTCCTGCCGGAGGCTAAGCGTCGACGGCGCGAACTGGGCGACAGAGCTTCGGCCGGGCTCGGTGACGTAGATGTAATTTGCCTGGGGAAACACGCTGCTGGGGCGATTGCTAGGGGGGGTGCTGGGCAGAAGAGTTGTCGTCTGGATCTGGTACGTCTGCAGAGTGGTCGAGATGCGGAAGTGATTGAAGGTGCCGTCCCCGTTCAGGGTGTAACCCTCGCCGCCGTCACTGGTGACAGCAAGGTAGTAGGGAGCTACGCCCAGATTTGCGTTGACGAGGATGGTGTCTCCGGAGAAGTCGACGATCGTGATCAAGCCGTTCGCGGTGGGGCTGGGTTGGGAGACAGCGACGGCGTACTTGGTCGGCTGGGCTGCCGGTCCTACAGGATTGATGGCGGTGACGACTGGGCGATAGCTGGCTCCGCAGCCGGCTGCAAGCACGGCTATGCTTGTGGCGAGAAGCAGCGTGAGGCTTGATCGGAGGGGAGTGTGCATGAAATACGAGCCCCGGAGTTTTGCCTGCCGTCTCTGTCCCACGATCCGACTTGCAAAACAGTGAGGTTGAGGGCTTTGCTCTTTTGTGTTGCTGACTTCTGATGTTGCGCTTGCTGGATACAAAACTGCTCCCGCGGCGATCGAAACGTTGACTCGGCTCAAGGCCTGATTGTAAATCAGGGTGGGGTGTTTGCTTGCGGCAGGAAGGATTGGAGAGCGAGGCGCCGGGGACTCAGCGATCGGTTGTACCGGACGCGCGAAGTGTGTGGCAGAGCCGGTCTCTGGTTGTGGTGGTGTTGGCGGCATTGCTGATGGCTTGTCTGCCGCTCTGGCGACAGGTGGGAGCGGACCGTCTACTTTGGCACGCTCTGGCGGTGAGTGCCGGCTTCGCAATTCTGGTTTGGGCGCTACGGGCAGCGACGGCGGGAGCGGCGGCGTGCGGCGGTCTGATCTGTCTGGCGCTGACGTATTTCGGCCGAGCGGAGCCTTGGGACGGAGAGCTTGTGCACACCGCGGTGTCACCCCTGATTGTCTTGTTTGCGCTTATATTTCTGGCGACGCGCGTTGGACGATCAGGCAAGGAAGAGCGCGGTTTAGGGGAATCGCGTCGAGGGCGGCGGTCTTCTCAGGTGATGGCGAACCTGGGAGTTGCGGCCCTGGCGCTCGCCTTGCCAGAGGTTGTGATCGGTGGTTTGCGGTCTGTGAATTCGCCGGTGCGGTACGGCATGTTCACAGCTTGTCTTGCGGCGTTGGCGGAGGCGACGGCCGATACGGTGTCTTCGGAGGTGGGACAAGCGCTCCGTGGATCGGCTGTGCTGATCACGACAGGGCGGAGAGTACCGCCGGGAACCGATGGTGGAGTCAGTGTTAGCGGAAGTGTGGCGGGTGTGGTGGGTGCGGCGCTGGTGGTGTGGGCGGGTCGGCTGTGGTTGGGACCAGCCTGGTTTCAGGTTGAAGCGGCTGCCTTCACGGGAGCTTTCGCGGGTCTGATCGCGGACAGCCTGCTGGGGGCGACGATGGAGCGCAGAGGTTGGATTGGCAACGACTGGGTGAACTTTATCTCGACCGGCGTGGCAGCCGGGGTGGCCGGTGCTCAGGTCATCTGTTCGGCGGCGACACGGTGAGCGTTTCGGCTACGAATCGGATCTGCCTTCGATCCAACGCTCCAGGGAGGAGCCTTCCAGGCCGAGTTTGAGGGCGGTGTAGGAGAGGATCTCGTGGGCGTAGCGGGAGAAGAGATCGAAGTTTGAGATGCGGCCGAGGGCGGGTCGGGGCGACGTGTAGACGGCGAGGCCGGCTGCACGACAGAGTTCGCGGATGCGGAAGAGGTGCGTTGCATCGGAGACTACGACGACGCGGCGCATGCCGTGGTCGCGAGCGATGGCGGCGAGGCGGTGTACCTGCTCTTCTGTGTCGGTGGATCGTGTCTCGGCGAGGATGTCTGTGAGCGGGATGCCGCGAGCCAGGAGGTAGTCGCGGCCGACGCCTCCTTCCGTAAGTCCAAGGTCGCCATCGGACCCGCCGCCTAACGTGATGACGACGGGAGCGATGCCTCTACGGTAGAGAGAGATGGCGTGATCCAGGCGGGCGTGGAAGACGGGCGAGGGACGACCGGCGTACTCCGCCGCGCCGAAGACGGCGATCGCGTCAGCGGGGGCAGCTTCGTCCTGGCGCGCGACGGACGCAATTTTAACGTAGACGTACGCGGACCAAAGCAGAGCAGCGGCCAACAGGAGCGCGATGGAGGTGCGAAGCGGATGCCGATTTCTCTGCGCGGGGCGGAGCTTGGGGCTACGGGATTTGGTGGCCGCAGTCATGCTTGTACGGGTTCTACGCGGGTAAAAAGTCGAGTTTAGCGCGATTCCGAGAACGCAGTCGGACTTTGGGCCGGCTGGGCGTGGTGTAGCAGTGTTTGAGCGGAGACAGACAATCAGACCTGCAGGGCGAGGGCGATCTCGTGAGTAGGGATGGCTCCCTCGCGGAGGATGAGCCAACCGCTACCGCCGGCGGAGAGGTCCACGATGGTGGTAGGAACGGAGCGGGCCGTGGGTCCGCCGTCGACGATGAGCGGGATGGAGGAGCCGAGCTGGTCGCGGACACAGTTGGCGTAGGTGCACTCGGGGAGCCCGGCGAGGTTGGCCGAGGTAGCTGTGATGGGAAGACCGAGGCGAGCAACGACGGCGCGGGCGATGGTGGCTTCCGGAACCCGAATGGCGACGTTGCCGGTGTTGGCGGTGACGCGCAGCGGAAGCTTGGCGCCGGCGCGAACGATGATTGTCAGCGGGCCGGGCCAAAAGCGTTCCGCGAGGCGGTCGAAGGCTCCGTCCAGCGTGGGGGAAAGCTCGTAGGCTTGGGCGGTTTCGGCGAGCAAGAGCGAGAGGGGCTTGTTGCGGGCGCGAGATTTGAGCTCGTAGATCCGATCGACGGCTCGGAGGTTGACCGGGTCGAC
Organism: uncultured Acidobacteriaceae bacterium; assembly: GCA_964236945.1. Taxonomy (GTDB): domain Bacteria; phylum Acidobacteriota; class Terriglobia; order Terriglobales; family Acidobacteriaceae; genus Edaphobacter. The sequence goes on along the minus strand of CAXSGC010000020.1, from coordinate 15,410 downwards.
GGCGAGACCGTAAAAGGTATCTGTGGGAAGCGCGACGACCTGTCCGGCTTCAAGCGAGCGGACCACGTGGTCGACGAGATTGGTTTCGGGTTCGTCGGGGTGAATGCGGAGAGTTTCAGCCTGCAACGGTGGGAGCTCCTAGAGGCAGCATTGGATGTACGGGCGACCACCCGGAATATGAAATTGCAGGGTAGCACGGCGGGGTGTCCGCGATCGGAGCCGAGCCGGGGTATGCGGGTCGAATCCGCCCGGCGTACGATCAGACGATGCTGGAAAACACTGAGGTTTTCACGCCAAACATCGTCACCAGCCGGGCAAACGCGCGAGTAAAGCAGCTTCGGGGGGCGTTCGCAGGGCTGGGACGCCTGAGCGGCGGTTTGGTCGGGATCGAAGGCGAGCACCTCCTCGAAGAAGCCGTGCGTAGCGGGATTGTGCTGAAGACCGTGTTTGTTCGTGAGGCGAGGGCGGTACCGCAGTTTGTGCCGCGCGGAGTGGAGGTGTTGCGGTTGTCGGAGGAGATTTTTGCGGGTCTGATGGAGACGCGTACGCCGCAGGGAGTCGCGGCGCTGGTGGTGCCTCCGGTATGCGGGATGGAACGGGTGATGGCGGGAGTGCCGCTGATCGTCGTTGCGGTGGGTCTGCAAGACCCTGGGAATCTGGGAACGCTCGTGCGGTCGGCCGAGGCGTTTGGGGCGAGTGGAATTGTCACGACGCCGGGAACGGTAAGCGCGTGGAATGGAAAGACGGTGCGGGCGAGTGTGGGGAGTGTGTTTCGGGTGCCGGTCGTAGCGGCCGGCATGGATGGAGTGTGCGCGTTGAAAGCCCAAGGGGTACGGGTGTTGGCGGCGGTTGGGGAGGGGGTTGGATCGGAGGTCGTGACGGAGGTGGGGCGGGTCGATCTGACGCGGGGTGTAGCGATCTTGGTGGGCAACGAGGGCGCGGGGCTGGGAGAGGAGTGGTTGGCCGTTGCCGATGAGCGCGTGACGGTGCCGTGTGTGGGCACGGTGGAGAGTTTGAATGCGGGGGTGGCAGGGTCGGTGATGCTGTATGAAGCGATGCGGCAGCGGCTGCGGGTCGGGGTGCGAGATTGAGTCTGTTTGATGTGTCGCCGATTGTGGGTGCTGAGGGGCCGGAGCGGCGAGCTCCGCTGGCGGAGCGCATGCGTCCGCGGATCCTGGCGGAGTTTGTGGGACAGGGACATCTGTTGGGCGAGGGCAAGCCGCTGCGACTGGCGATCGAGCGGGACGATGCGGGAAGCATGATCTTTTGGGGGCCGCCGGGGGTAGGTAAGACGACTTTGGCCAAGATCGTCGCGCGCGTCACCGAGGCGAGCTTTATCGAGTTTTCCGCGGTGATGAGCGGGATCAAAGAGATCAAGCAGGTGATGGTGGAGGCGGAGAAGGCCGCGCAATTCGGGTCGCGAACGATCTTGTTCGTGGATGAGATTCATCGCTTCAACAAGGCGCAGCAGGACGCATTTCTGCCGTATGTGGAGCGGGGGACGATCCGGCTGATCGGGGCGACGACTGAAAATCCTTCGTTTGAGATCAATGCGGCGCTCTTGTCACGGTGTCGCGTGTACACGCTGGTGGCTTTGACGGAGATGGAAGTCATGGGTTTGCTGGAGCGGGCGATCGAGGACCGGGAGCGCGGGCTGGGCGAGATGGGGGTCTCGGCCGATCCGGCAGCGCTGGCCATGATCGCTGCATTTGCGAGTGGGGATGCGCGCAATGCGTTGAATGCGCTGGAAGTGGCAGCGAAGCTGGTTGTGGATCGAGAGGGTGAGGGTCTGCTCATCACGGAAGCGGTGGCCGCCGAGGCACTGCAGCGGCGGGTGCTGTTGTATGACAAGCGAGGCGAGCAGCATTATGACGTGATCTCGGCGCTGCACAAGAGCGTGCGGAACTCGGACGCGGACGCGGCGTTGTACTGGCTGGGGCGGATGTTAGAGGCGGGCGAGGACCCGATGTATGTGGCTCGGCGCGTGGTTCGGATGGCGGTCGAGGATATTGGGCTGGCGGCTCCGGAGGCGCTCAATTTGTGTCTGAGTGCGCGAGACGCGATGCACTTCCTGGGTCAGCCGGAGGGTGGCCTGGCGTTGGCGCAGGCAGTGGTGTATCTGGCGCTGGCGCCGAAGTCCAATGCGGTGTACAAGGCGTATGGGGCGGTGCAGGCGGACATTCAGGCGACCGCGGCGGAGCCTGTCCCACTGCATCTGCGAAACGCTCCGACCCGGCTGATGAAGAGCTTGAACTACGGCAAGGAGTACAAGTATGCGCACGATGTGGAGGGTCGGGTAGCGGACATGGAGTGTCTGCCGGCGTCGCTGGCTGGGCGGCGGTATTACCTGCCGACGGAAGAGGGCAGGGAGCGTGGTTTGAAGGCACGGATGGAGGAGATCGAGCGCATCAAGTCCGGAGATAGGGGTGGCGATTCGCAGTAGATGCGTGATAGCTTGCGAATGCGCTCCTATCCTACGTGTATGAGGTGTTTCGATGCCCTTGCAACCTGCGCTGTTTCCCTACCTGACGGTCTCCGACGGAGCTGCTGCGATCGAGTTTTATAAGAAGGCGTTCGGCGCCGTTGAGCAGGGACGGCACCTTATGCCGGGATCGTCCAAGATCATGAATGCGCAGTTGAGCATCAACGGAAACCTGTTTATGCTGGCCGACGACTTCGCCCAGGAGATGAACAAGACGCCGAGCACGCCCGAGGCGCTGGGAGGAACGAGCGTGATGCTGTCGCTGATCAGCACGGATGTCGACGCCGATTGGGCGCGAGCGGTGGCAGCGGGAGCGACGGTGGGAATGCCGCTGAAGGACCAGTTTTGGGGCGACCGATGGGGTCAGTTGAAGGACCCGTTCGGGCATAGCTGGTCGATCTCCCAGCCGATTGCGACGATGTCTGCAGACGAGGTGGCTGCGGGAGCGGAGAAGGCCGGCTTCAAGGCGTAGCGGCGGACTATTTCATGTCGCGGTGCAGGGCTTCGAGCACGATCGGTTTGGTGAGGAGCTCGGGAAGGACGTCGGCTTTGCCGTTGGTGGCGGCGGGGTAAAGAACGTAGGTGGGAACGCCGGAGCGACCGACGGCGGCGAGTTGCTGTGTGATGGCAGGGTCGTACTGGGTCCAGTCGGCTTTGAGTAGAGTCACTTGGCCGACAGCGAACTGGCGCTGGACCTCGGCGGAGCGAAGTACGAGGCGCTCGTTGACTTGGCAGGAGAGGCACCAGGCAGCGGTAAAGTCGATGAAGACCGGGTGGCCGGCGGCGCGGGCGGCGGTGAGGGTTTTTTCGGAGTAGGGCTGCCAGACGAGCGTGGTGTCTTTTGGCTGATAGAGGACGACGACGACGGCAAAAGCTCCGAGAAGGACCGCCGCGAGGGTCGATCCGGAGCGGGCGGGCCATTTGCTGAGTGCCCAGCCGGCGATGGCGACGAGAAGGAAGCCGAGCATGAGCTTGGCTACGTGATCTATGGCACCGCCGGGGTTGACGACAGTGGCTGCAGAGACGCCGGCGCCCGTGGCAGAGGCGAGATAGAGCCGGCCGTAGACCCACGTGAGCCAGATGACGGTCAGGAACAGCGGGACCGCGGTGAGTTGCTTTAGGGTCTCCATCCAGGCGCCTGGGCGGGGGAGGAGACGCGTCCAGGCGGGCTGGAAGCTGAGCAGGAGGTACGGGATGGCGAGGCCGAGACCGAGCGCTGTGAAAACCGCGAAGGTAACCGCGGCGGGCTGGGCGAGGGCGAAGCCGATCGCGGCGCCCATCAGCGGGGCGGTGCACGGGGTGGCGACGACAGTGGCGAGCACACCGGTAAAGAAGGAGCCGGTGTAGCCCTGTTTGCGGGTGAGACTGTCGCCGGCATTGGTCATCGAAAGACCGAGATCGAATTGGCCGGCGAGCGAAAGGGAGAAGAAGAAGAGGCCGAGGGCGAGGACGGCAAGAAAGGTCGGAGATTGAAGCTGGAAGCCCCAGCCGATCTGGTTGGAGGTGGAGCGAAGGGTGAGGAGGACGGCGACGATAATCCAGAAGGAGACGAGGATGCCGAGCGTGTAGACGAGGCCGTGCGCGCGCAGACGGGAGCGTTCCTGGGACGAGGACTGGACGAGCGCGAGACCCTTGAGGAAGAGCACCGGGAAGACGCACGGCATCAGGTTCAGGATGATGCCACCGAGGAGAGCGAGGCCGATCGCGGTGACGGCGGTCAGGCTGGTGGCAGCAGCGGTCTGGGGATTAGTGCGGCCGGATGGAACCTCGCCGGGAACGACCGGTGCGGTGACGTCGTAGGCCTGAGAGTCCGAAAGTCGAATCAGACCATGAAGCTCTTTCGGCAGCGTCTTCAGCTCAGGATCACGTGGGATTCTGAGCCGGATGCCGCCCGGGATCGGCTCGGAGATCTGGTCGCCGGCGTTGACAATCTGGTCGGGGTCAAAGGGGTAGAACTCGGCGTCGGTTTCTTCATCGCCCGTGTGGAGGGTCAGGACGAATTCATGCTTGTCGCCGTTGACAGACAGGTGCATGCGCGGCTCGAGGTCGGAGGGAAGCTGGTCGAGGGCCTGACCTAACGCGCCGACGTGTTCGGGGTCCGGGGGCGCATGCGGGTCGACGTTGAGGTCGAGGCCAAGATGAACTTTGCCAGGGACACAGACGGACGCACAGACGAGGTAGGCGACTTGAGCATCGAGGTGAACTTTGCCCGGTTTCAGGTTTTTCGCGGCGGTGAGCTCGACAGGAAACGCGACTGCGTTTTCATAGCCGAAGTCCATGAGAGGGCCGTTGGGAAGGCGTGTCGGGATGGGGAACTGCATGGGGCCGGCGGTGATGCCATGCGGCAACGTCCAGGTGATGCGAGGTGGCTCGCCCGCGTCACCAGCGTTGACCCAGTAGACGTGCCATTTGTCTTCAAGAGTAAGAACAAGGCCGACGTCGAGGGTACCGCCGGGCGCGATGGAGGGTGCTAGTGAGGTGAGTTCTGCGGTGAGATGCTGCGCTTTGACTGGGCCGGGGCCGCCATCGCCGACCGCCTGAAGTTGGGCGTAGACAGCTGAATGCAGCGGGAGTACCCAGCTCAAGGCGAGTAACAGTTTCAGGAAACGGCAGATCATTTCCATTTGATTGTAGGCCGGGCCAGGGTACAAAGCTGTGTGAGCTTACTTACAGACGGGCTTGACGGTGTTCGACCATAACGCAGCGATCCATGACGACCCGGATGCCGCCGGCTTCTGCGCGCCGGGCCGCTTCGTGGCTTACGATTCCCTGCTGCACCCAGAGGTCGGTCATGCCGAGCTCCAGCATCTCGTCAACGATGGCAGGCAGAAAGCCGGCGGAGCGGAAGACGTTCACGAAGTCTGGCCTGACCGGAAGGGCGGAGAGCGAGCTGTACGCTGGTTCGCCAAGAATATGATCCAGGCCTGGGTTCACGGGGAGGATCTTGTAGCCATGTTGCTGCATGTAGGCCGAGACGTAGTGGCTGGGTCGGTCTGGGCGATCCGAGAGCCCGATCACTGCGATCGTGCGGGAGCCGGATGAGAGATCGCCGAGCATGGAGCGAATGATTTCGGGTTGGTTCACGACCTGGCCCTCCTTGGGCCTTGATCTATCTGTTTTTCGATGCTTCGGGCAAACGGGAGATGTTCGCTCCGCGTCCCGTGGGTAGTGCTGTCGAGGCTCCCCTACTCGTACTTATAGTGGTGTAAAGCCTTCGATTACGGAAGATGGAGTCTGGACCGCAGGGATAAGGAGTTGGGAACAGCCGCGGCGTGGGCTCGATGTGCCTCTGCCGACCTATTTTTAGGTTACGTAGTGTTGGGGAGGCAGTTGCACCAGAGAAGCCGGCGGCCCCGCGCGATATCCCACCCTTCCGCCGCAATACTGCGAGAGGATGGGCACCTGGACCCAGGGGTAGACGGCTTGGGGCTGGTTCACGTGTTAGGTATGAGATGTCAGGGTTTCCGGGCGATTACTACCTTTAGGGGTGGGAAGGTAGTGATGAGGCTGCCGCGCTTTATCTCAACGGAGAGGCCGGCTTTTCGGAGCTGTTCGGCGTACTCTCCGGTGAGTTTGTAGTCGGAGAGGAGGGCCAGGCCGCCGGGTTTGAGGACGCGGGCGATCTGCTGGATGGCGCGGATGCGGGTGGGGCGGTCGTAGATGTTGTGGAGGCAGAGGTTGGAGACGACCACGTCGAAGCTGGCGTCCGGGAACGGCATCTCTTGCGCGGAATGGGACAGGAGGGTGCAGCGAGAGGCGATGCCTTCAAGCGTTAGGTTGCGGGCGGTGCCAGCCTCGGAGTTGCCCCTCATATCGACGTTGGACCAGACGTCGATGCCGGTAGCGTGGCCTGAGCCGTTGAGATCTTCGAGGCGTTTGGCGGCTCCGGCGAGGAGGAGACCGCGGCCGCAGCCTACGTCGAGGACCTGCTCCTCGCCGCGCCAGGGGTGCATCGCGAGCATGAAGTCGCGGTGGCGGAACTTGCCGACCTTGACGTAGAGGAGAAAGAGGAGGCCTTCGCCGAGGAGGAAGCCGGCTGGCCAGAAAAAGGAGCGTGCGTTGAGGTCGACGGGGCCGAGGTGGAGGATGCGAGGAGAGAAGATGGCAAGGAGAAGGCAGGCGAAGCCGAAGAGGAAGAAGTTGCGCATCACATTGGGTGCGTCGATGCCGTAGTCGGGCTTGGCGGTGGTGCTGGGCGTGGGGTTCACGAGTGGCCTCCTCTGGCTAAAAGCGCCGGAAAGTGCGGTTCGTCAGGCGCGCGATGACATATGTCACGCGAGATCTTCCGAGGAAAAGTCGGCGACGGCTGTGGGAAGGCTGCCTTCGCGCCGGGCACGAAGATAGCCTCGGATGAAGGGAGCGAGATCGCCATCGAGGACGCGGTCCACGTCGCCGACTTCGACCCGTGTCCGAACATCTTTCGCCATTCGATACGGCTGGAGGACATAGGAGCGGATCTGCGATCCAAAACCGATGTCCAGCTTGGAGTCTTCGAGCTTTTTGGTGATGGCTTTCTTCTTGTCGAGCTCGTACTCGTAGAGGCGCGAGCGGAGCAGCTTCATGGCGCGTTCTTTGTTTTTGTGCTGAGAGCGCTCGTTCTGGCAGCCGGCGACCAGGCCGGTCGGAAGGTGAGTGATGCGGACGGCGGAGTCGGTGGTGTTGACGTGCTGGCCACCCTTTCCTCCGGAGCGATAGGTGTCGATGCGCAGGTCATCGGGCTTGATGTCGATAACGATGGTGTCGTCGATCTCGGGCGAGACGAAGACGCTGGCGAAGGACGTATGGCGGCGCTTGGCTTGGTCGAAGGGCGAGATGCGAACCAGGCGGTGAACTCCGGTTTCGCCGGAGAGGAGGCCAAAGGCAAAATCGCCAGAGATGGTGAAGGTAGCAGATTTGATGCCGGCCTCGTCCCCGTCCTGGATCTCGTTTAGTTCAACCTTGAAGCCCTCGCGCTCCGCCCAGCGCAGGTACATGCGCATCAGCATCTCCGCCCAGTCCTGCGATTCTGTGCCGCCGGCGCCCGGGTGGACGACAACGATGGCGTTGAGTGGGTCGGTCTCGCCGGAGAGCATGGTCTTGGACTCAAGCTTCTCGGCGAAGCTGACGAGAGCTGGGATCTCGCGCGTCAGATCAGGCTCAACAGCTTCGCCTTCTCGAGCCAACTCGAAGTAGGCCTCGATGTCGTCGGACCGTCGCGCCAGTTCGGCGTCGTCGGCGAGCAGCGTCTCCAGACGTTTGCGCTCACGCATGAGTGGCTGAGAACGGGTCGCGTCGGCCCAGACGGTAGGGTCGGCGATCCTAGTTTCGATGGCGGCTAATTCGCGATGGAGGCGGGGGGCGTCAAAGATACTCCCGCAGATCGCGAACCTTGTCGCGAACCGGGGAGTAGGTATATTCAAGGTCGGTCAACATAAGTCTAGTTTAGAGCATTGCTGCGGAGAGGTCTCGGCTGCCCATGGTGGGTCTGGGTTCATGTTTCCCGAGATCGACGATGCTGAGCAGCACAGCCAGCGCGGTGACGAGAGCGCATGTATATGCGAACAGATCCCCATGCCGGGCATAGAAGGTCACGTCGTGCTCGTAGTTGAAACGAACGGGGAGGGCCGTACGGATGTGGCGCGGAACCGAAGCGACGACACGACCGGAGGGATCGATTGCGGCGGTGACTCCGGTGTTGGTGGAACGGAGAATCCAGCGGTGGTTCTCGATAGCCCGCATGCGGACCATGTTCAGGTGCTGCCAGGGAGCGCTGGTGTTGCCGTACCAGCCATCGTTGGAGATATTGACTAACACCTCTGCACCATCGCGTGAGAGCTGCCGAATTTCATCGGCAAAGATGGATTCGTAACAGATGAAGACGCCTATGCGGTGTCCATCGGTATAGAAGGTAGATCGTGTTTGCCCCGGCTCAAAGATCCCGACCTCTTGTAGAAGGCTTCCGGCAAAAAAGAAGAACGGTTTGAAGGGGGTGTATTCACCGAAAGGAACGAGGTGCATTTTGTCGTAGTGTCCGGCGAAGGTGCCGTCAGGCTGCACAAACGATGCGCGGTTTCTTGGAGTATTCCGACTTGGGACAGTGGGATACAAGGATGGTTCGAACGCGGTATTGCCGACAATGATGGGAGCACCCGCTCTTTGTGCCAGCGAGCTGAGTGCGCTGCGAAACTTAGGATCCTGTTCCTCAAACGGCGCCGGCGACTCTGGCCAGACGATGAGGTTGGACTTGAAGGGACGCATGAGCGGTTCGAGGACGGCATGAGAGGCGTCGGGAAGCTCCGGGATACCTCGCAAGGTTGAGTTAGACGGGTGGAGACTAAGCCAGGAGAAGCTTTCAAGCAACTGCTCCGGGCTTTCCTGAGGACCGGTATTGGCTGCACCTACCTCCAGGTTCTGCTGAAGCAGGACCGCTGTGCCCACCGTTTCGTCAGGCGCCAACGCTGCGCGGTGTGGTGGGATGTAGAGAGCGGAAAGTGTAAATGCGACCACGACGGCGACGCCAGCTAAAGTAAGTGGCGCACGCGTGAAATGGCGGTTCGGGACGCTTCGAGGCAAAAGCCATAGGCTATTCACGGCGGCGATAAAAAACGAGAGCGCATAGGTCCCGGCGAACGGGGCGAGTCGTGTAAGAAGAGGGTTGTCCACTTGTGCAACACCTAGAAGGTCCCAGGGCAGCCCGGTGATCTGGGCCCGGGCCAACTCAACCGCCACCCAAAGAAAGGGCGCGAGTAGAAGAGCGCCCGGCCGACCTAGACGAGAGTCTTTAACAAGCACGACCAGGCCCGCAAAGAAGGCGTGGTAGAGGCCAAGATAGAAGCAGAACAGGAGAAGGATCGCTGCGGAGACAGGGCGTGGCAACCCGCCGTAGAGATACATTGTCTGGTAGATCCAGTAACAGTTCCCCAGATACCAGACGAAACCGCAGAGGTATCCCAAAGCTGCGCCCTGCCCCACGCTGAGCGAAGCTCCATCACGCTTTTTAGACAGGACAGCAGAGAGGAGAGGTGCGAGAGCGACCCAGCAGAATTGAGTTCGCCAGATGGAAACGGGACCAGCAATGGGAAAGGGTAAAAGCTGCAGCAGGCCGGAGAGAATCGCGAAGGTCCAAAGCCGCGTAGGGATGAGACGCATCGAGAGTTTAGTTTAGCATTTGACGTGCAAACGACATTGCTGCATAGCTGCAGAATCGAGACCGCCTGGATCTAAGGAGAGTTTGGCGGCATGGATCTACGGCACGCACGGATCTACGGCACGCACGTGTCAGAAGTTCTGCTGAGTGGCCTGGGGATCCGGCTGCAACTACGACAAGTTGGACTGGCGAGATGAGTTTGTGCACTTCAACCAATTTGATTACTCATAGTTACTGAGTGCCTACCTGATCCACATCCCTTTTTGCAAGGGGGGATAAAACTCTGTATGGTTTATTTGGCCTAGACCGCTCTGACTGTGGCTAGAGGTGCATCAGAATACTTAGGATTCAACAACAGGAGAAAACAATTGGAAGTCACTCGCATTCTCGCGGAAATTGATAGCCAGATAGAAAAGCTGCAGCAGGCTCGTGAACTGCTCGCCGGCAACGATGGAGCAAAGCGGGTTGGTCGGGGCCGGCCAAAAGGAAGCAAGAATGGAAAAGCGGTGGACACTGCATCAGCCACAGCTCCTATGAAGACACGAAAGCTGAGCCCCGAGGGGCGTAAGCGCATTGCGGAAGCAATGAAGCGGCGGTGGGCGGAGCGTAGAAAAGCCACGCAGAAGGCCTAAGCTGCGGAGCGACCGAGCTGATGCCGCTTTTTTATGTCTATACAGAGGCTGCGTCTAGCGCGTGGCGATCACCTCTCGCAAGTTATCTTTTGCGAGAAAGAAGCGAAAGGTACGGAAGCCTTTCAGCAGGGTCTCAATCTGGCGATTGTTGTAGGTGTTTACCAAGGCAAAGTTTCCTGCCGGTTGCATTTCGATGAAGTCACCGGCGGTGAGATGATAACGCACGAACCCACGATCGACAGGGGCAGCCGACCCTGATGGTTTTGTATGAAAGAACGCGAGCAGGTGTCCACCGGGTTGCATCACCTCGTGCAATCGGTCGAAGAGCGGTGCGAGCAGCGGTATGGGGAGATAGTCAGCGGTATCCCAGAAGATAACAACGTCGAACATGCGACCCGAAAAGTTGAGGTTTGCGGCTAAGAAGCGGTTCACATCAAAGACCGGCGCTTCGCCCGGCTCCGTAGTGACCCACTCAGGCTTGGAAGCTTCGTCTACCAGATTCGCCATGTAAATGCTGTGACCCAGGCCGGTGATGAAATTGATGTTGGTCGAAGAAGTTGGGCCGATATCGAGAATACGAAGGGATTCCTCCGAGCCTAGGTGCTTGAGGAGTTCCTTCCAGCCACTGGAGTGGCGAGGTACGCGCTCGGCGCCGCGCTGGGAACCTCCTTTCTGCTTGTTGCCGAACAGACTGCGCATCACAGCCAATTTCTCCTCAGGGAACGCTATGCCAGCGATGCGGTGGTCGAAGGAGCGACCTGTGTCTGCACTCCGTCCGAGTTGTTGGGGGAAGTAGGAACGGCTCCGGTGAGGTCGGCGCGTCCGCGGATGGTGGCGTTCTCCTCGATCGACAGACGTGAAGCAGAGATGTCACCGATCAGACTTGCAGATTGACGCAGGTCGACGCGGCCCGATGCGTACACGTTTCCGGTGACGTGGCCGAAGACGATGATCTCCTGTGCATGAATCTCTGCAATAACGCGGGCGTTTGGGCCAACGGTCAGGCGGTTTCCGGGAAATCGAAGAGTTCCGTCGATCGTTCCGTCGAGAAAAAGATCTTCGCTGCCGGACAGTTCTCCGTGAATGACGATCGACTGACCGATGACGGTCGCTCCTTCGGCTGGCTTCATAAAGACGCTTTCTCCTGATTTTCGCTATTGTCGATATAGCAGATGTGGGATCGCTCTTGCCCGAACTATACGCAAGGTGTTGCTGCGAGGCAAACCCATGACGAGAAAGGCCGCTCGCGCGTCATATAAATTGTGCGACCTGGATCGCGATTTGCAGGATGAGTTAACAACAACAGCAGAACGAGAGGCATGGCACAGTTTTGAGGTTACGTGAGAGACTACGGTCGCCTATGAGCAGGTCGCGTCTCAACCAGCTTGCGATGGCAGTGGCGGCATGCCTGGTAGGCGGGTTGCACGGGCTAAATTGCTATGCCCAGGCCAACGCCCGAAGCTCGGAGTGGGAGGTAAAAGGAACTACAGAACCGCCGCGCACCTGGATCACCGACGTTGTTGCGAACCAAGTTCGGGTCGTACAGCACGACGGTTCATACCTCAGGTACAGCATGCATGTCGTGGATCGAAAGGGCGACACGGTGCGCGATGTGATCGAGACCAGGGACGGCACCGTAGCGCGGCAGATCTTGCGGGATGGCCGGCCTTTGTCGCCCGAGCAGGATGCGGCTGAGCGGGAACGTCTGAACGGAGAGTTGGCTTCTCCAGCAGAGCTCGCAAAGCACCTTCGGAACGATGCGCAAGGCAAGAAGCTGGCAGTCGAGATGATCCGTTTGATGCCGGACGCGATGATCTACAGCTACGCCCCCGGGCAGCCGCAATGGATGGGTGCTCCTGAAAGAAAACAGATTGTGCTGGACTACAAGCCAAACCCGGAGTGGAAGGCGCCGAGCACGACCGCAGAGGCGTTAACGGGACTTGAAGGAAGGATGTGGGTGGACGCGAAGAGCCATGAACTGCTGCGCATCGAGGGTCAGATTTTTCAAGGAGTGAACTTCGGATGGGGGATGTTGGCGTACATCTATCCTGGTGCCCGGGTGGTGCTGGAGCAGACCGAGGTGGCCGGCGGTCGGTGGATCTTCACGCATTTTGCGGAAGATGCCAAAGTGCGCGCGCTCATGGTGCGTACCCTCGACGTGCATACAATTGTGGAGGCCTCCGGGTTTCAAGTACTGCACGGGTCTATGAGCAGCGCGGACGCGATCCGGACGCTTTTGTCTACGCCGCTGCCTCAACACTGAAGGCTGCGCTCGTTCAACCGGGCACGCGCCTCTATGTATGAGCCCGTGCGTCTGAGCGGTACGGTACTTTCCATAACGCGGCTTGGTGGGACGACTCCCTTCGCTGGCATAACCAGGCAGGTTCAACGGGTGATCTCAGCCCACACTACAGGGGCACCCCGGCTGCTTGAGACGATCTGCCACATGGCAGGGTGCCGTCAAGGTGGTACGTCAGAGCCTTTTCTCGAGCGTCGCCCGAAACGATCGATGTCCGTCAAACGAAGGTCAGTTGGACTCTGCGGGCCGGAAAGCCCATCGCTGCGGAAATGTACGGTGAGGAACGAGAACACGGGTCAGGTTCAGGCGGCTTTTGGTTGGAGAAAGCTGTTTTTGCGGGCAAGCAAATCATCCGTTCTTATGCTCGAATAAGGACGCCGCGGACGCGAACCGTGGAACACTTACACCCAGGTGCTGCGCCTCAGTGTAGACGTCCCGGCAGAAGATCTTCAGTTCTTCGCGAATCTCGTTGTATTCCAGAGACGCCTTCATGGGCGGGAAGAAATTCACAGCCATTTTCAGGGTGAGCGCCCCAACCCATGGCGGAAGTTTATAGAGCGTCAGGTCGCTGGCGTCATGGTCGACATTGATACCTCGCGCTGTCAGCACTGGCATAAGCTCGCGGACGTTAAGCACGGCGCTGTGCGCCTGTGGAAGGGAGTTGAAGGCCATCTTCACAGAGCCTGCCCGCAAGGCCTGCAGGTGGAACCCGGCATTTGCGGCAAAGTGTATCCAAAGCCACGATTTGAAGTCGCGATGTTCGTTTATCTTAAACCTTGCGTGGCTGAACACGGCGCGAACGGACACCTCGCGAGCAGTCGGATCGGTGCCGAAGGTTCCGAACTGGACCTGCTTCAGTAGACCGCCGTGCAGGACGCCGCGCGCATCAAACGACCCGCCTGCCGCCGGAAAACCCCAGGCGAGCTGGCTCTTGGGAAGACATGACACCGATTGCAAAGGATCGGTCCAGAAATTATTGAAGATCAGGATGGTCGCCTTCGCGGCCTTACCGGCCAAAGCGCTTACAGCCTCGGCAAACATCTGGTGCTGAACGCTGACGATGATGAGATCGTAATCGTTGTCAGTCGGTATCTCTTCACGCATGGTGATTGGCCAGTCCGCCTCAACCAGAGCACCCATGACCTTCGTCCGCGTGTCATAGAACTTCAAAGGCAGCACGGGTCCGTAGTGCGCTTTGCGGCCCGGCCTTACGTAAAACTCGACAGTGTGCCCGGCCTTCTCAAACGCCCATCCGTATAGTGCGCCAATCACGCCGCGGCCAAAAATCAGGATTTTCATCAAATCTTCCTTGAAGGCGATTATCCATCGCGGACACCGAGGCGATGATTGAACGCCCGATAGTCTTGATGATTGAACGCCCGATAGTCTTATAGAGCGGCTGGATACGACCAGCAGCATTGCCCGCAGCCGACGCACTGTTGCAGATGTTCGAGGGACGTGACGGGCAGGATGTCGAAAGAATTTGCTCTGAGGGCCTCTGAAGTCACTGCTCTGCTCTGTCTCCGGCAAGTTTTTGTGCGGTTTCTCTCTGCTTCGCGTCAGCCCATAGCTCATCGAGATGAGAGGCGGTCAGGCTGGAGAGAGCGGTAGCACCGCCCCCGGCTTGTTCCATGAGACGAAAACGCCGGCGAAATCTGGCGTTGGCGCGTCGAAGCGCCGATTCCGAATCGATCCGGAGATGACGTGCGAGGTTGACGGACGTAAAGAGCAGGTCGCCGAGCTCTTCTTCCAGGGCTTCCTGGTTGGAGCCATCCAACTCCTGCTCGACCTCTAGAACTTCTTCCCGGAGCTTTGCGAAGAGATCCCGTGAGTTAGGCCAATCAAAACCGACCTTTGCCGCGCGGGAGCCCAGCTTGGCGGCTTCGAGCAGAGCCGGCATGGAACGCGGGACTGTATCGAGCAGACCAGCAGCACCGAGCAGACCAGCAGCCAGTGTCTTGGAACCGTCTCTTTCGGCTTCCTTGATCTTGCCCCAGCTCCGAAGCACCGCAGTGCTGTCAACGGCCTCGCCGCCTGCGAAGATGTGCGGATGCCGGCGAATCAGCTTGCTATTCAGGTTGTCTGCAACATCTTCGATGCTGAAGTAGCCTGCTTCTTCGGCCATCTGAGCGTAGAAGAGAACCTGGAGCAGGAGGTCGCCAAGCTCATCCTTGAGGTCAGGCCAATGACGACGCTCAATGGCATCAAAGACCTCGTACGTTTCCTCCAGAGTGTACCGTTTGATGCTGTCGAATGTTTGTTCGCGATCCCAAGGGCAGCCTTGCGGCGACCGAAGCAGCGCCATAATGGCGATCGCCTTGGCGAGTGGGTCGAGGCTGGAGTTCGCAAGGGCCGCGGCGTCAGAATTTACTGTTGCACCGGCCTCTGCCGGCGGCGTCTGTGGAGGATCGCCGGTTTGCTTCGGTTCTCGTGAGCTTTGTAACGTGGGCTGAAGAGGTCCCATGCCTTCAATGTACCCGAAGCCGGCAGCACTTCCCTGCTTGCCGGCAGCACTTCCCTGCTTGCCGATGGTCAAGAACTTGAAGACTTGCGCCGGTCTCGGTGTAGAGGCGAAGTTGGCATATGCTGTAAACGTGAGTCCACAAGCGATGGCAACACCGGGCCGGAGCCGAAAGAAAGGCAGCCGCAGCTTGTGGCTGCTGACCCTGCCCTATCTGGGTTTGCTGTTCCCGGATCTGTATGCGCGAACCGTGCCGGTCTGGCTGGGATTTCCGTTCTTCTATTGGTATCAGTTCTTTTGGGTGCTGCTGGCAGCGGCGCTTATGGGACTGGTATACCTTCGGATCCGCGACTAGGGAAGGTCTGATTTATTCCTGTTTTTCCCGGGCTTCTTGCTTTACGTTGGAGGCA